>JAFEFF010000136.1 GCA_018240745.1 Pseudomonadota bacterium
GTATCCGCCACGCGGGTTACGGTGTCCCAGATCGGGCCGAGCGTTCGCGCCGGCTTCGCCGTCATGGGGCCAAGGATCAACTACTTCGTCGACAAGGTCTCCTGCCAGGTGACGTCGCCGTAGCGAGCCGCCGGTACAGGCCGTGGCAGCAGCCGACGGGTCGGCTCCACGCCATGGCCGATGGCAACAGGGTCGCTCGCGCTGCGAGCTGCATCTCGATAGGAACGAACTCGGCGCTGAGGAAAGCCCTGCACCTGCACAAAGGTACGGGCCTATCATTCGGAATATTTCGCCTAGTTTTCGGCAATCCAATCCCGAAGATGGGGCGCAAAGCCCTGTTCGCGCAGCGTCCCGCCCCGCCGTTCTCGGGTCGCCGCGAATCGAGTTGGCCCAGCTAAGTGCTTGAAGAATAAACGCGCCGAAAAGATTCGAAGTCCTAACCTTTTGATCCATAGCCAGATGTTCTGAGGACCCGTCCCAGCTCGCGCGCTCGGCGCTGAAGCCGGTAAGCCGTGCGGGCCGAAACGCCGATCGCCTTGCCGACGGCTTCGGCGCTCATGCCCTGCTGCAGGAGCGGAAGTGCCCGGCGCAGCGCGGCACTCCCTCCGCTGTGCCAGTGCCACTGCGCGCGGCCGTCGGGTCCGGTGCAGAGCTGAGCCTCGATCGGAACGAGCCCGGCTCCCGACCGGTGGCGCGTCTTCTCCAGGCGAAGCTCGAAGCGGGCACCGTCGGTCGATTGCCAGTCGCGCGGGCGGCGCAGCGCCATGATGACGTCCATCGCGTCGGCGCGCCGGCTGATGCCGCGCATCGCGCCGTCGCGGTTGGCATGGTGGACCATCACGACCGCTCGCCGGGACCGCTGCTGCAGATCGAGGAAGTAGCGCATCTCGTGCCAGCGTTCGGTGTCCTGCTGCAGGACACCGCCGGCCAAGCTGGACAGGCTGTCGATGATCACCAGGTCGACGTCGCCCCAGCTCCTGGTCAGCCAGAGCAGCCCATCGAGGGTCGACAGGTCGAGCCGCGGTCCCTCGTGCTCGGCCGCCAGCCACATCCTGAGGGACGGCGGCGGCGAACCGAACAGGCGCAGCCGGCCGGCCACCGCCTGCCGACTCATCTCGCCGTCGAGGTAGAGCACGTTGTGCGACCGGCGCGCGGTCCAGCCGAGGAAGCTTCCGCCGCCCGCCGCCGCCAGGGCGAGCCCGAGCGCCAGGAAGCTCTTGCCGGCCCCGGCCGGCCCGTAGATCAGCGCGGCGATGCCGGGCGCCAGGAGCGGCTCGAGGATGAAGGGCTGCGGCGCGCCGACGGTCTCCAGAAGCGCGGAGGCCGGACGGATGCTCAAAAGGCTTGGGTTTTCCATCGATGTATGTTAATTAACAAACAAATGGACCGCAAGCGTTTTGAGATGCACCAGGAACTTTTTCGGAAAGGAGCACGCCGGCGCGCCGACGACGATGGGGGCTGTCCGCGCCACCCCCTCCCCGGGGGTGCGGGCAGAGTGGCAGGACCGGCGGAAAAGCCCGATGCCATCGGCATCGAGGGCCTGCCACACCCAGTGGCAGTCCGCGGCAGTTGGTTCGCTGGGAGCGCGGCTCCCAGCGTCACGCGCGGAGGATCACCGGCAGCGCGCGGATGCCGCGCAGGAAGTTGGAGTAGTGGCGCACCGGCTCGCCGACGATCTCGGGCCGCAGGTTGCGCTTCAGCATCTCGCGCCACAGCACCTGAAGCTGCAGCTCGGCCAGCCGGTCGCCGACGCAGCGATGGATTCCGGCGCCGAACGACAGGTGCTGGCGCACCTTCGGCCGCTCGATGCGAAGCGCATCGGGCTCCGCGTGCACGCTCTCGTCGCGATTGCCCGAAACGTACCACATGACCACCTTGTCGCCGCGCCTGATGGTCTTGCCGGCAAGCTCGGTGTCGCGCGTGGCGGTGCGGCGCATGTGGATCACCGGGGTCTGCCAGCGGATCATCTCGCTCACCGCCGAGGGCAGCAGCGACGGATTGGCCTCGAGCTTCTCGCGCTCCTCGGGATATTCGGCAAACGCCAGCAGGCTGCCGCTCATGGTGTTGCGCGTGGTGTCGTTGCCGCCGACCAGCAGCAGGGCGAAGTTGCCGATGAACTCGTTGGTCGGCATGTCGCGGGTGGCGTCGGAATGCGCCATCATCGAGATCAGGTCGAACTTGGGCGGCTGCGCGGCGCGCTCCCGCCACAGCTCGGCCATGGTGGCCGCCATGGTCCTGAGCTCGGCCAGGCGCTCGGCGTTGCTCTTCACCACCGCGTCCTCGTCGTCGACGTTGGCGATCGCGACGTCGGACCAATAGGAGAGCTTGCGCCGCTCCGAAAACGGGAAGTCGAACAGCGTCGCCAGCATCATGGCGGTGAGCTCGGTCGAGACCAGGTCGACCCAGTCGAAGGTTTGGTTGCGCGGCAGGCCGTCGAGCAGGGTCACGGTGCGCTGCTCGATGGTCGCGGTCAGGTTCGCGAGATTGGTCGGCGCGACGATCGGCGCCACCGTCTTGCGCTGGGCGGTGTGGCGCGGCGGGTCCATGCGGATGAAGTTGGGCAGCTCCTCGCCCTGCGGCTGGTCGATCAACTGGATGCCGCCCCACTCCGAGGCCGACGAGTAGGTCGCGGGGTCGAGCTCGACCGCCAGGATGTCGGCGTGGCGGGTCACCGACCAGTAGGCGCCGTAGGGGCTTTCCGGATGGTAGTGGACCGGGTCCTCGGACCGCAGCCGCGCGAAGTGCGGCCGCCAGGTGTCGTCGCGGTAAAGCCTCGGATCGCCGACGTCCGGATAGGCGGTCATGCCCGCCAACCCGCGCGCAGGCCGCGTGCAAGTCAAGCGCTTTCGTCGCAACAGCCCTGCGATTGGCGCGTTGACAGCCCCGAGGGGCGGGCGCAAACCGTCGCCCCGCCGCCCCCTCCGGGCGGCGTTTCACCTATGGCCCCTGACGACCCCCGTCCGTCGCCCTCTCCTGCCGTGACATCGTCCCCTGGCGGTACTGCGGGCCCATCGCCCGCCAAGGCTGCTGCCGCGGCCATGGTGGTGGGTGCGCTCGGCGTGGTGTTCGGCGACATCGGCACCAGCCCGCTCTATACGCTGCGCGAGAGCTTCACCCACGGCTCGGGCATGACGCCGACCCCGCGCCACGTGCTGGGGGTGCTGTCGATCCTGTTCTGGGCGATCACCCTCACCGTGACCGTCAAGTACGTCACCCTGATCATGCGCGCCGACAACAAGGGCGAGGGCGGCGTGCTGGCGCTGGCGACGCTGGCCACCCAGGGTCTCAACGGCCGCGGCCGCAAGATCCGGCGCTGGATCACGCTGTTTGCCGTGGTCGGTCTCGCCCTGTTCTACGGCGACGCCATCATCACGCCGGCGATGACGGTGATGTCGGCCGTCGAGGGCCTCGACTCGGTGGCGCACGGACTATCGCAGTATGTCGTGCCGATGTCCCTGGCCATCCTGGTCGGACTGTTCGTCCTGCAGTCGCGCGGCACCCATGACGTCGGCCGGCTGTTCGGACCGGTCATGCTGCTGTGGTTCGTGGTGCTGGGCGTGCTCGGCGCCTGGCAGATCGCCAAGTATCCGCAGGTGCTGCTGGCGCTCAATCCGATATACGGCATCAGGCTGATCGCCGACCGCGGCATCGCGATCTTCTGGGCGTTCGGCTCGATCGTGCTGGCGGTCACCGGCGCCGAGGCGCTCTACGCCGACATGGGCCACTTCGGCCGCAAGCCGATCCGGCTCGCCTGGCTGTGCGTCGTGCTGCCCGGCCTGGTGCTGAACTATTTCGGCCAGGGCGCGCTGATCCTCGAGGATCCCGGGGTGGTGAAGCAGGTCTTCTTCGCGCTGGTGCCGAAGGAGATGACGCTGGCGCTGGTCATCCTCTCGACGCTGGCGGCGGTCATCGCCTCGCAGGCGGTGATCTCCGGCGTGTTCTCGCTGACCCGCCAGGCGATCCAGCTCGGCTACCTGCCGCGCATGGAGATCCAGCACACCTCGGAGACCGAGATCGGTCAGATCTACGTGCCGCGCGTGAACTGGCTCCTGATGGCCGCCATCATCGCGCTGGTGGTGGGCTTCGGCTCGTCCGATCGCCTCGCCGGCGCGTACGGCCTCGCGGTGACTGGCGCGATGCTGGTCGACGCCGCGCTCGCGCTGGCCGTGGCCATCCTGGTGTGGAAGTGGAAGTGGCCGCTCGCCGTCGCGGTCTTCGGGCTCCTCGCGATCCCCGACGCCGCCTTCTTCCTCGCCAACGCGCTCAAGATCCCCGAGGGCGGCTGGCTGCCGCTGCTGGTCGCGGGGCTGGTGTTCTTCACCATCACCACCTGGCGGCGCGGCCGGGAGCTGGTCAGCGCCGACCTGGCCGAGGGGGCGCTGCCGCTCACCAAGTTCCTCGAGCGCATGGAGCGCGCGCCCGACCGGGTCGCCGGCACCGCGGTGTTCCTGACCGCCGACGCCTCCTCGACCCCGCCCGCCTTCCTGCACAACCTCAAGCACAACAAGATCCTGCACGAGCGGATCATCGTGCTGCAGGTCGACACCATGGACGTGCCGCGCGTGCCCGAGGCCAAGCGCGTGACGGTCGAGCGGCTGGGCAAGGGATTCTACTCGGTGATCGCCCGCTACGGCTTCATGGAGCAGCCCGACGTGCCGGCGGCCTTGCGCGCCTGCCGGCCGCATGGCATCGCCTATGACGAGATGGAGACCAGCTTCTTCCTCGGCCGCGAGACGCTCGTGCCGACCAGCCGATCCAAGCTCGGCAAGTGGCGGCGCGACTTCTTCATCTCGCTGTCGCACAGCGCCTCGGCGACCAAGGCCTTCTTCCGCATCCCGCCCAACCGCGCGATCGAGCTGGGGAACCAGATCCAGGTTTGATGCCGATCCCGCTCCTCCTGCTGCCGGGCCTGCTCAACACGCGCCGCCTCTGGGATAGCCAGATCGCCGACCTCGCCGACGTGGCCGAGGTGACGGTGCCCGAGCTGTGGCACCACGCGTCGATCGGCGCGATGGCCGAGGCGGCGCTGAAGCTGGCGCCGGAGCGGTTCGCGCTCGGCGGCTTCTCGATGGGCGGCTACGTCGCCTTCGAGATCCTGCGGCGGGCGCCCGAGCGGGTCGAGCGGCTGGCGCTGATGGACACGCAAGCCACGCCCGACACGCCGGAAGCGACGGCGCGGCGGCGCGGCTTCATCGAGCAGACCAAGCTCGGCCGCTTCCACGGCGTGCAACCCTCGCTGCTGCCGCAGATCGTCCATCGCAGCCGCCTCGACGACCAGTCGGTCATCCGGCCGATCGTCGAGATGGCGGCCGAGGTCGGCGCCGACGGCTTCTGCCGCGAGCAGATCGCGATGATCGACCGGCCCGACAGCCGGCCGCTGCTGATCGGGATCAAGCAGCCGACCCTGGTGCTGGTCGGCCGGCAGGACATCGCTACGCCGCTGATCCGCGCCGAGGAGATGGCGGCCGGCATCAGCCATTCGCAGCTGGTCGTGATCGAGACCTGCGGACACATGTCGCCGCTGGAGAAGCCGGCCGAAGTCTCGGCCGCGCTCAGGAGATGGTTGAAGCAATGACGATCGCCTACGCCACCGAGGACTATCTCGGCGCCGACGAGTACATCGACGTGGTGAAGAAGTCGGGCCTCAACCGGCCGATCGAGGATCGCGGCCGGGTCGAGCGCTACCTCAAGCACAGCAACCTGTTCGTCACCGCGCGCGAGGACGGCAAGCTGGTCGGCTTCGCCCGCTCGCTCACCGATTTCTGCTTCTGCTGCTACCTCTCCGACCTCGCGGTGGACCGCGCCTTCCAGGGCAAGGGCATCGGCAGGCGCCTGATCGAGGAGACGCGCAAGGCCGCCGGCGGGCCGGCGACGACAACGCTGCTGCTGTCGGCGCCGACCGCCATGACGTTTTACCAGGGCATCAAGATGCCCCACGCCGAGAACTGCTTCCTCTATCGACGCGAGAAATAGACTCTTGCCGGACCGCGGGCGTCCCGCCCGCCTCAAGGCTCATGAGCGGGCGAGACGCCCGCGATCCGGCAAGACAGCTATTTCTTCATGACCTGGCCGCGGATCTCGCCGCCCTTGTTCGCCGCGGTGTGGATGTTGAAGTACCACTTGCCGGCCTCGAGATCGGCGGCCTGCGCGTCGGTCAGGGTCGCTTCGCCCTTGAGCGTGCCGGGCGTCATGTCCTTGACCGGCACCACCGGCGGCGCGTTGGTCTTGGCGTCGGCCGGGCCGTGGAAATGGGCCATGGTCGCGGGGCCGGTCAGGTCCTTGTAGGTCGCGGTGTAGGTGAGCTTCTTGCTCGCCGTGTCGTAGGTCGCGGTGAGCATGCCGCTGCCCTTGCTGGTGTTGGCCGGCACTTCGCTCGCAGACTTGAGGTCTGCCGTGAAGGTCTCGCTCGCGGCGAACGCGGTGGGCGTGAGCACAAGGAACGCGGCTGCGGTGAGCAGGGTGATCTTCATGGCGGGCGCCTCCTGGTTGTTCTCAGCGCAGGAGGGTCGCCAAGTCGGCCCGATCCGCCAAAACACATTCTCTTGAGGGATGAATCAAGCCGCCGCGACGTCGCCCACCACCCGCACCCGCACCCGCACCGAGTTGCCGGGCAGATAGGCGAGCGGCATGTCCTCGCTTTCGATGGTGTTGAGCGAAGCCCGCGCCGCGCCGGCTGCGACCGCACGATCGTTGGCGATGCCCTGCGCCGCCGACAGGGCCTCGGCGCGGCTGAGGTCCTTGAAGATCTGGTCGCACTCGCCCGACACCTGGGCGATCGCCGCCCCGACGGCATTGGCGCAATCGCCGTGCTCGACGTGGATGACCCTGGACACGCCCGGCAGCTTCTCCGGGATCAGGAAGGCGCCGCCGCCGACGGCGATCAGCGGCACGTCGCCGGCCTCGGTCTTCATGCGGTCGATCGCCTCCTCGGCCATGCGGGCGGCCTCGGCGAACACGCCCTTGCAGGTGGCGGCGTCGAGGTGGGCGACCTTCTTCCTGTCGCCGAGCTCGAGCACGCCCGCGGCGATGGCGATGTCGGTGGTGGTGAGCTGCTCGCCGCCGAAGGCGATGCCTTCCCTGAGCAGGCGATAGCCGACCGACACCGGCCCGACCTTCAGCGGCCCCTGTTCGGACGCGAGCTGCACGTGGCTGCCGCCGCCGAGGCCGATCGACAGCAGGTCGGGCATGCGGAACAGCGTGCGCACGCCGCCGACCTTGACCACCGAGTTGGCCTCGCGCGGGAAGCCATGCTTCAGTTGACCGACGTCGGTCGTGGTGCCGCCGACATCGATCACCATGGCGTCGCTCAGGCCGGACAGGTAGGCCGCGCCGCGCATCGAGTTGGTGGCGCCGGAGGCGAAACTGTAGACCGGCAGCCGCCGCGCCTGGCTGGCCTCGGCGACGGTGCCGTCGTTCTGGGTGATGAACAGCGGCGCGGCGATGCCGGAATCGGCGATCGCCTTCTCGAACGCGGCGATGGTGTCGCGCGCGAGGTCGGCGAGCGCGGCGTTCAGCAGGCCAGCATTCTCGCGCTCGAGCAGGCCGATGCGGCCGAGGTCCGACGAGCAGGTGATGACGGCATCGGGAATGACCTTGGCCACCAGCTCGGCGGCGCGGCGCTCGTGGCCCGGATCGAGCGGCGAGAAGATCGCCGATATGCCGACCGACTTCAGCCCCGCGGCCTTCATCTCCTCGGCGGCCCTGGTGACCGCCGCCTCGTCGAGCGGCATGAACAGGCGGCCGTCATACTCGTGGCCGCCCTCGACCATCCACACGCCGCCGCGCACCAGCGCCGCGAGGCCCTCGGGCCAGTCGCAGAACGGCGGCAACGAGGCCGAGGCCGGCATGCCGAGCCGAAGCGCCGCGACCCTGGTGAGATGGCGGCGCTGCACCACGGCGTTGATGAAGTGCGTGGTGCCGATCATCACGCCGTCGATCTTCTTGCCCTGCAGCACGCCGGTCGAGCCGAGGCTCTTCAACGAGTCCAGGATGCCGGTCGTGACGTCCTCGCTGGTCGGCGCCTTGACGGCGCGCACCACCTTGCCTTCTTCGATCAGGACAGCGTCGGTGTTGGTGCCGCCCACGTCGATGCCGATGCGTCTCATGCTGAAAACACGCTCCTGAAGTCGAGGTCATAGCCGAATGCCCGCGGGCCGACATGCTGCAGGCCCTTTGGGGTGAGGAAGATCTTGGTCGGCGGCAGCGCGATCACGGTCACGCGCTGGCCGTAGCGGATGGTCTCGCTGCCGACCGCCTCGCCGGTCACCGTATCGAGAACGCAGATCAGGTCGGGCGTCATCACCACCGGCTTGTCGTCGCGCGAGCCGACGATCCATTCGTTCTGGAAGTTGATGGAGAAGGTCGAGCCCCTGTGCTCGTCGAGCCCGTCGAACCGCACGACGCCGCGCAGGAAGCCTTCGGTGGTCCGGCGCGCCACGTCGATCACCTTGCCCTTGTAGAGCAGCTTGCCCGGCTCGACCGACAGGATCGCCGCGATCGGGTCCTCGTGCCGGCGCTGTGCCTCGCGAACCGCGGTGCCGATCGCGATTGCCTTGGTCGTCGTGCCGTGGATGCCCCACTGCTTGACCTCGGCGCCGGTCCGCGGAGGCTGGCATGTCGCGGCGGTCGAGCCGTATTCGGTGACGATCTTGCGGCCGACACGCTCGGCCCATTTCCAGCTCGGCACCTTGTGCACGACGCTCTCGAAACCCCGCACATCGACCAGGCTGACCGGATAGCCGGTCAAGTCGCCGACCGCGACCGAAGTCATCTGCAGCTCGGGATACGCCCGGCCCATCGTGTCGGTGTCGACGACCGGCAGGTCGAGATGCGCCGCCGCCATGAACGGCCGAATGCCGTTGGAGCCGCCGATCTCCATGCTCATCAGCGCATCGAACTTGCGGCCGAGATGACGCTCCATCAGCGTGACGGCCCGCGCGAGTGTCAGGCTGTCGTTCAGCCGCTCCTGGCCGATCAGCGGCGCCCCCATGCCGGCGACCGTGCCGACCAGGGCGTCGTCGGCCAGCTCGTTCGAATCGATCAGGTGGACGCGATGCCCCTGTTTGTACAGCAGGCGCATGTTGAGCAGCGGCAGGTACGGATTGCCGCCACCCCCGGTGCCCAGGACCCAGGCGCCGACGGCCAGCGATTCGATGTCGTCGAGGGAAAGCTCTCGCTTCACGCAAACACACTCCTGAAGTCGAGGTCGTACCCGAAGGCGCGCGGGCCGACATGCTCGAGGCCCTTGGGCGTCAGGAACACCGCCGGCGGCGGCAGCGCAATCACCGTGACACGCTGCCCATAGCGGATCGTCTCGCTGCCCACCGCCTCGCCCGACACCGAATCGAGCACGCAGATCAGGTCCGGTGTCATGGCGAGCGGCTGCTCGTCGCGCCAGGCGACGATCCACTCGTTCTGGAAGTTGATGCTCATGGCGACGCCGCGGAATTCGTCGACGCCATCGATGCGCAGGATGCCGCGCAGGTAACCTTCGGTGACCCGTCGCGCCACATCGATCACCTTGCCCTTGAACAGGAGCACGCCGGGCTCGACGGCCAGGATCGCCGCCACCGCATCCTCGTGCAGACGCTGGGCGCGGCGCACCGCCTCGCCGATCCGGATCGCCTTGGTCGTGGTGCCGTGGATGCCCCATTTCTTGACCTCCGCGCCGGTGCGCGGCGGCGTGCACATCGAAGCGGTCGAGCCGTATTCGACGCAGATCTTGCGCGCCACCCGCTCGGTCCACCTGGCGTGCGGCGTGCTGTGCACGATGCTTTCCAGTCCGCGGACATCGACCAGGCTGATGGGACAGGGCGCCAGGCCGCCGATCGCGGTCGAGGTCATCTGCCCCTCGGGATAAGCGCGTCCCATCGGGTCGCTGTCGACCACGGGCAGCTTCATGAGCGCCGCCGCCATGAGCGGCCGCACGCCGTTGCCGCCGCCGATTTCCACGCTCATCAGGGCCGTGAACCGGCGTTTGATGTGGGCTTCCATCGCCCGGATGGCCCGTGTGAGGGTGAGCGGATCGCCCATCCGCTCGATGCCGACCAGCGGCGCGCCCATGCCGCCCGCGCCGGCCACCAGATCGTCATCGGCGAGGTCCGCCGCCTGCATCAGCCGCACGCGATGGCCTTCCTTGTACAGCGCGCGCATGTTCAGGAGCGGCAGGTAGGGATTGCCGCCGCCGCCCGTGCCCAGCACCCAGGCGCCGACCGCGAGCGACTCGATGTCGTCGATCGTGAGCTCGCGCGGCGTCACGCAAACACGCTCTTGAACTCGATGTCGTAGCCGAAGGCGCGCGGGCCGACATGCTGCAGGCCCTTGGGCGACAGGAACACCGGCGGTGGCGGCAACGCGATCACCGTCACGCGCTGGCCGTAGCGGATGGTCTCCGTGCCGACCGCCTCGCCCGAGACGGAATCGAGCACGCAGATCAGGTCGGGCGACATGGCGATCGGCTTGCCGTCGAGCCAGGCGACGATCCACTCGTTCTGGAAGGCGATCTCCATCGCCGCGCCCTTGAACTGATCGATCCCGTCGAAGCGCGTGCGGCCACGCAGGAAGCCTTCGGTCGCACGCCGTTCGACGTCGACCACCTTGCCGCGATAGAGCACCTTGCCCGGCTCGACCGCCAGGATCGCCGCGATCGGGTCCTCGTGCCGGCGCTGCGCCTCGCGGACCGCTGCGCCGATCGCGATCGCCTTGGTGGTCGTCCCGTGGATGCCCCACTGCTTCACCTCGGCGCCGGTGCGCGGCGCCTTGCAGGTCGAGGCGATCGAGCCGTATTCGACGCAGATCTTGCGGCTCACCCGCTCCATCCATTTCCAGGTCGGTACACTTTCGACCACCGACTCCAGCCCGCGCACGTCGACGGTCGTCAGCGGACAGGGCTTGAGGTCGCCGACCGCCACCGACGTCATCTGCGCTTCGGGGTAGGCGCGGCCCATCATGTCTGAATCGATCACCGGACGCTTCAAATGGGCCGCCGCCATGAGCGGCTGGATCGAATTTCCGCCGCCGATCTCCAGCGACATGATCCCGCGGAAGCGGACGCCGATATGCTCCTCCATCAGGGCCACGGCGCGCGCAATCGTACGGCTGTCGGTCAGGCGCTCCTGACCAACCAGCGGCGCCCCCATATTCGACACCGCGCCAACCCAGTCCTCGTCCGCCAATTCTGCAGGCGCCATGAGCTGTACTCGGTATCCCTCCCTGTAGAGGGCGCGCATGTTGAGGAGACCGAGGTAGGGGCTGCCGCCGCCGCCGGTGCCGAGCACCCAGGCGCCGACCGCCAGCGATTCGATATCCTCGAGAGTGATGTCGCGCAGAGCCATGGTTTGCTATGTAGCCGCCAGAAACCAAGGGGAGCAAAGGCAATGTCCGAACCAGCCATCAAACTCGTCGCTTTCTGCGGCAGCCTGCGCAAAGCGTCCTTCAACCGCATGGCCTTGCAGGCGTTCGCGGAGCGGCTGCCCGCCGGCACCACGCTTTCGACGATCGAAATTGGCGACTGGCCGCTCTACAACGCGGACGTCCAGGCGCAGGGCTTTCCCGACAAGGTGCAGGCGGCGCAGAAGGCGGTGCTCGAGGCCGACGGCGTCGTGTTCGCCTCGCCCGAGTACAACTACTCGGTCTCCGGTGTGCTCAAGAACGCGATCGACTGGCTGTCGCGCATGACGCCGCAGCCTTTCGCCGGCAAGCCGATGACCGTGTTCGGCGCCTCGGGTGGCCCGCTGGGCACCGCGCGTTCGCAGTATCACCTGCGCCAGATGATGGTGTTCCTCGATGGCCGCATGATCAACCGGCCGGAAGTCATGATCGGCGCGGCACCGAGCAAGTTCACCGACGGCAAGTTCACCGACGAGGTCGGCGGAAAGCTGTTGACCGATCTGGGCGCGGCGCTGGTGTTCGCAATTCGCCAGGCACGGGCCGCCGCTACCGTGAAGTGACGCAGAACATCTACGACGACGCCGGCTTCTTCGCCGGCTACAGCCAGCTCCGCCGGTCCGTCGACGGCCTCGGCGGCGCACCGGAATGGCCGACGCTGCAGTCGATGCTGCCTGCGCTCACGGGCAAGGGGGTGGTCGACCTCGGTTGCGGTTTCGGCTGGTTCTGCCGCTGGGCCCGCGACGCCGGCGCGGCGTCGGTCCTGGGCCTCGACGTATCGGCCAACATGCTGGCGCGGGCACGCGAGACCGCGTCGGATGCCGCCATTGCCTACCGGCAGGCCGATCTCGAGACGCTCGACCTGCCGGCCGCGTCGTTCGATCTCGCGTACAGTTCTCTCACCCTGCACTACCTCGAGAAGCTCGCCGAGCTGTTCGCCACGGTGCATCGGGCGCTTGTGCCGGATGGCCGGTTCGTCTTCTCCGCCGAGCATCCGCTCTACACCGAGCCCGGTCCCGACTATCTCGACGAGGGCCCGCGCACGAGCGACTGGCTGGCCAAGGGCGTGGTGAAGCAGCACCGCACGCTCGCGACCTACCTCAACCTGCTGATCGATGCCGGTTTCACCGTCCGGCGCGTCGAGGAATGGGGCCCGACGCGCGCCGAGATCGCCGCGCATCCCGAGTGGAAGATCGACCACCGCCGGCCATCGTTCTTGCTGGTGAGCGCGGCGCGTTGAGCTGGGGCGCGCCATTCCGATGGCGCGTCATGGCTGCCGGACCGCACGCATTTGGTCGTGCACTGGGAATTCGTATCGCGACCTCACTATGTCGCGACGTGCTCAGGTCGAACGCCGATCGCAATGAGGCGGCCGGTCAGGCGGCGCAGGATCGGCAGCCATTGCATCAGGCGCACGACGAACGGCACCTCGAGCGGTCCTTTGCCGACCAGCGACGGCGCGATGATCCGGTCCTGCAGGAACACCTGGACCGCCTGGGTCGCACGCGCCGGGAACAATCGCCGAGCCTGCACGGCGGCGAGGTCGGAGTCGCTGACTCGGCCCTCGCGCAACGGCGCCGCCAGGATGTTCGCGGCGGCCACCGCATCCTGGATGGCGATGTTGATGCCGACGCCGCCGACCGGCGACATGGTGTGTGCAGCATCGCCGATGCACAGCACGCCCGGCTTCCACCACTTCTCCAGCCGGTCGACACCGACCGTGAGCAGCTTGAGATCGTCCATCGTCCGCAGCTCCCGCAGACGCTCGGCGAATGCCGGCACCAGCCGGGCAATAGTGGCGCGCAGCCTGTCGATGCCGTCGGCCCGCACGCGCTCCGCGGCGCCCTTGGGGATGAGATAGGCGCACTGCCAGTAGTCGCCGCGGTCGAGCGTGACCAGCGCGCTGCCGGCATCGAAGCGGCCCATCACCTCGCCCGACTCGTCGGGCTTGCGGCTGAGGCGAAACCACAGCACGTCCATCGGCGCGCCGATGTCGAGCACCTCGAGGCCCATCGCCTCGCGCACGGTCGAATGGCGGCCGTCGGCGCCGACCACGAGATCGGCGCGAATCTCCTCGTCCCGGCCGTCGACGGCCGCGCGCACGCCGACGGTCCGGCCGCCTTCCTCGATCAGCCCCTGCGCCTCGGCGCGCATCAGCAGCGTGAAGCCGGCCAAGCCGCGGCCATGGCTTGCCAGGAAGTCGAGGAAGTCCCATTGCGGCATCATGGCGATGTAGGGCGCGGGCACCGGCAGATGCGTGAGGTCGGCGATCTCCACCCTCTTGTCGCCGAAGAAGCCCGCGAAGTGCGACAGCTTGTGATGCGGCAGCTTCAGGAACTCGTCGAGCAGGCCGAGCTCGTGCATCACCGTGAGCGTCGAGGGATGGACGGTGTCGCCGCGGAAGTCGCGCAGGAAGTCGCCGTGCTTCTCGAGCACCACGACCGTCACCCTCGCACGCGCCAGCAGGAAGCCCAGCATCATGCCCGCGGGCCCGCCGCCCACGATGCAGCACTGGGCCCGGATCATTCGAGCATCTCGCGCAGCACACGGCCGGTGGCGGTGATGGCGAGCAGGGCCGGCACGCCGAGCGCCGGCTTCACCTGCTCCTTGGTCGCGGGCGTGTAGCTCATGCAGTCCATCGCCACGAGATCGGGCTTCCTGGCCGCGAGCCGGCGCGCCGCCGCATCGGCCTCGTGCGCATCGGCGCTGGGTGCCAGCGCCTCGGCGAACACCTCGAGCCCCGGCCGCGCCCACTTGGCGCCGAGCTTCTCCGCCTGCTCCGCGAGCGGGATCAGGAGCCCCAGCCGGCCGCGCGGCAGCAGGCCGGCCGCGAGCCCGTTCAGCACCCGCGAGGGGAACAGCACGCCCTCGTCCCCTTCCATCGGCGGGAATTCGCCGGTGCAGGCGTAGACGATGGCGCCGCAGCCGTCGGCGCGCAGCTTCGCAATCGCCTGCGGCGAGCGGGCGATCACCGCCGTCTTGGAGATCTTCACGTCCCGCCCGCCGCGGAGCCGGGTGTAGAGCGTGTCGCCGCCATTCTCGGGCTTCAGCGCATCGACCTCCGCGTCGCTCAAGCCATCGAGCGCCCCGCGCAACACGACCTTCGTGCCAGCCGGTACATGCTCGGCGAACAACTCCGCAATATCGTCGCGCGGCGCCTGGCCGATGGTGATGATTCCGAGAGTGCGTGGCATCCGATCATCATACGCTTGCGCTGGGGGCGCGCCACTCCGGGGGCACGATCACGGCGTGTTGACACACCCCCAAGCTCAGGACTCCAACGTCACGATGTCGGCGTCGTTCCAGGCCAGGCCGACCGGATCTCCCGGGCTGCGGGGGCTGCGTTCGCCGGCGTGGGTTTCGCGGGCGAGCCAGATGCGGCCGCCGGCCTGCACGCGATAGAGCGTCGCGCCACCCAGGAAGTTGGCGGTTTCGACGGTTCCGGACAGGCGCGCCTGCGCCGGTGGAACGAGCTGTATCTTCTCGGGCCTCAGCGCCCGCGGCTTGCCGGCCTCCTCGAGGAGATTGATCTCGCCGATGAAGTCGGCAACGAACCGGGTGCGCGGGCGCCCGTAGATCTCGGTCGGCGCGCCGACCTGCTCGACCCGGCCGCGGTTCATCACGGCAATGCGGTCGCTCATCGCCAGCGCCTCCTCCTGGTCGTGCGTCACGAACACCAGCGTGACGCCGAGCCGGCGCTGCAGCTCCTTCAGCTCGAACTGCATCTGCTGGCGCAGCTTGCGATCGAGCGCGCCGAGCGGCTCGTCACAGAGGAGAACCCGCGGCTCGATCACCAGGGCGCGCGCGAGCGCCACACGCTGCTGCTGGCCACCGGAGAGCTGGCTGGGGCGACGATCCTCCATTCCCGTGAGCGCGACCTGCGCCAGCGCGGCGGCCACGCGGCGGTCGATGTCGGCCCTGGGTACGTCGCGCATGCGCAAGCCGAAGGCCACGTTCTGCACCACCGTGCGATGCGGAAACAGCGCATAGGACTGGAACACCATGCCCATGTCGCGCCTGTGCACCGGCACGTCGGTGATGTCCTGCCCGCCGACATGGACGCGGCCTGCATCGGGCATCTCGAAGCCGGCGATCATGCGCAGGCTCGTGGTCTTGCCGCAGCCCGAGGGGCCGAGCAGCGAGAAGAACTCGCCGGCGGCGATGTCGAGCGTGACGCCGTCGACGGCAACGACCTTGCCGTCGAACGTCTTGCTCACGTTCTCCAGTTTGATGGCAGCGGAGGACAGCGCTTCAGCCCTTCAGGATCCTGGTGACCCGCGCGTCGATGTCGTCCTTGCGGGCGTTGTACCACTTCCAGTCGGGCTGGATCAGGGTCGCGACCTTCTCCGGCGTGGTGAGCAGCCGGGCGTCGTACTTCTCGCTCAGCTTCACCTTCTTGTTGGCGGGCGAGTACCACACCGCCTCGGCCAGCAGCTTCTGAACGTCCGGCCGCAGCATGTAGTCGATGTAGGAGAAGGCGAGCTCCTTGACCTTCGAGCCGGGCGTCACGTTCAGCACCTGCTCGAGCGCCATCACGCCCTCGGTCGGGCTGCAGAACTCGACCGGCTGGCGGTTGGCGCCCTCGTAACGGAGCACACCGGAGTCGTGGATCACGCCCTCCGACACTTCGCCGCTCAGCAGCATCTTTTCCATCTGGCCGGTGAAATCGACCAGCTTGATCGGCTTGAGCTGCTCGAGCGCCTTGTAGGCGGCGTCGAGGTCCTGCAGTCCCTTGCCGTAGACCTTGCCCAGCATCATCAGGTGGCACTGGCCGAGGCTGTTGACCGGGATCAGGTAGCCGCCGCGCTGGCCGGCGAGCTTGGGATCGGCGAGGTCCTTCCACGACTTCGGCACCGGAATGCCCTTGTCGGTGCGGTAACCCAGGCCGATCGCCGAGGTGAAGATCGTGACGCCGACGATCTTGTCGCTCACCGCGTAGGGATAGACGTCGGCGATGTTGGGCACTTCCTTGGCGGTGATCTTGGCCATCACCAGACCTTCGGTCAGCGCGCTCCACTGCTCGTTCGAATTGGTGTGGAAGACGTCGTAGAGCGGGTCGTTCTTGGGGCTCGCCTGCAGCTTGGGCATGAAGGGGAAGGCCTGGTCGGCCTGCACCGTGCACTTGAACTCCTTCTCGAAGGCCGGCAGCACGGTCGCCTTCATGATGTCGCCCCACTTGCCGCCCCAAGTCGTGATCTTGAGCGTCTTGGTCTGGGCGTGAAGGATCGACGGCGCGCCGACGGTCGCGACAGCCGCGATTGCTCCGGTACGCAGCATGGAACGACGTGAAATCATGTGAAGCCCTCCTGGTTCCCTCTTCTACAGCTTAACGTAGGCCTTCAGGCCGATCAGCCTCTCCATCGCCAGCACCACCGACAGCGCGAGCAGGATCGAGACCATCGACGCGGCGGCGATCGCGCCGTCGAGGTCGAATTTCATGTAGTTGTACAGCACGACCGGCAAGGTTTCGCTCTTCGGCACCACCAGGAACAGCGACACCGGGAACTGGTCGAACGAGACGATGAAGGCGAACACGCCGCCCGCGAACACGCCGGGCTGGATCAGCGGCAGGGTGACCTCGAAGAACACGCGGGCCGGGCTGGCGCCGAGCGCCGCCGCGGCCTCCTCGATGCGATGATCGAAATTGTGCAGGACGGCGAGCGTGGTGCGCAGAACGTACGGCACGGCGATCAGCGTGTGCGCCATGATCAGGCCCCAGATCGGCCGGCCGATGCCGGCCAGCAGGTAGGACTGGAACAGCGCCAGACCGGTCAGGATCGCCGGCAGCATCAGGGGCGACATGAAGAACGCCGTGAGAAACGTCCGCCCCGGCAGGTTGCCGCGTGCCAGGGCGAGGGCACAGGCGCCGCCGATCACGACCGACAGCACCAGCACGCAGGCCGCAACCCACAGCGACAGCCAGAGCGCGTTCATGAAGTCGCTGCTGGCAAAGAACTTCTCGAACCAGCGCAGGCTGACGCCGACCGGCGGAAAGGAGATGAACGGCGTCGGGTTCAGGGCGAACACGATGACGATGGCGATCGGCGCGAGCAGGAAGGCGAGCAGCACGATGTTCAAGGCAAGATACGCCGCGCGACCGGCGTCGAACGGCTTCCTGTTGGCCGCGGCGCTCATGCCAGGCCCTGCTCGCCCGACAGGCGGGCGAGGATGCGGTTATAGGCGATCACGATCACCAGGCATACCAGCAGCAGGACCACGCCCAGGGCCCCGGCGAAATTCGGGTTGAAGCTGGTCCCGACCTGCTGGGCGATCAGCATCGGCAGGGTCAGCACCTCGGTGCCGCCCATCAGCGAGGGCGTGACGTAGGCGCTGATCGACAGGGCGAACACCAGCAGCGAGCCGGCCAGGATGCCGGGCAGGCTGAGCGGCAGGGTGACCTCCACGAACGCCCGGATGCGGCCGGCGCCGAGGCTGCGCGCGGCCTGCTCCAACCGCTCGTCGATGCGGCCGATCACGCCGATCAGGGTCAGCACCATGAACGGCACGTAGATGTGCACCAGCGCCACCACCGTGCCGAACTCGTTGTACATCAGCGGCAGGGGCTTGTGGATCACGCCCCACGACATGAGCGTGGTGTTGATGACGCCCTTGTCCTGCAGGATGGTCATCCAGGCGAAGGTCCGCACGACGATGCCGGTCAGCAAGGGCGCAATCACTGCCGTCAACGCCAGCGCATGGCCGAGCCGCGAATGCATGCGTGCCATCCAGTGCGCCAGCGGATAGCCGATCAGCAGCGAGATCACCGTCGTCACCAGGCCGATGCGGAGCGTCGCCCACAAGGCATCGTGGAAGATCCCGGCAGTATCGAAGATGAAGCGCTCGTAGTGGCGGGTGGTCGGATAGGCGTTGGGGTTGGTGACCGGATTGCCGGAGTAGACCGACATCATCGCCATCACGGCGAACGGCAGCACGAAGAACAGCACGAACAGCAGCACGGCGGGCGCGATCAGCCAGGCGATCGGAGACGGGCGATGGGAAGCGGCGGCCATGCAAATCGTATCGTGGCGCAGGTCGATGCTTCGGTCCACGCCGAAGGACAATGCGGTCGCTCCGTGGTACGGACGCGGCCAAATGGCATCGAAATTGCCGATGATGGCTCTGCTGATCGCCATCACCTGCCTCAGTCAGTTCTACCGCGTCTCCAATTCCGTGATCGCGCCCGAGCTGGCACGCGACCTTCAGCTCAGCGCCCGCCAGATCGGCTGGGCAGGCAGCGCCTTCTTCTTCGCGCTGTTCGCCGTGCAGCTGCCGGTCGGCCTGTGGTTCGACCGCTTCGGCGCGCGGCGGACGGTTTCCGCAGTCTCCCTGCTCGCCGTCATAGGCTCGGTCTGGATCGCACACGCGGCCGATGCCGCCGACCTGATCGCCGGCCGCATCATCGTCGGCGTCGGCTGCGCCGCCTCGTTCATGTCGGTGGTGTTCCTCTGCGCCCGCTGGTTCGCCCCGCGCGAGCTGTCGACTGCGCTCAGCTGGGTGTTCGCCGCCTCCAATCTCGGCACACTGGCCGGCGCCACGCCGCTGGCCTGGGTCGCGAGCCAGGTCGGCTGGCGGAACGGCTTCCTCGGGCTGTCGGCCGTCACGCTGGTGGTCGCCGTGCTGTTCTACGTGATTGTGCGTGACCGGCCGCCCGGCTCGACCCTGCCGACCACCCACAAGGAGCCATTGGGCAAGGTCATCGGCGGCCTGTGGCAGGTCTGGCGCACCAAGGGGCTGCTGCCCCTGCTGTCGATGCACTTCTTCGCCTACGCCACGATGCTGACGGTGCTGGGCGTTTGGGGCGGGCCCTACCTGTTCGACGTCCACCATCTCGACGGCGTGCAGCGCGGCAACGTGCTGCTGGCGATGGGCGTCGCACAAACCCTCGGCATCCTTACCTACGGCCCGATGGATCGCGTGCTGCATTCGCGCAAGAGGGCGGTGATCCTCGGCACGTATCTCACCGCCGCGGTGCTGCTGGCGCTGTCCGTGCTGGCGGAGCCGCCGCTGCCGGTCGCGGTCGCGCTGCTGGTCGCGGTCTGCTTCCTGTGTGCCTTCGGCACGGTGATCGTGGCGCAGGGCCGCACACTCTTCAGCGACCGTCTCGGCGGCCGCGCCGTGACGACAGTGAACATGGCGCAGTGCCTTGGCCTCACCGTGCTGCCGGCGCTGACCGGCTATATCGTCGAAGCCTGGGGCGCGACCGATCTTGCCTACCGCCTGGTGTTCGGCACGCTCGCTGCCGGCCTGGTGCTGGGCTCGCTCGCCTACTTCCGCTCGCCCGACAACGCGTCGGGGTGAACGCACACCCCATCGTGCTGACGAGCCGCGCGCGGTTGCCGTTTCGCTGCGAGACCCGTGCAGGTCGATGCTTCGGTCCGCACCGAAGGACAGTGCAGCCGCTGCATGCTACGCGAGCCGCCAAATGGGCAGGACTACGCGAAGCGCGCTTTCAGAATGACGCAAGACCGTGCCGTCGCCGACACGCCAGATTCCCTCGCTGGCTGGCTCGCCGCCCTGTCCGCCTTCATTGCCGGGTTCGTGGCTTTCGGCGTGATGTACAGCTTCGGCGTGTTCTTCACGCCGATGGAGGCGGAGTTCCGCACCAGCCGTACCGCGACTTCCGCATTTTTCGCGATCACCGGTATGTTGTTCTACTTCTTTGGCTCGGTCACAGGCCGGTTGAGCGACCGTTTTGGCCCGCGGCGCATCGTCTTGGCGGGCGCGATCATCATGGCAGCCGGATTGGCACTCACCGCCGCAGCACCGCGGATGTGGGTTGGCTATTTGACCTATGGTGTCGGCGTTGGCGTCGGGGCGTCCTGCGCCTACATCCCAACCTTGGCACTCGTTGGCGGATGGTTCATCCGCCATCGCACGACTGCCCTGGGTCTGGCTGCGGCCGGCACCGGATGTGGAACACTATTGATGCCGCCCATGGCCGCGGTGCTGATCGAGGCGCATGGTTGGCGGACTGCTTACGCATTGTTCGCCGCAGGCTCGTTCCTGCTGCTTCTGGGTTGCGCCAGGCTTGCGCGTCGGCCACCACTCCATCGAGCGGGCCAGGTAGCGGAGTTGCGGCACGTCGTGCGTTCGCGCCAGTTCGTGCTGCTCTACATGTCCTGGGTGCTGGCCACGACAGGTCTCGTCGCGTCGATGGTTTTCCTGCCGCCGTTTGCCCATGCTGCCGGCGCCAGCCCGGTCGCGGCCTCGGCGCTGGTCTCCACCATTGGCGGCATGAGCATCCTGGGACGAGGCGGCATCGGCTTCATCGGCCGCAGGATGAGCCTGATAAGGTTGTACAAATTATCGGTGCTGGTGATGGCGGCAAGCTACCTGCTGTGGCTGCCGTTCACCGGTTACGGCTGGTTGATGGCGTTCGCCGCGACGCTCGGACTTGGCTACGGGGTACGGATAGCATTGACGCCTGTGGTCCTGATCGAATTCTTCGGCGTTGGCAATCTCGGCTCGGTGCTGGGCATGTTCTTCACCGCCTCCAGCATTTCCGCGGTATGCGGTCCATTGGTGGCCGGGCTGATCATCGACCGGACCGGCAGTTATCAGTGGGGTGTTGCCTTCGCGCTGGTGATGGGGATTCTGGGATTCATCGCGGTGGCGCCGCTGCGCCCTGGCGCACGTTGATCTCGCGAATTTGCATGGTCGAAGCCCGGGGCACGGACGATCTTGCCGACCGCCTGGTGTTCGGCACGCTCTGCGCCACCGACTTCAGCCGCTCCAGCACCGGCGACTTGTCGGTCCGCGGCGAGCGTTCATGTCCATCCTCACTTCAGCAGGGCGCGCAACCCGCGTCGTCGGCAACCACCACCTTGACCTGGCGGTTGGGCTGCAGCCGCACGGTCTGGATGCGCTGGATGTGCTTCGCCACCACATCGTACACCGCCGGGCCCTCGGTGCCTTCATTGATCGACGCCCAGCCGCTGACGACGTACTTCTTGTTCGGATCGATCCTCTGGCCTGTCTCGAGCAATGTCATGTCGGAGATGCGCTGGCCGACCGGCTTGTCGACGGCGATCGTGTAGGCAAGGCCGCCCGCGCGCACCATGTCCCCGCCCTGCTGATAGTAGGGATCGGGGTTGAACAGGTTGTCGGCCACGTCCTCGAGCACCTGCTTCAGGTACGCGCCGGTCATTTCCGTGCGGTAGGCGGCGGGATAGGTAATGGCGGTTTGGTTGAACAGGTCGTCGCCGGTGATGTCCTGGCCGGGCAGCAGGCTCGAGCCCCAGCGGAAGCCGGGCGACAGGGCGATCTCGGCGTCGCGCTCGGCGAGCAGCGCCTGGCAGATCAGGTCGTCGAACGTGCCGTTGAAATTGCCGCGGCGATAGAGCAGCGCCTCGGTGCGGCCCAGCACCTTGTCGAGCTTGTCGCTGTACGGCTCGCGCGCCTCGTAGACCAGCGCAGTGAGGTCGGGATCGGGGTCGATCAACTCGGACAGCACCGGGATCAGCCGGAATTCGTAGTTCTGGATACGCCGGTGGCGCACCTCGAGGTCGAGTCGCGCCAGGAACTTGCCGTGGCTGCCGGCGGCGACCAGCAGCGTGTCGCCGACCCTGATCGGCATCGGCAGCGCGTCGTGGGTATGGCCGGTCAGGATCACATCGATGCCCTTGATGCGGCTCGCCAGCTTGCGGTCGACATCGAAGCCGTTGTGGCTCAGCAGCACGACCAGGTCGACCTTGTCGTTGCGCAGCTTCTCGACGTTGGCCGCGATCCTGTCCTCGTCGATGCCGAATGCCCAATCGGGCATCAGGTAGCGCGGGTTGGCGATCGGCGTATAGGGAAAGGCCTGGCCGATCACGCCGATCCTGAGGCCGCCGCGCTCGAACACCGCGGAGGCCTGGAACACCGGATCGCCCCAGGTCGCGTCCTTCACGTTGCCGGCGAGGAACGGGAACCTGAGCTGCCTGATCAGCTCCTGCACCCGCTGCTGGCCATAGGTGAACTCCCAGTGCCCGGTCATGGCGTCGGGCCTGAGCGCGTTCATGATCTTCACCATGTCCGCGCCCCGGGTCTGCAGCGCGCTGTAGCTGCCCTGCCAGGTGTCGCCGCCGTCGAGCAGCAGCACCTTGTCGCCGCGCTCGGCGCGAATCGCCTTGATCAGGGTCGAGAGCCGGTCGAGCCCGCCGAGCCGCCCGTAGGTGCGCGCGAGATCCTCGAAGTCGGTGCAGGCGAGCGCATAGCCGTCGACGCTGTTGCGGCCGACCTTGTAGGCGGCAAGCAGCTTCTCGCCGACGATGTGCGGCGGCAACCCGCGATCCGAGCCGACGCCGATGTTGGCCGACGGCTCGCGGAAATAGAGCGGCATGAGCTGCGCATGCAGGTCGGTGAAGTTGAGCAGCGTGACCTGGCCGGTCGCCTTGAAGGCGAGCAGGTCGGCCTGGGTCGGCTGGCGCCGCTGCGCGAAAGCGTCGCCGCCCAAAGCCGCGACCGCGGCTGCGACCTGAAGCAGCGTGCGGCGGCCAAGGCTCATTGGCTGGGGACGCGCCACTCCAGTGGCGCAGCGTGAAGTCCACGAAGCATCGGACGATTGCGCCACCGGAGTCCGGACATGAGGTCTTACTCGATCACGTCGTCGGCGCGGTTGAGGATCGATGGCGGCACTGCGAGGCCGAGTGCCTTCGCGGTCTTCATGTTGACCACGGTCTCGATCACCGTCGGCAAC
>JAFEFF010000137.1 GCA_018240745.1 Pseudomonadota bacterium
AACGGCTGCAGGAGGTCGTGGCTCGCCGCCGCGATGAAGCGCGTCTTGCCGAGATTGGCCGCCTCGGCCTCGGCGCGGCTCGCCTCCAGCTCGGCGGTGCGCTCGGCCACGCGCTGCTCCAGCGTCTCGGCGGCGCGACGGAGCTGGCGGTCGCTGTGGCGCAGCGCCTCGGCGGTGCGCACGCGCGCGGTGACGTCGTTGCAGGTGGCGACGAACCCGCCATTGGGCAGCGGGTCGAGGCGCAGCTCGACCACCAGGCCACCTCCTTCCCCATTGCCCGGCGTGCCGACCTCGTGGGTCAGCGGCGCGTCGGGCCGGCGCAGCAGGGCATGGTCGAGCGGCAGCAGGGCGGCGAAGCGGTCGTTCGAGATCTCCAGCCGGCCGTCCTTGTCGAAGGCGGCGATGCCCATGCCGACATGGTCGAGGCTGTTGCGCAGGATGTCGTAGTTGTAGCGGATCGCCTCCGACGCCTCGTCGATCAGCGCGCGGGCGCTGCGCGTCAGCAGCCGGCCGCGCCGGCCGAACGCACCGACGATCACGCGCGCCGATGCCGCGCCGAGCGTGCCCGACAGCACGCGCTCGGTCTGCGCCAGTGCGGTCTGCAGCGACATCGGCCCGCTCAGCGCGCGCTCGGCCCGCTCGGCGCCGACGAAGCGGGCGAGCAGGTCGCGCAGCTCGGCGAGGCGATGGGCATCGACCGGGGCGACGCGGCCGGGCTCGGGCTCGGCGCCCAGGACGAAGGCATCGGCCTGCTCGGCATCCGCGCCGCGCGCGCGGACCAGCAGCGACACGCCCACCAGCAGCAAGGTGTTGACCAGGATGCCGACCACGAAGCCCTGCCCCACCGCATCGAGGCCGGCCAGCGCCGACGGCAGCCAGTCGTGCAGCGGCTCGCCCTGGCCGGCCGCATCGGAACTCAGGCTCGGCAGCAGCAGCGCGTAGAGCCACACGACGAAGCCGCCGGCCAGGCCGGCGACCACACCGTAGCGATGCGCGCGTCGCCAGTAGAGCCCGAGCACCAGGCCGGGCGCGAAGTTGGCGACGGCGGCGAAGCTGATCAGGCCGATCGATGCGAGCGGCAGCACGCCCGAGATCACCCGCTCGTAGGCGTAGGCCGCCATCATGATCAGGACGACCGCGGCACGGCGGACGAACACGACCAGCGGTCCCATCTGCTGATGGCCGCCCGGAGTCCAGTTGCCCGGTTTCCAGTTGCCTTGCCGGCGCAGCACGTACGGCATCAGCAGCTCGTTGCCGATCATCGCCGACAGGGCCATGCAGGCCACCACCACCATCGAGGTCGCCGCCGACAGGCCGCCGATGAAGACCAGCGCCGACAGCCAGTTCTCGCCCTGGCCGAGCGGCAGTTGCAGCACGTAGAGGTCGGCGCCGACCGAGCGGCCGAGCAGCAGCAGGCCGCCCGCTGCGATCGGCAGCACGAACAGGTTGATCAGGACGAGGTAACCCGGGAAGAGCCAGCGGGCCGTGCGCAGCGACGCCGGATGACCATGCTCGACCACCGCCGCGTGGAACTGGCGCGGCAGGCAGAGAAAGGCCATGCCCGACAGCACGGTCGTGACGATCGAGGTGAGCGGCGAGGCCTCGCGCGACACCTGGTCGAGAAGCGCCGGCTGGTCGACCAGACGACGCCACAGGTCGGACGGGCCGTCGAACAGGACGAACAGGACGAACGGCCCGAGGATCAGCAGCGCGGCCAGCTTGACGACCGATTCGAAGGCCATCGCCAGCATCATGCCGCGATGCTGCTCCGAGGCATGGACGTTGCGCACGCCGAACAGGATGGTGAAGGCGGCCATCGTGCCGGCGACGATCAGCGAGGTGTCGGTATGGATCACGCCGCTGCGGCCGTCGATCCAGCCGGTGGGCTCGGCGACGGCGCGGAACGTCGACGACACCGCCTGAAGCTGCAGGGCGATGTAGGGCAGCACGCCGACCGTGGCGAACAGCGTGGCGGTGACGCCGACGACACGGCTCTTGCCGTAGCGCGAGGCGAGGAAGTCGGCGATCGAGGTGACGTTGTGCTGCTTGGCCACCCGCACCAGCTTGGCGACCATCGGATAGCCGGCGGTGATCACCAGCACCGGGCCGGTATAGATCAGGATGAAATCGAACCCCGCCGCCGCGGCACGGCCGACCGCGCCGTAGAAGGTCCACGACGTGCAGTAGATCGCGAGCGACAGGCCGTAGACGGTCGGGGCGATGGCCGGGCTCGCCGACCAGGCCCGCTGGTGCCGGTCGCCGAAATAGGCGACGGCGAAGAGCAGGCTGAGATAGGCCAGCGACAGCGCGAGGACCGCGGGCTCGGCAAGCATCGCCGTCAATCGGCCGCGGCGCTCTCGGCGACGATCCGGTCGAGCAGCGCCTGGGCCTTGCCGACCAATGGCTCCGCGCCGTTGCGCGACGAAATGGCGATGCTCGCCCGCAGGTGACGCACGACGGCCGACCGGCTTTCGTCATCCGTGACGGGCATGATCGTCGCCTGCAACAGCCGCGCCTCGGCCTCGCTTCCCGCAAACCCCTGTTGCTGGGCCGTGTTGGTCACGTGCCGCAGCATCTCCAATGCCTCGCGAACTTCTCCTTTCCGGCCGAGCACATGCGCCAGCGCGATCGACGAGCGCAATTCCATCGCCTTGTAGCCGATGGTCCTGGAGGTCTCGAGAGCCTCGCTGAGGATTCCCCTGGCCTCGTCCAGGCGTTGCTGCTCCAGGTAAGCGACGCCACGCTGCCAGTCGACAACGGGGGTGAAAAGTCGCACGCCATGTCGTTTCGCCAGCGCCGAGGCCTCATCGAGGACGGCGATGGCTGTCGCCACATCGCCTCGGGCAAGCATCAAGCTCCCGCCGCCATAGGCCGCCGCCACGCGATCGAACGGACGATCGCTCCGGTCGGCGAGCTCGCGGGCCCGCTGCTGAAAGCGCTCCGCTCTGTCTAGCCTGCCTAGGTTGAGGTTCAATATTCCGTTCATCATGCTGCATAGGAGCAGCATGTTATCCACGGTAGTGCCAATTGGCGCGACCGCCTGCGGCCCGGAGAACTCAGCGTAGGCTCGCCCGAACAGTTGATCGGCGTCGAGGTAGCGACCGGCGTACCAGTAGGCTTGCCCCAGCCCGTATCGGGCGAAGCCGAGCCAGCGTCGATCGCCCGATCGTTCCGCCAACGCGACCACCTGCTCCCCCGTTTCGATCGCCTCGACGGGAGTACTGTAGAAGTTCTCCGCCGCCGCGCGGATCGTCATGGTGGCGACCTTGCGACCGACGTCGCCGATCGCATTGGCGCGGCGCTCTGCCTCCTTGCTGAGGTCGAACCATTCGGCGATCCGGCCGAACCCGGAGAAAGCGAGCCGTGCTTCGGTCCGCAGATCGATGGCTTCGACTTCACGGCCCGGAGAAGCCGGCG
>JAFEFF010000138.1 GCA_018240745.1 Pseudomonadota bacterium
CCTTGACGGCCGCGACGACCGCGGCTTCATCCACGGCGGCCTCGTCCTTCGGCTTGTCCTTGTCATCGAGCAACGGGATCAGGTCGAAATCGATATCGCCCTGACTCAGCGACTTCAGCGGCTTGCCCTCGAAGTCGGACGGCAGCATGGTCCAGAAGGCGTCGATCGGGTCGGCCAGCAGCAGAACCTCGATGCCGCGCGCCCGCGCCGCTTCGAGCTTGGGATTGGACCTCAGCCGCTCGAGACTCTCGCCGACCAGGTAGTAGATCTCGGTCTGGTTGGGCTTGAGGTCGGCGACGTACTGCCTGAGCGAGCGCAGCTCCCCGGACGCGGTCGAGGGGAAGCGGCAGAGGCCGAGCAACTGGGCGCGGCGCTCGTGGTCCTCGTACAGACCCTCCTTGAGGACCGGGCCGAACGCCTCCCAGATCGTCCTGTACTTGGCGGCATCCTTGTCGGCGGTGCTCTCCAGCTCGCCCAGCACGCGGCCGGTGACTGCGTTGCGGATCTGCACGACCTGCGGATTGTTCTGCAGCATCTCGCGCGAGATGTTGAGCGGCAGGTCCTCGCTGTCGACCACGCCGCGCACGAAGCGCAGGTAGGCCGGCAGCAGGTTGGCGTCGTCGGTGATGTAGACGCGCCGGACATAGAGCTTCACCCGCCCCTTGCGCTCCGGATCGGCGAGGTCGAACGGCCGCATGGTCGGCACGAACAGCATCACCGCGTAGGACTGCCGGCCCTCGGCGCGGTAGTGCAGCGTCAGCGCCGGCTCGTCGAAGGCGTTGGCGATCGACTTGTAGGCCTGGGTGTAGTCCTCGGGCTTCAGCTCCGGGCGCGGGCGCTGCCACGGCGCCGACGCGGCATTGATCTGCTTGACCTCGCCCTTCTTGTCGCCCTCGTCGTACACCAGCTCGATCGGGAACAGGATGTGGTCGGAGTAGGTGCGCACGATGCGCTCCAGCTCGAAGCGCTCGGCGTATTTCTTCGCGTTCTCCTTGAGATGCAGCAGCACCTCGGTGCCGCGCGGCACCCGCCGGGCCTGCTCCTCGCCGGCCGGCATCACCTCGAAGCCTGCGCCGCCCTCGGAGCGCCAGACCCAGGTCTCGTCGCTGCCGGCGCGGCGGCTGGTGACCTCGATCCGGTCGGCGACCATGAAGGCGGAATAGAAGCCGACGCCGAACTTGCCGATCAGGCCGCTGCCGTCCTTGGCCTCCGCCAGGCCCTGCAGGAAGGCCTTGGTGCCGGAGCGGGCGATGGTGCCGAGATTGTCGATCAGCTCCTGCTGCGTCATGCCGAGCCCGGTGTCGGCGATCGCCAGCGTGCCGGCCTTGGCGTCGGGCGTCAGCCTGATCGCCAGCCGCTCGTTGCCGGCCAGCAACTCCGGTTTGGCGATCGCCTCGTAGCGCAGCTTGTCGCAGGCATCGGAAGCGTTGGAGATCAGCTCGCGCAGGAAGATGTCGGTCTCGGAATAGACCGAGTGCACCATCAGGTTCAGGAGCTCGGCCACCTCGGCCTGGAAGGCGTGGGACTGGCCAGGGGATTGGGGCGTCTTTTGGTCGGTCATGGCGGCGGGAATTTGGGGATTGTCGCTCGCGGCATCAAGCGTTCCGTGCGCTAGACTGCCGGCAACAGGGACGGAAACGATGCGAACCGGTGCCGACTACCGCAACAGCCTGCGCGACGGGCGACGGGTGTTCATCCTCGGCGAGGGCCGGGTCGACGACGTGACGACCCATCCCGCGACCCGGGCGATGGTCGAGCAATACGTCGCCTGGTACGACCGCCACGCCGATCCGGCGTGGAAGGAGACGCTGTTCGGGCCGGCGGGCGGACCGCTCGACTACCTGGTGCCGAAGACGCCGGACGACCTGGTGCGGATGGGCAGGTGCTTCTCGGCGACGACCTTCCTCAGCGCCGGCAACATCACCCACACGCCGGCCTACGGCCATCTGATCGCGCTCGGCGTCCTGCATGCGGTCGGCCTGCGCCACCGGGGAGCCGAGGGGGCCTCGGCCGGGCAGGTCGCCAATGCCGAGGCCTACCGCGCGGAGATCGCCCGCACCGGCCGGTTCCTGACCTTCGCCGCCGGCGCCGCGCCGATCGGCTTCCGCCTGCGCGAGGACCCGGCCGACCGCGTGGCGATCAGGATCGTCGGCCGCTCCGAGGCGGGCGTGACGCTGCGCGGCAAGATCGGCATGCACACCAGCCCGGCCTTCGCCGAGGACGTCTATATCGGTGCGGTGAACGGCGCCGACCTCGACGGCCATCGCGCCACCTTCGTGGTGCCGGTGAACGCGAGCGGCGTCACGGTGGTCTGCCGCCATCGCGCGACCCGCGACGACAACCCGGTCACCTCGCCGCTCAGCACGCGCTTCGACGAGCTCGACGGACAGATGTGGCTCGACGACGTGGTGGTGCCGTGGAACCGCGTGTTCCTCACCGACCAGTCGCCCGAGCCGGTGGCGCGCTGGCTGTTCTGGCACCAGCTCTATTGCTGGCTGTCGAAGGCGGAGTTCACGCTGGGCCTCGCGCTCGCCTGCGCCCAGGCGATGGGCCTCAGCCGCCACGAGCTCACCCTCGACTACCTGCTCGACCTGATCACCGACGTGCAGACCGTGCGGGCGTGCCAGACCGCGGCCGAGCGCGATCCCGAGCCGACGCCGGACGGCTACTGCTCGCCCAACCAGAGCCATCTCGCCGCCGGCAGCATCGCCATGCTGAAGGCGCGGCGGAGGATGGCGGAGATCCTGCGGATCCTGCCGGGCTCCTCGTTGGTCGTTGCGCCGAGCGATCGAGACCTCGCCGATGCCGCGTTGGCCAGGGGGCTGGAGGAGTCGTTCGCCGGCGGCGGCTACACGGCCCATCAGCGCGCCGCGCTGCTGCAGCTTGCCTGGGACCATGTCGGCTCGGCGCTCGATCATCGCGAGCACGTGTTCGAGCTGCATGCCAATGGCGGCGAGTTCGCCTGGCGCGGCCGGCTGCGCCGCAGCTTCGACCGTTACAACGAGCTCGCCAACGCCGTGCTGAAGCACATCGACGGGCCGATGCCCGCCGTGAACCTCGATGCCGTCCGCGAAGCGCCGCTGGCCGCGCGGCGTCCGGTCGCCCCGCCGCGGCCGGGAGAGCGATAGGGAGACAGCGCCGGCATGAAAGTGTTCAGCTCGATCGCCGTGCAGCCCGCCCTCGAGGAGCTGCTGCCGAAATTCATCGAGGCCACCGGCATCCGGCCCGACTTCACCTGGAACACCGCGCCGGCGCTGATCGCGCGGCTGCGGGCGGGCGAGACGGCCGATCTCATGATCCTGAACCGTGCCGGGATGGATGCCATGCAGCGCGAGGACCGCATCCTCGCCGGCTCAGAGGTCACGCTCGCGAGCTCGCCGGCCGCCGTCGCGGTCAAGGCGGGCGCGCCGCATCCCGACATCGCCACGGCCGAGGCGCTGAAGCGCACGCTGCTGGCGGCGCGATCGATCTCCTACAGCGATCCCCGGGCGGGCGGCGCCAGCGGCATCCATTTCGCCAAGGTGATCGAGCAGATGGGCATTGCCCGCGAGGTCGCCGCCAGGAACCGCTTCCCGCCGCCGGGCGGCCTGTGCGCGCGGTTCCTGCCGACCGGCGAGGTCGAGCTGGCGATCCAGCAGATGCCCGAGCTGAAGCAGGTCGCCGGCATCGAGATCGTCGGCCCGCTGCCCAGGCCCTACGAGCTGGTGACGGTGTTCGTCGCCGGGATAGAGAAAGCGAGCGCCAGGGCCGCCGAGGCGAAGGCGCTGGTCGACTTCCTGCGCACGCCAGCCGCCGCCGATGTCTTTCGCGAGAAGGGCCTGGACCCGGCGTGAAAGCTCCGGCGTAAGAGTTCCGGCGTAAGCGGCGCAAGACGGACGCCGCCTCGAAGTTCAGGGAATGGGCCGGCCCGCCTCGGCTTCGAACGTCTGCGCCGTACGGTCCCACTCGCGCGCCTGCTCGATCAGCAATCGCCGTTCCGGCCCTTCGGTGAGCTGGATCGCCCATTCCCGGCATTGCCGCGCGAGCTCCCGGAGCTGCCTTGCGACGGTGAGCGCATCGCGGGGCGTAAGGTCTTTCCGATCGGGAACACGCACGGGCATCGCGGCAATGGAAAGCCAATCGCCGGCCCGGCGCATCAACAGATCGGCGTGGGTGACCCAAAGTAGATCGTGCCGTCCCGGATCAGCGGTTGGCGCGCGCCACCGCCGCGTTCAGCAGCAGGTTGGCCCCCGGTACCGAGCGCGCGAGCTCGATGTCTTCCTTCACGTTGTGGCTGATGCCCTCGAAGCAGGGCGTGAAGATCATCGCCGTCGGCGCCACGGTCGCGACCGCATAGGCATCGTGGCCGGCCTGGCTGCGCATCTCGCGGTACGGCAGGCCGAGCTCCCGGGCGGTGGTGCGCAACAGGTCGATGCATTCCGGGGCGAACAGCTCGGTGCCCCAGCTCCAGCCCTGCTGCACGTCGATCTCGACATTGGCCTTCTTCGCCGCCTCGGCGATCGCCGCCTCGATGTCGCGGCCCATCGCCTCGAAGCGGCCGGCGTCGATGTGGCGGTAGTCGAGCGTCAGCTTCACCTCCTCGGCATAGGTGCCGGGCAGGTTGGGGAAGCTCTCGATGCGCGTCGTCGTCGTGCGGCCCTCGTCGGCGGCGTAGGCGAGGCCGACATCGTTGACCGCCGCGATCACATAGCCGGCGCCGACCAGGGCGTTGCGCCGCATCGCCATCGGCGTGCCGCCGGCATGGCCGGTGTCGCCCCTGACGGTGAGCCGCAGCGCCCGCGTCTTGTAGCCGCCGACCACGATGCCGACATCGACCTTGTCGCGGTCGAGCACCGGCGCCTGCTCGATATGCAGCTCGAGATAGGCATCGAATTTGCGCTGGCCGAGCGGCGCGGGGCCGGCATAGCCGATCCGGTCGAGCGCCTGCCCGACGGTGATGCCGTCGTCGTCCTTCGTCGCCAGCACATCGTCCAGCGGCAGCACGCCCGCGAACGCCATCGAGCCCATCATCGGCGGGGCGAAGCGGCCGCCCTCCTCGTTGGTCCAGCAGATCACCTCGATGCCGCGCTTGGTCTGCAGGCCGCGGTCGTTCAGCGTTCGCACCACCTCGAGGCCGCACAGCACGCCGAGGATGCCGTCGTAGCGGCCGCCGCAGATCTGGGTGTCGAGATGGCTGCCGATCGCGACCGGCGGCAGCGACGGATCGCTGCCGGCACGGCGGGCGAAGATGTTGCCCAGCCGATCGATCTCGACCGTGCAGCCCGCCTCCCTCGCCCACTGCACGAACTGGTCGCGCATCTCCTTGTCCTCGGCCGACAGCGCCAGCCGGCGCAGGCCGACCTCGCGGAAGCGGCCGATCGCGGCCGAGCGCTCGAGCGTGCTCCAGAGCCGCTGCGGATCGATCTCGAGGACGTTGGTGGCCACGCCGCACTCCCTTGGTTCGCGGCGGTCATCCTAGCGCGCGTTCCACTTGGACGTCATCGAAGTGTCTTGACGCTCTTGTGCTGGGGGCGCGCCACTCCAGTGGCGCGTCTTCTCATGCTCATCGGACCGCGGAGCTCCAGCTCCGCTCATGAGCGGGCCTGGAGCCTTCGGCTCCGCTCAGGCCAGGGGCCTGCGGTCCGAAGAACAAGACGCGCCACTGGAGTGGCGCGCCCCCAGCGGAAGACCCGAGTTCGTCAAAATGGAACCCGCTCTAGCAAGAAGCGGCCGCGGGCTCGCGCACGCCCGGCAAAAATGGCGCGCCCCGTGACCGGCACGGTTGGCGGCGCGCCAGTGTCGGAAGATCCCGGGAATTGTGGAGGACCTCCTGAGTGCCGCCGGTCGGCGAAGGAGAGCCGTCTGGCCGTGTGACGTCTCTCCTGTTCGAACCGCCGGGATTTTCGCAGCCACGCCCGCAGGGAGTCTGTGCGATTCGCCACCTTACGGCTGGCGGTCGCCCGCCTTCACGAAGGTGACCAGGTCGGCGTGCCTCTGCTTGCAGGCGAGATAGGCCGCGGCGACGCGGATGCGTTCGGCCGCGACCTCGTTGTCGGTCGCTGTCTCGGGATCATCGACCAGTGCCGGATCGCGGCACGGCAGCAGCAGGCTGGCGTCCGGGCGGCGCGCGACCGGCACCGGCGAAGAGCTCGCGCACGCCGCGAGAAGCATCGCGCATGACAGGGCCGCAGCCAGTCGTCCTGGGTGCATTGTCGATCCTCGTGATGACGGTTCGGGCCTTGTCCTGCAGGGCGGCGATCTCGGCCGCCTGCGTCGCGACCAGGTCGGCCGAGAGCCTGGCGTCCTTCTGCTGCTGCTCGATCACGGCCTTGCGGTCGGCGGCGATCACCCTGGCCGCCCCTTCCGCCCGCCGCGAAGCCTCGAGCGCGAAGAAGCCTCCGGCCAGGCCGATCGCCAGCACGCCGATCGCCGCGAACGGCACCCACGGCGGCAGCAGGCCCAGCACGGTGTCGAAGATCTTCATGGCCGTAGCCCCGCCAGGAAGGCGCGATGGATCGCGGCGATGTCGGCGGCGTGGTCGGTGCCGTTGATGATGCGCCGCGCCGCGACCGGATCGTCGCGCCGGTCATCGAAGAAGGCCGGCAGGCCGACGCCGGTGAACAGGCCGCCCTTCATGCCCTCGAACAGGATGACCGCCGCGATCGCGGGATCCAGCGCGAGCTCGGGATGGCCGGCGAGGTCGGCACCGGTTAGCGCCGCCATCCTGGCGTAGTTCGAGGCCCAGGTGAGCTGGACGTAGCCGCGGCCGTAGAACACACGCCCGTCCCGCGTCGGCACGCCGTAGGGACGGCCCCGCCCTTTGCCGATCTCCTCGACCGGCTTCATGGTGTGCGCCGTCTCCCACTTCGCCGTCGCCAGCATGTAGGCCAGCCAGCGGAGATCGCTGAAGTCCGGCCGCGCCTCCCAGGCGTCGAGGATGGCGTTGCAGCCGTCGACCTGGCCTTGGCGGAGCGAGCCGCCGAACGGCGCGACGCGGGCGCGGGCGAAGAAGACATCGCGGTCGATGCTCATCTCTTCAGCGCCTCCAGCGCCGCCTGCATCACCTTGGAATTGCCGTCGAGCGCGTCGGACATCCGGTTCTGCGCCTCGATGTTCTTGATGGTCATGTCGAGGGTCTTCTCGTGGCAGCGTTCGACCGCCGCCATGTGCGCCTCGGTGCGCTTGTCGAGCGCCTGCCAGAGCTTCCAGCACACCAGCCCGAGCGCGACGACGACAGACCCCAACACTCCGTACTGCGCCCAAGGGCCGATGATCACTTGCGTCGGGCCCATCAGATGCCCCCATCAATACCCAGCACTGCACGAAGCCGAAGGCGAACATCCCGAACTGGGAGCGCCACAACGGTTGCCGGTCCTCATTCCGGCGGATAGGTTCCCGACATGGATTGGGCTCGGCATTGGGAAGACCGCACGCATGGCGGCCACGCATCTCAGGACGAAGAATTCCTTGCGCGGGAGGCGCGGGAAAAGCTGCTGTACCTCGGTAGCGGCGACCGGCTGCTCGACTTCGGCTGCGGGTCCGGCGATCTCCTGGTCCACTACGCGCCGCATTTCCGCGCGTGCGTCGGCGCCGACTTCTCCCCCACGATGCTGGACAGCGCTCGCAAGCGGCTGAGCGGCGTCGCCAACGTCACGCTCGTGCAGGCTGACGCCAAGAGCGAGTGGCACAAGGTGCCCGGCCGGTTCGACTGCATCACCACGGCCGGGGTGGACCAGTATCTTTCGCGCGCCGAGATCAGCACCTTCCTGGAGGCGGCAAGAGACCACCTGAATCCTGGTGGCCGGATCGTGATCTTCGACACCATCCATCCGCAGCGCCATGCCCTGCGCGAGGTCGGCCTCGGCTTCGAGCGCGCGCCACTGTGGCGTGTCGCCTACCTGGCGGCGCGTACGCGAGCCGCCATGGCGTGGCACGTCCTGAACGGCAAGGCCGCGCGCACCATCGGCGAGCCGCACAGCCCAGCGCTGTACCGCGCGATCGCCGCTCGCTTCGGCCTCACCGTCGAATTCGTGATGTCGGCGTTCTACGACTACCGATACCATGTGATTCTGCGGCCTGCTCAAAGCGGCCTCGCGGGCGAGAGCACCGCTTGAACGGCAGGATCGGTGATATCTTTCGCGGCGGCCTGTTGCGCCGTCGACAGATGCGACCAGCCCTCGCCGTCGATCAGCATCACGACGTTGCCTGAGCCGGCATCGAGCGCGCCGGTATAGGCCATGGTGCGCGTGCCCGAGTCGGGATAGCCGAGCGCCACGTCGAGCGAGGCTTGCAGCCTGGCACCGTCAGCCGCCGGGAGGATCAGCGCCTTCTTCATGATCAAATCCTGTATTGAGCCCGCGCACGACGGACCGCCTCGCTCACCTGCGCGGAGGTGAGCGCCGTGTTCCAGACGCAGGCGCGGGCGATCGAGCAGGCAAGGGCGAAAAGGCCAGTAGGGCCGGCACCGAGCGAAAGGCCCCCGGGCGTGCCGCTTCCGGCATTGGCCGCGGCGCCCTGCACTCCGCTCACCTCGAGGAAGCTCGACGCGCCGTTGAATACCGCGCAGATCACGTACCAGGTGCCATCGATGATAGTCTGCGGGTTGGCGTAGTTCGCACCGGCATACATGCCGACGCGGTTAGGACCCGCGCCGCCGCCGGCGTTGGTCGTGGTTAGCACGTCCATGCTGTCGCCGGTTGTGCCGCCGTCGCAAAAGTTCTTGCTCGTGACGAAACTGTCGCTGCGCGCCACCAGCAGGACCGTACACGGTTGGGCGAGCGTGAACGCGGCCTTGATGTAGGTCGTCGCGTCGAACTGCAGCGCGGCGCGGCCGTTGCAGGCGGCACCGATGAACAGCGGTTGTAGGGCGCTGGTGGCCTGCGCCAGCGCCGCCGGGGTGCCGGGCGCCCAGGCGTTGCCGAGGCTCGCGACCTTGGCTCCGTTGAAGGTGAGGCGCGCGAGTTGGCCGGGGTCGTAGTCGGCGACGAGCCCGGAGAATGCACTCGGCTGGAACGCGGGCTTGGCAGGGAGCAGCAGATCAAGCACGGCCCTGCACGCCCTTCAGCGTCGCGGTGAAGGTCGTCGAGTTGGCCGAGGGCGTGAAGCCGGTCAGGGTCTTCAGCAGGGCGTAGAGGGTCTTGCCGCCGCTCGCCGGAGTCGTCGGGATGAACGTGCCCTCGACCGGCGTGCAGATCGCCATCGAGCCGTCGCTCGCGGCAATGAACGTGCCCGACATGCGGCCGATGAAGCCGGCCTGCTTCTGGCTGAACGCCGCGTTGTCGCCGCCGCCGACGCCGCTGTTGGCGGTCGGGTCGCTGTTGAACAGCCAGACCTCGAAGGTCGCGCCGGCCGTCGCGGGGCCGGTGTCGTTGGTCAGCAGCTCGACATGGGTCAGCAGCAGCGGCGCGTCGTTCACGTCGGCAGCGGTGAAGCTGATCGGCGTCACGCTGCCGGCGGTGGCGTTGTTGCTGACGGCGTCGCCGGCCGAATAGGCGGTGATGTTCGCCGGCCGCGTCATCGCCGCGGCGCCGGCGACGAACGGCTTGGGGAAATACGCCACCGGGCTCGGAGTGGCGCTGCCGACCGGCACGGCGTTGCCGTTGGCGTCGATCGTGTGCGGCACGACCGCCTGGGCGACGTCGGGAGATTTGTTCAGTACCGGATAGTCCATGGTGCCTCCTGTTGGTTCAGTCGTCCGTTCCGCGCCGCGCGGAAGGGCCTAGTCGTCCCTTCCGCGCCTATCGATCCAGCCGTGGGTGAAGATCGTCAGCGCAACCGTGGCGCTGGCCACCGCCCTGATCTGACGGGCGGCATTGGTGCGGATGCTGAAGCGGCCGCCGGCGCCGTCGCCGGTCCCGCTCACCACGATCAGGTCCGATCCGGCGCCCTGTCCCGTGACCGCGAGCGTGGTCTGGTCCGGACTCTGGAACAGCACCGAGGCGTTGGCGGCAACCACCGCCGAGGCGGTGAAGATCGCGTTGGTCTGCAGGCCGGGCGGGACCGACAGCGCGTACAGCGTCGAGGTCGTGCCCAGGCTCACGCCGCTCTGGTCGACGGTTGGCGCCTTCCACAGGAATTCGTCACCCTGCTGGGCGAAGCCCAGGATGTGAGCGCTGCCGTCGGTCAGGAAACTGCCGATTCGCCGCTTCAGCGTGTAGCCGGCCGGCAAGGCCGGCGAACCGGGCGACGTCGAGGCCAACAGCGCCGTGGTGCCGTCGGCCTTGCCGATGGCGAAGACGTGATACCAGGTGTTGCCGGCCAGGCTGCCGGCGTCGAGGCCGTTGGCGCCGACCGTCGCGCAGTCGAGGGTCGAGGCCGTCACCGACAGCATCTGGAGGTTGGTGCCGTCCGCGCACACGCCGGCCGCGACATCGATTTTGGTGTTGGGCGTCGTGGCGTTGTTCGACAGGCCGAGGCCCGCGAGATAGGACCGCAGCACGGTGCCGCCGAGGCTGGCCGTCCGCGCACCGGCGATCGCCGTTGCGACGAAAGCGGTGCTGGCGGCGTCGGTGCCATTGTCGCCGGCAACCCGCGTCGGCACCTGGACGCGGCCCCCGGTGAAGTCGTTGCTGCCCGCGAGATAGGCGGCTTGCAGCGCGTCGCAGGCGTCCTGCCGGGTCGTTGCCGGCAGGAAGGCGTTGGCGATCCAGGTCGACACCGCGACCAGCGAGCCGGTCAGCGTCGCGGCACAGGGCTGACCCTGGCCGTCGAAGGCCAGCACCGAGTTGGCGCGTTGCGTGGCGTTGGGCAGCACGTTCAGCGAAGCCGAATCGGTCGGCGAGATGACCAGCGAGCGGCTCACCGCGTCGCTGACCTTCTGCGCCACGTAGGTCAGCCGGTCGAGCGCGGCCTCGATGACCTGCGGCCACATCGCGCCCTGGTTGGAGAGCGAGGTCGGCTGCGTCACCGCAACGTCGCGGTAGATCGTGAGCCTGGTGCCGGCGGCGATCGGGCTGCCGCCCGGCAGCGAATAGGTCACCGAGCCGCCGGCATCGAGCCCGAAGCCGGTCGCCGAGTACTGCGACGGCGACAGCGTGCAGTCGAGGCCGGCGGCATCGGTATAGACGACGACGAGGTCGGCCGGCTGGCTCACCTTGAAGGCGAAGCCGAACGTCGTGGCGCTGCCGTCGCCGAGATAGACGACGCGAGACGAGGTGCTGGAGACGGTCATGGGCCTGCGCAACCGCTGGAACGAGGTCGGCGGTTATAGGCACCGGCGCGCGCATACCCCTATTACGGGCAATGGCCCGCGCATTTCCCGCGCAAACGAGGCGGTTTTCGGCAGGCCATTGCCCAAGGCGACGGCGCCGCCGCACAGCTTATCCACAGCCGCCGGTGGATGACTCGAATCGCGGACACCCGCCTTGGGCAATGGCCCCGTGCCGAGACCCCGCGATTGCGCGCAATCGGTGTCGGCCATTGCCCATAATAGGAGTCGCGCGGGCATCGCCCTTATGGTCCGCGCCCATGGGACTCTTTTCACCACCTTCCATCCCCTACGCGCCGCCGTTGATGCCGGCGCCTCCTCCACCGCCGCCGACGCCGGTCGACAAATCGGTCGTGGACGCAGCGGCGCGCACCAAAGCCCAGCTCGCGGCAGCGGGCGGCTTCGGCGGCACGATCCAGACCGGCGGGCAGGGCGTCACCACGCCCGCCCTCACCACCAACAAGACCCTGCTGGGTCAGTAGATCCCCACCCTGCCCTCCCCCTCAGGGGGAGGGTTGGGAGGGGGTGAGCTCGCGCGGGGCGCTGTGCCGCCGCGGATCGTAACCAGAGGCGCCCGTGCATCGGCGATTCGTAGAGTGGGTAGAGCACCGTGGCGGCACAGTCGGCCTTTCCTTCGTCTTCCTCCTCCCCCTCCGCGCGCAGCGGCTCCGATCTCCGCGATCCCTGGCTGCGCAGCTACTTCACCAACCGGCTCGCCGCGCTCGATCGCGAGCGCGCGTCGTACATGGCGACGTGGCGCGAGCTCAGCGGACAGTTCGCGCCGCGCCGCGGCCGCTTCCTCGACGGCGCGCCCGACGCCTCGCGCGGACAGCGGCGCGACGGCAAGCTGATCGACAACACGCCGCTGATCGCCGCCCGGGTGATGGCGAGCGGCATGATGGCGGGCATTTCGTCGCCCGCGCGCCCGTGGTTCCGGCTGCGCCTGGTCTCGGAGCGCGCCAACGAGGACCCGGGCGCGCGGGCGTGGCTGGACGAGGTGCAGCAGCGCATGCTGCGCGTCTTCGCCCGGTCGAATCTCTACAACTGCCTGCACACGCTGTACGGCGAGCTCGGCGTGTTCGGGACCGCCGCGCTGTGGATCGACGAGGACGAGGAGGACATCGTCCGCGGCTACACGCTGACGGCCGGCGAATACTGGCTGGCCAGCTCCAACCGGATGGCGGTCGACACGCTCTACCGCTCGATGTGGTGGACGGTGCGCCAGATCGTCGACACGTTCGGCCGCGACAGCGTCAGCGCCGGCATGGCGGCCGCCTACGATGCCGGCCAGCTCGAAACAGAATACGAGCTGATCCACGCCATCGAGCCCAACCCGAACGCGGCCGGTCCCGGGATCGGCGGCCCGCACAATCCCTGGAACGGCCAGCTTTCCAGCCGTTTGCCGTGGCGCTCGGTCTGGTTCGAGCGCGGCGCGCAGGGCGGTGGAGCGGGCGGCGGAGCGGGCGGTGGCGCGGGCGAGAACCTGCTGCTGCGCGTCTCGGGCTACAGCGAGTTCCCCTGCATGGCGCCGCGCTGGGACGTGGTCGGCAACGATAGCTGGGGCAGCGGCCCGGGCTGGGTGGCGCTGGGCGATGCGCAGCAACTCCAGGTCCAGCAGCATCGCAAGCTCGAGGCGATCGAGAAGCAGATCAGGCCGCCGATGGTCGGCCCACCCGCGCTCAGGAACGAGCCGGCGAGCCTGCTGCCGGGCGGCATCACCTACGTCGCCGACCCGAGCGGCCAGAGCTTCCGGCCGGCGATCGACGTGCGCCTCGACCTCGGCGCGCTCGGCGCCGACATCGCCGAGGTGCAGGGCCGCATCAGGGAGGCGTTCTACGCCAACCTGTTCCTGATGCTGGCCGAGTCGGACCGCCGGCAGATCACCGCGCGCGAGATCGACGAGCGGCGCGAGGAGAAGATGCTGATGCTCGGGCCGGTGCTCGAGCGCCTGCACGACGAGCTGCTGCAGCCGCTGGTCGCGCGCGTGTTCAACATCATGGCGCGCAACGGCCTGCTCCCGCCGGCGCCGCAGTCGCTGGCCGGCAGCCTCGGCGGCAACGGCCTGCAGGTCGAGTTCATCTCGATCCTCGCCCAGGCGCAGAAATCGGTCGCCACCGCCGGCATCGAGCGGATGTGGCAGTTCGGCGCCCAGATCGGCGCGATCAAGCCCGAGGCGCTCGACCGGCTCGATGCCGACGGCACGATGGACGCCTACGCCGACATGACCGGCGTGCCCGCCTCGATGCTGGTCGACCGCCGCAAGGCCGAGCGAGCGCGGCAGGCCCGCGCCACGGCACAGGCGCAGCAGGCCGCCCTCGCCGGCGTGCATCAACTCGCCGACACCGCCAGGATCGCGAGCCAGATCGATGTCGGCGGCGGCCAGAACGCCGTCGCCGCGATGCTCGGCCGCGGCGCCGCGGGAGACGACGCATGAGCGTGCGGTTCGAGATCCCGGAGTGGCTGATCGCGACGGACTCCGCACCGCCCGCTGCCTCCGGCATAGACCCGCATCGTGTCGAGGACCTGGTCAACCGCTTCATCGCCGCCAAGCAGGAGGCGCTGTTCACCGCCCCGGACGCCTACTACCGCACGACCGGCGCCGATGCGGTCGACGGCGCAACCGCGATCCTCGACCGGCTGAACGAGCTCAAGAGCGCCACGCTCGACGCCGCCGGCGACGACGGCACGCGCCTGGCGCTGGGCCCGCGGCTCGCCGCCCATCTCGACGACGCAAGCGACGGCATCGACCGCCACGTCGCCGCGCAACGCGAGGTCTTCAACCGGCGGACCCTCGCCGAGCGCCAGCGCCTGATCCAGCGCGCTGCCGGGCTCGAGCCCGACAACCACGACAAGCTCGCCGGCCTCGCCGAGGCCCATGCCGGCGCCGCCCGCGAGCTCGCCCGCATGAACGGCGAGCCGGAGGCCGCGGCGATGGATGCCGCGCGTTCGGCGATCTGGCGGATTGCCGAACGGAGCGCGACCGGCGCCACACCGCCACAGGATCGTGCCGCAGGCTCGGGATCGCCGAATTCCAGAGAGGGGGACAGGCCCTACAAATTCGCTGATGATCTGAAGAATTACTGCATCGGTCGCTGCTCAGACTTGATACTGATGCAGCCATTCTCAAAGCGGCCGGCCACGTTTGACCAATGCATGGCTCATTGCGAAGGGCTGGCATATTTTCACCAGATCCAGCCGTTCATCCCTTTCCCTGGGAGCGGCAAGTGATGAGGAGAAGCGGCATGGACCGGGACACGGCGGCGAAGCTCGAGGGCATGATGCTGGCGTCGCGAGCACAACTCGAACATGTCGCAGAGTTCGTGCGCACGCAGGTGCCCGACCCTCAACAGCGCCCCATCATGCTCAAGGTTGCCGCAGCACTCACCGAACTCGTCCATATCTCGCGGGTTATCCACGACGAGCACGCCCCCTTGAATCCATACAAGGAGGAACAGGCGCTTGCCGCCGAAATGCGCAAAGCCCGCGAGTCGGGTAGAGGATAGACTTGCGAACGCTCCTCGAACTGCCGACGCATATAACGGCAGGATCGTCTGCGCGGCGAGGCGCGACACGGCGCCTCGTTGGCGTTGGTGCGTGCGCTGTGCTTATTGACGCCACTTCACTTTGGGCAGGGTGTCGTGAGCAACATCGTCGAGTTGAAGACACATCGCAGCGCCGATCCGGCGGTGAGCGCCGATCTGCGCGCGCTGCAGGAGCTGCAGGCGCTCTGCGCCGATGCCATCGCCGCCGGCGGCCTCGACGAGGCGCGCACGCTCGACTTCACCGTCGCCGTGCACCGCGCGCTCCAGGGCAGCGAGTGGAAGGTCCGCTTCTACCGGGGCCAGGCGACCGGTCTCTAGGAGATCCTATTCGAGCACTTCGTCGGCTTCGGCGACCAGGGTCGGTGGAAGCTCGAGCCCGAGGCCCCGGGCCGCCTTCAGGTTGACGGTCAGGCGGAAGCGGGTCGGCTGCTGGATCGGCAGGTCGGCCGGCGTGGAGCCCCGCAGCAGGCGATCGACGTAATCCGCCGACTGCCGGTACAGCTCGACATTGTCGACGCCGTAGGAGATCAGGCCGCCCTGGGCTGCATAGTAGCGGTAGGGATAGACGGCAGGCAGGTGGAGCTTCGCCGCCTGCTCGACGATCCGGGTGCTGTTGCTGGCCATGAAGGGATCCGGAGCGGCGACGAAGCCGCCGCCGGGCGACGCTGCAAGCGAGGCCAGCGAAGCATCGATTTCGCCCGGTGACCGTACCTCGGCGGACGATGTCGTGACGCCAAGGGTGCGGCCGGCGGCGAGAAATGGATCGAGGAAGACGGCGCCGCGTACGGCAGCGGTCTCGGGATTGAACAGCAGTACCACGCGCCTGGTTCCCGGAGCGGCCTCGCGCAGCAGTTGCAGCCACTTCGCGGCCATCGTCGGCGTGGTGTTGGTGAGACCGGTCAGCCGGCCCTCGGGGCGCGCCAGGCCGCCGACCAGACCGGAGCGAACCGGGTCGGCGACATGGAGGAACACGACGGGGAACCTGCCGCCGGCCTCCATCATCGCGGCGGTTACCGCCTCCGACTGAACGAGCACGACGTCCGGGGCCATGGCGAGCACGGCAGCGATGGCTTCCCGCCGGTGCTGCGCATCGCCGGTCGACCAGTGCACGTCGATGGTCAGGTTGTCGTCCTTGCGCCAGCCGCGCCCCGCCAGGGCCTGTTCGAAGGCGGCGAGGCTCGCGTTGTATTCCGGCGACGGTTTGACCGCGAACAGGACGGCAAGGCGACGGGGCTGGGCGGCGTCGCTGCCCACGGCCCGCAAAGACAGGGCGGCGGCCCCGCCAAGCAGCAGTCTGCGCCTCATGAGATCACCCTCGTCACGCGGGCCAGCGACCATGGCGTCGCATATCGCCGACCAACGCATACGGCTCGGCCCACCCTAGCACGGGGTCCATGTCGGTCCAGCAGGGACGCCGATCACCTTTGGGTCAACGGCATCATTGCCGAGAAGGCCCTGTCCGCCTGGCCTCCGCGGGCTCACGTCTGGTCGAGGTGCTTGCACAGGATCACGTTGCCGTGGCCCTCGGGCCAGCCGTCGAACGCCGCCATGCGCCTGAAGCCCGCCTTCTCGTACATCGCCGGCGCCTGGAAATCGTAGCTCGCCACCCAGATGCGGCGCACGCCGCGCCGCCTCGCCTCGTCGACGAAGGCGGTGAGCAGCGCGCGGGCATGACCGCGACCGCGATGCGCCTCGTCGACCCACATCTGCTTGAGCTCGGAAACGCCGGCCCAGGTATAGCCGGCGGCAACGGCGATCAACCGGCCCGTGCCGTCGCGCATGACGAAGCCCAGGCTCTGCCCGTCGTCACGGCCGGTGGCGGCGCTGTTGTGGGCGTAGAGACGATCCTCCACCTCGTCGATCTCGGCGGGTGTCAGGTCGTGACGAGGTTCGATGCGCAGAGTTCCAGCCACCTGCCATCTCCCGTTGGGTTTCCCACGCCAGCCGGATCCACGGTAGGGCTACCGCATATGCCCCCCCGTCGTCTCGACCGGAGGGTAACGTCCCGGTCCGCCCTGTCGATCGACGGCGGAAAACCCTGGGGATAACTCGCTTTTTGGAATCCCGAGTTGGGCATTGGCCCCCCGACTCGACCCCCTTTTACCGGCGAATAATTCCGAGCCATTGCCCGTAATAGGTGTTGCTTCGTCGACGCGCGTAGTTTGGCGCGCATGAACGAAGACACGCAACCGGACACACTCCAAGACACACCCTACGACGCCGGCAACCAGCGCCACGTCGAACGCAAGGCAAAGGCCATCCGCACGCGCCGCGCGCGGCTGGCCGAAGCGGTGCGCTGGATCGCGGGCGATGACCGCGGCCGGCTCTACCTCGCCGACCTGGTGCGCGAGTCGGGCGCGCTCGAACGCGTCGTCGCCACCGATCCCGACACCGTGATGTTCCTCGATGGCCAGCGCTCGATCGGATTCAAGGTCCTGAACGACGTGCGCTCGCTCGAGGACGCGCCGTCCTTCACCGCGCTGGTCACCGGCGCCCTCACCGGAGAAACCGATGGAACCGACCTCTGACGATCGGGCGCCCGAAGTGACGCCCGCGAACACCGAACCTGCGCTCTTGTCGGACCGCGGACCTCCAGGTCCGCCTCATGAGAGCGGAGCTGAGCCTCCGCAGTCCGAAGAAGAGGTTGCGCGGCCGGCCTATGGCGCGTTCAGGCTGCCCGAGGGCGTGACGGTCGATGCCGCGCAGCTCGAGCCCGCGACCGAGCTGTTCGCCGAGACCGGCCTCAGCCAGGACCAGGCGCAGAAATTCATCGATCTCGCGATGGCGCGCGAAACCGCCGCCGCGCACAAGTCCGTGCAGGCGTTCGTCGACCTGCAGAACCAATGGGTCTCGGAGATCAAGGCGGATCCCGACATCGGCGGCGACCGGCTGAAGGCCTCTCTCGCTTCGGCAAACCGCGCGATCGATCGCCTCGGCGTTCCGGGACTCCGCGAGGCGCTGAACCTCACCGGCGCGGGCAACCATCCCGCCATCGTGAAAGCGTTCGTGCGTCTCGGGCAGATGATCGCGGAAGACCGCTTCCGGCCCGGCCACACCAACCGGCCGCAGATCCCGCGATCGCCGGCCGAAGTCATCTACGACGGCAATCCCAGAACCTGAAATCGAACCTGAGGAGCTTCTGACACATGGCAACGCTTGCTTCTTCCGCCCTGACCCTCGGCGAATGGGCGACCCGACTCGATCCCGGCGGCAAGCCCGCGGCGGTCATCGAGCTGCTCGGCCAGACCAACGAGATGCTGACCGACATGCTGTGGATGCAGTGCAACGACGGCGCCGGCCACAAGACGACCGTGCGCACCGGCCTGCCGAGCGCGACCTGGCGCCTGCTGAACTACGGCGTCGTGAAATCGAAGAGCACGACCGCCCAGGTGCGCGACAGCACCGGCATGCTCGAGGCCTACAGCGAGATCGACAAGGCGCTGGCCGACCTCAACGGCAACACCGCCGAGTTCCGCATGGGCGAGGACATGGCCTTCATCGAATCGATGAACCAGGGCATGCAGGGCACGGTCATCTACGGCAGCACCACGGCCACGCCGGAGCGCTTCACCGGCCTCGCGCCGCGCTTCAGCTCGCTGTCGGCGGCCAACGGCGGCAACATCGTCAATGCCGGCGGCTCGTCGAACACCAACACGTCGATCTGGCTGATCGGCTGGGGCCAGAATACCTGTCACGGCCTGTTCCCCAGGGGCAGCAAGGCCGGCCTGCAGGTGCGCGACCTCGGCGAGGTGCCGCTCTACGACGCCAACAACAACACCTATCAGGGCTACCGCACGCATTTCAAATGGGACTGCGGCCTGACGGTGCGCGACTGGCGGTTCGTGGTGCGCATCGCCAACATCAACGTGACGGCCGGTGCGGTCACCACGTCGAACCTGGTCAACACGCTGATCACGGCGGTCAACAAGCTGCCGTTCGTCAGCGCCGCCGGCAACAGCCCGCCGCCGGGCGGCACCAGGCCGGGCCAGGTCAACACGGCCTTCTATTGCAATCGCACGGTGCGGGCGGCGCTCGACATCCAGGCGATGGCGAAGACCAACAACTTCCTGACCATCGAGACGCGGGATTCCAGGCCCTACACGGCCTTCCGCGGCATCCCGATCCGGATCTGCGACCAGATCGGTAACAGCGAGGCCAACGTCTCGTAGTCGTCCGCGATCCCCCTCCCCAACCCTCCCCCTGCGGGGGAGGGAGGCATGAGCGCTTCCCCCACGTCATGGGCCCTCCCCCGCAGGGGGAGGGTTGGGAGGGGGAGAGCCACACAGCCAACTCTTTTTCGGAGAAGATCATCATGCTCATCGACAAGCAGAACCAGTTCTCGGCGGATGCCGGCGACAGCCCGACCGGCACCGGCTCGACCGCCTCGACCAACATCGTCGACCTCGGCATCGCCCGCGACATCGGCGGCGCGGTGACCGACCAGCTCGCGCTGTTGTGCGAGGTCGTGACCGCCTTCACGTCGGGCGGATCGGCGACCCTGCAGGTGCAGTTCCAGACCGCGCCGGACAACGGCTCGGGCGCGCCCGGCGCGTGGTCGACGCTCAGCCAGTCCGACGCGGTCCCGGTCGCGTCGCTGGTGCAGGGCTACAGGTTCCTGCCCGGCGAGCTGCCGGGTCCGACGCAGCGCTTCGTGCGCCTCAACTACGTGATCGGCACCGCGGCGATGACCGCCGGCGTGCTGAAGGCGGCCTTGGTGCCGTCTCTGGACGTCCAGCCCGTGTACGCCCGGAGCTACGTGGCGTGACGTCCTCTCGGGACGGGCTTCGGCTCGTCCCGACCCTTTTCCTCCACCTCGTTTCTTTCTGCGCTAAGCGCTCGGAAGGCGCCCACATGGCCTCGATCACCGACATCTGTAACGCCGCGATCTCCCACTGCGGCACGCGCTCCAAGATCAGCGCGATCGACGAGGGCTCGACGGAGGCGAATGCCTGCCTGACGCACTTCGCCCTGGTGCGCGACGCGACCTTGCGCGCCTTCGACTGGAACTTCGCCCGGCTGACCGCGCAGCTCGGCGAGCTTGCCAATCCGCCGGCGCGCTGGCGGCACAAGTACGCGCTGCCGACCGACTGCCTCAGGCTGCGGCGGCTGAACGACGTGCTGCTGCTGGCGCTGCCGGAGACGTTCTGCGAGGTCGCCGCCGACCGCGATTCGACCGGTGCGTTCGTCACGGTGCTGCTGACCCAGGCGGCGCCGGTGGCGGCGATCTACACCGCCCGGGTGGCCGATCCGCTGCGCTGGGACGCGGGCTTCGTCGATGCCATGACCTGGGCGCTCGCGGCGCGCATCTGCTTCGAGCTCACCGGCCGGGACGATCGCGTGCGCACCCTCACCCAGCTCTGGCAGGCGACCCTGCAGAACGCCGGCGCCGAGATGGCCAACGAGGGCAGCGGCTTCAACCGCCTCTACCTGCCCTCGAGCCTGCAGGCCCGCGGCTTCGTGCCGGAGGTCGCGGTATGAGCGCGATCCCCGTGATACAGCCTTCGTTCGCGGCGGGAGAGCTCTCGCCGTTCCTCTACGGCCGCGTCGATCTCGCCAAGTTCCATGTCGGCGCGCGGACGATGCTCAACTTCTTCGTCCACCCGCACGGCGGCGCCAGCAACCGGCCGGGCACGCGCTTCATCGGCGAGGTCGACGAGTCGAGCGCGCGCCATCGCCTGATCCCGTTTCAGTTCCGCACGCTGCCGGCCGGCCAGACCTACGTGCTGGTGTTCGGCGACAGGACCATGCAGGCGGCGATGTTCGATGGCACGACGTGGGGCTTCGTCGAATCGAGCCCGGGCGTGCGCTTCACCCTGGCCACGCCCTATGCCAGCACCGATCTCGCCCTGCTGAAGTACGTGCAGAGCGCCGACACCATGACGCTCACCCATCCCAGCTACTCGGCGCGCAAGCTCAGCCGCGCCGGCCACGCCTTGTGGTCGCTGACGCCGATCACCTTCGCGCCGACCACCCAGCCGCCGAGCGGCCTCGCATCGACCAGCCCGGGCAGCGCCGCCACCGTGGTGGTCACGGCGATCAGCGACGCCACCGGCGAGGAAAGCCTGCCCAGCCCGGCCGCCGGCTCGGCCAGCGGCGGCGGCGGCACCTGGACCTGGACGGGCGTGCCGGGCTGCACGAACTGCAACGTCTACAAGCAGAAGGGCTCGGTCTATGGCTTCGTCGCCCAGGTCCAGCAACCGACCTGGACCGACAGCAATCTCGATCCCGACATCGCCAATACGCCGCCGGGCAGCCGCACGCCGTTCGGCACCAACCTGCTGACCAGCGCGACCGTCGTGCACGGCGGATCGGGCTACAACAGCCCGACCGGCAAGGTGATCGACGGCGGCCGCACGCTGACCACGGTGAGCTTCACGCTGAGCGGCGGCGCGATCAGCGCGGCGACGCTGGCCGACACCACGCGGCAGGCCTCGCCCAACGCCTTCCTGCAGATCACCGACGGGTCCGGCTCGGGGGCGGTGCTGCAGCCCGTTTTCACCACCGAAGGCGACCCCGCCATCACCTACATCTCCGGATGCACGGTCATCGACAGCGGCTCCGGCTACGGCAGCGGCGTGCAGGTCCACACGGTCTACGCCGGCGTCATCGACTTCTGGCCGGTGGGCTTCACCGTTTCGGTCGCCGGCGGCGCGATCACCGGCATCACGCCCGCCAGCCATTATCCCGTCGACCCGGATGCGGCCGCGGCCGGGCAGATCGGCCTGGTCGTCGTCGATTCGGCGGGCAGCGGCGCGGTCATCACGCTCAACACCACCAGCAACCCGGACACCGGCACGCGCAATCCGGCCTGCTCGACCTACTTCATGCAGCGCCAGGTCTACGGCGCCACCACCGACCAGCCGCAGGGCCTGTGGTTCACCGCCGTCGGCGCGTTCGGCAACATGAACGTCTCGACGCCGACGCGCGACGACGACGCCATCACGCGGACGCTGACCGGCCGGCAGGTGAACGAGATTCGCCATCTCGTCCCGGTCGGCAGCTCGATGCTGGTGATGACCTCGGGCGCGGAATGGCGCTGCTGGCCGGGCCCGAGCTCCAACGCGCTGACGCCGGCGGCCTGCTACACGCTGCCCCAGACCGCGCATGGCAGCAGCCACGTGCCGCCGATCCAGGCCGGCAACGACGTGCTGTTCGTCAAGGAGAAGGGCAGCCGGGTGATCGCGCTGCGCTTCGATGCGATCCAGGACCAGTACCAGAGCTTCGACATGAGCATCCTGGCGCAGCACCTGCTGTACGACTCGGGCGGCGCGCATCGCATCGTCGAATGGGCGTACGCCGCCGAGCCGCACCAGATCGTCTGGGCCGCCCGCGACGACGGCGTGCTGCTCGGCTTCACCTACATGCGCGAGCACGACGTCTATGCCTGGCATCGCCACGTCACCGACGGCATTGTCGAGAGCGTCACGACCGTTACCGAAGCCGACGGCTTCGGCGGCTACGAGGATGCGGTGTGGCTGCTCGTCAACCGCACGATCGGCGGGCAGACCAAGCGGTATCTCGAGCGCATGGTGAGCCGGACGTTTCCGACCGTCGCCGATGCCTGGTTCGTCGATTGCGGGCTGCAGTACAGCGGATCCCCGGTCACCAGCGTGAGCGGCCTCGACCACCTCGAGGGCAAGACGGTGGCGATCCTGGGCGACGGCAGCGTCGTGCCGAGCCGGGTCGTGACCGGCGGCAGCGTGGCGCTCGACGGCGCCTACAGCAAGGTGACCGTCGGCCTGCCCTACACCGCCGACCTCGAGACCCTGAACCTCGAGCTCGCGACGCGGAGCGGCCCGACCGCGCAGGGCCTGATGAAGAAGATCGGCCAGGTGACGGTGCGCGTGAAGGAAGCGCGCGGCCTGAGCGTCGGCCTCGATCGGGATGCGCGCGCCGAGATCAAGCAGCGCACCACCGAGACGCTCGGCACCGCGCTGCAGCCGTTCAGCGGCGACTGGCAGATCAGCGTGCCCAGCGAATGGAACCGCGACGGCCGGATCGTCGTGCGCCAGAGCCATCCGTTGCCGGCAACGATCCTCGATCTCATCCCGCAGGTGAACCTTGGAAGTTGACCGTCTTTCGCTGGGGGCGCGCCCCTCCGATGGCGCGTCATCGTCGGGACCGCGGAAGATCGCGCCACTGGAGTGGCGCGCCCCCAGCGAAAGAATCGAGGTGGTGTCTGCCACCCTGGCCCATATCGACGCAATCGAGCTGCGCGACGGCGACCGCCGCGAGATCGAGGCGCTCGGCGTGTCGCCGCGTGACGGCCTGATGCGCTGCCTCGCCCGCTCGGTATGGGCCGACGCCTATCTCGCCGGCAGCGAGATCGCCGCGCTGGCCGGCCTGGCGGTGCAGCCGCTGGTCGGCGGCGTGGCGATGCC
>JAFEFF010000139.1 GCA_018240745.1 Pseudomonadota bacterium
CCCCTACCGGACCGTTGGCTTCGCGCACGATATCTGCTGGATCGAGCGTCAGCACACCATCACTGCAGACCAGCAGTCGATCGCCCGGAGCCAGCGCGCGCCTGCCCTCGTCGATCAACGTCAGCGGATGGCCCATCACCGCCTCGCGCAGGGTGTGGCGACCGGGATGCTGCGCGGCCTCCTCGGCGGTAATGATGCCGCGCGCCACGAGCGCCTCGATCTGCGGCACCATGGAATGATCGGCGTTCAACCGCTCGCCCCGACCGTTCGACACCAGGAACAGCGGTGAATCGCCGACGCTGATCCACCGCACCTCCGCGGCATTCACGGCCACGCCGACCAGGGTCGAGCCCATGCTCTCGAGCTTGGGATCGCGGGAAACAGCGGTGCCGATCGCCCGGTTCGCGGCATCCAGCGCCTCGGCGAGGCTGCACCCGCTCTCCATCGCCGCCATGAAGCTGCCGACCGCGAGGCGCGAGGCGGTCGCGCCGCCGACATGGCCGCCCATGCCGTCGGCAAGCACGGCGAGCACGGTGTCGTCGGCCAGCATGCGGACGGCCCAGCTATCCTCCTGATACGGTCGGGCCCCCTGATGTTGCGCGCCTTCGCCCCGCCAACGTACCGCCATCGCTAGTGCCAGGTGGCGGGGAGCCTGTGCAGGCCGCGCAGGGTGAACGTACGGCGCCAGGCGGGCGCATCCTTCTCGGGCAACTCGAGGTTCGGCAGGCGCTCGATCAGCGCCGTGAACACGAGCTCGGCTTCCAGCCGCGCGAGCTGCGCGCCCAGGCAATGATGGATGCCGCCGCCGAACGACATCGGCCGGATGTTCTGCCGGCCGACATCGAGCGTGTCGGGATCGGCGTACTGCGCCGGATCGCGGTTGGCCGCGCCCAGCAGCATGAGCACGCTCTCGCCCGCCGGCAGCGTGACGCCGCCGACCTCGATCTCGGTATTGGTGACTCGTCCGGTCATCTGCACCGACGAATCATAGCGCAACAGCTCCTCGACCGCGTTGGGAATCAGCGACGGATCGTCCTTCAGTCGCTGCCACTGCTCGGGCGCCTTGTGCAATGCCAGGAGGCCGTTGCCGATCAGGTTCGTCGTGGTTTCGTGCCCGGCGCCGAACAGCAGGCCGATATTGGCCCGCAGCTCCTCCGTCGTCAGGCGATCGCCCGCTTCCTCGGCGCGCACCAGCTCGGTCGTCAGATCGTCCTGCGGCTCGCGGCGGCGCAGCTCGCAGAGCTGGTCGAAATAGGCGTTGCCCATCGCGGTCGCCGCATTGGCCTGGTCGAGCTCCTCGCGGCTCATCGGCGCGGGATCGAGGATGCGGCCCGACACGTTGCTGCCGATGAGGAAGCCCGCCCGGTGCTCCTCGGGGATGCCCAGCATGTCGCAGATCACGATCACCGGCAAACGGTGCGCCAGGTCGCGGATCACGTCCATCCCGCCCTTGTCGATCACCCGGTCGAGCTGCTCGTTGACGAGCGCGGCGATCCGCGGGCGCATGTCGGCGACGCGGCGGGCAGTGAAGGCCTTGTTGACCAGGCCGCGCAGCCGCGTGTGGTCGGGGGGATCGAGCACCAGCATGGTGCGTCCGAGATTGGCGATCACCGGCTCGTTCATCCGGTCCTCGCCGTAGCGGCGGGTGATATTGCCGGCGAAGTCCTTGCCGAACCGGCGGTCGCGCAGCGAGAAGGCGACGTCCTCGTAGCGGGTCAGCAACCAGAAGCCCTGCGGCGCCTTGAAGACCGGCGCCTCCTGCCTCAGCCGCCGGTAGAAGGGGTACGGGTCGGCGATGAAGGCCGGATCCAGCGGATCGAAGACCAGGGAACCGGTCGGTGACGGAGGCGTCATTTCGTTCATGCCCTCCCTTACCATGAACCCCCTTGCCGCGCGAACGAGCCGGCCCGTAACCTGAAAAACCATGTTGTCCCCGACCCCATGTTCTCCCTGACGCAGGGCCTCCGACGGGCCCTGCAGACCCGACGGACCGGACCATCGACCGCCTTCGCCCCGCGCCGCCGGACCTGGGCGCAGACGGCCGACCGCGTAGCCCGGGTGGCCGGGGCGCTCGGCGCGCTGGGCGTGAAGCGCGGCGACCGGGTGGCCATCCTGGCCCTCAACAGCGATCGCTATTTCGAGCTGATGTACGCCATTCCCTGGATCGGTGCGGTGATGGTGCCGATCAACACCCGGTTGGCCGCCCCGGAAATCGAATACATCCTCGGGGACTCGGGCAGCGTGGCGCTGTTCATCGACGGCACCATGGCCCACCACCTCACTGCCCTCGAGGGCAGGATGGCGAGCGTTCGCGAGGTGGTCTGGCTCGACGACATCTCCGGTCCCGAGGGCATGCTGCACTACGAGGACCTCACGGCCTACGATCCGGAGGAGGATGTCGGCGCGAGCACCGACGACCTCGCCGGTCTGTTCTATACCGGCGGCACGACCGGCCGGTCGAAGGGCGTGATGCTGACGCATACCAATCTCGTGGTGAACGCCATGAACGCCGTGGCCGGCATGGGGTTCGACGGCGACACCGCCTACATCCATTCCGGCGCGATGTTCCATCTCGCCGACGGCGCCTCGACCTTCGGCGTGACGCTGGCCGGCGGCCGCCACGCTTTCGTGCCGCGCTTCGAGCCGCTCGAGGTGCTGGAGGTCATCGCGCGCGAGAAGATCACGCACGCGCAATTCGTGCCGACCATGATCAACATGCTGGTCAACCACCCGCGCTTCGGCGAGTTCGACATCTCGACCCTGAAGCTGATCCTCTATGGCGCCTCGCCGATGCCCGAGGGCGTGCTGCGCAAGGCGATCGAGGTGATGCCGCATGTCGGGATGATCCACGGCTATGGCATGACCGAGGCGGCGCCGATCGTGACCCTGCTGCCGGCGCGCTACACGACTCTCGCGGGCCCCTACGCCGGGCGGCTGAAGTCGTGCGGCCTCGCCGCCCTGACCTGCGAGGTCAAGGTGGTCGACGCCCGCCGCAAGGAAGTGCCGTACGGCACGGCGGGCGAGCTGGCGATCCGCGGGCCCAACATCATGAAAGGCTACTGGAACAAGCCGGACGAGACGGCCGCGGTGCTGGACGACGGCTGGTACTACTCCGGCGACGGCGCCACCATGGACAAGGAAGGCTTCGTCTACATCGTCGACCGGCTCAAGGACATGATCATCTCGGGCGGCGAGAACGTCTATTCGGCCGAGGTCGAGAATGCGATCTCGCTGATGCCGGGCGTGGCAGAGGTCGCGGTGATCGGCGTGCCCGACGAGCGCTGGGGCGAGCGGGTGCACGCGATCATCGTGCCCAAGCGGGGTGCGGAGCTCACCGCCGACTCGGTGCTGGAGTTTTGCCGTTCCCGGATCGCCGGTTACAAGTGCCCGCGCAGCGTCGACTTCCGTGACACGCCGCTGCCGCTCAGCGGCGCCGGCAAGGTGCTGAAGCGCGAGCTGCGCGAACCCTACTGGAAGGGCTACACGAAGGCCGTAAACTGAAGAGATGCCCGTCCCGCCCTACTACGACTGGATCGCCCACCACGCCCATCGCCGGCCCGGACAGCTCGCGATCGACGACCTGCAGACCCACCGGACCTACAGCTACGCCGAGCTGCACCGGCGCACCGACCGGCTGAGCGGCTGGCTGGCGGCGCAGGGCATCGCCAGGGGCGATCGCGTGGCACTGCTGGCGCCCAACTGCGCGGAATACTTCGAACTGCAGTTCGCCTGCGGCCGGCTGGGCGCGATCATGCTGCCACTCAACTGGCGGCTCACGGTGCCGGAGCTCGAGTACATCCTGGCCGACGCCACACCCAGGCTGCTGGTGCACGACAAGAGCTTCGCGCAGCAGGCAAAGGCCCTGTCGAAGAGCCTGCTGGAAATCGACCCCGAGGATCCGAACAGCGCCTACGAGCGCGCCCTGGCTTCGAACGCGCCGGTGCCCGCCTACGTGCCGCTGACGCATGACGATATCGGCATGATCATGTACACCTCGGGCACCACGGGACACCCAAAGGGCGCGATCATCACCCACGGCATGGTGTTCTGGAACGCCGTCAACCTCGGCATCCCGGCGATGATCTCGCCGCAGACCGTACAGCTCGTGATCCTGCCGCTGTTCCACACCGGCGGCCTCAACTGCTACGCCAATCCCGTGCTGCATGCCGGCGGCACGATCCTGATCATGCGTGCCTTCGATCCCGGCCTGGCGCTCGACTACATCTCGGACCCAAACCTCGGCATCACCCACTTCTTCGGCGTGCCGGCCCCCTACCAGTTCATGATGCAGCACCCCAAGTTCCAGAGCGCCGACCTCTCGCGGCTCAGGATCTCCGGCGTCGGCGGCGCGCC
>JAFEFF010000013.1 GCA_018240745.1 Pseudomonadota bacterium
ACGCTGGAGCAGCGCGTGGCCGAGCGCACCGCCGAGCTGGAGGCGAGCCGCGCCGAGGCCGAGGCGGCCAATCTCGGCAAGACGCGCTTCATCGCGGCGGCGAGCCACGACCTCCTGCAGCCGTTGCATGCCGCGCGGCTGTTCACGGCGGCGCTGATCGACCGCGATCCGGGCAACGACCTCGGCGGCAAGATCGATGCGAGCCTCGGCGCGGTCGAATCGCTGATCGACGCGCTGCTCGACATCTCCAAGCTCGATGCCGGCGCGTTCAAGCCGGACAAGCGGCCGTTTGCGCTGCAGACGCTGTTCGATTCGCTGGGCACGGCCTTCGCGCCGGTCGCGGCGCGCCGCGACGTCGACCTGGTGCTGGTGCCGACGCGCGCTTTCGTCGATACCGATGCCGCGTTCCTGCGCCGTATCCTGCAGAACCTCCTGTCGAACGCGCTGCGCTACGGCCGGGTCGAGGGGCGGCGGCATCGCGTGCTGCTCGGCTGCCGGCGCGAGGGCGGGGCGCTGCGCATCGAGGTCAAGGACAACGGACCCGGCATCCCGGCCGACAAGCAGCAGATCATCTTCGAGGAGTTCGTCCGCCTGCAGCCCGAGGACGACCGGCCGCGCGCCGAGCGCGGGCTGGGCCTGGGGCTGGCGATCGTCGAACGCATCGCGCGCATGCTCGACCTGCCGGTGCGGCTCGCCTCGGCGCCGGGGCTGGGCTCGACCTTCTCGGTTGTCGTGCCCGAAGTGCCGGCGATGGCCGGCGCGGCGGAGGCCTCCGCGCCGCTGCCCCGGCCAACCGCCGAGGCCGGGCGGTTCGTGCTCTGCATCGACAACGAGGCGAGCGTGCGCGAGGCGATGGCGACCCTGTTGCGCGGCTGGGGGTGTCGCGTCGCCACGGCGGCGTCGCTCGACGAGGCGGTGGCGGCGATTTCCGGCGGCCCGCCCGACCTCGTGCTGGCCGATCTCCATCTCGACGACGGGCCGGACGGCCTGGAAGTCATCGACATCTTGCGGCAGCGCTGCCAGCGCCCCGTGCCGGCGGCCCTGATCACCGCCGACCGCGACCCGACCCTGCGGGCCCGGGCCCGCGCCCACCAGGTCGAGCTGCTGCACAAGCCGCTCAAGCCCGCGGCCCTGCGCGCGCTGCTGCGGATGCGCGAGCGGGTGACGCCCCTCACTCAGTAAGACTAGTCAGGTCGGCGGCAGCGCCAGGCTGCGCGCCTCGATCACCGCCTGGGTGCGCGAGCGCACGCCCAGTTTGCGCAGGATCACCGTGACGTGCGCCTTCACCGTCGGCTCGCCGACGCCGAGCTTGTAGGCGATCTGCTTGTTCTGGTCGCCGTGCACCATCAGCGCCAGCACGCGCCATTGCTGCGGCGTGAGCCGGGCGGCGCGCTGGGCGAACGAATCGCCTTCGGCCGCCTCGGGCGGCGGCAGGATCTCGCCGTCGAGCACCGCGCGAACGATCGCCGCGATCTCTTCCAGCGAGGCCGACTTGTCGACATAGGCCGAGGCGCCGAGGTCGTGGGTGCGGCGGGCGACCGTCGCATCGCGCGCCGCCGAGACGACGATGATCGGCACGGTCGGCCGTTCCGAGCGCAGCAGGGCGAGCCCGCTGAGCCCGTCCATCCCCGGCATGTCGAGGTCGAGCAGCAGCGCGTCGGTCTCGGGCTGCCGGTCGAGCGCCGCCTGGACCTCGGCCAGCGTGCCGGCGAGCGCGATCGACGCGCCCGGAAAAGCCCGCGCCAGCGCCGTGCGCAGCGCGTCGCGCACCATCGGATGGTCGTCGGCGATCAGGAAGGCATGTCCGGCCGGCGCGTCGGCCATGGTGGTGTTTCCCCGGGAGGCGGCTACCTACGACGAAAGTCTAATGCCGCCGGCACGCCGCCTGTAGTGAAATGAACGGGCAAGTCGAGGCGTCCCGAAGGCGTCCGGTTGTGGGGAAAACGTCACCGAACGGCTGCCGGGCCGCGTCGCAAAACGCGGGAGAGAGACTCATGGCCATGGCAGCTACGGCGGGAAGTGTGCCCCGCTCAATGACGCGCGAGGATCGCAAGGTCATCCTCGCCTCCTCGGTCGGCACGATCTTCGAGTGGTACGACTTCTATCTCGCGGGCTCGCTGGCCGCGAACATCTCGGCGAACTTCTTCTCGGGCGTGAACCCGACCGCCGGCTTCATCTTCACCCTGCTGGGATTCGCCGCCGGCTTCGCGGTCCGTCCGTTCGGCGCGCTGGTGTTCGGCAGCCTGGGCGACCTGATCGGCCGCAAATACACCTTCCTGGTCACCATGACGCTGATGGGCATCTCGACCTTCGTGGTCGGCCTCATCCCGTCCTATGCCGCGATCGGCTTCGCGGCGCCGGTGCTGTTCATCCTCTGCCGCCTGCTGCAGGGCCTGGCGCTGGGCGGCGAGTATGGCGGGGCGGCGACCTACGTCGCCGAGCATGCGCCGCACGGCCGCCGCGGCTTCTACACCTCGTGGATCCAGACCACCGCGACGGTCGGGCTGTTCCTGTCGCTGATCGTCATCCTGGTGCTGCGCCTCGGCCTCACCGCCGAGCAGTTCGCCGCATGGGGCTGGCGCGTGCCGTTCCTGGTGTCGGTGTTCCTGCTCGGCATCTCGGTCTGGATCCGGCTGCAGCTCGAGGAATCGCCCGCCTTTGCCCGCATCAAGGCCGAGGGCAAGCATTCCAAGACGCCGCTGCGCGAGGCGTTCGGCCGCTGGGAGAACGCCAAGATCGCCCTCCTGGCGCTGCTCGGCGGCACCGCCGGCCAGGCGGTGGTCTGGTACACCGGCCAGTTCTACGCGCTGTTCTTCCTGACCCAGACGCTGAAGCTCGACGCCACCACCGCGAACGTCCTGATCGCGGTGGCGCTGGCGATCGGCACGCCGTTCTTCGTCGTCTTCGGCTGGCTGAGCGACAGGGTCGGCCGCAAGCCGATCATCCTGGCGGGCTGCCTGCTGGCGGGCGTGACCTACTTCCCGCTGTTCAGCGCGCTCACCAACGCGGTGAACCCGGCGCTCGAGCAGGCGCTCGAGAAGTCGCCGGTCACGGTGGTGGCCGACCCGCGGGAGTGCTCGTTCCAGTTCAACCCGACCAACACGGCGACCTTCACGACGTCGTGCGACGTCGCCAAGGCGTTCCTCGCCACCAACTCGGTGAACTACTCCAACGTCGCGGCGCCGGCCGGCACGGTGGCGACCGTCAAGATCGGCGACAAGGTCATCACCTCGTTCGACAAGGCCAAGGCGGGCGCCGATGCCGCCGCCAGGACCAAGGCCTTCACCGAGCAGGCGACGGCGGCGATCCGCGCCGCGGGCTATCCCGCCTCGGCCGATCCCGCCAAGGTCAACCGGCCGGTGGCGGTCCTGATCCTGGTCGTCCTGGTGGTCTACGTCACCATGGTATACGGCCCGATCGCGGCGATGCTGGTCGAGCTGTTCCCCACCCGCATCCGCTACTCCGGCATGTCGCTTCCGTATCACATCGGCAACGGCTGGTTCGGCGGCTTCCTGCCGCCCACCATCTTCGCGATCGTGGCGGCGACCGGGAACATCTACTCCGGACTCTGGTATCCGATCGGGGTGGCGGCGATGACCTTCGTCATCGGCCTGCTGTTCGTCCCGGAGACCAAGGACCGCGATATCTATATCGACGACTGATCCGCCCGAGGGTGGATCGACAGGAGACCGGCGGCTCGAAAGCGCCGCCGGGTTGATCTAGGATCGCGGCATGAACCTCGACGCGATCAAGATTGGCGACAATCCGCCCGCCGACGTCAACGCGATCATCGAGGTGCCGATCGGCGGCGAGCCGATCAAGTACGAGATGGACAAGGCGGCCGGCACGCTGGTGGTCGACCGCTTCCTCTACACGCCGATGCGCTACCCGGGGAACTACGGCTTCGTGCCCCACACGCTGTCGGAGGACGGCGACCCGATCGACGTGCTGGTCGCCAACACCCGGCCGATCCTGCCCGGTGCGGTGATGAACGTGCGGCCGATCGGCGTGCTGCGCATGCAGGACGACGGCGGCGGGGACGAGAAGATCATCGGCGTGCCGAGCTCGCGCATCACCCAGCGCTATGTCGGCGTGAAGAGCCACCTCGACCTGCCGCAGATCACGCGCGAGCAGATCGAGCACTTCTTCATCCACTACAAGGACCTCGAGCCGGGCAAATGGGTGAAGCTCCTGGGCTGGGGCGGGGTCGACGAGGCGCGCCGGCTGATCGCCGCGGCGATCGAGCGCGCACAACACGCGCGCTGACCGTCTTGGAGCTGTCCTGCCGAACGGCTACGCTCGCTTCGACGGTGGCGGCCGAGTAGGGGAACGACGCTGGGGAATGTCTCGCTCCTGTCCCTGATCGACGCGGCCGGCACCTTCGCCTTCGCGTTGAGCGGCGCGGCACTTGCCGTCCAGAAGCGGTTCGACGTCTTCGGGGTGCTGTTCCTCGCCTTCGTGACTGCCGTCACCGGCGGCGTGGCCCGCGACGTGCTGATCGGTGCGGTGCCGCCGGAGGCGATCAGCCACTGGCGGGCGTTCGCGATCGCGCTGGCGGGCGGGTTCGTGACCATCGTCGGCTATCGGCTGGTGAGTGCGCTGCAGCGGCCGGTGCTGGTGCTCGACGCGATCGGGCTCGGCCTGTTCGCCGTCACCGGCGCGCAGAAGGCGCTGATCTACGGCATCGATCCGCCGATGGCGGCGGTGCTGGGCATGGTGACCGGCATCGGCGGCGGCATGATGCGCGATGTGCTGGCGGGCGAGGTGCCGTCGGTGCTGCGCACCGACATCTACGCCGTGGCGGCGCTGGCGGCAGGGGCGATCGTCGCGCTCGGTGACGTCGTCGGCGTGGCGCCGGCGTGGTCGATGCCGGCGGGCGCCGCGCTCTGCATCTTCCTGCGCATGATGGCGATCTTCTTCGGCTGGCACCGGTAGCGTTGGCGAGAGTGGAGACGCGCTCGCTCGAAGTCGAGCGCGTAGGAGCAAGGCCGCGAGCGACGCGGCCTAGTCGTCCCGGCCTTCATTGATGCCGCCTTCGCCCAGGACGACGCCGTCGAGCGCCAGGGCAAGAAGGACCACGGACCGCGGCTGCACCACATACTTCGCCTGGGTCACAACGACCGCGGCCGGCCACGGGCAAATGTCGTCGGGCGTATCGCGCGCGGTATCGATGCAGCGCCGCCAGGCTTCCCGCGATTCGGCAGGGACCGCAGGCAACTCGAAGGTCAGTGGCTCCCAATAGGCATTCAACATCGAGTGCAACAGGAAGCGGCCCCCCAAACCCCGCAGTGTGAAGGCCAGGGAGTGCGAGTGGTCGTCCCAGTCCGGTCGTCCGAGGGCCACGCCGTGCCATTCGATGCGCACGCGCCGAAGGAGTTGATTCAGACTGAGCGCCCGTCCGTCGGTCACGAGATCGCGGCGCTGACGAAACTCGTTGAGGACTTTGACGAAGCGGTGGATGTCGCCGTGCCGTTTCAGCAGGCTCCAGTCGAACCAGCTGATTTCGGAGTCCTGGCAGTAGGCGTTGTTGTTGCCCTTCTGGGTCCGCCGTACCTCGTCGCCCATCAGCAGCATCGGGGTTCCGGCCGCCAATAGCTGCAGCGCAAAGAAATTCTTCACCTGGCGATTGCGGAGCGCCTCGACGGCGGGATCGTCGGTCGGCCCCTCGACACCGCAATTCCAGCTCAGGTTGTCATCCGTGCCGTCACGGTTGTTCTCGCCATTGGCCTCGTTGTGCTTGTGGTTGTACGAAACGAGATCGTTCAGGGTAAACCCGTCATGGCAGGTAACGAAGTTGATGCTTTGCTCGGGCTCGCGCTCCTTGTGTCCGTAGATGTCCGGGCTGCCCAGAATTCGCGCGGCGACGCGCGATACCGATCCGTTGTCGCCTTTGACGAAGCGCCGAACATCGTCGCGAAACCTCCCGTTCCATTCCTGCCACGTATCGCCGACGAAGCTCCCGACCTGATAGAGGCCGGCGGCATCCCATGCCTCTGCAATCAGCTTGGTGCCGGCCAGCAGGGGATCGGACTCGATGTCCCAGAGCACCGGCGGATTGGGCAGGGGATGGCCGTTCTCGTCGCGCGACAGGATCGACGCGAGATCGAAGCGGAAACCGTCGACATGCATCTGGGTGGTCCAGTAGCGCAGGCTGTCCTGGATCATCCGGCGGACGACAGAGTGGTTGGCGTTCAGCGTATTGCCACAGCCGCTGTAGTCGGCATACCGCGACTTGTCCTTCTGAAGGATGTAGTAGGCGCTGTTGGCGAGGCCGCGATAGCAGAGCGTCGGTCCGTCTTCGTCGCCCTCGGTCGTGTGATTGAACACGACGTCGAGGATGACTTCGATTCCGCCGCGGTGGAATGCCTTGACCATGTCCCGAAACTCGTCGAGCACGGCGAGCGGGTCGTTTCGCGAGCTGTACTGACAATGCGGCGCGAAGAATGAAACGGGCTGGTAGCCCCAGTAGTTCACGAGGCCGACCGGCGCGTCCAGTGGATCGTATTGAAACACCGGCAGGAGCTCGACAGCGGTGATACCGAGATCCTGCAGGTACGGTATTTTCCCGATCAGCCCGGCGTAGGTTCCGCGCTTGTCGGGCGCGACCCCAGAGCTGGGATGACGGGTGAAGCCCTTCACGTGCAGCTCATAGATCACTGTCTCGGCAAGGGCTCGCCTGAGCGGCTGGTCGCCTTCCCAGTCATATCGACTGGCATCGGCGACGACGCTCTTCATGGCCGTGGCCGCATTGTCGCCCGGCCGCGCCGCAGCTTTACGGTCGTATGTCCGGGGCACGCTGAGCGCGATGCCGTAGGGGTCGAGCAGCACCTTCTCGCCATCGAACCGATATCCGTGGTCAGGCATGAAGGGACCATGCGCGCGGTAGGCATAGACCTGACCCGCCTGGAGGCCCGGCACGAAGGCATGCCAATAGTGATAGGTGCGGTGTTTGGCGGGACGAAGGGGGATGATTTTCGAAGGTTTCGTGGCGTTCGCGTCGTCGAACAGGAGGAG
>JAFEFF010000140.1 GCA_018240745.1 Pseudomonadota bacterium
GCGTCGTGATCGTCGCCTCGCCCGCCTATCTCGCCCAGCACGGCACGCCGGCGCGACCGCGCGATGTGCTGCGCCACCGCCTGATCGGCTTCACGCCGCTCGCCTGGCGCGACACCTGGCGGCTCGGCAAGGAGACCGTTGCGGTCAGCCCCGCCCTGCTGACCAACAGCGGCGCCTCTCTGCGCGCGGCGGCGCTGGCTGGGGTTGGCCTGGCGCCGGCGCCCGAATGGCTGGTGGCCGACGCGCTGGTCGCCGGCCATCTCATGCGCGTGCTGGCCGAGTGTGAGCTGCCGTCCGGCGGCATCTACGCGGTCTATCCCAGCAACCGGCTCATCACGCCGACCGTTCGCGCCTTCGTCGACCATCTCGCCCGCGACCTGCGCACGCGCCTGCGTTAGGCGAGGATGAACGTCAGCTCGTGCTTGTTATGGTGCAGGTGCAGCACCTCCGCGCCGGGGATCGCTGCGAACGCAGCAGCCGCGTCGTGATCGGTCTCACCCTGGAACTTGATGGTGCAGACGAAGTTCTTCGCCAGTCCCGACGCGCGCCACCGCTCGACCAGCCGCAGCAGCCGCGCCGGATAGGCGATGATGTCGGAGAACAGCCAATCGATCGGCCCGACGCTTTCGGGTTCGAGAGCGAACGCGCTCTCGCCGCGCCACGCGACACCCGGCATCGCGGCGATGCGCGGCTCGAGCGGCGCCTTGTCGATCGCGGTCACGTTGGCGCCGAGCTTCGCCAGCACCCAGGTCCAGCCGCCCGGCGACGCGCCGAGATCGAGGCAGCGATCGGCCGGCTGCGGCCAGCGACGCAGCCTCACCAGAGCCTCCCAGAGCTTGAGATAGGCACGGTTGGGCGGGCCGGTCTTGTCCTCGACGAACTGCACCTCGCCATTGGGGAACGGCGCCGAGCAATGCGCCGCGGCCAGCAGCCGGTCGGGGGCGAGCAGGGTCCATGAGCCGAGCGGCGCGGTCGGCGCGGCTGCCGGGAAGACAATGGGCTTGGCGGAAACGTGCGGCAGGCGTTCCTGGATGAGTGCCGCGCGGCGGCGGTGCAGCGGCGCATACATCGCCCAGTTGCGCTGGATGTCGCGCAGTGCCCTGGCGGCGCTGCCGATCGAGCCGACTGGAAGCTCGACGCAGTCGTGCCAGATGTTGGCGGCCCAGGCGGACGGCACGGCCTCGTCGGCGATCAGCAGCCGGCCGTGCTCGGCCTGCACGGCTGCATTCGCTCGCCGGAGCTCTTCCCGAAGCTGCGGCTCGAAGCCGTCAGGTGCCAGATAGGCCGTAGGCATTCAGCGCCTCGAGGTGCCGCTGCTTGCTCGCCTCGTCGCAGAAAGCGGCGCGGAAGCCGTTGCGGGCGAGGGTCATCATGTCCCCGCGCGAGAGCCGCAGGGCCGCGAGGTTCTCGTTCATATAGCCGCCGAAGTAGGCAGGATCGTCCGAGTTGATCGTAGCCATCAGGCCCTCGTCCAGCATGCGACGCAGCGGATGGTCCTCGAGGTCCGGCACGACGCAGAGCCGCAGGTTCGACAGCGGGCAGACCGTCAGCGGTATCTGCTCTCGGGCGATGCGCGCGATCAGCCCGGTGTCATCGAGGGCGCGGTTGCCGTGGTCGATTCGCTCGACCTTCAGGAGATCGAGGGCCTCCCGCACATATTCGGCCGGTCCCTCTTCGCCGGCATGTGCGACGGCATGCAGGCCCAGCCCGCGGGCGCGGGCGAAGACCCGCTCGAACAGCCGTGGCGGCCGCCCCTTCTCCGAGGAGTCGAGGCCGACGCCGATGAAGCGGTCGCGCCACGGCAGCGCCTCGTCGAGCGTGCGCTCGGCGTCAGCCTCGTCGAGATGGCGCAGGAAGCAAAGGATCAGCGATGAGCTTACGTCGAACTGGCGCTCGGCGTCGGCCTGCGCGCGCGACAGGCCGTCGATCAGGATCCTGAAGGGGACGCCGCGGCCGGTGTGACCCTGCGGATCGAAGAAAATCTCGGCATGGCGTACGTTCTGGGACGCGGCCTTGCGGAAGTAGGCCATCGCGAGGTCGTAGAAGTCCTGCTCGTGCAGCAGGACGCGCATGCCCTCGTAGTAGAGGTCGAGGAAGTCCTGCAGGTTGGAGAAGCGATAGGCCGCGCGCAGCGCCTCGATCGAGGGAAATCGCAGCGAGACTCCATTGCGCTGGGCAAGTGCCATCATCAGCTCGGGCTCGAGGCTGCCCTCGATGTGGATGTGCAGCTCGGCCTTGGGCAGGCCTTCGATGAAGCGGCGATCGTCCATGGTTGCAACCTAGCGCTTTGGCAGGCGTTCGCCAAAAGGGGCTCAACAAGGAGAAGAGAATGGCCAAGGAATCGATGGCCCAGCGCAAGACGGCAGGTCGCGTCATGCACGAGTTCAAGCACGGCGAGCTGAAGAGCGGCCGTGGCGGCAAGGGCGGCAAGGTGAAGAGCCGCCGTCAGGCGATCGCGATCGCGCTCAAGGAAGCCGGCGCGTCGAAGTACGAGAGCAAGGGCGAGAACAAGCGGAACCTGCGCAAGAGCAAGCGCAAGGAAGCGACCGGCCGGACCTACCAGCAGGAACGCGAGGGCAAGCGTCGGGTCGGCGCCAGCAGCCGGCGCGAATCGAGCCGCTCGATGGGCGGCAAGAACGCCAAGCGACCGACCCATCGCACGCGTGCGCAGTTGGCCGCGGCTCGCCGCAACATCCGCAAGGCGCAGGCGGCTCGTCGCCGCGCGGCTTAGTCTTGGGACCGCGGACCTCCAGGTCCGCCTCATGAACATGAGCGGGCTTGGAGGCCCGCGGTCCGGAAGAGCATGACTCTCGGCGCGGCGCCTTGCTAACCTCCGTCCGACACGGAGGTTAGCATGGCGAAGTTTGGCATCGGCGATTCGGTCCGCAGGCTCGAGGACCCCAGGCTCCTGACCGGCGGCGGCCGCTACACCGACGACACGAAGCTGAGCCAGCCGGCGGCGCGGATGTATGTCCTCCGCTCGCCGCATGCCCATGCCGACATCAGGAAGGTCGACGTCACGACCGCCCGCAAGGCGCCGGGCGTCTTGGCGGTCTTCACCGGTGCCGACGTCGAGAAGGAAGGCTTCGGCGACGTGCCCTGCCTGGTGCCGCTCGAAAATCGCGACGGCACGCCCCGTGCGGATACCAGCCGGCCGATGCTGGCCAAGGACCGCGTGCGCCACGTCGGCGATCCGGTGGCGCTGGTGGTGGCCGAGACCCTGGATCAGGCCAAGGACGCATCGGAGCTGATCGAGGTCGACTACGCGCCGCGGCCCCACACGGTCGGCACCTACGAGTCGGCGCAGCCCGGCGCGCCGCTGGTGCACGACCACATCAAGGACAATATCGCCTTCGACTGGGCGATGGGTGACCAGGCGGCTACCGACGCCGCCTTCAGGAAAGCCGCCCGCACTGTAAGCCTGCGACTGGTCAACCAGCGGCTGGTGGTGAACTCGATGGAGCCGCGCGGCGCCATCGGCGAATACGACGCCAGGGACGACCGCTCGACCCTGTGGGTCAGCTCGCAGGGCGTGCACATGATCCGGCCGGTGGTGGCCGACATGATCCTGAAGATCGGCTCGGCCAAGCTGCGTGTGCGTACCGGCGACGTGGGCGGCGGCTTCGGCATGAAGATCTTCGTCCATCCGGAATATCCGATGGTGGTATGGGCCAGCCGCGCGCTGAAGCGCACGGTGAAGTGGATCCCCGACCGCCAGGAAGCGTTCCAGTCCGACGTGCAGGGCCGCGACCACGTCTCGATCGCCGAGATGGCGCTGGACAAGGACTGCCGCTTCCTCGGCTGCCGCATCACGACCTACGCGGCGCTCGGCGCCTACCTCAACCATTTCAGCGTCTTCATCCCGACGATGGCCGGCAGCTCGATGCTGAACGGGCTGTACCAGACGCCGGCGGTCTATGTGAACGTCAAGGGCGTGATGACCAACACCGTGCCGACCGACGCCTATCGCGGCGCCGGGCGGCCGGAGGCCGCCTACCTGGTCGAACGCTTCGTCGACCACATCGCGCGCGAGACCGGGCTGACGCCGGACGAGATCCGCGCCCGCAACTTCATCAAGCCCAACCAGCTCCCGTTCAAGACGGCGCTGGGCGACACCTACGACTCCGGCGACTTCGAAGCGGTGATGCACAAGGGCATGGAGAAGGCCGACTGGAAGGGCTTCGCCGCGCGCCGCGCCCAGTCCGAGAAAGCCGGCAAGTGGCGCGGCATCGGCATGGCGACCTATGTCGAGAAGTGCGCGGGTGGCGGCCCCGAGACCGTGAAGGCCGTCTTCAACGAGGACGCCACGATCACGCTGTTCACCGGCAACCAGACCAACGGCCAGGGCCACGAGACGGCGCTGCGCCAGATCGCGTCGGCCAAGCTCGGCATCGATGTCGAGAACATCCGCCTGGTGCAAGGCGACTCGGACGTCGTGCCGGACGGCTTCACCGGCGGCAGCCGCACCATTGCCCTCAACGGCGTGGCGACCATCGCCGTGGCCGACAAGATCATCGCCAAGGGCAAGCCGCTCGCGGCCAACCTGCTCGAGGCGAGCGCCGCCGACATCGACTACAAGGACGGCGCGTTCCGCATCGTCGGTACCGACCGCAGCATCAGCCTGTTCGATGTCGCCAAGGCCAACAAAGGCGCGCTCGACGACGAGTTCACCCGCACGCCGGAAGCCGACACCTTCCCCAACGGCTGCCACATCTGCGAGATCGAGCTCGATCCCGACACCGGCACGCTCGAGATCAAGAACTACACGGTGGTCGACGACTTCGGCATGGCGCTCAATCCGCTGCTGCTGCAGGGCCAGGTCCATGGCGGCATCGGCCAGGGGGTGGGGCAGGCGCTGTCCGAGCACGCGGTCTATGACAAGGACTCGGGCCAGCTCATGAGCGGGAGCTTCATGGACTACGCCTTCCCGCGCGCCGACATCGTGCCGCGCGTGACGTTCGACTTGCACAACAGCCCGTGCAAGACCAACCCGCTCGGCGTGAAGGGCGCAGGTGAAGCCGGCGCGATCGGTGCGCCGCCGTCGGTGATCAATGCGATCGTCGATGCGATCCATGCCCACACCGGCATCAAGCATGTCGACATGCCGGTGACCGCAGCCAGCCTGTGGGCCGCGATCGCCGCCCACCGGACGCAGAAGGCGGCCTAGCGCGAAGTTGCTGTTGGTCGAATCGCCCTTGGCGGGAGTCCACGGAGTCCACACGAGTCCACTCGGGTGTGGACCGGTTGGATGCCGATGGCACAAGGGTTTTAGGCCAGGAGTCCACGAATCCACCGATTCCCGCTCCTGAAAAAACACCTTGCTCAGGGGGCGGGGGCTGAAATGCC
>JAFEFF010000141.1 GCA_018240745.1 Pseudomonadota bacterium
CGATCTCGAATGCGCCGCGGCAAGTGGTTGCCCGGGCACAATCTGATCACAGACGCGCAGTTCGCGCGGGCAACGACGATGTGGATAACAGGTTGCGCGGCCACGATTAAGTCACAGGGCATGGCGGAAACCATCACCTAGCACGGACGCGAGTTTGCGATCGGGCCGGGGGGTCAGACACAAACCACAGAGGCGACACCGGATTTCGGTGTCGAGACGGACGGGCATCGAGACGCCCGCCGTGCCGCACGACGTCGCAAGAGCCGTGACATCGAGCGGCATGAGGCGACCACGACACGAACAACATCACCACACGGGGGTACCTTAGATGGCGACTACGGCGATTGCTAACGGAGCAACCGACCTCAACTCCATCCTGCAGTCGGCAATGGCCGGCAGTTACGTCGCGCAAGGCTCGGGTCAAACCTTCACCGTCTCCAGTACCATCGTCATCCATGTCACCAGCACGACACAGGGCCCGCTCGGCCTCGATCTCGGCGGCGGCACGATCGTGTCGAACATCACCAACGGCGCGCCGGTCATCCAGGTGGTTGTCGATCCCGGCGTCGACCTGCGCTACCTGACGTTCTCCAACCTCACCATCCAGGGCAACGGCAAGGAAGGCGACGGCATCCAGATCGTCGCCGCCGGCAACGACCGCTGGGTCTACAATTTCAGCGTCAACAACGTCACCGTGAACCATGTCGGCGGCTATGGCCTCGACGTCCAGGGCAGCGTGTTCGAGGGCCTCGTCTCGAACTCGTGGATGAACAACGACGGCAAGGGCGGCGCCTACTTCTCGCACCTCGACGGCGGCCAGGTGAGTGCCGTGCGCTGGTTCGGCGGCGGCTTCCAGAACAACGGGGGCGCCGGCCTCATGCTCGACAACGGCGCGCGCGACATGAGCGTCGACAGCGCCAGGTTCGTCGGCAACGCCGGCGGCGGCATCAGCGCCGGCTCGGGTATCACCTCGGTCAGCAACAGCGACTTCCAGGACAACCACGGCTCGGGTGTCTGGATCCAGAACTACGGCAACTTCGACAACAACACCTTCGAAAGCACGGGTGCGCAGACCGTCGGCATCACCGGCTGGCTCAACGGCGAAGCGACCGTGGTCGGCAACACCAGCACCTGGCACGGCTCCGGCAGCGATCCGACGACGCTCGCCAACCTGCAGGGCTACGGCTACGTCTACGCTACCGGCGACCACGGGAACATAGTGACCGGCTCCAGCTTGTCCGTGAGCAGCCTGGGCGGCGGCGACGCGGCCTCGATTACCCACAGCAGCAGCGGCATCTCCCTGCCGAGCCTGTCGGCGGTGACCGCGGCGACCACCACCGCACCGGCAGCCACCAGCACCGCCAATCCCGTCGAAACCGCATTGAAGGCCGCAGCCGGTGGCGCGGCGCAGCATCTCACCAGCCCGAACTACTCGGTGACGTCGCCGATCGTCGTCCATCTCACCAGCGCCGACCAGGGTCCGATCAACATCGATTTCGGCGGTGCCAAGATCCAGTCGAACATCAGCAACGGCAGCCCGGTGATCGAGATCGTGGTCGACCGGGGCGTGAACGTGAGCCAGCTCACGATCTCCAACCTGATGATCAACGGCAACGGTTCGGAAGGCGACGGCATCAAGATCGTCGCCGACGGCACCGACCGCTCGATCCAGAACCTCAGCATCAACTCGGTCAACGTCGAACATGTCGGCGGCATCGGCCTCGACGTGATCGGCAACGTTCACGGCACGATCTTCGACTCGTGGATGAACGGCAACAACGGCGGCGGCGCGCGGTTTGCCAACGGCGCCAATGGCGGCGTCGCCGACGGCCTGGCATGGACCGGCGGCGGCTTCCGCAAGAACGGCGTTGCCGGCCTGATCCTCGACAACGGCACACACGACATGACGGTGACGGGCGCGTATTTCGTCGAGAATACCGGCGTCGGCATCGACGCCACTTCGGGCATCACGCTGGTCAAGCAGAGCGGCTTCGAGAACAACGGCGGCACGGCCGTCGTGGTCAACGGCACCGCGAACTTCGTGAACGATACCTTCTCGACCTGGGGTCCCCAGCAGACCGCGATCGGCGGCTACCTGAACGGCGGCACGGTCAGCCTCTCGGGCATCAACAAGGAGTACTACGGCTCGTCCTCGGACACGAGCGTGGTGGCCAACTTCCAGGGCAGCGGCACCGTCGCGCTCGCGGGCAGCGACCACATCGTCGCCGGTCCCGGCATCACGGTGACCGGCAGCGGGCTGACGGCTTCGAACGCAGGCGGCGTACCCGCTGGCCTGACGAGCAGCACCGCCAACAGCACGACGGCGGCGAGCAGCGCAGCCGGAACCACCACGGCGGCGCCCGTCGTCATCGAGATGCTGGTATCCGACACCGGCTCCCTGGCGAGCGACGGCATCACTTCTTCCGCCGCCCTGAAGGGCACCGCCGATGCCGGCGCCACCGTCCACTTCACGGTCGACGGTACGGCAGTCGCCGTCGCGGCGACAGCCAATGCCAGCGGCGCCTGGACCTTCGCCCCGACCGGCCTCAGCGAGGGCCGGCACACGATCGTCGCCAGCGAGACCAATGCCTCCGGGCAGACCGGCAGCGCCAGCCTCACCTTCACGCTGGACACCAAAGCGCCGGCCGTGACGGAGGCGCTGGTGGGCGGAGGGACGAGCAGCAGCACCGGCGCCCTGACCGGCACCGCGCCACCCAATGCCGTCGTCAAGTTCACGGTCGATGGTACGGCTGTCACCGGCACGGCCACTGCCGACGCCAGCGGCAACTGGAGCTATACACCGAGCGGCCTGTCCGCCGGCACGCACACCGTCATGGCCAGCAGCACCGATGTCGCGGGCAACACCGGCTCCGCGTCGCTCACCTTCACGACGAGCACCGGCACGGCCAGCGGCACCGGCAGCTCAGGCACCGGAACGGACACGGGCGCGATCGCGCCCCCGTCCGGCACCGCCCCGGTCTTCACTGGCGGCAGCTACGCCAACGGCCAGGTCACCGTCACCGGCACAACCCCGGCGGCGAACGAGACCGTCTGGATCTACGACGGCAGCAACTGGGCCGGATGGACGACCAGCGACGCGAGCGGCCACTTCACCTTCAGCGAGGCCGCAGCCGCCGGCTCGAGCCACAGTTTCGGCGCCATCGCGATCGACTCGCTCGGCAATATGACCAAGACGGCATCGGCATTCGCCTACGCGGCGTCGACGGCCGCGACATCACCGTCGCTGGCGACCGCGACGCCGCCGCCGCCGGCGGCCGGCGGCCTTCCGGTGGTGACGGAGCACCTGGTGAGCGACACCGGCGCCTCGGCGACCGACGGTATCACTTCGAACGCCGCGCTGGCCGGCACGGCGGATGCCGGCACCAGCATGCACTTCACGGTCGATGGCAGCTCTGTAGCGGCGACCGCCACGGCCGACGCCTCCGGCCATTGGACCTTCACGCCCTCGGGCCTGAGCGACGGGTTCCATACGGTGATCGCCAGCGAAACCAATGCAG
>JAFEFF010000142.1 GCA_018240745.1 Pseudomonadota bacterium
AACGAAAGCTCGATGAGCAAGGTGATCTGCTCCGAGGCGATCGCCCGCGTCGCCGACCGCTCGCTGCAGATCCTGGGCGGCCTGGGCATCACCCGCGACACGGTGGTCGAGCGCATCTTCCGCGATACGCGGGCCTTCCGGATCTACGACGGGCCGAGCGAGGTGCATCGCTGGGCGCTGGGGGCGAGGATCGTGGGCGGGAAGATGTAGGGCCGCCGGCCGCTTCACCTCCAACTCCACGCCTGGGTCCAAGGTTAAGCGCCACGGCTTTGGCACGAAACCGCCTTACACCGCAGACTCCAGAGGTGTAAACTTGTACTCTACGCAAAGGGACACGCCGTGGCCGATACCAAGACGTTCCTCTTCAGAATTGACAAGTGTACCCCGGAGACTTTGCCGATGGCGCGTCTGGCCGAGTACATGAGGCAATTCGCCATCGTCCTAGGGGAAATCGACCGCGTTCACTTCGAGAAGGTCGTTCCTGGTAGTACGACAGTGCGTGCGCTCGTTGAGCGCGAGGCCGTACCTACTGTGAATATGCGGGTACGCGCCACCTCCACGGGTACAGCGCCAAGTGACGCAATGTTCGCGTTGGGTGCTCTAGACAAGATGCTCACCGACGACAACAGCAGTGGCAGTATCCGACGGCTCGAAGCAGATGATCTCGAAGAGGAAATGATTCGCCTGCTCGGTGCTGACAAGGAATTGGCACCGACGTTCGGCCCGATTTCCCAAGCCACCACGCTCGATGGCAAAGTGATTCGCGTAGGAGGTCGACAGCAAGAAGTCCCCGTGCACATCGAGACCCGCACTGGTATTGAAAGCCATTGCTTCGCCACACGCGCGATGGCGAAGGAATTTGGTAAGCGTCTTTTCGACGGCGAGTTTCGTTTCTATGGTGAGGGCAAGTGGCTGCGGGATGAAATGGGCAAATGGAAACTACAGCGCTTCAATATCAGTCGCTTTGAGCCTTTAGACGAAAGCAGGCTTAGCGACGCCCTCATGGGCCTGCGCGCAATTGAGGGACGGGATTGGAGTAGAACGGATCCATGGGCCGAGCTTCGTGAGATTCGCGGCACTGACCCAGACGACGAGACGTGAGCGTCGTTTTTGATACCAACTTAACGCTGCTTCTGGTCGATCCGAGGGTGCCAGTACCGCCGGACCCGGATACCGGCCAAGCCATAACCGAGACTGCCAAGCGGCTGAACTATCTTTTCGAGACGCTTCAGAAGTCGCGCGAGAAAATCATCATTCCGACCCCTGTGCTGGCCGAGTTGATAATGCTCGCCGACAGGCCCGGAGCTCAGTACGTCGCACACTTTCACAGATATGGCAGCGTCTTCCAAATCGAAGCCTTCGATGAACGGGCCGCGATCGAGCTGGCGTTGATGACTGCCGCCGCAAGGCGAAGTGCCGGAGGTATACGCGCTGGCAGCACTGAAAGCATGGCTAAGATCAAGTTTGACCGGCAGATTGTGGCTATCGCAAAGGTCGTGGGAGCAACGACCATCTATAGCGATGACAAGAACCTCCTAAATTTTGCGAAGGCGAACAATATTGCCACTGTGAAGCTTGCCGAGTTGCCGTTACCACCCGAAGACCGGCAGCAGTCGATCACGTTTCCGGAGCAGAGGGGTGAATCCTAAGAGCCCCACTACGTTGACGACAGGGCAGGCCTTCTGGGGGGATTTCTCCTCAATAGTATCGGGGCGGCAGCCGAGCCATCACCGTTTGAAAGTCTCAGTACCCGTCTAGCGAGATCGACTCCTCCTACACCGGCGGCCATGCGGTGATGAGCTTCGACGAGATGCGGCTGGCGCCGGCGCGGCTCAGCCACTGCATGCGCTGGCTGGACTCGGCCAACCGGGCGCAGGACATCGCCACCGACTACGCCCGCACGCGCGAGGCGTTCGGCAAGAAACTCGGCGAGCACGAGGGTGTTCATGCTGGCCGACAACATGCCCACTCACGACACCGTCGTTGGAGCCTCCACGAGGTCGCCGATGCAGAAATTCACCATGTGCGCGACGGCTTCGGCGCTGTGGAAGTCGCCGAATTCCGCGGTGGCTTCCTTGCCGGCGTACATGCGCGCGATTCCGGCGCCGCCAGGGTGATGGGGCGCCCACTCGGTGATGTCGTAGACCTTTCCGGAGATGATGATCCAGCAGTCATCCCGGGTGTTGTGCAGGGCGACCTCCTCGCGCGTGACGCGGCGTGTCCCGGTGGCGGGAGTGGCCGGCATCCAGAGCTTGCGGGTGATCCTGGCGGTGCTGGCCTTGGCGGCCCGGCGGAAGTCCCACGGTCCCAGTCTCTTGGCCGGCAACTCGGCGCCGATCTCGCGGGCATCGTAGGCGTAGATCCAGGAGTCGTCCTCGCCACCGCGCTTGTCGTGGGCAAAGGCGGGGCTGACCCGTTCGTTGAGCGTCTCGAGGAGCGCCTTCTGCTCGGCGGTGTCCCTGGCCCGCAAGTGATCGAAGGCGAACTTGGAGCCGAGCTGGAAGCGGGTGGCGCGGTAGTGCCGCACGCGTTCGTAGTGCAACAGCGCCGTCGCCACGTCGCGGCCGTGCAGCGCGAAGGCCTTGGCGAGCGCGGCGGCGTCCTCGAAGGACTGCGCGGCGCCCTGGCCAAACGTGGGAAGCATCGGGTGCGCCGCGTCCCCGAGCAGACAGATGCGGCCCTGCACCCAGGTTTCGAGCGCGTCTCGATCGTAAAGGCCCCACTTGGTGGGCCGGACGATGGCCCCCCCCAGAGCGAGCAGATCGTCTCTGCGCGCGCTCGCCGCGAAGGCCTCGTCCACCTCGCGAAGGATCTCCTCCCGACTGACGGGAAACCAGTCGCCCTCCTCCTGCTCGAACGCAGCCGAGTTGGGCTCATAATGGGCGATCCACACGTTCAGCAACTCGCCGCCGCGCACCCAGTACGTCGTCGCCCCGCTTCTCTCGGTCCGATAGCGGTCCATGCTGAAGGAGTTGATGGGACTGTGCTCCAGCGGGCTGCCGTCGGCCTTGCGGAGCGCGGCGACCGCCGGCCGCGGAATGAGCCCGCGAAAGCAGGTCACCTCGGTCCAGCGCCTGGGACGCGGGTTGGGCCATGCCAGCTGCAACGTGGCGGAGTTGATCCCGTCGGCGCCGACGAGAACCTCTGCCGTGGCGGTTCGGCCATCCGAAAAGGCCGCCGTCACCTCGCCGGCGGTCTGACGCAGCTCTGTCAGCCTGCAATTCATGTGCACGGTGATCGGGCAGGGCAACCCGCTGCCGGGACCG
>JAFEFF010000143.1 GCA_018240745.1 Pseudomonadota bacterium
ATATCGCGCGGATCGGCCGGTCGATCACGTTTCGATGGGCGTTTCGCTCAGCCTGCTTTCGATGCCCAGCTTTCTGGTCGGCATCCTGCTCATCTACGGCCTGGCCTTGAAGATGGGGTTATTTCCGGCGACCGGCTTCGTTCCAGTGAAGCAGGGACTCGGCGCGAATCTGCGCTCGGTCGGGCTACCGGCAGCCACGCTCGCCCTTGTCGAATTCCCTGTCTACGTGCGCCTACTGCGTAGCGAGATGATCCATACCCTACGGCAGAATTTCATCGGCGTGGCGCGCGCCATGGGCCTTCCGGTCTGGCGTATCCTTTTCCAGCATGCCCTCCGACCCTCCTCTATCAACCTTATCACGGTCGTGGGCATCAACATGGGCCGCCTGATCGGCGGTGCGGTGATCGTGGAAGTGCTGTTCGCCCTGCCCGGGGTCGGCCAGCTCCTGGTCAACTCGATCTTCCAGAAGGAGATCCTGGTCGTGCAGGGTGTCGTGCTCATCGTTGCCTTCATGTTCGTGTTGATCAATGCGGTGGTGGATCTGCTCTATCAGGTCGTCGACCCGAGGATCGGCCATGTCCGCTGATGTACTCGAAGGGCTCGAGGCGATCGCGCGAACGGAAGCTCGTAGGCGCCGCCGTTCGATCGTGGACTTCATGCTTCTTTGGGCACCCATTGCCTGGCTAGTCCTGGTGGTCGGTGCGGCGGCGTTGGCCGACTGGCTGCCGCTGCCGTCCCCCAACGATCAGGATCTTGCCGACATCCTTGCGACGCCGGGCTCCGTCCATCTGTTCGGCGGCGACTCGCTCGGACGTGATGTTCTGGCACGCACCATCTTCGCGCTGCGCATCTCACTGGTGGCCGGCGTGGGCGCCGTCGCCATCGGCCTTGTCGTTGGCGGGTTGGTCGGAACGCTCGCCGGATATTTCGGGGGACGGGTCGAGTCCGTGGCAATGGGGGCAATGGATATAGTCCTCGCTTTCCCGCCACTGGTGCTCGCAATCGCCATCACGTCCGGCGCCGGGCCGGCCTTGCTCAAGGTGATCCTTGCGATCGGCGTCCTGTTCGTGCCGGCGTTTGCCCGCATCGCGCGCGCCAACACCCTGGTGTTCGGCAACAAGGAGTTCGTCCTCGCCGCCCATGCGATGGGAATGCGCCACAGTCGCATCATCCTCTCGGAGATTCTGCCCAACCTCGTGCCACCTTTGCTGGTGTACAGCCTTCTGATGGTGGCGGTTGCCATCGTGGCCGAAGCGTCTTTGAGCTTTCTCGGGTTGAGTGTGCCGCCTCCGGCGCCGAGTCTGGGCAGCATGATTGCCGCCGAGCAGCGTAACGTTCTGGATGCACCCTTTGTGGTCTTTTTCCCGGCTGCGGTCCTCTTCCTGACAGTGTTGACCCTGAACATGGCGGGCGAGCAGGTGAGCCGCCGCCTGCAGGTGCGGGAGCAGCTGCTGTGAGCGCAGTATCGATGGCAGGATCCACCGCCGCCGACCCGATTTGCACCGACGAACCGCTGCTCAGGCTGGAGTCGCTGAAGGTGTACTTCCGTGCCGCGCGCGGGCTGGTGCGGGCGGTGGACGGCGTTTCGGTCGCGCTCGAGCGGGGGCGTACGCTCGGCATTGTGGGCGAGTCCGGCTCGGGCAAATCCGTCTTGGCGCGCTCGGTGCTGCGGCTGCTCCCGGAGCGGTCCACGATTCAGACCGGCGGGCGCATCCTGTTCGACGGGCAAGACCTCTGCCGGCTATCCGAGAGCGAGCTTCGCCGCATCCGCGGACGCCGCATCGCGATGGTGTTCCAGGATCCCATGACGTCGTTGAATCCCGTCATTCCCATCGGCCGTCAGATCGCGCAAGTGTTGAAGTACCATCTCGGCATGGCGCCGAAGGCGGCCAGCGCCCGCGCTCTGGATCTGCTGGCCTCGGTCGGCGTGCCGTCGCCCCGGCAGCGCCTGGAGGAGTTCCCGCACCAGCTCTCCGGCGGTATGCGCCAACGCGTCATGATCGCACTCGCGCTCGCCTGCGACCCGGAACTGCTCATCGCTGACGAGCCGACCACGGCCCTCGACGTGACAGTGCAGGCACAGATTCTGGACTTGCTCCATCGTCAGCAGAACGAGCGCGGCATGACCCTGATCCTGATCAGCCACGACCTGGGGGTCGTCGCGAAGCTCGCCGATCGGATCGCCGTCATGTACGCGGGCCGAATCGTCGAGCAGGCCAGCGCGGAAGCCCTGTTCGGGGACATGCGCATGCCCTACACGGCAGCGCTCTTCCGCTCGATTCCGAAGCTCGCCAACCCCAGCCATACGCGGCTCGAGGCCATCGACGGCCGCCCTCCCGATCTTGCAGGAGAGTTGCGCGGCTGCCGTTTCGCGCCGCGTTGTCGATTCGCCGGCGACCGCTGCCGCGATGAGGAGCCGCCGCTGGGCCGCAAGCCACCGGACCATGAATATGCCTGCTGGCATCCCATGCACCTGACGGCGAGAGGCGGAAATGCCTGACATGATCGAAAATCAGCCGCATACCGTCGAGCCCATCCTGCGCGTCGAACGGCTCGTCAAGCAATATGCCGTGCGCCGGCGCACAGTACATGCTGTCTCGGACGTCAGTTTCGACGTCATGCCAGGGGAGACGCTGGGTCTCGTCGGTGAGTCGGGGTGCGGCAAGTCTACGGTCGGTCGGGCCATCCTGCAGTTGCCGCCGCCGACTTCGGGCCGGGTCGTGTTCGAAGGCCACAATCTCTGCGGCCTGACAGGCCAGGCGCTGAGGGCCATCCGTCCGCGCCTGCAGATGGTGTTCCAGGATCCGATTTCGTCGCTCAACCCGCGGCGGCATATCGCCGATATCGTTGCTGCCCCGCTGACGTTGAGCTTCGGCATCGCCCCGGCGGAGCGCGACCGACTTGTGCGCGAAATGCTGGAGGCCGTCGGCCTCGAAGCGAAGACGGTCTGGTCGATGCATCCTCACGAGTTGTCGGGCGGGCAGTGTCAGCGTGTCAGCCTGGCGCGCGCTCTGATCCTCAAGCCCAGGCTGATTGTCTGCGACGAGGCCGTTTCCTCGCTGGACGTGTCGGTCCAGGCGCAGATCCTGAATCTACTCGAGGACATGAAAGCGCGTTTCGATCTCTCTCTGCTCTTCATTGCGCACGATCTCGCTGTCGTGAAGAACATCTCGGACCGCATTGCGGTGATGTACTTGGGGAAGTTGTGCGAGATTGCACCGTCCGACGAGCTCTATGCGGGGCCCAGGCATCCGTATACAAAGGCTTTGCTCTCCTCCATTCCGAGCCCGGATCCGAAGGCGAAGGGAAGCACCGACCCGGCCATCGAGGGGGATCTTCCATCGCCATTTCATCCGCCCTCGGGCTGCCGCTTTCGCACGCGCTGCCCGCGCGCGCAGCCGCTTTGCACTCAACAGGAACCGCCAATGCGCGTCCTTGCACAAGATCATTTCACTGCGTGTCACTTTCCTCTTGAGGCGAGCTGAGGAGTTGGACGCCAGCTTAGTCAGCGGCTGGCGGACGGCTGAAGAAGCAAAAGGCGCGATAAAGGGGCGGGGGCGAGGGTCAGGAGCAGGCACAACACAGCTTTGAGTCATGAGAGGACGAGGCAGAGATTGTTCCAGCGGCACTGAGGGTGACGTTTGCGGCGTCGCTGGCCGGCCTCTGAGGAAGCAGCCGAGGTGACCATACGCCTTTCGCTCGGCAATTTTCACAGCGAACGGCTTAAGTGGCTCGGCGTCCAGTATCACTTGCAATTGCTCGCGCGAGCGCCTGCAGTCGACGGCCGAAACGTTGCGCCGCCTCGGGTTCACTCATTGCCGAGAGGGGGAAGCGCATTGATAGGCTTGCGATCACGCGATTGTCTTGCGCCGCCTCTTGCATCACGGGAACCGCGATTCCGTGCAGGCGCGTCGGCCGAGGTAGCCGGGTAAAAGCTACTCCCTCCTGACGTACTCGGGCGAGTTGCTCGTCGAGCGCAATCTCCTGGCGACGCGTGAGACCGCCAATGTCACGCAGGATACTGCGACGTTCCTCCTTCGAGCAGAAAGCAAGCCAGGCGCGCCCCAGCGCACTGATCAGGATGGGGCGCTTGGCGTTTACCGCTGCTCCCTCAAAAGCCCTGGGACTTTCTGGTGCAGTCGAATGCCGGATGGTAATTGCACTATGGCTCAGTGTGGCGAGATAGAGCGGCCAGCCATGCTCCGCCGTGAAGCGGCTCATGTGCGGGATCGCGGCGTCCACCAGATGGTCGACGAAGCGGATCGACTCGGACAGCCCCAGCACGCGGTCGGTCAGCCGGTAGCCCTGCTGCCTCGACACGCGGGTGGCGTAGCCCAGGGCAATGAGCGTGTGCAGAAGCCGCACGACCGTCGGACGCGGCAGACCGGTTTCGCTGATCAGCGAGCTGAGCGTCGAACTGCGGCGCTGGCTCAGCGCTTCCAGTACAGCGAAGCTGCGACGGACGGACTCAACGACAAGGGGCACAGAAGAAGGGTAGTCCATATAGTGGACTTTTCCAACTTTGCCCAAGGCTTCATGGCCGCGTCACGTAACATGGCACTCACAACGAACCGCACGAGGAAACGTATGGCCTATCAGACGATCGAGGTTCGCAAGCTCACGCCCGCCATCGGCGCCGAGATCTTCGGCGTCGACCTCGGCAAGCCGCTCGGCAACCAGCAGTTCCAGGAGGTGCACGACGCGCTGATGGACAATCTGGTGATCTTCTTTCGCGACCAGAAAATGACCATCGAGCAGCACAAGGACTTC
>JAFEFF010000144.1 GCA_018240745.1 Pseudomonadota bacterium
ACCGCCGATACCTCGATCGAATCTCCAATCCCGAATTCCGAATCTCTGCCCTTGTCCGAACAAATCGACCACGCGATCCGGCAATCCGGCCTGCGCGATTACTACGAAGCCGATTCGCGCGGCAACGCCGAATCGCGCGTGGAAAACCTCGACGAACTGGTCAACGTCGCCAGCCGCTTCGAGCGCAACGCCGAGGACATCGAAGCGGGTTTTTCCGAACTCACCGCGTTCCTCGCGCACGCCGCGCTCGAAGCCGGCGAAAGCCAGGGCGAGGCCTGGGAAGACTGCGTGCAGTTGATGACGCTGCACTCGGCCAAGGGTCTGGAATTTCCCGTCGTGTTCCTCGCCGGACTCGAAGACGGATTGTTCCCGAGCCAGAAATCGCTGGACGAACCCGGACGCCTCGAAGAAGAACGCCGCCTCGCCTATGTCGGCATCACCCGCGCGCGGCAGACGCTCGTGCTGTCCTACGCCGAATCGCGCCGCCTGCACGGCGCCGAAACCTACAACCGGCCCTCGCGCTTCCTGCACGAGCTGCCGCGCGAACTGCTGCACGAGGTGCGCCCGCGCGTGCAGGTATCGCGGCCGTTTTACGCCGGCCGTTTCGTCGATGACGGCGGCGATGCCATGCCGCTCAAGCTCGGCCAACACGTGCGCCACCCCAGCTTCGGCGACGGCGTCGTCATCGATGCGGAAGGCTCCGGCGCGCATGCGCGTGTGCAGGTGAACTTCGAGAATGCCGGCGCGAAGTGGCTGGTGGTGGCTTACGCGAATCTCACGGTGGTTTGATAGCCGTTCGTTATCACTACCCGGTGTTCTGCCGCAGAGACGTGAGTCGTAGTAGATTGGGTACTCGAAAGCGGATGCTATTTGATTCGTGAAGGGGGCATGATGGATCTCAATCAAGCACAGCAGATTGCCAATCTGCTCAATACGCAGAACCAGCTAACTGTCCAATACGATGCAGGCCGCGTGCTTGAACACAAGGACAATTACTTGGTTCGGTTAGACGAATCAGGCCAAGTAATTGCGTGTGCCGAGCTAAAGCAGGTTCAGTGGTATCAGTTTGAGTTATTGCACCTGACCGTAGCTCAACAGCACAATCGACAAGGTCATGCTCGGTTTTTGATCGTTGAAGCAGCGAACCTTGCCATCAAAAGGAGGGCGCGCATTCTGCAGAGCACTATTCGCGTGGGGAATGCCGCTAGTGAACAACTGTTTCAGTCTTCCGGATTTCAATCTGTTTGCCGCTTCTATAACGCAAGCAGCAAGAACAACGTAGGCGTCTGGCAACGGGTACTCTCACCAGCGCAATGCATCTAATAATTCATTCAAGCCAGCGCCATTTTTCGACGTGCTTTAATCCAAGTGTTAGGTGTCACTGGAGTCGCTATGTATCGTCAGTTATTAGTTGGAACAGTCACCCTTGCTGGCCTTCTACTTGCGAGCTGCAAGCAAGATTTGCCTTCTTCGCCGCAAGCCACTATTGCACCAGCCCCAACGCCGTCAGTCTCTGTGGAAGACCTGAGGAAGCTTCGCGGACAAATCTTTCTGCTGCAACAGAGAGTGGCCGCGCTTGAGTCTGGTGGGGCGACTGTCAGTACCGAGGAGGAAGGGTACGACGTTGCTCGAACGAAGTTTGGGCCACTTACAGTGTCTTCCCGAGGCGCAGCGCCATACCTCGACGGGTATAAGGTGGAACTGCGCATTGGGAACTTGACCAACGCTAACTTCGATGGCGTCAAGCTGAACTTGGCTTGGGGACCGCCAGGAGATGCAAACACCGATTTCGTGCAGTGGAGCAAGGCGCAGAAAACTAAGCAACTCGACCTCACTACAAAGCTTGCAGCAGGTGCATTTACCGACGTCGAGGTGGTTCTGACACCCGCAAAGCCTGATGAAATCAAATCATTCACGGTAGGTTTTGAACTGAATCAACTGGAATTGCGGTCTCGATGACGCCTGATTTGTTCATTGCAAGGAAGATGGTGAACGTCAAACTCAATTGATGATTGGATGCGCCATGACCAACACCGCAATCAATCTGCGCAACAAGCTCGCCGCGTTCTCGGAACATTGGTCGCCCCGGGTCGTGGCCGAGATGAACGACTACCAGTTCAAGCTCGCCAAGCTTCAGGGCGAATTCGTCTGGCACGCGCACGCGGACACGGACGAAGTCTTCATCGTCCTCGACGGCGCGATGACGCTCGAATTCCGCGACAAGATCGTGCCGCTCGCGGCGGGCGAAATGTACGTGGTGCCAAAGGGCGTCGAGCATCGACCGGTGGCGGTGCAAGAGTGTTGCGTGATGCTGGTCGAGCCGCGCGGAGTGGTCAACACGGGTGACACCGGCGGCGCGTACACCGCACCGAACGACGTGTGGGTGTAGCGGCGAAACCGGCGCTTAACCGGCAGCTTCCGCTACTATCCGCACTGGCACCGACTTGGCCGCCGGCAGCATGCTGAACAGCGTGTGGTGCGACAACGGAATCAGCGGATTGCATTCCGGGTAATAGCCGCCGATGCAGCCGCGCGGGATGTCGAACGCGACCACACTCAAGTTCGCGACTTCGCGCGCGATGCCGTCACCCGCATCCGATTGCAGCTTCACGGTCTGGCCTTCGTGCAGGCCCGCTTGCGCGATATCGTCCTTGTTCATCAGCACCACGTCGCGCGTGCCGCGAATGCCGCGGAAGCGATCGTCGTAGCCGTAGACGGTGGTGTTGAACTGGTCGTTGGAACGCATCGTCATCAAACGATAGCGGCCCGGCGCGTCGGCGAAGCCGGTGGCGACCAGCGCCGGTGGCGGAATGAACTCGGCCTTGCCGCTTTTGGTTTTCCAGATGCGTTCGCGCGCCGTGTTGGGACGATGGAAGCCGCCCGGCTGCCACATGCGCCGGTTGAAATCGCGGAACTGCTCGGGATAGGTCGCCTCGATCGCGTCGCGGATCGTCGCGTAGTCGTTGACCCACGTATCCCACGGCACTTTCGGATTCGGCGCCAGCGTGGCCTTGGCCAGCTCGACCACGATGCGCGTTTCCGACAGAAGATCGGCGCTCGCCGGCTCGGCCTTGCCGACCGAGGCGTGGATGCAACTGGTGGAATCCTCGGTGGAAAGAATCTGCGCCTTGCCGTTTTCCATCACCCGTTCGATGCGGCCGAGGCACGGCAGCAGGTAGGCGACCTCGCCGTTGAACAGGTGCGTGCGATTGAGCTTGGTCGCGATCTGCACCGTGAGGCGCAGCTTGTCCCACGCCGCCTGTACGCGCTCCTGATCCGGAATCGCGCGCAGAAAATTGCCGCCGAGGCCGATGAATCCACGCACCGTGCCATCGAGCACGCCCTTGCAGGCATCGACGGTGTGCAGGCCGCGCTCGCGTGGCGGCTCGAAACCGTATTGCTCGGCGAGACGATCCAGCGGCACCAGTGCGGGATCGTCGGCGATGCCGACCGTGCGCTGGCCCTGCACGTTGGAATGCCCGCGCACGGGACAGATGCCCGCGCCGGGCCGACCGAGGTTGCCGCGCATCAGCAGCAGGCTGGCGACCATGTAGATGTTGTATTCGCCCAGCACGTGTTGCGTCAGGCCCATGCCGTACACGCCGATCACCGCGTTCGCGTTGGCGTAGACGCGCGCCGCGCCTTCGAGGGCTTCGCGCGCCAGGCCCGAGTCGGCTTCGATGGTCTCCCACGACTGTGCGCGCACGAAATCCGCGAATGCATCGAAGCCATGGCAATGCTGTGCGATGAACGCGGTGTCGAGCACGCGTGGCGTGCCATTCTTCTGTGCTTCGTCGTCCAGTTCCAGCAAGGTCTTGCACAGTCCGGTGATCGCGGCGATATCGCCGCCGGTCTTGACCTGGTGATATTGCGTGGCGAGATTCGTTTCGCTGCCGCTCAACATCTCCAGCGGGCTTTGTGGATTGGTGAAGCGCTCCAGGCCGCGTTCACGCACCGGGTTGAAGACGATGATCGGCACGCCACGCCTGGCCGCGTTCTGCAGGTCGTGCAGCATGCGCGGTGAGTTCACACCCGCGTTCTGGCCGAAGAAGAAGATGCAATCGGTTTTGGCAAAATCGTCCAGCACCACGGTGCCGACCGGTGTGCCGATGCAGTGACGCAGCGCCACGCCGGTGGCCTCGTGGCA
>JAFEFF010000145.1 GCA_018240745.1 Pseudomonadota bacterium
CGCAGCGAGATCGCGCCGCGCCGGCATGCGGAATTGATCCTGCCGATGATAGCCTCGCTGCTGGCGGAAGCCGGCATCGCGCGCGCGCAGCTGGACGCCATCGCCGTGGGCCGCGGACCCGGCGCGTTCACCGGCGTGCGCCTCGCCATCGCGGTGGCGCAGGGTCTGGCGCTGGCGCTGGATATCCCGGTCGTGCCCGTGTCATCGCTCGCCGCGCTCGCGCAGGACGCGCCGGATGCCGGCGCGGCGATCCTTGCCGTCATCGACGCGCGCATGGGCGAGGTCTACGCCGGCGTATTCCGGCGCGGTGCGGACGGCTTGGTCGAAGCGATCGACGAGGAAAGTGTCGGTCAGGCGAGTGCGCTGGTTTTGCCACAAAGTATACAATGGTGCGTCGTCGGCACCGGCTGGAACGCCTACCGCGATGCACTCGCGGCGCGGCTGCCCGCAGCGCCGGTCTTTGCGGATGGCGCGCGCTTTCCGCAGGCCAGCGCCGTCGCACGCCTCGCCCTGCCGCAATTCGCCGCCGGAGCAGGCGTGCCGCCGGAGCGGGCGCTGCCGGTGTACCTGCGCGACAAGGTGGCGTTGACGCTGCAAGAGCAGCGGGCGCGTTAGCCGGACAAACGCCGATATAGCGCTCCGAGCGCCGCGCGCAGTCGATTTGCCGGATGCGGCTGGAATGGTATTTGCGCGCCGGTACCGGTTTCGTAGAGGACGCCAAAAACACCGACTTCGCCCGGTACGTTGCTCAATGCTTGTCCATAGTCACACCAGACTCCGCGCCCATACGCGTAGACGGGAGCACAAACGATGCGCGAGATTTCTCCGCGCAGGCACGGGATCGCTGTCGTGCGCAGCAGAAACGGATAGGGGAGTTCGGCAGGCAGGCGCAGCGAAGCCGGCGGACAACCTGGGTGGCCACACCAGAGGCCGCCGGTTTCGTGCGAGCTGACGCATCCGACGCCGACAATTCGGCATAACGACGGCAATGCGACTGCGTCATCCACCTGCAGTGGCACAGCGTCTATCGCAAGCAACGAATTGCGAAAATTGCGCATCGGGACACCGGCGGCGGCGGCCAATGTCCGCACATCAAGCCATTGCCAGTTCTGCGCAGTGTTCGCGCGCAGCCATTCGATGGCGGCCTCGCGTGGGGTGGATTGCGGTGCCCGCGTGCGCGCGAGAGTAGCGTCGACCATCGCGTCAACGAGTGGTGAATCCAGTCGCGGATGGCGATCGTCGCGGTAATGCGCGACAGTGTCACGGATACCAAGTGCGTTGAACAGTTCGCGCGTGTCGATGCATGGCAGGCCGACTGCGGCGGCATCACGCGCAATTGCCTCTTCGCATGCGCTGCGTCGGTGCAGATGCTTCTTCGGTGCGGTCAACAACACGATCACATTGGCGCCGCGTTCGAGCAGGCACTGCCAAGCGAGGCGTCGTGCCTGATGCACATCGTTGGCGGCAAACAAGGATTCCGTCAGCAACGTGTCGAGCAAGCCGTATTCCCAGACCACGGCGTCACCTGCGGCGATGTCCTGCCTCGCATCAAGCACGCGCATGTAGCCCATCACCGAAGTCTGGTCGCCGATCGAAAGGTTGCGCGTGGCGATGCCATGCTCGGCTGCGCGCGCGGCCAGGCGCGTGACGTAGCCGCCGTCCTCAATGGAAACGGAAGTGCCGACGATCCAGAGTGTTCCGATTTTGGTCATGCAACGGCCGTGCGTGGGAATGGGCGCGACGTATAATGACACGCTCCGTTGCAAAGTCCCCGGACATCCATGATCCGTCCCGACGTTCTGTCCAGAGTCACTACGCTCGCCGCGTCCTTTGGTTCGAATCGGCCATTCCGCCACGTAGTCATCGACGACTTTCTTGATGTGGCCACGTGCCGGCGCATGCTTGCTGATTTTCCGCGCTTCGAGGATCGCTACGCCCTGAACGAAATGGGTGAGGTCGGCGGCAAGGCAGTGCGCATGAACGTGCGCGAGATCTCCGATGCCTACCGCGACCTGGACCAGTACCTGCAGACACGTGAGTTTCTCGATTTCGTCTCCGTGGTTACCGGCATTCCCGACTTGCTCTACGACCCCGACTACATTGGCGGTGGCACGCACGAAAATCGCGATAGGCAGGGGTTGGATCAGCACGTCGATTTCAATTTTCATCCTGGCACGCGCTGGCACCGGCGGCTGAATCTGATCGTCTACCTCAATCCGGAATGGGACGAGGCCTGGGGTGGCAACCTGCAATTGCAGGCTGATCCGTGGAATGGCGATGCGAGCGGACCAAGCGTAGCGCCGCTGTTCAACCGTGCCGTCATCTTCGAAACCACCGAGCGCTCATGGCACGGTTTTTCGAACATCCATTTGCCAATCGACAAGAAGGGCGTGTCGCGCAAGTCGTTCGCGATCTACCTCTACACCAAGGAACGCCCGCCGGAAGAAACCGCCGCATCTCACGCGACCGTCTACGTGCCCGAAGGCATGCCGGCGGACCTGGTCCCTGGTGTCACGCTGGATGCGGCGCGCGTCGCCGATCTGCGCGGGCGCTTCGAGCGCATGTTCGGCCAGCTCAAGTTTCTCTACGAACGCGAAAAGCACTTCGCCGGCCAGATTGCCGCAATGGAAAGCGCGCTGACCCAGGCGCGAAATGCCCTGCGCCTGCCATTGCTGGGGTATGCGGTACAAGCTGCGGCACCGCAGGGTATGTGGCCGGATGGATGGGTCGGGAAAGAGTTTTCCGTGAACTTTACCCCGCAGCGCAAGGCACGCGGCGTCGAACTTGAACTGTGGGTTCCCGACCAGTTGGCCGGCGACCAGGTGCTGGAAATGGAAATCCATGGCAAGCGTTGGACTCACCACGTCGCGCGTGGTTCGCGGTCGCAATTCAGACTCGATGTGAAATTACCCGAGGGCGATGCTGTCGAACTGAAAATTCGATCACGCTGCTTTTTTTCGCCCGCAGCGATCGGTCAATCGGCCGATGATCGCGAGCTGGCCTGGGTGCTGCTCGGTATCGCGCTGTCGCATTGACGCACAACACGGCAAGCATCAAAATCAGAAGTACCTGCTGCGCACATAACAGAAAGCACGCTCGTCGCCTTGTGCGGTCGCCGGATCGGAATCCGTCGTGTTTCCGAACGTCTTGAAATCGACGATATCCCAGCCGCAGCGATCCAATATGCGCCTCAGGCCGGCTTCGGAAAACATCCAGAAGTTGGTTGCGTCATTGTTGGTCTCATTCGGTGCCACCAGATACGCCACTGGGGCGTTGTGCAAGTCGATTCTGGATTGGTTGAGCACACCGGCATTGCCTTCGGCGCCTTTGGCGACATTGAAGCGCGTCACCCGCGTGCTGATGAATGCATAGCGCGCGCTTTTTGCGAGTGATTCCAGCGCGAGATACGGATTCTTGAGGTGATAAAGAATGCCCAGGAAGAATGCGAGTTCGTAACGCTCGGCGGGCAGCGTGAACCCTGCGTCGAGATCGGTTTCGAGTATCTCCACGTTCGATTTCAATGTCTGTTTCAACAGACGGATACCACGGCAACCGTTGCAATTTGTCGGCGGAAAATCGGCGACGTGAACGCGATAGCCGAGGGATTCAAGGAAGAACGCGAGATCGCCATCGGCGGCACCAATATCGACGATCAGGCCATCCCCGACCTTGCCGAGGAAGTCGCGGTTCTGCTCGCTGAGCAGGTGGCCAAGAATGTGGAAGTTATTCAGCGTTCCATACGGATACCAGATGAATTCGGTCGGCGCCAAGCCCTGTTTGATTTTTCCCAGTTGTCGGCGGTAACGTTGGGAAGCTGTATCGAGCTGGGCTATATCCATGTGGGTTCTCAGTTGCGATGCCATTGTTGCCACCAAATCAGCCTTTCAATTGCGCCAGCACCCGTCGCACAAAATACCGCAACCGCCCCAAGCGGCCGCGGGAAAGCGCCGCTTGCGCCTGTTCGAGCTGCTTGGTGATCTGTGTCACGTCGCGGTACAGGCGCTGGTTGTGCTGGTCGCGTCGTGCGAGCAGGGTGCGCAGTTCCTGCACGTCGGCGTCGTTCAAGATCAGGCCGGCCTTGAAGCGTTCGGGCAGCGGTGCATCGACGTAGATGGTCGAGTGCGTATCGGCGAGTTCGTCCTGCGGACGCTGTGTTGTATAAAAGTATAAAGCGATCGACTTGCGCGACAGCGCGCGCTTGTCGTCGGGCAGGTCGATGCGGCGGAAGCCGTGCCAGCTCCATTCGGTGGTCTCGAAAATCACGGCGCGGTTGTAGCGCGGCGCGATCGAGGTGATCGCGTCATCCGGCGAGCGCGGATCGGAATGCAGGTCCAGCGCGCCGCCCCAGGCATCGTCCCATTCATGGTTGAGGTACACGATCAGGTTCAGACGTCGATGCCAGCGTTCAACCGGGTGCCGGTTGAAGTCCACGTGCGCATCGAGATCCTGGCCGTGACGGTTCTCGTGCGTGCCGCCGCCAAAGTACCAGGGATCGTAGAGCAGTTCGGGAATACTGGTGATCCTGCCGATCAGGTCGAGAAAGCCGCGTGTCTGGATCAGATCGTCGAGTGCCGCGTACGTTGGCCCCAGTCCGCGAATCTTTTCCACTGTCGATTTGTTGCCGAGCTCACCGGCCTCGTTGCGTGCGTTGCCGCGTTCGAACGGCGGAAATTCATCGAGCAGGCGCGCGCAGGTTTTGGCGTCGAAGAAATCGTCGATGACGACGTGGCGAAACGGTTCGCGACGCTGGAATTGCGCGACAAACTCGGCGGCGCGTGCGGTGACGGCAGGGTTGAGCATGGGCAACGGGTGTCGGCAGAGCACATAGTATATGCGTTCCCGTGGCCGGCTTGGCCAGTCGCTCGGCTGGCCGAACCCGCTGCGTTCATTTTGAAACCGGTATTGGAGTCAGGCGGAATGCCTGCTGCGAATCCGGTGCGAGCAATACGAGCGTGTAAGTTTCGCGTGGATCAAAATGGCGGATATATCCGTCGAATCCACGCTTGCGCGGGAAATCAAAACGCAGTGCATCGCTGTCTGGCTTGAGTTGGCTGAACTCGGTCAGGCCCACGACCACATTATTCGAATCGACGATCGCCAGGTTACCGTCCTTCTGGATTTGGGCGACTCCGCTGGCGACTGCCCCGCTCACGATCGCGAATGAGGCTCCATCAATGCTGTCGGTGCCACGCGAGGCGATGGCGACATGGGCGGAAACATTCTTGTTGTTCACCATTGGCCAAGGGCACGGTTTGCCGATCAGTTCCCATGTCGGGTCGGCAAACATTGCCAGATGGCCACGTTTGAGCAGATCGAGAGTCTGCAGTACGGTGCTGCGCGATGCATCCGCACCGTCAGGAAATTTGTCGCCGTCGAATACGCCGCTGCGCACGGCAGCCGCCGATTCTTGCGCGTTTCGATAGACGGCACTGGCCCATTCGATGCCGTGGCGCTGGGCGGGCCATAACGCGAAAGGCATGGCGACCAGGAAACAGGTTCCCGCAATTCGCGCCGATTTACTCGGAGAACGTGAAAGGTCGAATACCAACAACAAGGCCAGCGCACACCAGAACAAACTCGGCCAGACCATGTAACGATCGGCATAAATTTGGTCCGGATAGCTCTGCAAATAATCCATCCGGCCCACCGCGAAGATCGCGGCGCTGAACAAGGCGAACGAACCCACTCCGATGGCGACAGATTCCCATGCGCTGAGCGTGCGCGCGCCACGCCAAAGTGCGAACACGGTGCGCAAACCGAAAACAGCGATTCCCGTGAAACTGATCGCGATCCCCAAATTGCGCCAGGAGAATCCGGTCGCTTCGGAGAGCGCATTCGCGCTGGTGAGCAGCAGGTGACTCGTGAACTTGGGCTTGTCCAATACCACCCATCCCGCTCGAGGATCGGCAAGTGCTAGCCAGCCGTTGGTCCATGGCGACGAAAGCCACTGCGCCATGATGTGCAGGCTTTCCAACGGGTGGATATTCAGTGTCTGCCGGACTCCCTGGCTCCCCGGCAGCACTGCGACGTACAGAATCAGGCAGCCGGCCAATATCGCGATTGGTGCAAGGAGCCAGCGCAACGGTAACCGCATGATGAGTGCCAAGAGCACGATGGAAACGAAACTCGCTGCGCCCGGGCCAAAGCAGAACATGGCGACTGCACACGCGGTACCGGATACTGCGAACAGGGCAAACGATCTGGTCCGAGCGGCGCGATGTGCCATGAGGCTTGCGCCGACGACGCAAAGCGTCAGCAGATAGGTATGTACAGATTCGTTGCCGTGCAGCAGCATTCGCGAATTGGCGAGCCAGAGCACGCCGATGACGGCGAGCATCGCTCCGGCACAACGTGCAATGAACGGAACGCATTCTTCGCGCAGCATGACAAGCGCAATTACTGCCGCGGTGAGAAACGCGAAGACGGTGCCACAGGCGATTTGCAGATACTGATCGGCCGCAAACCAATGAATTTCCCCGACTCGAATCAGATTTGGAAATATCGGTCGATGGCCGTTTTCCAGTTGCAGGACATTGTCGGGGAAGGGTAGCGACAGGAAGGTCTGGTACAACCGCCATTGGTCGAACATCGGCTGGCGCCATGCGAAGTTGATCTCGGCGCATAGCGCGGTCCAGGCATAGGCAAAGGCAGAGCTGAGGAAGAGCGCGCACACTACGCCGTGCACGGCGAGCCCGAGCCAGCGCCATGCCCGGTGCGTCGTCAGGCTCGAATTCCATGGCGAAGCGCCGATGTTCGTTGTGGAAAAACGGGGCGGCATTGACATTCCGTCTTGCCAAGCAAGGCAAACGTCAAGGATGCCACAAGATCAAGAGACTAAGCCCGTCGAGTTTCCGCGCCGCTGCCCAACACCCGATCGAGCGCCGCCTTGGTCTGCGCGCGCAGCAGGCGCGGGGCGAGCTTGCGCAGGCGCGCATGGTCGCAGGCGGCGATGGCCTGGCGCACCTCGAGCAGCGAACTCGGGTGCATGGAAAATCCGGTCAAACCGAGTGCCATGAGCAGCGGCGTGCAGCGCGTGTCCGCGGCCATCTCGCCACACAGGGTGACCGGCTTCTTCGCGCGCGTGGCCGTGGCGATGATCTGCGCGAGCAGTTTGAGCACGGCCGGATGCAGCGGATCGTAGAGCTCGCCGAGGGCGTCGTTGTTGCGATCCACGGCGAGCAAGTACTGGGTCAA
>JAFEFF010000146.1 GCA_018240745.1 Pseudomonadota bacterium
GCCAAAGGCCGTGGAACTGATGCAGGACACGTACCGCGCGTTCGTGTCCGACAACACGGCCCAGTTCGCGGGGCTGTTCGAGCAGTTGCTGGCCGAGGATACGCCGCTGGTGTTCCATTGCACCGCGGGCAAGGATCGCACGGGGTTTGCCGCCGCGCTGATATTGCTCGCGCTGGGCGTCGATCGGGATGTGGTGATGCAGGACTATCTGCTCACCAACGGCCTGTACCGCCGCCCGGAGAGCCTCAAGAGCAGCGCGCCCGAGGAGGTGCTGAACGTGATCTGGCGCGTGCGGGAGGATTTCCTGCAGGCCGCGCTGCAGTCCGTGGACCGCGACCATGGCGGCGTGCAGCGCTACCTGGGGCGGCGCCTGGGCGTGGACGAGGCGGCCCGCAGGCGGCTCGCCGATCTGTATCTGCAGCCGTACAGGGTCTGACGAACCAAAGAAAAAGCAGCCCGAGGGCTGCTTGCTTCTTGGCGGGGCCTGCGCAGGTCAGAGCGTCGCGTCCTTGAGCTTCTTGAGGGCGCGGGTCTTGATCTTGACCGATGCAGGCTTGGCCGGGAACCAGCGCTCCTCGCCCGTGAACGGATCCTTGCCGAAGCGCTTCTTCTTGGCCGGCACTTGCTGCAGGCCGATCTTCAGCAGGCCGGGCAGCGTGAATTCGCCGGAGCCCTTCTTGTGCACGGAGCCCAGGATGGCCGTTTCCAGTGCCGCGAGCACGGCCTTGGCGGCCTTGGGCTCGACGGATAGGAAATTCAACCGCATGAGGCCAAGTATGGCACGAGTTTTGGGCCTCGAAACACGTTCGGCCAAGGAAGGTTGAGCGCTCGCTTGCCGCTCAATGGCAAGAGCTTGGGAGGCAGTATGCATTTGGGCCTGGCGCGCGCGCAGCTGCTTCCCCGCAGCGATGGATACCGCCGCTTCACTGGGTCACCAATTGACGCGCTGGTCTACCTCGTCGGGTTGAGCTGCCAGATCCCAATCCGGCTCGCCTTGCGCACCATCATCCACCGGCGCGTCGCAGCCCTCCCACAGCGGTGGCCCGCGTGCCGGGGTGATGTGCGGGGGGGCAGACTCCACCCCGATGTGGTTCAGGATGTGGCGGATTTCGGCGCTGTGGGTGATGAAGGCAATGATGCGCATCTGCCCACCGCACATGGGGCACAGCAGCGGAAATGCCTCGTAGATGCGGGCAATCAGCACCGCCCACAAGTAATGCGCCGCTCGCTTCGGGCGTGCTTCAGGTTCGGGTGTGGGTGTGGCCGCGTTGCCCGGCGCCGCCACCCCAGGTACGCCCGCGCCAGGTTGTGCAGTCTCCACCGTGGCTGGTTGCGACGCAGCAGGCTGAGCCAGCGCCGTTACCGCCGCTCTCAGCGGCGAGTTTGGTGCCAGCACACCAAAGTAGCGGTGCCGGTGGGTGCGTGGCGGTGGCACCAGCGCGGCGATGCGGTCGATCAGTTCCAGCGGTGTGAGGTGCAGCTCATCTGCCTTGGCACCACGCTTGTCACTGGTGGGCTCGCTGCGCTGTTTGGCACAGCGGTACACCAGTTTGCTTCCCTCTTTGCGTAGGCGCTCCATGGAAAACGGTGGACGCGCGCAATAGCGCAGCAGCCGCTCCAGCGCAGCGCGGTCGTGGGCTTCGATGCACACCCCCGCATCCACCGAGAAGCCGCTGTGTTTGTAGCCCAGCATGTCTTTGGCGTCACAGTTCTCCAGCAGGCCCCGAGCAACGAAGGCGCGCAGGATGCGTTTTTGCAGTGTGGTCTGCACTGGGGCCACGGTAGCCGCATCGATGCCGGTGGCCGCGTGAAAGATGACACCCGGCGATGAGATTCGAGGGGTCGCATCAGCATCGCCCTCGCCCTCCACTTCCTCAAACACCCCGTCCACCACACAAACGTGGAAGTGGACGTGTTCATTGAGGCTGGAGCCGAATCGGTGAATGAAGGCGATGGCACCGATGTGCAGGCCTGCCTTGTCCATATGGGCCGCACCGGGGCTGTGGGTCTGCAGAGTTTGTGCGATCACCCGCAGAAAGATGCGCAGCACCATGCTCAGCACCGCTCCGTCGCGCTGCATGAAGTAACGAAGCCGCTTGGGAACCGACAGCACCCACTGGCGCACCGGCAGGCGGGGGAATACGTGATCGTTCAGGTGCGCTGCTGTCTCCACCATGCGCCGGGTGGTGCACGAGGGGCAGACTCCCCGGCCTTTGCAGGAGAAGGCTACAAAGTAGTCGTGCCCACAGTCGCCGCAGCGAGCGCGGGCAAAGCCATGGGCAAAGATGCCGCACTCAAGATACTTGGCAAACGCTTTGCGCACGAAGGGCTTGGGGGTGTGGTGGTCGCCCTGGCCGTCGAACTGACCCGCGCTGGCCAACTCTAGCCAGGTCTCGTAGTGCTCGGCTACCGTTTGGTAGAGCAGCGTGCGTTCGGGGTGGCGTGGGTTGTAGAGCTTGGGCTTGGAAGTGGCTGACATGAATACTGTACAAATGCACAGTATTCTGCGGCGATTGTTTGGGTACGCAAAGCACAAGGCCCGAACCGTCGCCAGTTCGGGCCTTGGCAGGGTAGCTTGGCTGCGGACTTACTTGCGCGCAGGCGGCACATCCGTGCAACTGCCGTGGGCAATCTCCGCCGCCATGCCGATGCTCTCGCCCAGCGTCGGATGCGGGTGGATGGTCTTGCCGATGTCCACCGCGTCGGCGCCCATCTCGATGGCCAGGGCGATCTCGCCGATCATGTCGCCGGCGTGCGTGCCGACGATGCCGCCGCCCAGGATGCGGCCGTGGCCGTGCGCCTCGGGGCTGTCGTCGAACA
>JAFEFF010000147.1 GCA_018240745.1 Pseudomonadota bacterium
GTCGACCACGCGCTTGGGCGTGTCGAGCAGGCCCTCGCGCGTGGGCTCGTCGCCGGCCCAGCGCAACAGCGTGCGCACCGCGTCCAGCGCCTGCTCGCGCGTGACCGCGGGCGAGGTCGGTTTGGATGCGGCGCACAGGGAGGACTTGCCGGATGGGGACATGACGAAACTCGCGCGGACGAGGGCGCGACAGTTTAGCGCGTCGGCAAGACTGGCGCGCGTGCGTCTATTCGAAGCCGCCGCTGAAAATCGGGTCCGTGACAACGCCGCGCACATTGCTCCATAGATTACGCAAGTCGTTCGCGAGCGTCGCATAGCTGTTGTAGACGAGGAACACCGCGGCCACGCCGGTTGAATTGTCGACCCACGGCGAGGTGGCGAACTTGCCGGTGCTCGACACCTGCACGGCATCGCCCCGGGCGTCGACGCTGTCGCGCCATTCGCCATAGCCGTAGCCGTAATATACGAACGGGTCGGGCGTGTAGATGATCGGCGCGCCGTGCGTCTGGTCCTTCTGCATGTCGGCGATGTCGGTGGCGGAAAGATATTGAGTGCCGTTCCACTGGCCGTGCTGGGCCACCATCTGCACGGCATTCGCGTAGTCGAGCATGGTCGAACGCAGGCCGCCGGCGACCTGGGGATTCGGCACCGTCACGTAGGGCGGCTTGAGCGAGACGGTCGCGAAATCGGTATTCGTCATGCCCAGCGGCATAGTCACCTCGTCCTGGAAAATCTGGTCCCAGGTTTTGCCGGTCGCAAGCGTCGCCATGTAGCCGCCGACCTGCATGCCGTTGCCGGTGTAGGCGAAACCGGTGCCGGGCGGATATTGCAGCGCGGTAGAAAGAATTTCCTGCGCACAGGTTTGCAGCGTGTAGTTCGTCTCGTCGCCGAGGCAGGCGGCGTCGTTCTGCGTCAGTCCCGAGGTGTGGCTGAACAACTGGCCCAGCGTGATGTTCAATTTGTCGGATGGCGCAGCCGGAATGTATTGCCCGATCGTATCGCTCCAACTCATCGTGCCGCGCTCGACCAGCCGCTCGATCGCCAACGCCGACAGCCATTTGCTCGCCGAGGCGATGGGGATGCGAGTCGTTGATGCGTATGTGCCGAAATACTGCGTGTAGATGGCGGTGCCATTGCGAATCACGATCAACGAGGCTCCGTTGATCGATGGATTCGCCTGCAGGATGTCGTCGATCTGCTGCGTGACCGGGGTGAAATCATAGACGACCGCCGCGCGCGCAGATGCGGTGGCGAGCAATCCGAACAACAGTGGCAACAAGCGCATGCAATCTTCCCTGTGACGAGTGGAGCACGCCACAACGCACCGACCCGCACTTGGTTGACGCCAGAACCGGCATCATGAATTACTGTTTGTTGTCCAGACAAAAGTCTGTATACACTACGCAGGCTAGTCGATAGCCAAAGGGGAATCCCATGTTGCGCATTCTGCGTTGCGTTTTCGCGTTCTCGATGCTGGCTGGTTTCGCGTTCGTGGCGCAAGCCGGCACGATTACCGTGGATTACGGTGGCTGCACCTTGTCGCAGGCCATCGCCGCAGCCAATGCCGCCAACGGCGTTGACGCTGCCAGCATCGGTTCGGCGACAACCAATTTGGGCAGTTGTGGCGGCGCGACAAGCGGCCTCAACACCATCGGTTTTACAGCGGGCGCCACTCTGACGTACACGACGGTCGACAATTACTGGTACGGCCCCAACGCCCTACCGCCGATTGCCAGCGCCATCCTCATTGACGGCGGCACAACCGGCGTAACTCTTGTCGCACAGAGTGGGTCCCGGTTTTTCTATGTTTCGGGCGGGCTGGCCGGCGAATTGCCCGCGGGTACGCTGGTCCTGCGCAACCTCACCCTGAGTGGCGGCGTGGCGCAGGGCGGCAATGGCGGCACGTTTAGCGGCGGTGGCGCGGGCATGGGTGGAGCAATCTTCAATCAAGGCAGCCTGCAGTTGAACGGCGTGACCCTCACGGCGAATAGCGCACTCGGTGGTCGAGGTAACGCCAGCGGCCTCGGAGGCGGCGGCATGGGGGAGGACGCGAAAAACTTTGCCGGCGGTTTTGGTGGCAGCTTGGGCAACGCTTATGGCGGCGCGGGCGGCAGCGGAACCCCCGGCAGTGCTTACAGTGGGGTCATCGGCGGCGCGGGCGGCCAAGGAGGTTCTGGCGGAGGCTTCTTGATCGGATTGATCGATAGCAACGGTGGCAGCGGCGGAGGTGGCGGCAACGGTCAGGCGTATGGTGGGAGCTACGGCGGTAACGGTGGCAGTGGCGGTTACGGCGGTGGGTTTGGATTCGGCGGCGCCATCGGCGTTGACGGAGACAACCCCTATTTCACGGGCGGCGGAGGCGGCGGAGGTGGCGGCGGAGGAGGTGGCGAAGGCGGCGGCGGCGGCAAAGGCGGCGGGGGTGGCTTCGATTCCTATGGCAACAATGGCAGTGGCGGCCATGGCGGTGATGGGGGCTTTGGTGGCGGTGGTGGCTACGGCGACTCCGGGGGCGGCAACGGCGGCTTCGGCGGCGGCGGCGGCAACAACGCCAGCGGCGGTTTCGGTGGCGGATACGGGTACGGTGGCGGCGCCGGCATGGGCGGCGCGATCTTCAATCACCGCGGCTCGCTGAGTCTGATCAACGTGACGATGACCGGCAACTCTGCCATCGGTGGTGGGGGAGGACCCGCCAGCGGCCTCGGCGCCGCAATCTTCAATCTCAACGGCAGGGTCAACATTTTGTATTCCACCCTGGCGAA
>JAFEFF010000148.1 GCA_018240745.1 Pseudomonadota bacterium
CACACACAGGGTGCACTTGGTCATCACCTTGCGTTCCTCGTCGAACTCACGGGCGCCGTAGGGGCAGGCCCAGCTGCAATATTTGCAGCCGATGCACTTGTCGTAGTCCACCAGCACGATACCGTCGCTCTTGCGCTTGTAGCTGGCACCGGTAGGGCAGACAGGCACGCAGGGTGGGTCCTCGCAGTGCAGGCAGCTCTTGGGGAAGTGGATGGTCTGCGTATCCGGGTAGCTATCGGCCTCGAAGGTCTGGACCCGGTTGAAGAAGGTGCCGGTGGGCCGCTCGCCGTAAGCATTCAGGTCCGTCAGCGGGCCGGCCGCGCCCGAGGTGTTCCACTCCTTGCACGAGGTGACGCAGGCATGGCAGCCGACGCAGACATTCAGGTCGATGACCAGAGCAAGCTGCTTGGCCAGTGTTTCGGGGGCTGGCTGGACTGGGTTGTTCATGGCTTCCTGGGAACGAGGTAGGCAAGCACCTTGCGGGCGCCCCCGAGCACGCCTGGGGCGCTCGGCACGGTTGCAATCTGGGGGAAGGTTTCCGCTGGTTCTTCGGGCGCCGCCGGGCGCAGGTTCACCCGCACGTCGTACCAGCCGGCTTGGCCGGTGACCGGGTCGGAGTTGCTGATGTGTCCACCGGCAAAGGGCAGCTCCTCGGTGATCAGGTGATTGAGCAGGAAGCCCTTGCGCGACTCGTCGGCGGCAGGCGCCAACTGCCAGGCGCCGGAACCCTTGCCGATCGCGTTCCAGGTCCAGACCGTGCCCGGCTCCACCGCATCGCTGTAGCGCAGCATGCAGCGCAGCTCTCCCCAGGCGCTGGTCACCCAGGCCCAGCCGCCGTCCTCGATGCCAGCTTCCTGCGCGGTGCGCGGGTTCACGTACAGGTAGTTGTGGCTGTGGATCTGGCGCAGCCAGGCGTTCTGCGAATCCCAGGAGTGGTACATCGCCATCGGCCGCTGGGTGATCGCCGCCAGGGGGTAGCGGTCGGCGTCGATGCAGGCGGTCTCCAGCGGCGCATACCAGAACGGCAGCGGATCGAAGTAGGTGGCGATGCGCTCGCGCAGGTGCTCCGGCGGCTGGCGGCCCTTGCTCTTGCCCTGCGCGGCCAGCCGGAAGGCCTGCAGCGTGTCCGAGTAGATGGCCAGCTGCACCGGGTCGTTGCGCTGCCGCCAACCCTTGTCCTTGGCGAAGTCCAGGTAAGGCTGGTTCCAGTTGCGCATGTACTGCTGGTCTTCCGGCATGTGGTACTGGAAGACGCAGTTGTTCCTGGCGTACATCTCCCACTGCCGGGGGTTGGGATCGCCACGCAGGTGCTCAGTGCCGTCCTTGCCGCGCCAGCCCATGAGAAAGCCCACGCCCGGCTGGGCCTGGAAGTTGACGACGAAGTCGGGATAGTCCTTGAACTTGCGCGTGCCGTCCTCTCGGGTGAAGGCGGGGAATTTCAGGCGCGAGGCCAGCTCGATCAGCACCTCCTGGAACGGCTTGCAGTTCCCGGTGGGCTCCACCACGGGGACGCGCACGGAATCCACCGGACCGTCGTACTCCGAGATCGGCCGGTCCAGCATGCTCATGACGTCGTGCCGCTCGAGATAGGTAGTGTCCGGCAGCACCAGGTCGGCGAAGGCGACCATCTCGCTCTGGAAGGCATCGCACACCACCAGGAACGGAATCTTGTAGTTGCCGTCCTCCCCGCGCGCGTTGAGCTTCTTGCGCACCTCCATGGTGTTCATGGTGGAGTTCCACGCCATGTTCGCCATGAAGATCAACAGTGTGTCGATCTCGTAGGGGTCACCGCGCACCGCGTTGGTGATGACGTTGTGCATCATCCCGTGGGCCGACAGCGGGTGCTCCCAGGAGAACGCGTGATCGATGCGCAGCGGCGTTCCGTCCTCGTGCACCGCCAATTCGTCGGGGCCGGCGGGAAAACCCAATGGCGCCGCGTTCAGCGGCGTGTTGGGCTTGATCATGGACGGGTCGTTGAAGGCCCGGTAGTTCGGCACGATGTGGCGCGGGTACGGCGCCTTGTGGCGGAAGCCGCCGGGCGCGTCGATGGTGCCCAGCACGCTCATGAGCACCGCCAGCGCGCGCACCGTCTGGAACCCGTTGGAATGCGCCGCCAGCCCGCGCATGGCGTGGAAGGCCACCGGCCGCCCTTGGGTGGTGGGGTGCCGCTTCCCCCACGCATCGGTCCACGGAATGGGAAGTTCGAAGGCCTGGTGCAGCGCCGTCTCCCCCACTTCGCGCGCCAGCTGGCGGATGCGCTCGGACGGGATGCCAGTGATGTCCTCTGCCCACTCGGGCGTGGTGTCGGCAACGCGGTCTCGCAACAGCTGGAAGGCTGGCGCCACACGCGTCCCGTCCGCCAGCTTGTAGTGGCCCTCCAGCGCCAGTTGGCGCCCTTCCTCCACGCCTTCCGGATAGGCCTGCACCACCCGGCCGCTGGCCAGGTCCCATGCCAGCTTGTTGTGCGGGTGGCGGCCGTCGCCGGGCGGGCCGGCGGCGGGATCGAAGGCGAACAGGCCTTCGCGCTCGCCCTCGTCCAGCACCACCAGTTGCGGCGCATTGGTGAACCGCTGCAGGAAGGACCGGTCGACCAGGCCTTGCGCGAGCAGTTCGTGCAGCAGCGCCATGAACAGTGCGCCGTCGGTGCCGGGGCGGATCGGAATCCACTCGTCGGCGATCGCCGAATAGCCGGTGCGCACGGGGTTGATCGAGATGAAGCGGCCGCCCTTGCGCTTGAAGTCGCCCAAGGCGATCTTCATCGGGTTGCTGTGGTGGTCTTCCGCGGTGCCTATCATCACGAACAGCTTGGCGCGATCCAGGTCCGGGCCGCCGAACTCCCAGAAGCTGCCGCCGACCGAATAGATCATGCCGGCAGCCATGTTCACCGAACAGAAGCCGCCGTGCGCCGCATAGTTCGGTGTGCCGAACTGGCGCGCGAACAGGCCGGTGAGGGCCTGCATCTGGTCGCGCCCGGTGAACAGGGCGAACTTCTTCGGATCGGTGGCGCGGATACGGCCCAGGCGCTCGGTGAGCAGCTCGTAGGCGCGCTCCCAGGAGATCGGCTCGAACTCACCCTCGCCCCGCTCGCTGCCTGGCCTGCGCAGAAGCGGCTGCGTCAGGCGCGCAGGCGATACCTGCTTCATGATTCCCGCGCTGCCCTTGGCGCAGATCACGCCCTTGTTGATCGGGTGGTCGGGATTGCCGTCGATGTACCGGACCTGCCCGTCGCGCAGGTGCACGCGTATGCCGCAGCGGCAGGCACACATGTAGCACGTAGTCGTCTTGACCTCGGTGTCCGCGGTGCTGCTCGCGGTTGCATCGTGCACCGGCTCGCTGGAGAGGAACTTGAACATAAGCTTATGCTAGACAGCGCACAGATTCGTGTGCCGCATAATTCCGGTTGCAGTGAATCAGAAAATCGATCAGAGACTGAAGCTCACGCTGCGCCAGCTGGAGGTGTTCGCGGCGGTGGCGCGCGGCGGCACGACGCGGGCCGCGGCTGACGAGATCTCGCGCTCGCAGTCGGCCGCGAGTAACGCGCTCGGCGAGCTGGAGGCCGTGCTTGGTGCGCAGCTCTTCGACCGGGTGGGCAAGAAGCTGGTCATCAACGAGAATGGGCGGGCCCTGCTGCCGCGCGCGGCCGGAATCCTGGAGCAGGCGGTGGAGACGGAAGCCCTGTTCACCGCGGCCCATGCGGCGTCGCTGCGGCTGGCCGCCAGCTACACGATCGGCGAGTACCTGCTCCCGGTGCTGATCGCCAGGTGGA
>JAFEFF010000149.1 GCA_018240745.1 Pseudomonadota bacterium
AGCTTATGCGTGAGTGGGAGGAGCAGACCGAGCGTCTCATCGACTTGGAAGTACCGCGCCAACCTTGACCTTCCCGCGACCGGGAAATTACGCGCAAATGCGTCTGGCGACCTGCGGAAAGTAAGTCGGTATGCCGATCCTTCCGGTTATTGAATGTCGCCGGCGCGCTTCGAATCACGCGGCGCCGCGTCTGCTCCTACGATCAGTGCACTGGCCCGGAAGTCTCCGGGCCCCTCACCATCCATCGCGGCATGCACCGCGGCAAGGGCATTCATGAAAGCGCAAGACAGCACCGACCTGACGCGGGTGGGTCCCGGAACCGTCATGGGAGAGTTCATGCGGCAGTACTGGATACCCGCGGCGCTCTCCTCCGAGTTGCAGGCGGACGGCGATCCCATGCGGCTGATGCTGCTGGGCGAGAAGCTCGTCGCCTTTCGCGACTCGCAGGGATGCGTCGGCATCTTCGACCACCGCTGCCCGCATCGCTGCGCCTCGCTCTACCTGGGCCGCAACGAGGAAAGCGGCATCCGCTGCGTCTACCACGGCTGGAAGTTCGACGTGCGAGGGAACTGCGTGGACATGCCCAACGTGCCGGCGCGCCAGGAATTCAAGGACAAGGTGCATGCCAAGGCCTATCGCACGACCGAACGCAACGGCCTGGTGTGGGTGTACATGGGCCGGCAGCAGGAATCGCCCCCGCCCTTGCCCAACATCGAGGCCAACCTGATCCCCGGCAACGAGATCTGGTGCCTGCAGCGGGAGTGCAACTGGCTGCAGGCGCTGGAGGGCGACATCGACACCTCTCACGTGGGTTTCCTGCACGTGGGGATGCTCAAGCCCGAGGACCTCGACGACGACCATCCGATGCGCCCCACCGTCATCAACCGCGCTCCCGAGTATGAGGTGCGCAACACCGACTGGGGCACGATGTACGGGGGATTCCGCACGAACGACGACGGCCAGATGTCCTGGCGCGTCGCCCACTTCATGTTCCCGTTCTGGACGCAGACGCCCAACGCACGCTTCTCCAGCCGCGCCATCGCGCGCGCCTGGGTGCCGATGGACGACCACCACAGCATGCTGTTCGACATCTCGGGCGGGGTCGACGAAGGTAACCCTGCCTACGTGTCCAAGCGCAGGAACGGGCAGCCGCTGTACGAGAAGTTCGAGTACGAGCCGAACACCAACGACTGGCATGGCCGCTGGCGCTGCCGTGACCGGGCGCACAACGACTGGGGCCTGGATCGCCAGTCGCAGCGCGACGGGACGCAATACACCGGCATCGGCAACATCACCATCCAGGACCAGGCGGTGACCGAGAGCATGGGGCCCATCACGGACCATGACTGGGAACATCTCGCGCCGACCGACCAGATGATCGCCCGCACCCGCCGTCGCCTGCTGCTCGCGGCCCGTGCTTATCGCGACAGCGGCGAACTGCCGCCGGGCGCCAGCGACCCGGACACCTTCATGGGCGCACGCGCCGGCTCCTTCCTGTTCGCCCCCGACGCGCCGCTGGAACAGGCTTACCAGGCGCAACTGGAAAAGGCGGTGCGCTGGACGGCGCAGCCCGAGGAGCGGGCATGAAGGCGAGGGTTCGATCGGTCCGCTGGGAGGCACAGGACATCCTGGGCTTCCGGCTGGAGCCACTGCCCGGGGCGCACCTGGCACCCTTCACCGCCGGTGCCCACGTCGACGTGGCGCTGCGTCCTGGCCTCACCCGCAGCTATTCCCTGCTGAACGACCCCAGGGAGCACGGCGCCTACGAGATCGCCGTGCAACTGGACCCCGCCACCCGCGGCGGCTCGCGCCACATCCACGAGGAATGGCGTGCCGGGCAGCTGGTGGAAGTCTCGGAACCGCGCAACAACTTTCCGCTGGAGGAGAACTCAGCTCACACTGTGCTGGTCGCCGGCGGCATCGGCATCACGCCCATGCTGTCGATGATCGCGAGACTGCAACGCCTGGGATCTTCCTGGGAGCTGCATTACGCCGTGCGCACGCGGGCCCGTGCAGCTTTCCTCGACCAGCTGGCGGCATTCGCGCAGGTACATGTGACCATCGACGATGAGCCGAGCACGCCGCGGCTCGACCTGCAGCGCCTGCTCGGCTCGCTGGCGCCGCAGGCGCATGCCTACTGTTGCGGGCCCGCCGGCATGCTGGCCGCGTACCGCGAGCATGGCGCCCACCTGGGCAAGCGCCTGCACTTCGAGTATTTCTCGGCGGACACGCAGCCTGCATGCCAGGGCGGCTACCGGCTGGAACTCCAGCGCAGCGGCAAGACCCTCGAGGTCAAGGCCGGCGAGACCATGCTGGACGCGTTGCTCAACGCCGGTGTCGACGTGGGCTTCGCCTGCACCGAAGGCGTCTGCGGCAGCTGCCGCGTGCCTGTGCTCCATGGCGTGCCGGACCACCGCGACGTCTTCCTCACCCAGGACGAACGCGATGCGAACGACGCCGTGATGGTGTGCTGTTCCGGGGCACGCACCCCGTCCCTTACCCTGGACCTCTAGATGGACATGCCGACCGGCAACAAGAGCACCGTGAATTTCGACTTCCACGGCCGCACGGCACTGGTCACCGGCGCCGGCCGCGGCGTGGGCGAGGAGATCGCCCGCCTGTTCCACGCCTCCGGCGCGCGCGTCGCGGTGAGCGACATCGACGGGCAAGCCGCGCGGCAGCTGGCGGATCGCCTGGACGATTCCGGCGTCTCTGCGATGGCCCTGACACTCGACGTGCGCAGCAAACGGGCGTTCGAGGATGCGCGGGACCGCATCGCCAGCGCCTGGGGCCGTACCGACATCGTGGTCAACAATGCCGGTTACGCCAAGCGCACGCCGGTGCAGGACATCACGACCGAGGAGTTCGACGACATCGTGGCAATCAACATGCGCAGCGTCTTCCTCAGCTGCCAGGTCTTTGCCGATCACATGCGCTCCAACGGCTGGGGCCGCATCGTCAACATCACTTCGCTGGCCGGGCAGAACGGCGGCACGGTCGCGTCGGCGCACTACGCGGCAGCCAAGGCGGGGGCGACCATGCTGTCGAAGTACTTCGCACAGCAGCTCGCGGGCACCGGCGTCACCGTCAACGCCATCGCGCCGGGCCCGATCTCCACGGCCAAGGGGCGGCTGTCGCAGGAACAGATCGAGCGCATCGAGAAGCTGGTGCCGATCGGCCGATTCGGAGAAGCCTCCGAGTTCGCCGCCGCGGTGGCGCTACTGGCGTCCGACCAGGGCGGGTTCTTCGTCGGGGCGACTCTGGACATGAACGGCGGGCTCTTCATGCGCTGAGAAAAGCCGGCTATCGTTCCCGCCTTACTCCCGATTCCTGAATTGCAGCTCGACGCCGCCCAGCCATGACAGAAGCACCCGCTCTCGGAGATCCCACACTCGATGCTGACCACGCGAAGCTGGCCGACCTCGTCGACCGCCTCGCCGCTGCCAAAGGCGCAGACGTGCTCGCCAGCCTCGACGCGCTTCAGGCGCACGCCAGCGAACACTTCGCGCTGGAGGACCAGGAATTGCGGCAGATGCGTGACGGCAACGCCAGCTGCCACCTGGACGAGCACGCGGCCGTGCTCAAGTCGATGGACGAGGTGCGCGGCATCGTCGCGGCCGGTCCGGACTCGACCGAGTCCGCCCATCTGGTGGCGCGGCTGACGGCCGAGCTGCGCCGCTGGCTGCCCGAGCACGTGACGGCCATGGATGCAGGCGTCGCGCATACCCGCACCCGCAGTCGCCTGGGTGGGGCGCCGGTGGTGCTCACTCGCCGGTCTTCGCCTCCGGGCTGATCGGCGCCACCTCACCACGCATACCTAGGACCGCAGGGAAAACTCTCTCCGGTCGCCGCCCGGCCCGGATCACAGTGTGGACGTGTCCACACCGTCCCGCCGGCCCCGCTCCGCCGAGTCCTGCCCCTGGCAGGCCGACGGTCGCTTCGCTGCCGACCTGCCGCTGGAGGACTATCCCAGCACCATGCTGCTGCGGCTCGCCCAGGCGATCCAGCAGCAGGTCAGCGCCACCTACGCACGTGCGCACGGCCTGTCGGTGGCCGAGTGGCGCATGCTGGCACGGCTGAATTCGGAAGGCTCCGTGCAACTGGCCACGCTGTGCCGCGCGCTGGCGATGGACAAGGCGTACGCGGGGCGGCTGCTGCGCTCCCTCGGCGCACAGTCGCTGGTCACGGTCGAAGCCGATCCGGCCCACGGCCGCCGGCTGATCGTGGCGATCACCCCCGCCGGCCGCGCGCTGGCGCGCCGCATCCTGCCGCAGGCGCGCGCAAGCCAGGAGCAGTTGCTGCAGGTGCTGGATCCGCAGGAGCGCGCCGCGCTGTACGCATCGCTGAAGAAGCTGCAGGCCGCGCTGGACGATACCGCGCCCCAGCCCGCCAGCCACGCGACCGAGCAGCCCGCCCAGCAGCTTGCGGCCCGCCTGTTCGAGGTACTGCGAGGTCAACCCCACGCCCACGGTGGCGAGGAAATCCTTGACGTGCCCGGAGTCGAGTTCGTAGCCGTAGGCCTGGCCGATGCGGTAGACCAGCCGCATCTGCAGCGGGATGATCGCCATGGTCGACAGCGTCTCCGGCAGCAGTTCCAGCGCGCCGTTGGTGATGGCGGCGTTGAGGATGGTCTGGTCGAGCTCCTGCTCGCTGACGTTGGGCGTGCGCACGCCCACGCCCACGCCAGCCACGCCCGCCGTGGGCACGGGCGGAGGCTCGACACTGCCGCCCGGCGCCGGCACCGGGCCGGCCATGGGCGCGGCGGCGACGGATTCGGCGTCTTCGGTGAACTGCCGCGCCCGGCCCGCATCCAGGCCCAGGGTGCTGCGCAGTTGCTCCAGGAACTTCTGCTCCGGCAGCGACTGCACACCGTCGGCATCGCACACGCAGACCGCCATCTCGTAGGCCAGCTGGCGCGTGTCGGCCGAGCGCAGGGCCGCGGCGGTACCGGCCAGGTCCACCCGTTTCATCAGCACGTCCTGCACCAGCGTGGGCAGGTGCACCGCGTCGGACTGCGCCAGCCCCTCGGCGATGCGCCTGACCTCCGCGCGCTCGCGGTCATGCTTGTCGCCGTCGACGAAGGCGGCCATGAGGCTGAGGGTGACGATCGCTTGTGTTTCGGTCTGGGTCATGGGGACTCCGGCTCGGGATGAGCCAGGTAGAGTCGGGACGATGCGACGGGTTCCCGCCGCGGTCCGCCGATGGTCCAGACCCACGCCGCCGCTCAAGCGCCGACTTTCGCTTCCCGCTGTTCGGAGAAGGCAATCCGGCTGGCCATGGCCAGCGCGGCGCGCGACATGGCGCGGGCCGTGGCCACCGCGCTGGCCGCGCCATCGGGGTCCTTGCGCAGCGACATGCCGATGCCGATGTCGGCCACCCAGTCGGCCGGCAACGCGCCGGCCGTGTGCTGCTCGATGTCCTCGCCCACGTGGATCGGCTGCGTGAGGGCGCGCCGCACCTTGGCCGCCATGTGCTTCAGGAGTTCGGGGTCTTCCGTGCGCACCAGCACCAGGAAGCCGTCATCGCCCAGCCGGCCGAGCTGGGCGCCCAGGGGCGTGCAGCGCCGCAGCCGGCCCGCCGAGACGTAGAGCGCATGGTTGTAGGCGGCGCGCCCGTACAGTGCCTCCAGCGTGGCCAGGTTGGCCAGCGTCACCGCCACCACGCCCAGCGACTGCGCCGACCCGCTGCGCAGGAAGGAGCCCACCAGCCGCCCGGCATGGGCGTGCGAGGGCAGCCGGGTGACCGGGTCGAAGCTGGGGCCCTGGGCCAGCACCTGCTTGAGCTCCAGCGCATAGGCGTAGCGCATCCACATGGCCCAGCCCATGATCCCGATGTAGGCCATGGAAGACAGCGCGCCCAGCGCGTGCACGGCCAATGGCGTCGTGTCGCCGTGCACCCAGATCCAGTCGAGCGTGACCAGGCTGATGATGGCCAGCGAAACGCCCGCCGCCGAGATCCAGGCCACGCGGGTGCCGCGCACGGCCTTGCGCAGCGCCAGCACGATGAGGCCGAAGCCCAGCGCCAGGCCGTAGCCGTTGGCCAGCCACATCCCCCAGCGCGGCGGCACCAGCCAGCACAGGACTAGCATCGCGACGGCCGACACCAGCAGGGCCAGCTGCAGTGGCTG
>JAFEFF010000014.1 GCA_018240745.1 Pseudomonadota bacterium
GAAGCCGTTCTTCTGAAGCCGCTCCCGGTGCGTGCGGCCAAGATCCTTGGCGCGGATAGCAACGATGCCCCGCTCCTGGAGCGCCTTGAGGGCCCCGAGGGAATCCGCCAGCTTCTGCGGAAGAGTGGCCATTGTCTTCCCGTTCTCCACCCGTGCGATTGTTAGGTTTTTGTGCTGTTTGTTTATTAGATTATTGTGTTGTACACTTATTATGCTATTGCGTCGATCATTTATTAGGTTATTGTGCACGCAACCCTCTGCAAGCGCCAAAAGAAAAGGCGGCCTCCGAGGGGCCGCCTTCTCCTTCGTCGTTGTCGATCTGAGCCTCAGTCCGCCGCCATCCTTGGCGCGGCCGCGTCGAGCGCCTCGGAGAGGCGCGGCGGCGACATCGGCAGGTCGGTCATGCGCACGCCCGTGGCGCGGGCAATCGCGTTGCCGACCGCGGCGGTCGGCGGGACGATCGGCACCTCGCCGACGCCGCGCACGCCGTAGGGATGCGTCGGGTTCGGGACCTCGATCAGGATGGTCTCGATCATCGGCAGGTCCGACGCCACCGGCATGCGGTAGTCGAGGAAGCCCGGGTTATCGAGCTTGCCCTTGGCGTTGTAGATGTACTCCTCGTTCAGCGCCCAGCCGATGCCCTGCACGGCGCCGCCCTGGAGCTGGCCCTCGACATACGAGGGATGGATCGCCGTGCCGACGTCCTGCGCCGCGGTGTAGCGGCCGATCGTGACGCAGCCCGTGTCGTGGTCGACCGCGAGGTCGCAGACATGGACGCCGAAGCCCGGCCCGGCGCCCGTGACGTTGAGCTGCGCGTGGCCGTTGATCGGCCCGCCGGTCCTGCCGGCTTGTGCCGCCAATTGGGCCAAGGTCAGCGGCTCGAACTCGCCGACGTTGGAGCCGGCGGGCTTGGCCATGCCGTTCTCCCAGATCACCGCCTCCGGATCGACGTTCCAGATCTTGGCGGCGCGGACCTTGAGCTCGCGGATCATGTCGCGCACCGAGTTCACCACCGCGAGTCCCGTGGCGAAGGTGACGCGGCTGCCGCCGGTCACGAAGTTGAAGCCGATCGACGCCGTGTCGGCAATCACCGGCCGCACCTTGTCGTAGTCGACCCCGAGCTCCTCGGCCGCCATCAGGGCGAGCGAGGCGCGGCTGCCGCCGATATCGGGATTGCCCGAGATCACGGTGACCGAGCCGTCCTCGCCGACATGCGCCGCGGCGCTGGAATCGGCGCCGACGTTGAACCAGAAGCCGGCCGCCACGCCGCGCGCATAGCCCGGCTTCGGCGGGGTCTTGTAGTGCGCCGAGTTCTTCACCGCCTCGAGCGTCTCGACCATGCCGATGGTGTTGAAGGTGACGCCGTAGGCGGTCTTGGTGCCCTTCTTCGCGGCGTTCTTCAGGCGCAGGTCGATCGGGTCCATGCCGAGCTTCTGGGCCAGCATGTCCATCGCCGATTCCACGGCCCACGCCGAGATCGGCGCGCCGGGCGCGCGATAGGCCGCGACCTTGGGCCGGTTGCTGACGACGTCGAAGCCGACGATGTGCATGTTGTCGATGTCGTAGCAGGCATACGAGCACATGCAGGCCGGACCGACCGGCGAGCCCGGGAAGGCGCCGGCCTGCATCTCGACGATGCACTCGGCGGCGACGATGCGGCCGTCCTTCTTCGCGCCGATCTTGACCTTGACGTTGCCGCCCGGCGCCGGGCCGGAGGCGCGGAACACCTCCTCGCGGGTCATGGTCATCTTCACCGGCTTGCCCGACTTCTGCGACAGGCGGATCGCCAGCGGCTCGAGGTAGACGACCGTCTTGCCGCCGAAGCCGCCGCCGATCTCGGTCGGCGTGACCCTGATTTGCGAGGTGTCGAGGTTGAGCAGCTTGGCGCAGAAGCCGCGCACCTGGAAATGACCCTGCGTGGTCGACCAGACCTCCACCTGGCCGTCCTCGGCGGCGCTGGCGAGTGCCGCATGCGGCTCGATGTAGCCCTGGTGCACGGCCTGCGTGGTGAAGTTCTCCTCGATCACCACCTCGGCCTCGGCGAAGCCCGCCTTGGTGTCGCCCTTGTTGAACTCGATGCGCTTGGCGATGTTCGACGCCTTGGTCGGCGGCGGGTTCACGCCCTCGGTGATCATGGTGTCGTGCAGCACCGGCGCGCCGGGCTTCATCGCCTCGGCGACGTCGATCACGTGCGGCAGCACCTTGTAGTCGACCTTGATCAGGCGGAGCGCCTGCCGGGCGACCTGCTCCGACACTGCGGCGACGGCGGCGACCGGATGGCCTTCGTAGAGCGCCTTCTCGCGCGCCATGATGTTGCGGGTGATGTCGCGCAGGTTCACCTGCATCTCCCCCGTCGGCACGATCATGTTGGGCTGCTCGGGGAAGTCGTTGGCCGTCACCACCGCCTTCACCCCCGGCAGCGCTTCCGCCTTCGAGGTGTCGATCGACTTGATGATGGCGTGCGGGTGCGGGCTGCGCAGCACCTTGCCGATCAACTGGCCCGGCAGGTTGAAGTCGGCGCCGAAGCGGGCGCGGCCGGTCACCTTGTCGGCGCCGTCCGGACGATCCGGACGCGTGCCGATCCATTTGTACTTGCTGGTGCTCTGGGAACCGCCGTCAGGCATTTGAGGCTCCTCTCATGTCGGCGGCCACTTCCATGACCGCGTTGATGATCTTGTCGTAGCCGGTGCAGCGGCAGAGATTGCCGGCGAGCCAGTAGCGGACCTCGGTCTCGGTCGGGTTCGGGTTCCTCTCGAGCAGTGCCTTCGAGGCGACCAGGAAGCCCGGCGTGCAGATGCCGCACTGGAGCGCGGCCAGCTCGACGAACTTCTTCTGCAGCGGGTGCAGCTTCTCGCCGTCGGCCATGCCCTCGATGGTCTCGATCTTCTGGCCCTCGGCCTCGGGCGCCAGCACCAGGCAGGAGCAGACGAGGCGGCCGTTGACGGTGACGCTGCAGGCGCCGCAGTCGCCCGAGCCGCAGCCTTCCTTGCTGCCGGTCAGGCCGAGCGTGTCGCGCAGCACGTCGAGCAGGGTCTGGTTGGGCTCGCAGAGAAACTCGGTCTCCGAACCGTTGATGGTGGTCGTGACGTGGATCTTGGCCATTGGCTTACCTGTGCCCCCGATGCTCGATGCCGTTGATGCGATCGCGCGCGATCAGCGCCGCGCGCTTCAGCAGCACGCCTGCGATCTTGGTGCGGTACTTGATGGTGCCGCGCTTGTCGTCGATCGGCTTGCACGCCTCCGAGCAGGCCGCCGCCGCCGCTTCCAGGGCCGCGTCGTCGAGCTTGGAGCCGATCAGCGCCTTGGCCGCCTTGTCGACCAGCAGCACGGTCGGCGCCACGGCGCCGAGGCCGACGCGCGCGTCCTTCACGGTGTCGCCCTTCATGCTGAGGCTGACGCCGACGCCGACCACGGCGATGTCCATCTCGGTGCGCGGGATCAGGCGCAGGTAGGCGTCCGATGCGTCCTTGCCGCGCTTCGGGAGAGTCAGCGAGACCAGGATCTCGCCGGGCTTCAGCGTCGTCTTGCCCGGACCTGAATTGAACTTCTCGACCGGCACCGAGCGCTTGCCCTTGGGGCCGACGATGTTGGCGATGCAGCCGGCCGCCACCAGCGCCGGGACCGAATCGGCCGCCGGCGAGGCGTTGCACAGGTTGCCGCCCGCCGAGGCGCGGCCCTGCACCTGGGTGGAGCCGATCAGGTTGATCGCCTCGAGCACGCCAGGCCAGGTCTTGCGGAACTTCTTGTGCTCGCCGAGCACTGCCGCCGGCGTCGCTGCGCCGATGGTGAAGGCCCCGTTCTTCTCGGTGATCGACACCATCTCCGGGATTTTCTTGACGTCGACGATCAGGCCCGGCTCGCGGGCGCCCGACTTCATCTGGACCAGGAGGTCGGTGCCGCCGGCCAGGACGTAGCCCTTGCCCTTGGACTTGGCCATCAGGGCCACCGCGTCCTTGACGTTTTTCGCAACCCGATACTGGATTTCGCTCATGCCTCGGCGTCCCCGCTATTCCTTTTTGAGAAGACGTATCCAAGCCGACCCGGCGGCCAAGAGCAAGTCGTGCGTGCTAGCGTGCCATGTCCGGAGCGGGAGGAGCCATGCAAAGCGCGGTCGTACGCGGTGTAAGACTCGTCTACGAGGTGCTGGGCAACCGCGGCCCGTGGGTCGCGATGTCGCCCGGCGGCCGGCGCGGCCTCGCCCCCGACCGGGCGCTCGGTGTGCTGCTGGCCGAGGCAGGCTTCCGGGTGCTGGTTTATGACAGGCGCAACACCGGCGCGTCGGAGATCGGCTTCCCCGGCCAGTCCGAGAGCCACGAGCAGGCGGAAGACCTGTTCGCCCTGCTGCAGACGCTCGGCACCGGGCCGGCCTATGTCGCCGGCTGCTCCTCCGGCTCGCGCCTCTCCTTGTTGTTGGCGCTGCACCACCCCGAGGCGGTGAAGGCCCTTCTCTTGTGGCGCGTCACCGGGGGCGAATTCGCCGCCAAGCGGCTGGCCTTCAACTACTACGGACAGTTCATTGCCGCGGTCGAGCAGGGTGGGCTGGAGGCCGTCATGGAGACCGAGCACTTCGCGGCGATGATCGCGGCCAACCCGGCCAACCGGAAGATCCTCGAGGGAATGGGCGCCGAGGCTTTCCTGGCGGCGATGAAGCGCTGGCTTGCCGGCTTCCACCAGGGCGCCTTGCACCCGGTCGCCGGCCTCACGCCCGACGAGATGCGCCGCATCGCCCTGCCGACCCTGATCGTCCCCGGCAACGACCGCACCCATCGATGCGCCGCCGGCCAGGCGGCGCATCGCCTGATGCCCAACAGCGAATATCGCGAGCTGATGGACCACGACCTCGATGTCGATGTCGACCTCGACGGCTGGGCAAAGAAGAACGGCACGCTCGCCGCCTACTTCGTCGACTTCCTGCGCCGCCGCGAGCGGGCGTCGTAGGAGACACTGCAGGGCAACCCATGGACTGGAACCCCAAGCCGCTCGATCCCAACGATGTCACCGTGCATCGCCGCGGCCGCGGCAAGCCGCTGGTGCTGCTGCATTGCCTCGGCATGGACTGGACCTTCTGGGACGTGCTCGATCCGCTCGCCGACCAGTTCGAGCTGATCGCCTACAGCTTCCCCGGCCACCACGACACCAGGCTGCCCCGGGGCCAGTACGGCGAGGCCGAGCTCGCCGCGCAACTGCACGCCATCCTGAAGCGCGAGGGCATTGCCAAGGCGAACATCGCCGGCATCTCGATGGGCGGGTCGCTGGCGCAGGCCTTCGCCGGCACGCATCCGGAGATGGTCGACAAGGTGATCCTGTGCGACTGCAGCCCGCGCTACACGGACGAGATGCGCGCGGCCTGGCCGGTGCGCGCCGAGGCCGCGCGCAAGAACGGCGTGGCGAGCCTGATCCCGGCGCTCGAGAAGGTGTTCTTCACCGCGGCGTCGCTCGAGGAGAACGGCCCCAACGTGCGCCACGTGAAGGAGAAGTGGGCCTCGTGCAACGGCGAGGGCTACGCGCTGGGCTGCGAATGGCTGGCGATGCTCGATGCGCGGCCGCAATCCAGGCGCATGACCATGCCGACCCTGATCGTGCTCGGCTCCAACGAAGGCCAGGCCTTCAAGGACGCCGCACGCTGGATGGCCGACAACATTCCCGGGAGCAAAGGCATCGTCGAGGTGCCGAACGCAGGCCACGCCTCCGTGCGCGAGCGGCCCGAGGTCGCCGTGCGGGAGTTCCGGCGCTTCCTTGGCTAGCGCCAGCGCGACTGCAACCAATTTGCACCTTTTCTGCGACCACTTGTCCCGCGGGTCGATCAAAGAACTCGCTGAGGACTTGTGGTAATTAACCTCGCAAAATGTGAACGAAGCGTCATCTTTTGTGAGGAGCGCCATGACCACGCAGAAGCTCTACCAGCTGCCCGTCGACATCACTCAATGGCACTTCGACGGCGCGACCGAGGTGCTGTTCAACTGGGAATACGACGACGGCTCGGCCGACCTGCTCAATCTCTACGAGAAGGGCAAGCAGCAGCAGTGGGATGCCAGCAAGCGCATCGACTGGAGCCAGGAGCTGTTCGAGGACAACCCGATGGGCATGGCCGACGAGACCATTCCCATCTTCGGCTCGCCGATCTGGCAGAAGCTCACCGACAAGGAGAAGAACTGGCTGCGCTTCAACCTGCAGTGCCATTCGATCTGCCAGTTCATGCACGGCGAGCAGGGCGCGCTGATCGCGACCGCCAAGATCGTCAGCACCGTGCCGGACATGAACGCCAAGTTCTACGCCGCGACCCAGGTGATGGACGAGGCGCGCCACATCGAAGCCTACAAGCGGCTGATCCACGAGAAGTTCAAGGCCGCCTACCCCATCACGCCGTCGCTCAAGACGCTGCTCGAGCAGACGCTCTCCGACCGCCGCTGGGACTTCACCTATCTCGGCATGCAGGTGCTGGTCGAAGGCCTCGCCCTCGCCGCCTTCCAGCGCATCCGCGACAGCGCGAAGAACAACCTCGCCGCCTCGGTGAACGCCTACGTCATGCAGGACGAGGCGCGCCACGTCACCTTCGGCCGGCTGGCGCTGCGCGACTACTACCCGCAGCTCTCGGACCACGAGCGGGCCGAGCGCGAGGAGTTCGCCGTCGAGGCGCTCTACTTCATGCGCGACCGCTTCAACCAGACCGAGGTCTGGATGCGCTCGGGCCTGCCGGTCGAGGAGCTCCAGAAGTACGCCTACGAGTCGGGCGCCATGCAGGCATTCCGCTCGCGCCTCTTCACCCGCATCGTGCCGATCCTGAAGGAGATCGGCCTGTTCGGCCCCAGGATGCAGAAGGCGCTGGGCGACATGGGCGTGATGGAATACGCCAGGATCGACGTCGAGAAGCTGATCGGCAACGACATGAAGGTCGCCGAGGACTTCGACGCTCGGAAGTTCGTCAGGGACGCAGTCGCCGCCGAATAGCCGGTCGTTGACCGGCAGACGGGTCCTGCACAGACTGTCGTCATGAACGACCTGTCTGTCGGGAATTCCACGGCCGCGGTCTGTGATCCAGTGACACTGGAGATCGTGCGCGGCGCGATCCGTGCGGCGCAGGCCGAGATGGAGGCGCTGATCGAGCGCACCGCCATCTCCGCCTTCATCCGCGAGAAGAAGGACTTCTACACAGCGCTGTTCGACGCCGACGGCGTGATGGCGGTCGGCTCCAACCTGCCGGTGTTCGGCGACATCTGCGGGCCGGTGTTCCGCGACTTCCCGCCCGACACCATGCGCGAGGGCGACCTCTACTGGTACAACGACTGCTACGGCTCGCGCGGCGCGATCTCCCACTCCAACGACCAGGTGCTGCTGGCGCCGGTGTTCCACGACGGCAGGCGCTGCGGCTTCGTCATGGGCTGGGCGCACTTCTCCGACATCGGCGGCATGCGCTCGGGCTCGATCAGCCCCGACACGCTCGACATCTTCCAGGAAGGCATCATCGTCCCGCCGACCAGGCTGATCGATGCCGGCACGACCAACGAGGCGGCGCTGCGGATCTTCTTCCGCAATTCGCGCTTCCCCGAGCAGAACATGGGCGACATGCGGGCGCTGATGGCCTCGGCCTCGCTCGGCGTGAAGCGCATCGAGGAGATCGTCGCCCGCTTCGGCGGCGAGGTCGTGGCCGACGCGCTCAGCCAACTCGTGGCCCGCACCCGCAAGCTGGTGCGGGACAAGCTGGCCGAGACCTTCGGCTACGGCACGCATCGCTTCACCGACGCGATCGATTCGGACGGCCATGGCAACGGCCCGTTCCACCTGCGGCTGGCGCTGACCCGCGAGAAGACCAGCGGCGGCGAGGACAGGTTCGTCTTCGACGCCACGGCGACCGACGACCAGTCGCCCGGGCCGGTCAACCTGCTGCTCAATCCCGACGTGCCGGGCACGGCGCTGTCGATGTTCTATCTCGGCGGCGACCCGGCGCAGGTCTGCAACGCCGGCGGCCCGCAGGCGCTCGACGAGGTGAGGCTGCGCGAGGGCTCGCTGCTGTGGCCGAAATGGCCGGCGCCGCTCGGCATGCGCGGCCTGACCCTGATGCGCTTCCTCGCGGCGGTGAACGGGCTGATCAACGTCGCGGGCGGCAAGGCGCCGGCGGCGCACTCGGCCTACGTCATCTCCTTCATGCGCGGCACCTATCGCACGCTCGATGGCAAGCTCGAGCCGTTCCTGATGTCCGACGGCATCGGTGTCGGCTGGGGCGCGCGGGTTACCGCGGACGGCACCGACGCGGTCTACTTCGTGGCGCAGGAGAACTACCCGGTCGAGTTCCTCGAGCTCGGCTACCCGGTGCGGCTGCGAACCTACGGCATCCTCACCGATTCCTGCGGCGCCGGCCGCTGGCGCGGGGGCTGCGGGATCGTGCGCGAGTACGACATCCTCGCCGAGGAGGCGATGCTGGCGATCCGCATCGACAGCGTGAAGAACCCGCCCTGGGGCATGGCCGGCGGCATGGCGGGCGGCACCGGCCGCGTCGTCGTCAATCCCGGCACCAACCACGAGCGCCAGCTCCAGCCGCTCTCCGACGGCAACATGCTGAAGCGCGGCGACGTGCTGCGCATCGAGACCGGCGGCGGCGGCGGCTACGGCCATCCGTTCGACCGCCCGCCGCAGAGCGTGCTCGACGACGTGCTCGGCGGGTTCGTGACGGCGAAGGCGGCGCGTGACCTGTACGGCGTTGCGATCGAGTCGGACGAGTTCGATCCCGACCTGACGCGCAAGCTGCGGACGAAGCGGCCCGAAGTGAAGGCGTTCCACCGTCACGGTTATGTCGATTCATTGTCGTGAATTCTTTGCTGGGAGCGCGCCACTCCAGTGGCGCATTTTCTCGGACATGAGCGCGACTGGAGTCGCGCGCTCCCGGCAATGAGATGAGAGAGCTGTCGTCCGTGGACTCGTCCCTCGCGATTGCCGTCGATATCGGCGGCACCTTCACCGACATCGCCCTGCACGACGCTTCCAGCGGACGGATCTGGCGCGCCAAGACGCCCTCCGTGCCGAGCGATCCGTCGCAGGCCTTCCTGACCGGCATTCGGCTGGCGCTCGAGGATGCCGGCAAGGCGGCTCCGTCGCTCGCGCGCGTGCTGCACGGCACGACGGTCGCCACCAACATGATCCTCGAGGGCAAGGGCGCGAAGGCGGCGCTGGTCACGACGGCTGGCTTCCGCCACGTGCTGACCATCGGCCGCCAGGACATCCCGCGCCGCGCCAACTACCTCGCCTGGGTGAAGCCCGCGCGCCCCGTCCCGGCGAGCCGCGTGTTCGAGGTCAGGGAGCGCATCGGCGCCGGCGGCGTGGTGATCGAGCCGCTCGACGAGGCGAGCGTCGAGGCCGCCGCCGCGCACTGCCGCAGGCTCGGCGTCGAAGCCGTCGCGGTGTGCCTGCTGCATTCCTTCGCCAACCCCGCACACGAGCGCAAGGTCGCCGACATGCTCAAGGCCAAGCTGCCGGGCGTCGCGGTCACTGCCTCGTCCGACGTGCTGCCGGTCGTGCGCGAGTACGAGCGCTCGCTGGCGACGGTGTTCAACGCGATGGTGATGCCCGGCGTCTCGACCTACGTCTCGCGGCTGGAGAAGCGGCTGGAGGACGAGAAGGTCGCGGCCCCGCTCCTGCTGATGCAATCGAACGGCGGCGTCGCCGGCGGCGCCACCATCCGCCGCGCGCCCGCCCTCACCGCGCTGTCGGGCCCGGCCGCCGGCGTGGTCGGCGCGCGCGACGCCGCGGCAGCGTGTGGGATCAAGGACATCATCACCGTCGACATCGGCGGCACCAGCGCCGACATCTGCCTGGTCAAGGACGGCCGCATCGCGCTCACCCAGGCCGGCCATGTCGGCGAATGGCCCTTGCCGCTGCCCATGGTCGACATGGTGACGATCGGCGCGGGCGGCGGCTCGATCGCCAAGGTCGAGGCCGGCACGCTGACCGTCGGACCGCAGAGCGCCGGCGCCGATCCCGGCCCGGCCGCCTACGGCCGCGGCGGCGCGCGCGCGACCGTCACCGATGCGCATGTCGTGCTCGGGCACCTGCCGGCCGAGCTGCTGGGCGGCCGCATGGAACTCGACGTCGAGGCCGCCGCGAAGGTGATCGATCGTGAGGTCGCCGAGCCGTCGAAGCTCGACCGTGCCGCGGCGGCGCGTGGGGTGCTGTCGATCCTCGACCACAACATGGTCGGCGCGGTCCGCATCGTCTCGGTCGAGCGCGGCCACGATCCGCGCGACTTCACGCTGGTGGCGTTCGGCGGCGCGGGGCCGTTGCACGGCTGCTCGCTCGCGGCACTGCTCGGCATCACGCGCGTGCTGGTGCCGCCGGCGCCCGGCGTGCTGTGCGCCGACGGCCTGCTGGCGGCCGATCTCAAGGCCGAGTTCAGCCGCACGCTCCCCAAGGCCGGCGCCCCCAATCTCGACGAGGCGCGCGCGATCTATGCCGACCTCGAGGGCCATGCCGGCGCCTGGCTCGACACGGAGAAGGTCGCGCCCGCCGACCGGCGGCTCAACCGTGCGGCGCTGCTGCGCTATCACGGCCAGGGCGGCGAGGTCGCCGTCGAATGGACGGACGGCATCGCGGCCGCGTTCGAAGCCGCGCACAAGGCGCTCTACGGCTTCACCCTCGACGCGCCGATCGAGCTCGTGACCCTGCGTGTCGAGGCGACCGGCCGCATGCCCGAGCCGCCGCGGCCCACGCTGCCGAAGGGCACCGGCGCACGCATGCGCGGCCAGTTTCCGGTGCATTTCGATACGGGCGTGGCGCAGGTCCCGCTCTACGACCGCACGTCGCTCGGCGCCGGTGACTTCATCGCGGGACCGGCCATCGTGTCCCAGCTCGACGCCACGACGCTGGTGCTGCCGGATTGGTCCGGCGCGGTCCATCCCTCGGGCGCAATGCTGCTGACAATTGGCGACTGAGAGGACCAGGGAGGCGATTGGAGTCCACGAGAGTCCACCCGGCAGTGGACCGGTTGGATACCGATGGCATCGGCATTTCAGGCCCGGAGTCCACGAATCCACCAATACCCGGGTCCCGCGAAAAAACCCTTCCCAAGGGGCGCTGCAAATGCCGGAAACCCCTTGCCAGCACGGGTCCCCGCTCCTGCAGGCATACGACGGCCGTCGCCATCGACCTTGGACTGAAGGACTCCTCGCTCATGCGCGCATTTTACTCGCGCAGTCCAACACCACCTATTATGGGCAATGGCTTTCGCTATTCCTTAGGCACGCGCAGCCCGAAAGTAGGGGCCAATGCCCAAGGAGACTTTCCGAAGCGAGGCTTTATCCACAGAGCTAGCTGTGAGATTGCCAAGCCACCTTCTTCTCTGGCTTCACTGGCGGCCCAACTTCAAGACCTTCGTCCGGTGCCGGCTTCTGCATCGCTAGTGCGTCCTCGACCGAGCTTCCGCTTAACCATCGCTCGATATCCTCAGCCGTCATCAACAACACGGGCATCGCCCGCTCATGAATAGCCTGGACGGCAGCATTGGGCTCCGTCGTCATGATCGAAAACAGGGTATAGTTGCCGACGTCCGGCGTCTTCTTGGTGCCGCGTCGCCGGTCCATGGTCGCCAGCTGCCCCGCGAAGAAGACGAGGACGCCTCCCCGCGCTTCGCGCAGGGAGGACCCATGACCTTCCTCCCTGCGCGGAGCGCGGGGAGGTGTCGGCGTCATACGACGACGGAGGGGTCAGAGGCCGCACCCGAATTGTGACTCATGACCCCTCCGTCGCGGATTACCGCGCCACCTCCCCACGCTGCGCGTAGGGAGGAAGGTCATGAGTCCAGCGCCGTCATGCGCGGGGGCGCTAGTCCGCATTATGGACTTCGTCCACTTTCCGCGGAAATGGACATGCGAACGCGAGTAATCTGCAAGCAACGGAGGAAGCAGCCAATGAGTTACCAGACGATCGAGGTTCGCAAGCTCACGCCCGCCATCGGCGCCGAGATCTTCGGCGTCGACCTCGGCAAGCCGCTCGGCAAC
>JAFEFF010000150.1 GCA_018240745.1 Pseudomonadota bacterium
GCGGCCGCCGTTTTCGATCTCAAGCTCTTCGGCCTGCTTGAGGACTTCAGACACGTGCAGTGCCTTGAGTTCGTTAAGGTGCATGAATGGACTCCTGGCGCGGAGTAGGTATGTCTTGTGACTGGAGGGGAGGTGGCTGCATGCCGTGCGGGACTGGTAGAGTGCCCTGGCGAGCCTGTGACCTGGAACCGGCCGCGGGGTGATCGGTGCGGCCTGGCGATCAGCGCGAATTATGACAGGAAAAATCCCGCGCACCGCAGGATACGCGCCGCCGGCACCGCCCAGGGCCGGCGCGCGTGCACAAACATCAAGCCAGTTGCTGGTCGATGAAGGCCGTGAGCTGCGCCTTGCTCATGGCGCCGACCTTGGTGGCGGCCAGCTGGCCGTCCTTGAACAGCATCAGCGTGGGAATGCCGCGGATGCCGAACTTGGCCGGGATCTCGCGGTTGTCGTCCACGTTCATCTTGGCCACCTGCAGCTTGCCCTGGTAGGCGCCGGCCACCTCGTCGAGGATGGGGGCGATCATCTTGCAGGGGCCGCACCACTCGGCCCAGTAGTCCACCAGCACGGGGGTGTTGGACTTGAGCACGTCGGCTTCGAAGCTGGCGTCGGACAGTTGCTTGATGAGGTCGCTGGCCATGAGGGTTCCTTGGAATTTGGCAGATGGGACAGAGGTTAAATTCGGGCCATTGTGACAGAAACCAATCCCCCAACCACCGGTGTGCCCGGCTCGCCAGACGCTATGACAGTCATAGCGAATATCGATGACGCCACCCGCTGCTGGGCCGCCGTATTCGCACGCGTGCAGGCCTGCGCGGCCGAGCGCGGCGCGCATCTGGCCAGCACCGTGGTGCTCGTGCCCTACGCCCAGCTCATGGCCGAGGCGCGCCGGCAATGGCAGCGCGCCCATCCCCAGGGCTTTGCCCCGCGCTTCGAGACCACGCGCAACTGGGCGCGCAGGCTGGGCGCTGCGCTGCCCGAGGGCAGCGAGTTTGCCGGCGACATGGCGCGCGACGCCGTCACGGCGCGCGCGCTGCTGGAGCGCGCCGGCCTGGCCGAGCAGCGCGAGGTGCTGGCCGGCCCGCTGCTGGAGATGGCGGCGCAGCTCGCCGGCGTCGTGTCCGCCGTACCGCCCGCGCAGCGCCCGGACTGGGCCGAGGCCGCGCGCGCCCTGCTGCCCGCGGCCGGCGACGGCGGCGCGCTGCGCCTGGAGGCCGCCTGCGCGCGCATCGCGCTCGAATGGGTGCTGGCCTCGCGCCATGTGGGCGACCTGCTGTTCACGCCCGGCGTGCGCGCCGCCGTGCCGCTGCTGGTGGTGGTCGAGGGCTTCCAGCCCGACCCGCTGGCGCGCGCCCTGGCCGCGCACTGGGGCCAGTCCGCAGCCACCGTGGCCCTGCCGCAGCTGATGGCCGACGCACCGCCCGCGCCCGCCGCCGCCCTGCATGAGGTTGTCGACGCCGAGGACGAGGCCCAAGGCGCCGCCGCCTGCGTGCTGGCGCATCTGGCCCAGGGCCGCGCCCCCGTGGCGCTGGCCGCCAACGACCGGGCGCTCACGCGCCGCATCACGGCGCTGCTGGCTGGCGCGGGCGTGGCCGTGCACGACGAGAACGGCTGGCTGCTCTCCACCACCCATGCCGCGGCCCGGCTCATGGCCCCGCTGCGCGCCTGCGCCTGGGACGCATCGGCCGACACCGTGCTCGACTGGCTCAAGCAAGCGCCCGCCGTGGACGGCGCGGCACTGCGCGCGCTGGAGCATTGGCTGCGCCGCACGGGCGCGCAGCGCTGGGCCGGCGCCGCCGCCGAGCTGCAGTCCGCGGCCGAACGCCGCCCCGCCGAGGCCGCCCTGGCCGCCCAGGCCCAGGCCTGGCGCGCGGGCCTGGCCGCCGCACGCCCGCTGGCCCAGTGGCTGCCGGCGCTGCGCACGCTGCTGCAAGGATGCGGCCTGTGGGACGGCCTGCAGCAGGACGCGGCCGGCGCCCGCGTGCTGGCCGAGCTGCGCCTGCCCGAGGGCCTGCAGGCCGACCTGCAGGCGCTGGACGGCGCGGGCCGCCCCATGGGCCTGCAGGACTTCACGCGCTGGGTGGGCGAGGTGCTGGAAGCCGCCCGCTACCGCCCCGAATACCTTGCCGACGCGCCCGTGGTCGTGCTGCCTCTGCCGCAGCTGCTGGCGCGTCCGTTCGCCGCGCTGGTGCTGCCCGGCTGCGACGAAAAGCGCCTGCCCGCCGCGCCCGAGCCGCCAGGACCCTGGACGCAGGCGCAGCGCACCGGCCTGGGACTGCCCACGCGTGACCAACTGGCCGCCGCCCAGCGCGCCGCCTGGGCCCAGGCGCTGCGCACGCCGCGCGTGGACATCCTCTGGCGCGCCGGTGACGAAGGCGGCGAGCCCCTGCTGGCCAGCCCGCTGGTGCAGGCGCTGCGCCTTGCCGGCGCGGCACTGGCCGAAGCCGACGCGCGCGTGCCGCGCACCGTGCCGCCCACACCCACGGCGCGCCCGCTGCCCGTGGGGGCGCGGCTGCCTGTGCAGCGGCTGTCCTCCTCGGCCTATTCGGACCTGCGCCACTGCCCCTACCGCTTCTTCGCGCTGCGCCAGCTGCGGCTGCAGGAGGAGGATGAGCTTGGGGCCGAACTCGACAAACGCGACTTCGGCACCTGGCTGCATGCGCTGCTGCAGCATTTTCACGAGGCGCTGGCGCAGGCCCCCGCCGATGACGGCGCCGCGCGCATCGCCCTCATGGACCAGGCCGCAGCCCGCGCCACGCGCGAGCTGCGCCTGCACGAGGGCGACTTTCTGCCCTACGCCGCGGGTTGGCCGGCCCTTCGTTCCGGCTATCTGGCCTGGCTTGCCCGGCACGAGGCCGACGGCGGCAACTTCCGCCAGGCCGAGCTGCGCACCCAAAGGCCCCTGGGGGCGCTGGAGCTCGTGGGCACGCTTGACCGTGTGGACGCCATGCGGGCGCCCGATGGCGGCGCGCCCACGGCCATGGTCATCGACTACAAGACCGAAAGCGCCAGCGCTACCGACACGCGCATCAAGGCCGGCGCCGAGGACACGCAGCTGGCCTTCTACGCCGCCCTCCTGCAGGACGAGCAGCTGCGGGCCGCCTATGTGAACGTGGGCGAACGCGGCGAGACGCGCCTGTACGAGCAGCAGGACGTGCTGCAGCTGCGCGCGCTGCTGCGCCAGGGCATCACGCACGACATGGCGCGCATCGCCGCGGGCGAGCCGCTGCCCGCACTGGGCGAGGGCAGTGTCTGCGACTGGTGCGCCGCGCGCGGCCTGTGCCGCAAGGACTTCTGGGACGATGCGCAAGCAGGCGAAGAAAGGAATGGCAGCCTATGAACCTCACCGTCCTCCAGGCCGACATCACCGCGCTGGCCGTCGATGCCATCGTCAACGCCGCCAATTCCTCGCTGCTGGGCGGTGGCGGTGTCGATGGCGCCATACACCGCGCCGCAGGGCCCGAGCTGCTGCAGGCATGCCGCCTGCTGGGCGGCTGCCGGACGGGCGACGCCAAGCTGACCCCGGGTTTCCGGCTGGCGGCGCGTTACGTCATTCATACCGTCGGGCCCGTGTGGCACGGCGGCGGGCAGGGCGAGGCGGCGCTGCTCGCGTCCTGCTACCGGCGATCGCTGCAGGTGGCGGCCGCCGCGGGGGTGGGGTCCATCGCATTTCCCGGCATCAGCACCGGCGTGTATGGCTATCCCAAGGAAGATGCGGCGCGCATAGCGGTGGCCACGGTGCGCGAGTCGCTGGAGGCTGGCTGCAGCATGGGCAGCGTGCTGTTCTGCTGCTTTTCTGCCGCCGATCTTGCGCTCTATGAGCGGCTGCTGGGCGCCTGAGCCGCTCGGCACAGGACAAGCGGGCGCGAACAATGATCGCTGCCGGGCATTTGACGGACATTTGACGGGCTTTTGATGCCAAACGAACAACCATCCCCCATGCAGGCGGCCTACGAACACAACGGCCGGCCCGTGACGCGCGAACAGTTCTACGCCATTGCCTGCGATCCGCAGCGCAGCGTGGCCGTGGAGGCCTGCGCGGGTGCGGGCAAGACCTGGATGCTGGTCTCGCGCATGCTGCGCGCGCTGCTCGACGGCTGCGCGCCGCACGAGATCCTGGCCATTACCTTCACCAAGAAGGCCGCGGGCGAGATGCGCCAGCGCCTGCAGGAATGGCTGCAGGAGTTTTCGGCCCGGCCGCTGCCCGATCTGGAGAAGGAGCTGATTGCAAGGGGAATCAGTCCCCAGGGCGCATCAGCAAAGCGCGAGCAGCTTCAAAATCTGTATCAAAAGACACTGGATGCAGGCCGCCCCGTGCAGATCCGCACCTTCCACAGCTGGTTTGCCGCGCTGCTGTCCAGCGCGCCGCTGTCGGTGCTGGAGCAGCAGGGCCTGCCCGCGCACTACGAACTGCTCGAAGACGACGCCGAGGCCGTGCGCGAGGTCTGGCGCCCCTATCTGCAGACCGTGTCGCAGGACGCCGGCCTGCGCGCCGACTACGAGGCCAGCGTGGCGCGCCACGGCCGGTCGCAGACGCACAAGGCGCTCGAAGGCGCCCTGGCCAAGCGCGTAGAGTTCACGCTGGCCGACGAGGCGGGCGTGGTGGACGCCTCCATCCCCCATTTCGGCGTGCAGATTGCCGCCCTCGCGGGCCTGGCCGACCCGGCCGACGCCCTGGCCGGCGACGTGGCGCGCCAGCGCTGGCAGGCCTGGGCCAAGGCCCTGGGGGGCGAGAGCAACAAGACACCGCAGAAGGCGGCAAACGCCATCATCGACGCCTGGCTGTGCGACGACCTGGGCCAGCGCCTGGACATGCTGCGCAAGGCCTTCTTCGTCGCCGCCGAGGACCGGCTGTCCAAGAACCTGGAGAAGTTCGCC
>JAFEFF010000151.1 GCA_018240745.1 Pseudomonadota bacterium
ATCGCGGTAAGGCGAGGAAAGTAGGGGTCCCAGGTGAAGCTGACGTTGGGGGTCGGGTTGACGGCGCCGGTGTAGGTGATGCCGCTCAGACGGTCGTCCTTGGCGTAGGCGTAGGTCTTGACCTGCGACAGCGCGTCGGTCACCGCCTTCAGCCGGCTGGTGGTGGTCTCGTAGGTATAGGTGACGGTGCTGGTGTCGGGATATTGCTTCGAGGTCAGCCTGCCCTCGATGTCGTAGGTCCATTGCGTGACGTTGGTTTTGGGATCGGTCAGGCTGCTGATCTGGCCGTTGCGGTTGTAACCGTACCGGGTGACCTCTCCCTGCGGATCGGTGAGCGAGGTCAGCCGGCGGTCGGCGTCGTAGGCGTAGCTCCACTGCCGGCCCTCGCGGTCGGTGTAGGAGACGAGGTCGAGCTTGTCGTAGACGTAGGTCTCGAACGTGCCGTCCGGATAGGTCTTCTTCGTGATTCGGTCAGCCGCATCGTAGTCGTAGGTGACGGTCCAGCCTTCCGAATCGGTGAAGGTGCGGACGCGCGCGTAGGAGTCGTAGGTGTAGGTCGCGGCGGTCTGGTTGTTGGCGTTGATGACCGTGCCGAGATTGAAGGCCGCGTCGTACTGGTATTGCGTCGTCTGGTTCAGCGGGTTCGTTACCGAGGTCGGCTGGCCCTTGGCGTTGTACCCAAAGGTCGTCTCCTGGAGCGCCGCGTCGTAGTACTCGATTGGCCGGTGCTGGAGGTTGTAGACGTACTGCGCGACGGTCGTTGCAAAGCCCGGGTCCGTGACCTGGCTGATCGCCGCGAGATCGACCTGGTTCGAATAGGAAAAGTAGGTCGTGCGCCCAACCGGATCGACGATCTGAGTGGGCTTGAAGAAGCCACTGGTATCGTAGGCGAACTGCCATAGCTGGGTCGTACCGTCGTCCAGCACGCGGCCCGCGGCCGTCGGTTGGGCAAACGTGCCGCTGTAGACGCTATTGGCTTGACCGAAGTAGGCGTACCAGACTCGGTTCTCCAGCGGCTGTTTCACGCTTTCGATGCTGGTGTCCTTGACCGACATGTAGGGCACGTGGTGGAAGTGCCGGATTCGCGCTTTGCTGTAGTCGCAGCCGCCGGTGGGCGTACAGCCGGCGGCGAGGTACGCGTTCTTGTCCCAATGGAAACTGTTACGGTACTGCAAGTAGTCGTTTATGAGGGCAATAGGCATTCCTGTCGGAACCGTTGCGGCAGGATCGCTGGCAGGATTCGAGGAGGGCTCCAGCCACTCCTCGCGCTCACTGAAGCCCAAGGGATCGGTAACCTGGACAAATCGCGGCGGGGCACTCGTCCCCGGCGCTGTATAGGCGAACGTTGTGGTGCCGTAAGGGGTGGTCATCGAGTTGACCAACGAATTGGCATCGTAGGTCACGCTCGAGGTCAGGCCGATCGTGTCGGTGATGGAGCTCAGGCGGCCGCTGCTGTCGTACGCGATCGTCGCGCTACGACCGAAGGGATCGGTCACTTGCGTGACAAGCAAGGGGCGGCCGGCAAGGCCGTAGCTCAACGAAGTCTGGCGTCCCACCGCGTCGGTCACTGTCGTGAGTCGGAGCTGCGCGTCATAGCTGAGGGTCAGCGCGTTGCCTTGCGGGTCAATTACCTGCGTGAGGAAGACCTTGCGCGGAAAGCTGCTGCTGCCATCTGACTGGGAATAGACCTCGAGGCTGCCATCGCCGAGCAATCGCTTGTAGGTGATCGGCGTGGCCGCGCTGCGCACCAGAATCGACCCATCGTCGGTCTGAGAGGAGAAGCGGCCGGTCGAGCCGACATAACCGGCATAGGCATAGGAACCGCCGCCCGGCAGATAGCGGGTCACATTGGCCCCTGGGTTGGCGGGATCATCGGTTACATAGCTCAGCCAATTCACCGTCCACTTCGGGCTCAGGTTGAAGAAGCTGAAAGTGGCCGGCTGGCTATCCTCGCGCTGGTTATAGGTGATGCGCAGGCGCGCCGATGGCCCGATGGTTGGTTCATATCCGACCGGCTGATCGGAGATCGTCAGACCTACGGTGGATTCCTTGATATCGTAGGCGCACATGCCGCTCGGACATTTTTTGTCTCCATGCGCGGTCGGATCGTTGTCGTCGCCGGGCCGCGTGCCGCTGGTCGGACCCTTGCCCCAAATCGTCGCGGCTTCTTCCGCTGCAACGATGCGCCACGGCATGCCGGATGCCGCCTTAGCGGCGCTCACGAGGAAGTAGCCGGTCGCTTCCGAATCGAGCGCGTCGGCCGTTACCCAAGTTCCGCGGCCCTGCGAGAGCCAATCGCGAACCTCATATCGTCCATTGGCTTCGCCGAGGATCGCGGAGAAGTGGCCCACCTTCCAATGGACCACCGACGGTACCGGCACTTTCTGGCCGGGCTTGCGGAAAACCAGCCGGTGGTCGAATCCACTCTTGCGGGCCAATGCACCGAGCTCAGCGAGGCTCGTGCCTTTCGGTCCAACGTCCTGCCACTGCAGGAAGCCCGCCTTCTCTTCCGTCACGCCGGTGGCCAGCATGAGCGACTGCAACGCGAGAGGCCCACAGTTGAAGAGATGGCGCGGGTCCTTGTCGACGAGTGCGAGATCCTCGCGGGCGATCTGGACCAACTCGGTCGCAGAGCCGGTAATCGGCCGATCACCGATCTCCGCGAACAGGGCAGCGACGCGATCGAAGCGCCCGATTGCTGCTTCCAGCCGCAGCAGCTCACCGACCGCCCGATCGACCAGGGCCCGGGCCTGCGGATCGGTTGCCGATCGGCCGCCTTGCCAAGCCTGTTCCCACGACTGGAGGGCCTTGGAGAAATGGCCATAGTGCAGATAGAGCAGGCCGAGATTGGTCAGAATAGCGGGGTTCCAGCCCGACCTCGGATGTTCTCCGACAAAGCCTGTCAGACTGTTGAAGTCATCGAGTTTGCTGCGCCTGTTATAGGCCGCGAGCGCCTGCCGAAGGGCGGCATCCTCCATCTCGGAAGTTTCCCGCACAGCGACGAGTAGCTCGGGAAGATGGACGAGGCTGATCGATTTGGCCGGCTGGCCATCTGCCGCCAAGGCGGCCGGAATGCCGCTCGACAGGTCGAAGCCCAACCCAAGCAAAGCCGCCAAGAGGGCGATCCGAGCGACGGTCGCGATCAGTTCCCTGCCTATTCTCATCCGCCTGCTCCACGCGCTGCGAGAATTCGTCCGTCAGGAACTAAGGTGTCCAGTAGAAGCAGCCGAAAGCGCCGGTGCCCCAGGTCGGCGTCCCCGGTCCGCTGCCCGGGGACGCGATCGTCTGCGAGGTGCGGTTGCCATTGACGTCGTAGATATAGAGGATGCATGTACCATCGTCGTAGTGCGCGAACGTCAAGCGGCCGACTTTGTCGTAACCATAGACGACGCCGGAGCCCAGCGCGCTACCGGGTATGGTCATTGCGGCAATCCCCAGAACTGTCGCCCGCGCTCGCGCCAAGAGATGCAGCCGTCGGCTCATCGCTTCGCCTCAGCTCTCCTGTTCATGACGGTCCCTTCCTTGTGGTGTCACCAATGGGTCAGGGGCGCGCGCGGTATCGTGCCGGCAACGCCCGGCAAGGTCTGAACGACGATGCCGGCGCTCAACTTGGAGGACTCCAGCCCCGGCGGGGCTACGACGATGCCAACCGACAGCTTCGACGAGCCCAGCCCGCTGCCTTGAACGACAACGCTGGCCGCAATCTTTGGCGATTCCATTCCGCTGCCCTGCGTCACCACACCGGGCGCCAGCTTCGGGCTCTCGAAGTTCGACTGAGCGAGCACGGCCGGAGCGGGCAACAGAAGAAGGATCGCGGCCGGACTCAGTCGTTTCCAGCTCACGGCTTGGTCTCTTCGCCGACGTTGAAGCCGGCCGCCTGGAAGTCGGAGACCGCCCAGGGATTGCTGGTCGCCGGGTTGGCGGTCTGGATGTAGTTCGTGATGTTGGAGAAGCTGGGGAGCGGCGCGAAATCGGACGACATGTAGTCGGTGCCGCCGGTGCGGGTCACGAAATCGAAGTGTTGCGGCCCGGTCGCGCCGACCAGGACGCGCGCGCTCATGACGAGCCCGAGGACGCTGTAGCTGCCGGCCGGCACGGCACTGTTGATCGTGCATTCGTGGATGGCGTTGTTCGACCCGGAAAAGCCGTAGCTGGTGTCGTTGAAGGCTGCCGCGCCCCAGATCGCCGAGCAGACGTTCGTGCCGGAGAAGCTGGTCGTATTGCCGTTGCCGGTCGTATTGGCGGTGAAACGTGCCATCGCGCGGGTGTCGGTCGTCGCGACGATCACCTCCGACCAGTCGCCGAAGGTGAAGGCGTCGGCAGCATGGACCGCGGAAAACTCGATCTGGTTGAGGGTGGTCGCGCCGTCGCCATTGGTGACGTTGCCGGTAAAGTCGCAGATCTGGACGCTGTTGTTGTAGAGCGCGACCTCGCCCGAGGTGCCGTAGTTCACGTAGAGGTCGAGCTGCTGCAGGCCGGCGGTGATCGCCGACGAACAGGTCACGAGGTCCGTGAATGTGCCGCCCGAGGTGCGCGACGAAACTTTGACCTGACCAGCCGTGCCGGTGCCCCGGACGATCAGCGTCGGATTGCCGCTGCTGTCCATGATGCGGATCAACTGCGAGCCGCTGTTCGTCGACGTGTCGCAGCCGCTGAACCGGGTCATGTTGCAGTACTGGGCGTGCACCCAGAGGGTCGATGACGGTGAGAAGACCGCGGTCGCAAAGCGGTTCGTCGGCGGATCGCTGGTCGTGCCGACGACATGATAGTTCTCGCGCGCCCAACCGACTCGAAAGGTCCCAGTGTTCATGTCGACGGCACAGGTGCCGCCACTGTTGCAGTAGAAATCGACGTCCTCACCGCCGGCGTAGAGGAGCGTTGCCTGAGCGTGAATCGGGCCGATCGCAAGTCCCAGTCCGAGCAGCACCGGCCACATCCACTGGGGCCACATCCACGGCACTCTCATGAGGTCCTCCATCCTGTCGGCCTGACGAGCGGGCCGCTCGTTTTGCGCAATTCCGGCTAAGCGCCGTCGCCCGTGATGATGAAATTGGCCGCCGAGCCGCCGACGTTGACGTCGACGAACAGCCCGAGGATCGCGTACTGGCCGTAGGTCTTGGTGAAGCTGTGCGCGGAATGCTGGGTGGTCCCGGAGCCGGCCGCGATCGTCACCTGGCCGGCGCCTCTCTGCTCGATCGCGACGGCGCATCCCGGCGGCAGGCTGTTCAGCGTGGTGACGGTGACCGCGGCGATATTGTTGAACACGATGGTCGTGCCGCAATCGGTCGCGGCCAACGTGTAGGTCGTGCCGCTTTGTGTCGTGACCGACCCCACGACCGGTCCAAAGGTCTGTGTTCCGGACCAGCTGTTGCTGCCGTCGAGGAACGGTAGAACGTGGCCGGCGCTTCCCGTCGCCGGTCCGTTCGCGGCGGCCGTCAGTCGGCCCTTGGCGTCAACGGTGATGCTGGACAGCGTATAGCTGCCGGCGGTCACGCTCGTGGTCCCAAGGTTCAGCGCACCGCCGCTCAGGGCCAGGTCGGCCCCGGCCGAGGTCCAGGTGGTCGAGCTCGAACCGCCTCCGCCGGAGGTCAGCAAGTCACCGGCGTTGCCCGCGGTGGCCGGCAGGTTGAAGTTGTAGTTGGCGGTGGCGCCGAGGTTCTGCATCGTGATGATGCCGCCGCCCGGGCCGCTGAACTGCCGGGTCGGCGTGGGCGCCTCGACGAACTCGCCCGTGTTCAGGCAGGTCCGCAGCGCCTCGTAGTCCGCCATCACCTGGGTGGCGTCAGCCGTTTGGCCGTTGGTCAACTGATAGGGCAGCACCGGGCACTGTGCAGCCGCCGGGCCGATGCCGGCCAAGACCGAGCAAGCAACAGTTGCAATCAGCGCAACGCCACTCATCCATCGCATCGTGGACCTTCCTCCCGCTATCGACAGACGCGATACGATCTCAGAAAGCGGGCGTCGCCGCGCGACTCATCTACGATATCTGGGGATGTGCGGTAGTGAACGATCAATATATACAACTTTAACGTTTGTGTCGACTGTTCCAGGCAAGTGTTGCAGCGGTATCGATCTCAAAGGTCTCGCAGGCCTTGTGACTTCCGGAGGATGTCATCGTGATTCGGCCCGAACGGACCCCGCTCCAACGCTCGGCTAATATTACCCGGGTAAAAGGGGGTGGAGGTGATGCGACGACGCTGGGACGAATCGCCTAGAATGCACACCGGCCAGCGTTTTAGGCGTCCCACCGAGTTGGAACGCGGGATGGAACGTCAGCCTCGGACCTTCGCCCGCGGATGGGCCGCCCGGTAGACCGCGCTGAGGCGGGCGGCGTCGACGTCGGTGTAGCGCTGGGTGGTCGAGAGGCTCGCGTGGCCCAGCAGCTCCTGGATGGTGCGCAGGTCGCCGCCCGCCGCCAGCAGCGCCGGCGGGTATGGGGCTCGCGATTTCATCTCATGGCTGGAACGTGGTCCCGGCTCATCGTCGGGCGGGCAGGGCGATGCCGAGGCTGGTCAGGGCGCCCTCGATCTCCTCCGGCTGGAACGGCTTGCGCAGGATCTGGAGCGGCCCGGTCTTGGACAGGCGCTGCCGGATGAGGGGATCGTCGCGGCCGCTGGCGAGCAGGATCGGCAGGCCGGGGCGAATGCGCCG
>JAFEFF010000152.1 GCA_018240745.1 Pseudomonadota bacterium
CCTATCTCAAACTCGAGGAGGGTTTGCCATCGGTTCGAATAGTGACGATATCGTATGGCCCTGTATGGACAATGACCCCCGTTGCGGAAAGAAGGCTAGCGCCAGCCGATGCAACAGTTGCGGTATTCGAATCAAAAATCGTACCATTCTTAGAGGCAATTTGGCACATAGCTCCGCCGTACGTCGCCATGGGGCACTCCCAAGGCGGCACTAACGTTGCCACGCTCTGTGCCGCGCTACCTGATATGTGGTCAAAGTGCGTGCTGCTTAATCCGATGCTGCCCCGCTGCAATCCGTTTCAGCCCTGGCCCATATGCCCGACGCTTCTTGATCCAATTTTTGCAATGGGGCCAAATTTTCTTATACGAGCCAATTACTATGAAAGCGAATGGCAGACAGTGCAGCCACTAGCCTTGCTCAGAAGCGCAAAGAAGCTTCCAAAGTCTTTGGTGACAGCGTGTGCCAAAGATGAATTTGGTCTGTTTGACGGCCCCAAGGCCTGGTCAATTCAAGCAAACCGGTTAGCCGTATCCGAATGGGTCCCCATCTACAACCAATGTGATCACTTTCATTGGCCGGCCAAGGAGGTCTTGGACTTCTTGAAAAGATCTTGAGGTCCAATCGGGAGTTGGAAGATTATGTACCATAAGCGCGCCTAGCCAAGCATTTATCGGACGGAAACTAGCATTCGCGGATCAGTATGCCGGAACTTCGTCAGGTTCAATGGACGACTATCGACATGACTATGAGTCCCAACCCTACCTCGTCCCAACCCGCGCCAGCGTCCCCAGCCCGTATTCGTTGAGGTCCTCGATCGTGACGGCGCTCGCCTTGCCGTCGGGGCCGATCAGGAAGGTCACGCCGATGCGCGCCTGCGGCGTCTCGGCGAACGGGCTGTAGACGAACAGGTCGCGATTGAAGGGCGTGAGCGGGAAGCGCCGGTTGCCCGAGGGGCCGAGGATGAGGAACAGGCCGCCGCCCCCGCCGGAATCCTCCACCCTGGCGTCGCCGACATAGTCGTTGCGATAGGCGCCGGCATAGGCGGCGTTCGGCAGCGGCGGCGCGGGCGCGGCCGGCGGCGTCGCGTAGGCCTCGCTCGGCTTCATCATCTCCCTGTAGGCCGTGTCGAAGACCTGGTTGGCAAACGCCACCCAGTCGCGCGTCGGGCTGCCGGCGAAGACATAGTCGAGGAAGGTCTGGGCAATGCCCTCGGGCACGCCGGTCGGGAAGGCGTTCGCCAGCACGACGATGCCGAGCCGCGCGCGGGGCACCAGGCGCACCGTCGTCCGCGCGCCGGCGGCGAAGGCGCCGGCATGGCTCCATTCGACGCCGTGCTCCCGGTAGTCGACATTCCAGCCGAGGCCGTAGAAGCCCGTCACGCCGGTCTGCGGGTCGGTCCCGCGCACGACGGCCGGAACGTGCGTCTGGTCGAGCGCCGCCTTGTCGATAACCTGCTTGCCGTCGTGGCGGCCGTCGTTGAGCAGCAGCCGCAGCCATTGCGCCATGTCGCGCGCCGTCGAGCTCGCGCCGCCCGCCGGCGACTGGGCGTCGGCGTTGCGCCGGGTGAACGAGGCCCATTGGCCGTCGCGCCGCACGTGCAGGGCGGCGCGGTCGGCCTGGGCCATGAAGTCGCGGTTGCGCGAGCTGGTCGCGGCCATGCCGAGCGGCCGGTACAGCCGCTCCTCGGCGGTCTCCGCCCAGCCCTTGCCGGCGGCTCGCGCCGCGGCGACGGCCGCCTCGGTCAGGCCGAAATTGCTGTAGGCATAGCCGTTGCGGAAGCCGTAGGCCGGCTTGGCGAGACGCAGGCGCTGCAGGATCTCGCCCTGGGAGAAGCCCAGCTCCTCGATGTCGTCGCCGACATGGCTTGCCAGGCCGCTGCGATGGGCGAACAGGTCGCGGACCGTGACCTCGGCCGACGCCAGCGCGTCGTGCAGCGCGAAGCCGGGATCGATGTCGCGGATCCGGCTGTCCCACGTGACCTTGCCGTCGCCGACCAGCGCCGCGACGGTGGTCGCCGCCAGCGGCTTGGACACCGAGGCGAGCTGGAAGACCGTGTCGACGCCGACCGGCTCGGGCCGGTCGACCTGGCGCACGCCGAAGGCCTCGAGGAAGACGACCTCGTCGCCCTGCACGACGGCGATCGACAGGCCGGGCACCAGCTTCCTGTCGACGATGTCGCGCGCGAACTGCCGGAGCTTCGGCAGCGCGGCGGCGACCGTCTCCTTGCCCGGCGGCTTCGGTGCGGGCTGGGCGCGCGCCGCGGCGGGCAGCAGCAGGGTCGTGGCAACGCCGGCCAGGAGGCGGCGGCGGGTGGACGAGAATCGCATCTCAACGCGCCTGCACGGTCGGAAGCATGCGCGACAGCACGCGGTCGCGCAGGACGTAATGGTGATAGAGCGCCGCGGCGGCGTGACCTGCGGCCAGGATGACGATGGCCCAGCCGTTCCACTCGTGGAGATCGCCGATCAGATGGTGCGCCGCTTTGGAGAACGGCGCGAAGGGCGGCGGGATCTGGAGGCCGAAGAAGCTCATCGCCTCGTTGCCGGACCAGCGCAGCAGGAAGCCCAGCACCGCTTCCGCTGCCAGCAGGGCGTAGAGCAGCCAGTGCACCGCCTTCGAAGCCAGCTCGACCCAGCCCGAAACCGCGGACGGCATCTGATGGCCGGGGACGAGGCGCCAGCCGACCCGGGCGACGACCACGGCGGCGAGGACGATGCCGAACGCCATGTGCGCCACGACC
>JAFEFF010000153.1 GCA_018240745.1 Pseudomonadota bacterium
GACTAGCTCAAAGAAACTCCAAGCCGACGCCCGATTTCCCATGAGGCCGCTCCGCCACGCACCGTCGCCGCAAGCTGCTGCCCCAGTCGCTGCTCGATCACTGGCTTCCACGGCACCAAGCTGAAGCCCATGCCGTCGTCCAGCATCGCGTACCGACCGCTGGCGAGCATGACGCTGCGCCGGTAGATACCGGCCACGCGCTGCCCGTCGGCCACCGGGCGATGCTCCAGGCCGGTGTCGGCCGCAATGTCTTTGGCGGCCTGTGCCAGTTCCCGATCGCGTAGTGTGCCCAGTAGGTTGCGCGCGAGGATCACGCGCTGCCCGCGCCGCTCGGCCAGTCCCTGTTCCGCCAGGAAGTCGGCGCGCTGCTGCATTGCCTGCTTGGCCTCGCCGCCAAAGCCCAGGTCGCCCAGGCCCGAGCCGCCGCCGATCAGTTGCTGGTCGAGCCAGGTGACCCCGATCACGCGCGCCTGCCGCTCGATGGGCAGGTGCGATTTCAGCTCCACGGCTACGCCGCCCAGGCGCTGCGCGTCGTACTGGCGGCCCTGCTCGGGCAGGTCGTCCGGCACCTTCCATAGCCCCTCGGCCACGCGCTCCACGATGCCAGTCCGGCGCAGAGCTTCGAGCCGGCGGACGTGGGCCGCGACGACTTCCTGTGGATCACGGCCCGGCGCGGCCTGACCCTGCGCGATGGCAAGGTGGTGGTCGGTGCGGTACAGGCCATCGCTCGCCAGTGCGGCGATGTTCTTGTCGGCCGCGCGCACGTCGGCCGATCCCTTCACCTCCACCACGGCGCCGGCCGGATAGTTCGCCAGCTCGTCGCGGGCGTTGAGCGCGACGTAGTGGGCCTTGCCGTCCACGCCGTCGATGACCAGATAGCCCCGGTCGCGCAGCTCGTCGGCCAGCCCCTTCGCGGCCACGCGGCCGACAATGGTGCGACCATCGTCGCCAGGCTCGAATACCGCCAGCTCGCGCGGCTCGCCCCGCATGGCCCGCTGCATGGTGCGGATGATGTCGCCGCGCTCGCCCAGGGCGCGCAGGGTCTTTTCGGCATCGGCATGAATGGCCCAGGTTCCGGGCTGCGTCTCGTCGGCCAGGCCCAGGCGCTGCAAGCGTTGCAGGCGGCCGATCAGCAGCAGGCACTGGCGTTGCAACCTCGACTCGTTGAGCCGTTCGACATGCACCAGGCCATCGTCGCCCAGCTCGCGCTTGAGCGTGCGATCCAGGTTCGTCCACCGCTCCTGATCCACCTCGCGCCGCAAGGTCTGCTGGATCTCCAGCTCGGTGCGCGGCCCCAGCCATTCGGTCGCCAGTTCGGCGGCGCGATGGCGGAAGCCGTCGGCGATGTAGTCGCCGGCGATGATGAGGTCTTTGCCGGTGTCGGCGCGCCCGCGCACGACGATGTGCGTGTGTGGGTTGTCGGTGTTCCAGTGATCGACCGCCACCCATTCCAGCCGCGTACCCAAGTCAGCTTCCATGCGGCCCATCAGGTGCCGCGTGTAGGTGCGCAGGTCTTCCAGCTCGGCGCCATCCTCGGGCGAGAGGATGAAGCGGAAATGATGCCGGTCATCGGCGCAGCGTTCCTTGAAGGCGTCGAGGTCGGCGGTATCGGTCTGCGGCCCGTAGGCTTGGCCCGGCTCGCCATCGCGGCCCACGCCGTCGCGCTCGATGTAGCGCAGGTGCTTGGCGAGCGACTGCGGGCTGGCCCGCTGCTGATTGACCAGCAGCGTCTTGATGGCCACGCGCCGCGACATGGGCGTGAGCTTCGCCCCCGCGAAGCGCGCTGCCGTGTGGCCGCGTCCCAGGCGCGAGCCGGGCCGCTGGCCGGCGCGCTGTCCGCTGCCGCTGGCGCCAGGACGGCGCACCGAGGACTTGCCGCTGCTGGCCTTGCCTGCCTGCTTGAGCACCTTGGAGACGAAGCCCTGGCCCCGGTTCTTCGGGGCACTGGGGCGGATGCGGAAATCATCGTCGCGGCGGTCGGTCATGGCTGCGCTCCCTGCAAGCTCTGGCGTGTCCGGTCGTGCGAAGCACGCGGACATGCCTGCATTGGCGCGGGCTTCGCGCCCCACGCGGCACGGCGGCGAAGCCGCTCCGTGCCGCGCCACCCCCACGTGCAGACTGGCTTTGCGGGCCGACAGGTGCCGCACCCTTTTGTCTTGCCTTCCGCCTTTGCCCCTCGCTGGCGCTCCGGGCAGCGGCGGCCCGGTGGCGCTGCTGCGCGAGCAACCAGCGCGCCGGCGAACGCGGACACGGCCGCAAGCCGGGCGCGTTCGAGGCAAGACGCCTGCACATGGGAAGACAGCGCGAAGTGCAGCGCGGATGCGCTCGCACTGCACGCGCGACGACACGCGGAAAGCCACTGGATCGGTACGGATAGCACGATGAGATGCACGGCGACGTGCAGCGAGTCGGCGGCCATCATGGGCGGGATTCCAGCCAGACCGGATGCGCGACGCCGATCACGGCGGATGCGCTGACCGGCCCGAAATACCGGCTGTCGAACGATGCCGGGTTGGTCACACTGAGCAGGAACAATTCGCCGGGTTCAAGGCGGCGGCATTGCTGCCAGGATGGCAGCGGCCGGCCCCAGCGGTCAGCAGGCAGCACGGCGGCCGAAGGCACGCCGTCGATGCGGACGACGCGGCCAGTGATGCACACCTCCTGCGGCGCGACGGCGCCCACGCGCTTGAGCAGCGGCACGCGCGCCGGCAGGTAGCCGCGCCGCGCGGCCAGCGCGGCGGCGTCTGGCGGCAGCGTGGTCAGGACGATGCTGTCCACGGACAAAGGACGTGGCAGCGAGGCGGCACCGCGGCCCTGCGGATCGACGCGATACCAACCGACCGCCACGCTGTCGGACGGGTTGTAGATCAGGCGCGGCAGCGGATGCACGAAGGACGCCCAGGCCAGCGCAGCGAGGCCGCAGGCGGACAGGCCCGCCAGTACGAGGCGAGCGCGTAGGCGTGAGCGAGGACGCGGCGCGGTGTCGGCAGTGGAAACGGCGGTCATGGCAGCGCCCTCCCGATGAGCCAGGCCGCGTGCCGCTCGGCGGTGTATTCGGGCAGCGGCAAGCGCGCAGCGAGCCGGTTGGCGAGCGTGCGCCAGTACGCGGGCGAGACAGCGGCGGGTGCGATGCCCAGCGCCTCGATGGCGTCGATGCGCTCCAGCGCGGCGCGCACCTGCTTCTCGCCCTCGGCGTGCAGCAGCAGGCGCGCGCCCGGCTGCACGCCGGGGATGCGCTGAGCTGCATCCAGCGGCGTGCAAGCCTGCATCACCATGAGCTGCCAGCGCACGGTGCCGTAGTCGTTGGCCTGCCAGCGGATGCGGCACAACATGGCGCCCGGCAGGAACACCGCGCAGCGCCGCCAGCGGTCGAGCTGGTGCGTGCGCGCGGGTTCGCCAAAGCGCAGGTAGAGCTTGAAGCGCGGTTCGATGTAGGCCAGCGCCACGCGCGTCAGCGGCGCGCTGGCCGGCCGGCCGGAAGGTGCTGCGCGCGCAGCCGTGACCACGCTAGCGGCAGGCGAAACGGATGTGTTCATGGCGTGTTCTCCCTGCGGTGTTCTGGAAACTCCCGCTCCAGCAGGCCGCGCAGCAGATCGGCCACGGTCACGCCTTGCGTGAAGGCCGATACCTTGATGCGCGCCCGCATGGCGGGCGTGATGTCGAGGGTCAGGCGCGCGGTGTAGAGGTCGCCCTTGCCCAGCGCATCGGCGTCGCCCTGGCGAATCCACGCCTCGGCGTGTGGATTCGCGGGCAGACGCGCGCCGATGCCGACGCGCTTGGCCGTGCGCTTGCTGTTCGGTGGCGGCTTCGCGGTCATGTCTGCCACCGCAGCAGTTCGTCCACCAGTGCGGTGATTTCGCGCGCGGCAGCGCTGTCCGGCGCCGTCTCACGTGCAAGCCGGCCAGCGGCCACGCTGTCGGCAAACACGATGCGCTGATGCACTTCCGCGCGCAGCGCAGGAAGCGGTTGGTCGGCGAGCGCCTGGCGCGCTTCGCGCCCGATGACGGTGGTGCTGACGCGCCGATTGATGACGAAGGCCGCGCGCAGCGCAGGCCGAAAGACTTGCGCCTCGCGGATCAACGCCACCATCTCGGCGCTGGCCCACAGGTCGTAGGGGCTGGGCTGCACGGGGATCAGCACGCGCTCGGCCGCCAGCAGCGCAGAGCGCGCCAAGGCGGCGATCCTGGGCGGCCCGTCGATGACGACGTGATCGGCCCGCCTGGCGAGTTCTGGCGCTTCCTGATGCAGCGTTTCGCGTGCGAGGCCCACGGCGCTGAACAGCCGTGGCAAGCCTTGCTGGCTTCTGCGCTGTGTCCAGTCCAGCGATGAACCCTGCGGGTCGGCGTCCAGCAGAACGACGTGCTGGCCGCGCATCGCCAGCTCGCCGGCGATGTGCGTGGCGAGCGTGGTCTTGCCGACGCCGCCTTTCTGGTTGAGCAGAGCAACGATCATGGCTTGGCCCTCCATGCTGGAAAGCCCGGCTGTTGCTGCTGCCTTTCATGCCGTGTGGTGGTTATCCACCGTGGCGCGGCGCTTCTACTACCAGTTAGAGGTTTTAAGTTAGCGACGTTAGAGGGGCCGCAAACCCGCGCCGTTATTGGCTTTGCGGCCGATTCGTACTCCTGATAGCACGATAGCCGTACTCCCGATAGCACGATACCTCGTACTCCTGATAGCACGAGCCCGTCCACAAGCTGCGCACCGTTTATCCCCGTGCCGTGTGCGGCACGGGCCGGAAGGTCAGCAGCTCGGCGCCGTTGTCCGGCATCCGCTCGATGCCCAGGGCGTAGCCCGGCAGCGACTGCCGCGCGACCAGCGCGCGCAGGTCGTAGGCGAAGTCCGAGAAGCGCGTGGCACTGCCCGATTTCCGATACAGGTGTCGGAAATCGAATTGCCAGCCGCCCGGCTGGCGCCCGCCGTGCTTGCGCACCAGCCGGTAGAGCCATCGCTCGATGCCGCCGGTCAGCCGGAAATACGCCGGGTCGATGGTCAGCACCAGGGCGGCATCCATGACGCCGGCATAGAACCAGTCCGGCAAGATCAGCTCCAGCCCCAAAGGCGTGCCCTTGGCATCGGCCAGTTCCTTCCACTCGTTGATCCACGAGAAGCGATGCAGGCGCCGCCCGGTCGTCTCGCGGATAGACGTGGCTACCGTGGTCGATTGCAGGCGATCCAGCGCGGCCTTGAGGCGCTGGTAGTCGCGCAGCGACGTGCCGCGCCCGATGAAGCGCAGGATCTCGTAGGGCGTGGCCTGCATCAGCCGCGACGGGCGCAGGCCCGCGTCGCGTGCTTCCACGATCTGCGAAGCCGCCCATATCAGCACGTCGGCGTCCCAAATGGTGGCGATGCCATGCTCCTGCGTGCCTTCCACGCGGATCGTCACGTTCCCCGCCCGAAAGTCGATCGGCGCAACGCGCCGCGACTTCGCCAGCGAGAAGAACGGAAAGGCCATCAAGTCCTGGCTGTCGCGCGGCGCCATGTCGCCCGGCAAGGCGCGAAACAGATC
>JAFEFF010000154.1 GCA_018240745.1 Pseudomonadota bacterium
CGGCGTTGGCCGCCAGGAAGGCCTGGCGGACATCGTCGGCTGCGGTGGGCGACTCGGGCGAGAGTGCGGACAGCCGCTCCTTCAGTGTTCGCACGGTCAGTTCGGCGGCAAGCGCTCCACCCTTGTAGCCTCCCATGCCGTCGGACACGACGTAGACGTCGCCGAAGGGCATGAGCGCCATTCCCATCCGATCTTCGTTGGCGGAGCGGACATACCCCGTCTCCGATCGCGCGCCGCGCGATCGACTGAGCGCTCCCTGCGTCGTGGCGCGGCTCGGCGCGCCCCCCGCTGGGATCGACGGACCCGGGCGCGGCCTTTCGTTCATGGACAGGGAACTGCAAGCTGTCATCACAGCGGCGGGGGCTCGAATCCGGACTGGCCGGCGGGACCGCTCGACGGCCGGGTCGGCAGAACCTGGAACGTGCTGCGGCCGAAGCGAAGTTCGTCACCCGGCGATATCGATCGCGTGGCGCCCTTGAACTGCGCACCGTTGAGGTAACTCCCGTTCAGCGAGCCGAGATCCTCGACGTACAGGCCCTGCGACTCGGCGCGAAGCAGCGCGTGCGCTCCCGACGCGAAATCGTCTCCGACGAGCACCAGGTCGTTCTCCGCGTCGCATCCGATGCGAAACACCGGCTTGTCGACGGCGAACTGCTCGCCTCGCACCTGGCCCGAGACACCCCTGAGAATCGCCGTCGGCCGACCCGGTTGCGGCGCCGGCCAGACGAAGCCGACCATCGTCGGTCCGCGAGACGGCCGTTGGGGAGCAGGCTTGTTCACGACGGTTCCTCCGATCGGTGGGGGTGGCGGCGCCGGTGGGGGCCGAGAATCGTCTCTGCGCCGCCAGGCGGCCAGCGCCGCCAGCGCGGCGATGAGCGCTGCGGCGATCAGCCAGACGAACAGCGGCACGGCGTTCACGACGGTCTTTATCGAGACCCACAGCTTCAACGTGAAGCCGGGAGAGCCGTTCGGCTTGCCGACGGGCTCGGAAGCCGGTGCCGAAGGGGGCGGCGCCTGCGGCGCCGCGGACGCGGGTGCTGCCAGACTGGCTCCGAGCACCCGGTTGACGCTCGGCTGCCCGGGAGACGTGTAGACCAGCACAGGCCTCTCGGCGACGCGCTGGTCCTGGGCCGCCGGGTATTCGAACGACACGGCGAAGGTCGGCGTCACGATACCCTTAAGGAACGCGTTCAGCGCGTCGCCCGCCTCCTTGGCGCTGTGCGCCTGGACGAAACGGCCGCCGGTCGCGCCGGCGATCGTCGACAGGCTTCCCGAATACTTCGCCGATTGCGCGCCGTATCCGATGGCGTCGATCGGGAACGAGGCCTGCGCGAGTTGGGCGACCTGGCCCGCCGACAGCGTGCTGCCTTCGTCCCTGCCGTCCGAGATGATGATCAGCCGTTTGGCGCCGTCGCCTTGAGCGCGCAGCTCGGCGAGGCTTCCGGCTATTGCGTCGAGGAGTCTGGTCTGGCCGGCGGTGTCCACCGTGAGCTGCGCTATGGCGCCAGCGACCTCGGCCGTCGTGTCGGTGAAGCCCAGCAAGTGCTCGGCGCGGGTGCCGATGGCCGTCACGCTGGCCTTGAACGGGAGCTGCGTTGCGCCCTGAGCGGAAAGCGCCTGCGCGAGCGCGCTTTTCAGGTCGGTGAGAGCGCGCGGGCCGATCGAGCCGCTGCGGTCCAGGCACAGCAGCAGCCAGGTCGGTGCGGTGGGTTCGGCCACAGCCGACAGCCCGGCGGCGCCGATGTCGGGCAGGTCGCCGAATCTCAGCGCCAATTCCGACGCCTTCGGTGCTTCCGGACCGCCATAGGCGACAGTGACGAGCACCTTTCCGGGAACGAATTGCCGAGCTGATACGACCTGCAGCTCTCCGACTGCGCCAGCGTGCCAAGCAGCTGCAGAGACGGCCAACGCGACGATCACCCGTTTGCAGTTCACTTCGTGGCCCTCCTTCCTTCCGAACAGCGTCGGCGAACGGATTGCAGCGCCGCACCCACGGCATCTTGAACAGCAGCTTCAAGCTGCAAGATACGCCTTCGCATCGCCAACTGCCATCCTCACTATTGGGGAGACACTGGCTCAGGCGGCGTCTCAACCCATTTTGTCCAGGACGAGCAGTACCGCCACCGCGTCAGACTTCAAGAGCCTTCAGCCAGGCTCATTTGGTGAGCCTGGGCGGTCGTAGTCTGGACTCCTGCCCGTCCTTGGAGTTCAGCACCGTGGCGATGAATCAAGTCTCACCTCGCTGCGGGCAGCGAGGTCATGTCCTACGGCCGGGCCTGCTTCAGCGCCGTCACCCAGGCCGGCTGCTCGCACCAAGCCATCATTGTGGGCGCTCGCAAGCCTAGGGACGCCCCCGAATTCCTGTGGGTCAACACCGTCCTGGGCAATCTGAAGACCAGTCTGCAGGGCTGCTACCACTCGTTTGCCTTTCGCATGCACGCCACCCGCTGCCTCTGCGCCCTCGCCTACCGATTCAATCGCCGCTTCGACCTGCGCATCCTGAGTGCCCGGCTGCTGATCGCCGCAGCCTGCTGCCCGCCCCAACCGCAGCGCACCATCCTGGTGGCTGAAGCTTCCTGCCAATCGGACTGACCTTTGGTGTTCCTTCTACAACCGCCGCCGGCTGCACTCGACGTTGGTCAACGCCAACCCGATGCAGTACGAACGGGCTTGGTTCGCTGCCCAGCAGTTGCGCGCCGCATAATGGCCTTGGCTACGGGATGCAGAAGTCGAAGTCAAGCTTAGTCGCGAACAGCGGCAGGGAGA
>JAFEFF010000155.1 GCA_018240745.1 Pseudomonadota bacterium
GAGCAGGGCGAATCTTCGGCACAAACCCGATCTGGAAATATCGACCACAGCCAGACCTTCACCGTGGACAGGCAAAGGAAAATTCTATGCTGCGCAGAGGGTCTTCGATAGTGCCCCGATCACTCGCCGCTCGGCTCGCGGTTACAAAAGGGCATCGATATCGAGGAGCCCGGACTCGACACGCTCGTTGGGTACGGTCTCGTGGCGCACAGCGCTCACGGTCGCGATGGCGCACGCGTGCAGCTCCACACAGGCGGCGGCCCCATTGCCTGTTCCGGTCCGCCTCGGGTTGCACGACAAAAGAGAAGCCCGCCTTCTGGGGGTCCAGGGCGGGCTTCTGCCGCCGTTCCGGCTTCATGCTGGGAGCAGGGAAGCGTGGGGCGGCGCTGGATCGTGATGGCTCCCTCGCCGCCGAGCATCAGTATTTTGGCGACCCCGAGCGTGGGCGGTCTTCGCCGGGGGCGTCCCATTCCGACCGGCGGCTGCTAGGATGCGCCCACACGCGACCCGCGCTGGAGCGGGACGGGAGGCTTTCCGCTCATGCTGAAGCACTTCGATCATGTCACGGTCGCCGTGACGGACATTCCCGGCGCTGTTCGCTTCTTCGGCCTGCTGGGTTTCGAGCTGGACAAGGACGTGGTGATCAGTGGCCCGATGATGGATCGCTACATGGGCCTCGACAATCTCGAGGCCCGGCACGTCACCCTGTTCCTGAAGGATGCGGAGCCGCGCCTGGAGGTCCAGCTCCTTCACTTCAATCGGCCGACGGTGACTCCTGCGCCCGACGTCGCGCGACTGGACCGGATCGGGTTCAACCATGTCTGCTTCGCGGTCGAGGGCATCGATGAAGTCATCGCGCGAGTGACCGCGGCGGGCGTAACGCTGCGCAACCAGCCGATGACCTTCCACGACCGCAGGCTGGTGTTTCTCGAAGGGCCCGAGGGCATCACGGTCGAGCTCGCGCAGTGGTTGTGAGGCGCGCTGCGCGACGACCACGATCTCCTGCCTGTGCAATCCCCTGCACCTGCAAGGGCAGAGGGGGTCGCCTCCTATACAGGGAGCGAAAGATCGCTTTCTCGATCGGCCAGCCGGTTCAGGCCGAGCCGAGGCAGCAACTCGGTGTCCTCATCGCCGAAGGCGTCGAGCAGCTTGCGTTCGAGGGCAAAGGCAGTCTTCCACGACACGTTGAGAATGGCCGCCAGACGTGTCGTCCTGACGCCGCCGCTCATGTTCATCAGGTAGATCGCCTGGAACCACTTGTGCAGAGGCACGTGGGACTTCTCGAAAATGGTGCCGTGCGTGATGCAGAATTGGCGCCGGCACTCGTAGCACTTGAAAATCCCTATTCGGGTCGATGCGCCGTCCAGTCTGCCGATGCTCTTGCGGCTGTTGCATCGAAGGCAGACCGGGCCGTCAGGCCAGCGCAAGGTCTCGAAATAGCGATGTGCATCGAGCTCGTTCGCAAAAGCCTTGATTAGCGATGCGTTCCCCATTGCCCACTCACTTCCCGGGCCGCATCGAGCGACACCACCGCTCGAACACGACCACCCGCTTCCCGAGTCCGTTTTATACGCGTGCACGTTCCGTTGCGTGCAAATTGTGGGCCGGTCACAACATGGTCACTGGGTAAGAATGGCCTCCGGCGGCCAATCCACAATTGCGTCCTCCAAGGTCGCAGAGTGGTTTGATAGCATCGCCGGTGCCTGTTGCTTCCTTGGAGTTGACCCTGCTGCTTCCTTGGAGTTGACCTTTTGGCAATTGCGTCTTCGCCGGGAATCGCCAAGCGAGAACCGGCCCCAGAATCGCCGGAAGAGTTGCGCGAGATCGCGCGCCGGGTTCGAGTCATCGCTTCAGTCGTAAACGATGCGAAAGAACGGCGACGCTTGCTGGGCTACGCCAGGAAGCTCGAAGCGCTGGCGGCCGCCCAGGAGCAGAAGACCTCGGCAAAGGGAGAGGGGACAAAGGGAGACAGGTAGTCCCGTCCGGCTCTTCCCGCTCTACAAGTTCCGGACGATGACCGATGGTCGTGTCCCCGGTAGTGGTGTAGCTGGGGGTAGCAAGACCGCGAGCGAGCGCGCTGTCGATTAGCGCCGTAGCGAGGGAGCGGGCTTGCGGCGGTCACCGGCGATTTCCGGGTTAGGGTCGGGTTGCGACATCCAACTCTGACCTTAGGAAGTCACCGATGACCGACGAGATGATGAACCTGCGCACGCTGGTGGAGAAGGCC
>JAFEFF010000156.1 GCA_018240745.1 Pseudomonadota bacterium
CGAAGCCGTGCTGCGGGAGGCGGCGGCGCTGGGCTTCGGCGGCATCTATGTGCGCGACGACGTCGGCGGCTCCGGCCTGTCGCGCTTCGATGCCGCGCTGATCATGGAGGAGCTGGCGGCGGCATGCCCCAGCACGGCGGCGTACATCTCGATCCACAACATGGCCGCCTGGATGATCGACGGCTTCGGCGACGACGGGCAGCGCAAGCGGTTCCTGCCCAAGCTCTGCTCGATGGAGCATTTCGCCAGCTACTGCCTGACCGAGCCCGGCGCCGGCTCGGACGCCGCCGCACTCGCCACCCGTGCCGAGCTGCAGGGCGATCACTACGTCATCAACGGCAGCAAGGCCTTCATCTCCGGCGGCGGGCGCAGCGACATCTATGTCGTGATGCTGCGCACCGGCGGGCCGGGGGCCGGCGGAGTATCGACGCTCGTCGTGGAGGCGGGGACACCGGGCCTGTCGTTCGGCAAGCAGGAGCAGAAGCTCGGCTGGAACAGCCAGCCGACGGCTGCGGTGATCTTCGACAACTGCAAGGTGCCGGTTGCCAACCGGCTCGGGCCCGAGGGGCACGGCTTCAAGATAGCGATGATGGGGCTCGACGGCGGGCGCATCAACATCGGCGCCTGCTCGCTGGGCGGCGCACGCGCCTGCCTGGAGACCGCGTCGCGCTACGTCGTCGAACGCAAGCAGTTCGGCAAGCCGCTGGCCGACTTCCAGGCGACGCAGTTCAAGCTGGCCGACATGGCGACCGAGCTCGATGCCGCGCGGCTGATGATCTGGCGCGCGGCCTCGCTGCTCGATGCCAAGTCGCCCGAGGCCACGCAGGCCGCCGCGATGGGCAAGCGGTTCGCGACCGATGTCGGCTTCCGGGTCGTCAACGAGGCGCTGCAACTGCATGGCGGCTACGGCTACTTGAAGGACTTTCCGATCGAGCGGTATCTGCGCGACCTGCGCGTGCATCAGATCCTCGAAGGCACCAACGAGATCATGCGCGTGATCATTGCGCGCAGGCTGTTGATGGGGTGAGGGCTATTCTTCCTCCCACGCTTCGCGCAGGGAGGAATACGAAGGTTGGAGTTGGGATGTCCGAGGCTGAGATTTTGTTCGAGGTGAAGGACGGGCTGGGGTTGATCACCCTCAACCGGCCCAAGGCGCTGAATGCGCTGACGCACGGCATGATCCTCGAGCTCGAGCGGGTGATCCCCGACTGGGAGAAGAACCCCGCCGTCAAGGCGGTGGTGCTGCGCGGTGCCGGCGACCGCGCCTTCTGTGCCGGCGGCGACGTCACCAACCTCTATCGGGAGAGCCTGAATCCCGGGAGCGGCACGCTGCGGCGTGACTTCTTCTACGACGAGTACATCGTCAACCGCCGCATCTACCGCTACGCCAAGCCGTGGATCTCGCTGATCGACGGCATCGACATGGGCGGCGGCGTCGGGCTGTCGGTGCACGGCTCGCACTCGGTGGCGAGCGAGAAGTTCCTGTTCGCCATGCCCGAGACAACCATCGGCCTGTTCCCCGATGTCGGCGGCGGCTATTTCCTGACGCGACTGCAGGGGGCGTTGGGCACCTTCCTGGCCCTGACCAGCCATCGCCTGAAAGTGGCCGATGCGGTGTGGGCCGGGATCGTCGATGCCCACGTGCCGAGCGCGAGGATGAATGAACTGCAGGCGGCCCTGGGTGCGGCGGACATCTTCGGTCCCGGCGCCAACCAGCAGGTGGATGCGGTGATCGCGAGGTTCACCGCCGACCCGGGCTTGCCGACCTTGCCGGCGATGATGCACGATATCGACCGCTGCTTCTCGGCCGAATCGGTCGCCGAGATCGAGGCGAAGCTCAAGGCATTCGGGAGCGAGTGGGCGGAGAAGCAACTGGCCGCCCTCATGAAGCTCTCGCCACTGGCGATGGCGATCACGCTGGAGCAGCTCAAGCGCTGCGCCAACCGCTCGTTCGAGGACTCGATGACCATCGAGTATCGCATGAGCCAGGCCTGCATGCGGCCGGGCCGCGATTTCTTCGAGGGCGTGCGTGCCTTGCTGATCGACAAGGACCAGAAGCCCAGGTGGAATCCGCCGACCATCGACGGTGTGACGCGGGCGATGGTCGAGGATCATTTCAAGCCGGTCGCGAACGACCTGGTGTTCGACTAGAATCCCGCCCTCCCCAGTCTTCTGGGGAGGTGTCGGCGTCATACGCTGACGGAGGGGTCATGACCCCCTTGTGTGTTGGAAGTCTGGCAGAATGTGAGGGTGGAGCAGCGTTGAGAGTGGCTTCCACCGCCAGGCCTGAGTCCGTTGACCCCAAAGTTGGCATTCTGAGACGGAGCGAGGAACAGGCCC
>JAFEFF010000157.1 GCA_018240745.1 Pseudomonadota bacterium
CAGCCACCAGGCTGCCGCGCGGCCGGGGTCAAGGCCGAAGCCGCCGAAGGCGGGGGCGCGCAGCGCCAGCCTTGACGCCGGACGAGCGGCAGCCTACCCGCTGCAACACGGTTGCTCCGTCGCGGGTTACCGCGCCACCTCCCGCGAAGACGGGGGAGGGCATCTGAGCGAGGAAGAGGAAGAGAAATAAGAGCGCGTTAGAAACTCCAGCCCACCGGCGTATCCGGGCGGAAGACCACGATGCTCTTGTTGCCGCCCGGCACCTCGACCCGCTCGGGCGCCTCGAGCGGCTTGGCCTGGAGGGTGATGCGCTCTTGGTTGGCCGGCAGACCGTAGAAGCGCGGACCATTCAAGCTGGCGAAGGCCTCGAGCCTGTCGAGAGCGTTCTCTTCCATGAAGACCTGGGCGTAGACCTGCATCGCCACGGGGGCGTTGAACACGCCGGCGCAGCCGCAGGCGCATTCCTTGGTGTCGGCGGTGTGCGGCGCGGTGTCGGTGCCGAGGAAGAATTGCGGGCTGCCCGAGGTCGCGGCGCGGCGCAGCGCCAGGCGATGTTCCTCGCGCTTGGCGATCGGCAGGCAATAGAAGTGCGGGCGGATGCCGCCCTTGAAGATGGCGTTGCGGTTGTAGCTGAGATGATGCGGCGTGATGGTGCCGCCCAGCCGTCCCGGATGCGCCTCGACGAACTGCACGCCCTCGCGCGTGGTGATGTGCTCCAGCACGACCTTCAGGCCCTGGTGGCGCTCGATCAGCGGCGCCAGCACGCGGTCGAGGAACACCGCCTCGCGGTCGAAGATGTCGATCTCGGGATCGGTGACCTCGCCATGGACCAGCAGCGGCATCCCGGCCTTCTCCATCGCCTCCAGGCCGCGGGCGATCGCGTCCATCGAGGTGACGCCGTGCGCCGAGTTGGTCGTTGCGTGCGCGGGATAGAGCTTGGCGGCGACCCACACGCCCTCGCTCCTGCCGCGCGCCAGCTCGGCCGGGTCGGCGCCGTCGGTCAGGTAGCAGGTCATCAGCGGCTCGAACTCGAGCTCCGCCGGAACCGCTCTGCGAATTCGCTCGCGATACGAAGCGGCCTCGACGACCTTCGTCACCGGCGGCACGAGGTTGGGCATGACGATGCCGCGGGCGAACTGTCGCGCGGTGTGAATGGCGCAGGCCGCCAGCATCGGCCCGTCGCGCAGATGGACGTGCCAGTCGTCGGGGCGGCGGATCGACAGCGTCGTCGGCTGTTGCGTCGAAGACAGGGCCATCCGGCATTTCTACGCTTGCTCCCGCAGCCCCTCCAATGTTGATTGCGGGCATGACCGATCTCAAGGAGGCGATCGCCTTCGCCCAATCCATCGAATCCAGGTGGGCCGCGGACATGAAGATGCCCGACGGGCAGTTCGTGATGACCGCCGATTCGCACGAGAGCTTCCCCGACAACGAAATCCTGGGGCCGGTCACGCCGCGCGGCGGGCATTCGGGCATGGTCTATCGCCGCGGCAAGCTGCTGGCCGAATGGGGCGACACCGATCGCGCCGACATGACCTTCAGCGTGGCCAAGAGCTTCC
>JAFEFF010000158.1 GCA_018240745.1 Pseudomonadota bacterium
AACGATGATGTTCTTGTTCGGGTAGGCCTGACGGAGCTGGCCGATCTTGTCCTTGAGGTATTCCAGCGGCGTCTGGCTCGACTGCTCGTCCCAGTACGGCAGGATGTGCACGGCGAGATAGTCGACTTCCTTGGCGAGCTCGGGATAGCGCAGCCAGATGTGCCATGGCTCGGCGGTGCTCACCGGCACCTTGACGTTGCGCTTGACGTTGCGGATCTCGCGGATGAGCTGGGCCGGGCTGACCGCGTTGGAATCGCGCTGATCCTTCTGGCCGTCCCAACGCAGGATGTTCTCGTTGCCGACCAGCACCCGCTCGATGTCGGGGTTCTGGTTGGCCATGCGGATCAGGGTCCGTGTCTCCTCGGCATTGACGTCGGCGGCGTCCCGGCCGAACTGCAGCTTGGCCTCGTTGGCCGAGTAGATCCAGGCTCCCGGCACCAGTTTCAGGCCGACCCGCGCCGCCGCTTCCGGCATGTACTCGCCGCCGTCGGTGGTGCGGTAGGTACGGACGTAGCTCACCTTGCCGGCGAGCATCGCGAAGTCACGCTCGATCTGCTCCTTGCGCGGTTTGACCGGCGGCGGCGGCTCGTCGGTGAAGGCGGTACGCAGGAAGCTCATGATGCCGCTCGACTTGGCGGCGATCGGGTCCTGGTCCTTGGCCCATGGCGCATAGGTTACGCCCTGCAGCGGTCCTTCGACGTCCGCGGCGGTGACGGTACGGTTCAGCAATCGCCAGCCGGCGATGGTGGCCACGGCCACAAGGATCAGAACCAGCCCGAGACGGTACATGGACAGGCGAGGCGCTCCGGCATTCGGCCCAAGGTCATCGCTCACGCTTCGGGATCGCGGTCGCCTGTTCCGTGCGGTCGATACCATCGACGCGAGGAACATGCCGAGTCGGCTCAAAGCGGCGAGCCGAAAACCACGCGGCGGCCGGGCCGTTCTATAGCCCGCGTCCCCCGACACGGTAAAGAGTCGGCGCGCAATCGTGGCCAAAATGTCAAAATCCCAACGCATGGATGTTCCGGACCCCGACTCCCCGAGCCCTGCCGCCGTACCGATCGACCTCGCCGCCACTTACCGGCCGGCCGATCGCTACGGCTGGCTGGCGGTGCCGGCCGCGAGACTGCGCTATGGCTGCTGGAACGCCTCCGGAACGGCGACGCGCGGCACAGTCGTCGTCCTGACGGGCCGTGGCGAATTCATCGAAAAGTACGCCACCGAGATCGTCGGTGAATTGCTCGGGCGAGGTTATGCCGTGGTCGCGCTGGACTGGCGAGGACAGGGCCTGAGTGACCGCCCCTTGCCGCAGGAACACGATGCCGGCCACATCGACCGGTTCGAGACCTACATGACGGACCTCAAAGTGTTCCTCGACGCGATCGTCGCGCCCTTCGCCGAAGGCCCGGTCTTTGCACTCTGCCATTCGATGGGCGGCCATATCCTGCTGCGCGCCCTTGCCGAGTGCGGAAGCGCGCCTTTCGCGGCGGCTGTGGTCACCTCGCCGATGACCGGGCTGCAGCGCGAAGCCTTCCTGCGCTCGATCCTCATGCTGCTGCCCGAGATCCCGACCATCGAGCACCGCTACCTGTTCGGAACCGGGCCGTTCGTCTTCCTCGCCCGCGACTTCCATTCCAACAACGTCACCCACGACGAGCGCCGCTATCGCTGGACCGAGGCCTGGTTCGCGGCCGAGCCGCGGCTCAGCCTGGGCGGCCCGACCGTCGGCTGGGCCCGCCAGGCCGCACGCTCGATCTCCGCCTGCCTGGCGCCCGGCTACCTCGAGCGCATCGACCTGCCGGTGCTGCTGATGACCGCCGGCCAGGACCAGATCATCAATCCGGCGAGCCACGGATCGGTCGCTGCGCGTATTCCCCACGCCGAGCACGTGAGCTTCGCCGGCGCCAGGCACGAGATCATGATGGAGACGGACGACATCCGGGCCCGGTTCTGGGCGGCGTTCGACGGCTTCGTAAACAGCCTCTCAGGATGATAGACGGATGCTCGCGATTCCGGGAATGCCTCGCCGATTCCGCCACGCGCACTGTCACTCGCGGCCCGATTGCTGACGAGATCGCCAAAGCCTATCCACGCTCGTGGCCCAAGTCTCCCCCGACGCCGCGTAGATGTCGCTGCTGCAAATCGTGGTGATCGCCGCGGCGTTCGTCGTCGCGGGCGTGGCCAAGGGTGCCATCGGCATGGGCATGCCGCCGATCGCGATCGGCCTGATGAGCTTGGCCGTG
>JAFEFF010000159.1 GCA_018240745.1 Pseudomonadota bacterium
GAGGCCGCCGGCCTGCCGTTCACCAAGGACATCGAGGGCTGGCTCACCTAGTCGCCTCGCCGCGCGAAGACTTTCCGCTATCTTGACCTCAGATGACGACGACCAAGCGTAAGCCGGCAACCCGCGGCAGGAAAAGCTCTCCGGCTGCCAAGGGGCCGTCGCGTTCGAGCAGGCGACCTATGGTCGCCGCTGAGCTGCCGCTGCAGCAGGGCCTGCTCGAGATGGCTACCGTCGGCGCGCAGTCGCTGCTGTGGCTGGCGACGGTTGCGGCGATCTTCGCTGCGCTCGCCGGCGCAGCCTTCGGCATCTGGTCGCTGCGGCCGCTGCCGGCCTATTCGTCGGACCGCGTCAAGGCGGGCTCGGCTTTTGCGGCCACGTTCCGCGTCGAGAACGTCAGCGCGTGGTTCCCGCTCTCTCACCTGAAGATCCATTGTGCACTGTCGAAGTTCGAGACGTCCGACATGGTCGAAGCGGACCAGGCGCGGATTCCCGATCGTCTCGAGCCGGGCGAGGCGGCGGCGTTCACCTGTCCATTTCCCGCCGACGATCTCGACGTGGCGCTACGATCCGAAATCTACTTCCGCAGTGAATATGACCTGCCCGTGCTCGGCTCGCTGCGGCTCACCAACAACGGTGGTCCGTTCGTGCTCGACACCAGGCTCCTGCCGCCGCGCTGGACGGCCAAACCCGGCAGGGACTAGAGGAGGGGCATGACCCCCTCTGTCGAACCGCCTCTTGTCGAACCCCCTCTCAAGGGCATCCGCGTCGTCGAGCTCACGCACACCATCCTCGGGCCGTCCTGCGGCATGATCCTGGCCGACCTCGGCGCCGAGGTGATCAAGGTCGAGCCGGTCGACGGCGACCGCACCCGCAAGCTGCGCGGCTTCGGCGCCGGCTTCTTCGGCTACTTCAACCGCAACAAGAAGAGCCTGGCGCTCGACGCCGACGGGCCCGAGGGCCGCAAGGTGCTGGTCAGGCTCCTGCAGTCGGCCGACGTGATGATCGAGAACTTCGCGCCGGGCTCGATGAGCAAGCGCGGCCTGGGGCCCGAGCATCTCGAGAAGATCAATCCGCGGCTGGTCTACTGCGCGCTCAAGGGCTTCCTGCCCGGGCCTTACGAGAAGCGGCCGGCGCTCGACGAGGTCGTGCAGATGATGGGCGGGCTCGCCTACATGACGGGCCCGACCGGCCGGCCGCTGCGCGCCGGCACCTCGGTGGTCGACATCATGGGCGGCATGTTCGGCGCTTTCGGCACCGTGCTGGCGCTCAAGACGCGCGACCGCACCGGCAAGGGCGGGCTCGTCGAATCGGCGCTGTTCGAATCGGTGGTGTTCATGATGGGCCAGCATCTCGCCATCACGGCGATGAACGGCGCGCCGCCGCCGCCGATGCCCGAGCGCGTGAGCTCGTGGGCGATCTACGAGATCTTCAACACCTCGGACGGGCAGCAGGTCTTCGTCGGCATCACGTCCGATGGCCAGTGGAAGCGCTTCTGCGAGTTCTTCAGGCAGGACGCGCTGGCCGGCGATCCCAGGCTCGCCACCAACAACCAGCGCATCGAGGCGCGGCCGTGGCTGGTGCCCAAGGTCGCCGAGGTGTTCAAGACCTACACCAGGGAGGCGCTCGAGCAGATGTGCCTCGAAGCCGACATCTCCTTCGCGCCGGTCGCGCGGCCGCAGGACCTGTTCGATCATCCGCATCTTCTCGCCAACGGCTCGCTGGCGCCGACCACCTTGCCGGGCGGGGTGAAGACGCGCCTGCCGCTGCTGCCGTTCCAGATGATGGGCTGGCGGCCGCCGCTGGTCAGCGATCCGCCGGAGATCGGCCAGCACAACGACCAGGTGCTGGCCGGGATCGGCTACGACGAGGCGGGCATCGCCGCGCTTCAGGCAGCCAGCGTTCTCGGGCCCAGGTAGGCAGCGATGCCCGGCCGGACGATCGCTCTGGCCGTCGCCGCCTGCGGCTGGCTGATCGCCAGCCTGGTCGCCTTCGTGCTGGTCGCGCGGTTCGGCTTCTTCGCCATCGCCCTGATCGGCCTGCTGCTATGGTTCGTCTGCGTGCGGGCTGGTTCCAGCTTTGACCGCAATAGAGAGCACTGGCCGGGTTACGATCGCTAATCGCTCCGATGGCGTTGGCGTCGTCGAACCGTCGAATGTCTGTGGATAAGTCAGAACACATCTAGAACTTGTGTCAATAACTTTAGTTGATTCAAGCTCCTACTTATCCCCTTGTTGGGCGGAACAAAAAGCGTACAGTGACCGCCGTCCGCAGCGGACTTATCCGCATTGTCGCTTCGGACGGGGCCATGGGACATAGAGGAGGCAGCCAATGTCGGCAGCGCTGAAACTGGTCGAGAAAGAA
>JAFEFF010000015.1 GCA_018240745.1 Pseudomonadota bacterium
GGAGAGACCTTCTTTCAGCGATAAGCGGCTTATCGTAGAGAGAAGGTCTCTCCGCGCGGCCCTTCGGGCCTTGGTCGAGACGACGGGAGGGGCCTATGCGAGAACCCTAGCCTGCAGGCCGGTCGCGTAACAGGCCGGCCGACCGTTTCGTGCAATCAGGCTGCCAGCTTCCACTCCTCGGCATCGTCGCGGCCTGCTGCTTTCGCCGACGGCTTCGATCTTTTCAGCCGAAGCTGCTTCTCGGCCGTTTCGTCGTCGAGCTCGGTCAGGCGAGTCACCAGCTCCCGGAGCCTGGCCGCGCCGCCTTGCTTGATCTCGCGATGATATCCGCGCAGCAACCGATCGGCCGCCGGCGGGATGTCGGACTTCTCACGCTCCCAGCGAGATACGGTCTGCTCATCGTAGCCCAGCCACTCACCCAGACGACTCTGGGAGAAACCAAGATGCTTGCGGAGGAACCTGAATTCCTTCCCGTTCAGGGCGCCAGCCTTCTCCACGAGGCTCCGGGCAATCGAGGCATAAAGACCATCGACGTCCTCGATGGAGACGGCCTCACCATACGGGGTCCGGCGGACACGATACCCGTTGACCAGGTACACGTTGTCCAATCCGCACTCCGGATAGTGGAGCATCTTCCGCTTCGTCGTCATTGTAGTCCCTTCCTGCTGTCTACCTGTCTTGCCTTCCTGTCTCCTTCCCGACGCCAGCCCCTTACCCTCTACATCACGGTTATCACGACGATCCCGCCTTCCAGCACCGTCACGACGCGGATCTCCTGTCCCGCGTACATCCGATAGATGGTCGCCTGCCAGTGATGCCTCGCATTGAGGAATGGCCCTTCATCGATCCGACCCTTCAGCAATGCTTGCTTGATGTCCTGATCGGTGAAGCCCCGCTGCAGCATCCGCTTCCGCGCATGTCCGACGACGAAGATGTTCTTGCTCTCCTTCGCCAACTTCCTCACCCGCTCCAGGAAGAGCGGGGCGGACATGTGCGAGGCGACAAGCTTCCCCTTCATGACCGAACATAAGCGCGCAAGGCGTACCCGTCAAGTTGACGGGTTCGCGAATTGAACTCGTTTCATATCAATGGGTTGCTCCGACGTGCCGCAGGCGCGTGATCCGGACCGTTACTTTCAGCTTCGCGGAGCGAAGGCCTGCGCTTTGACGGTGCGCTGCAGCAGCAGCGTCCGTGGCTCGGGCCAGATGCCCGCCGGCGGCTGAAGCCGTTCAGTGGCGCGCCCCCAGCGCAAGAGCTTCAGCCGACGCGCTTCTCGCTGATCATCAGCGCCTTGCTCCACTTCGACTTGGCGAGCTCGAAGTCGCGGGGCGGGTTGTACTGGCGGACCTTCCACGCGGTCGCGCCGACGCGCAGCAGGCGCTTGACCAGGGCGAGGATGGTGCCGTCCTCCTGGGTCTGCAGGAAGACATGGTCCTTGCCGACCATCGGCAGCAGGCTGGGGTTCACCACCACCTGGTCGCCGTGCTCGATCGCCGGGCTCATCGAGCTGCCGATCACGTAGAAGGCGAACGGCTTCTGCACGCCCTGCATGCGCTCGGACCGGCGGATCCAGTCGATCGGGTCGTTGACCAGCACCATGGCGCCGTCGCTGCCGGCCTCGGCGCTCGCCCATACCGGGATGTCGGGCCGGCCGGGCGGGGTCGGCACCGGGCTCATCACCGCGGCCGGCGTCGAGCCGCTCGCCGGGATGCCGGCCAGCCGCACCAGCAGCGCCGGGTCGAGCTCGAGCTTCTCGGCCAGCGCCGCGATCTTGCGCTGGTCCGGGATGTTCTTGCCCGACTCCCACTGGTTAACCGCCGACTTGGAGATGTTGAAATAGGCCGCCAGCGCGACCTGGGTCATCCCCTTGGCCTCGCGCGCGGCGCGGAGAGTATCGCCGAGTTCCGACATGCGTATAGCATGGCTTGACCTGTTAATAACTTTCTACGGAATTCTTAATTGACAAAACAAGCGACGATAATTAATTAACCATCCTCATGGACGAAGCTCAACCCACCACCCTCCGGCCGCTGGCCGACATCCAGGCCGAGATCGCCGCCGCCCTGCGCCGTCTCGCCGATCTCGAGGCCGAGCGCCGCCGCACCCGCGCGGTGCTGGCCGCCGCCATCGTCGCCGACTTCGACGCCGGCCTCGGCCGCGCCGCGATCGCCGCCCGGTGGCGCCTCGACTACGGCCGGGTCGGCGCCATCCTGCACAAGGCCGGCCGCACCGAGCGCGCACGCCGCGCCGCCGGGCTCGATCCGGCGCAGCGCGCCGACTACGAGCGGCTGATCGGCCATCGCGTGCCGAGCCGCCTCGCCCGCGCGATCGCGCTGGGAGAGCGGTCGTGAGCGCCGAGCTGCCGGCGCCGCCGGTTCCCGCCGAGGTCGACCTGCGCGGCCTCGCCTTCATGCCGATGTTCGGCGACCGGCTGTTCAAGTCGGTCACCTGGATCGAAGCCTCTCCCGGCGCGCAGATCGCAGCGCTGCGCTTGTGGTGGCACGCCTATGCGCACCAGGTGCCGGCCGCGTCGCTTCCCGACAACGACCGGGTGCTCGCCGAGCATGCCGGCGTCACCCCGACGGTGTTCCGTCGCCTCAAGCCGCAAGCGCTGCGCGGCTGGATCAAGTGCGCGGACGGCCGGCTTTATCATCCTTTTCTCGCAGAAATCGCGCTGGACGCATGGAAGCGCCGCGTCGGCCATCGTGCGCGCACCTTGAAATGGCGAGAGAAAATCCCGTCCGTGACGGTCACGCCTGCGTCACGTGACGCCAGACAGGGACAGGGACAGGGACAGAGACAGAGACAGGGACAGGGACAAGACTCAGCCGAATCAGAGGCGGCCGCGATCGACCGGGCCTTTGCGCTGTGGCGGGAGGCGGCGGCGCGCGAGGGCTGGCCGGAGGTGATGTTCCTGAACTCCGTGCGCCGCTGGCGGCTCGGCGAGCGGCTGCGCGA
>JAFEFF010000160.1 GCA_018240745.1 Pseudomonadota bacterium
CTACTTCCGGACGACCGACGTGACCGGGGTGGTGACGCTGCCGTCGGGGACCGAGATGGTGATGCCGGGCGACAATGCGCGGATGACGATCGAGCTGATCCAGCCGATCGCGATGGACGAGGGCCTGCGCTTCGCCATCCGCGAGGGCGGCCGCACCGTCGGCGCCGGTGTTGTCACCAAGATCGTGAAGTAGGCTATAAGGAAAGGCGAGCCTGCAGGAGTGTAGCTCAGTTGGTAGAGCATCGGTCTCCAAAACCGAGGGCCGGGGGTTCGAGTCCCTCCACTCCTGCCACTTCCTTCTAAAGTGTGAGCATGACGAAGAATCCAGTCGAGTTCGTGCGCGAAGTCCGGTCCGAGGTGGCCAAGGTCACCTGGCCGACCCGGCGCGAGACCATGGTCACCACCAGCATGGTCTTCATCTTCGTTGTGATCGCAGCGATCTTCTTCCTGGTGGCCGACAAGATCATCGGCTTCGTCGTGCGGACGTTGCTTGGGATTTCCTGACCATGGCTCATCGCTGGTACGTCGTTCACGCCTATTCGGGCTTCGAGAACAAGGTCGCCTCGTCGATCCGCGAGCAGGCCGCCAAGAAAGGCCTGGCCGAGGAGATCTCCGAGGTGATCGTCCCGACCGAGGAAGTCGTCGAGGTCCGCCGCGGCGCCAAGGTGCAGACGGAGCGCAAGTTCTTTCCGGGCTACGTCCTGGTGAAAATGGACCTCAATGACGAGACTTGGCATCTGGTGAAGAACACCGCCAAGGTGACCGGCTTCCTGGGCGGTGGCGGTCGCGGCAAGCCGGTTCCGATCTCCGATGCCGAGGCCAGCCGGATTCTGAAGCAGGTCCAGGAGGGCGTGGAACGGCCCAAACCCGCCGTTTCCTTCGAGGTCGGCGAGCAGGTCAAGGTGGCCGATGGCCCCTTCGCCTCGTTCAACGGCACCGTCGAGGACGTCGACGAGGAGCGCGCCCGTCTCAAGGTCGCGGTATCGATCTTCGGCCGCTCGACCCCGGTCGAGCTCGACTACGCCCAGGTCGAGAAGCTTTAGGCAAAAGGATCAGAGCGCGGGAAAGCGCCGCACAAACGCCATAATTCGGGGGTTGTGCGCTGCGTCGGGAGTTGCTACATCCCCCGCCCTTGGAAGGGCTGGCTTTCGCGCCGGCCTTTTTGTCTTGAGTAGTCGCGACTGATCGGGTGTGGAAGGCCGGCCATGGCCGAACCACGCCGCCCAACTGTGTAATAGAGGGGCATCAATGGCCAAGAAAATCCAGGCCTACGTCAAGCTGCAGGTGCCTGCAGGCAAGGCCA
>JAFEFF010000161.1 GCA_018240745.1 Pseudomonadota bacterium
GCACCTACTCGATCGCCGGTGGCCTGCGCGACATCATCGGCAGCCTGCCCGGCGTCGCGCAGGTGGAGGAGATTTGAGCCAGCGTTTCCTCCCTAGCGAAGCTGGGGAGGTGCCCCGCAGGGGCGTCATGAGCCACAGCGATATCGCGGCTTATGAACCCTCCGCCCTCGTCAGACGAGGGCACCTCCCCGCGTTTCTGTACGGACCGGGGAGATAGTGGACAGGTGTTCGGAGACATCGTGGACACTCTGAAGGAGTGAATCCATGAGGTTTTTGATGCCATTCCGGGAGAAGGAAGAGGCTCGCCTGGAGGCCTGTCGATTGGCGCTGCTGGAGGGCGCCAATCGCCAGGCCCTGAGCCGGCGACTGGGGATCAGCCGCAGCACGCTGTACAAGTGGAAGAGCCGCTACGAGGCGGCGGGCGAGAGCGGCCTTGTCGAGCGTTCGCGGCGGCCCCATCGCTCGCCGCACCGAACCGACGGTGAGCTGGAAGCGGCGGTGCTGGCGGTTCGGCGGGAACATCCGGCCTGGGGCGGCCGCAAGATCGCGGCGGTGTTGCGACGACGGGGCATGCGGGCGCCCGCACCCTCGACGATCACCGAGATCCTCAAGCGTCACGGCGAGGCGATGACGGCCGCGGGGCAGAGGCCATGGCAGCGTTTCGAGCACGCCGAGCCGAACGCGCTGTGGCAGATGGACTTCAAGGGCCACGTTGCCTTCGGCGGCGGCCGGCTGCATCCGCTGACCATCGTCGACGACCACTCGCGCTTCTCGGTGAGCTTGCGCGCGGCTGACAATGAACGGCGCCAGACCGTGCAAGATGCCCTGCAGGAGGCGTTCGAGCGCTACGGCCTGCCGCAGTTGGTGCTGTCCGACAACGGCGCGCCATGGGGCGATAGCGGCCAGCGCGACCTGACGGGCCTCGGCGTGTGGCTGATCGAGCATGGCGTGGCGCTGTGGCACAGTCCGCCCTGTCACCCGCAGAGCCACGGCAAGAACGAGCGCTTCAATCGCACGCTCAAGCTCGAGCTGCTCGATCGCCACAGCTTCGACAGCCTGCTGCACGCCCAGCAGGCTTTCGACCGCTGGCAGTACATCTACAATCATGAGCGGCCGCACGATGCGCTTGGCCTGGCCGTGCCAGCCGATCGCTATCGACCCAGCCGCCGCCGGTTCAATCCGTTCGTCGAGCCCTTCGACTACGGCAGCCAGGCCATGCTGCGGCGGGTCGACGTCATCGGACGCTTCGGCTTCGCAAACCGGTCGTGGAAGGCATCCAAGGCACTCCGCGGCAGGCAGATCGCGCTGAAACCAACCGCGATCGATGGCGTGTTCGACGTCGTTTTCCGCCACGTCACCCTCAAGACCATCGACCTTCACCGATAACCTTGGCTAATCTGAAATGTGTCCACGATGTCTCCGAACACCTGTCCACTATCTCCCCGGTCTGCACAGTTTCGCGCAGGGAGGAAAGGACGGCTGGCGTGAGCCAGCAGGCCAGCCTCTTCGAGCAGCCGGGCGGGCCCAAACGTCAGAAGGCCGCCCCCGGTGAGGTGCGGCCGTCCTGGGGCTCTCCGCTCCTGCAGGCGCCGATGC
>JAFEFF010000162.1 GCA_018240745.1 Pseudomonadota bacterium
TGCTGCAGGGCGCAGCCGCCGCACACGCCGAAGTGCACGCAGGGCGGCTTCTCACGATGGCGCTAGGGCGACAGCACCTCGACCAGTTCGGTGGCGACGCCTTCGCCGCGTTTGTCGACCGGCTCGGCCTCTACCACTTCGCCCGGCAGGGTGAACGGCACGTAGTAGCGCTCACCGTCCAGCTCGGCGATGCCGTCCCCCCGCGCGCCCATCTCGAGGATGTCGAGCGTCAGCCGCACGGAAGCTACCCCAACCAGCTCCTGGCCGGCCGCAGCTCGCCGACCAGCAGGCCGACCACGTTCTTGACCGGCGGATGCAACAGCTCCTCGCGCCGCTCGGCGGGCAGCACGCCGAGATGCGCCAGCAATGTCGCCATCGCCACCTCCGAGGCGCGGCCCGCGCCGTCCCACATCTTGAGCGCGATGCCGAGGCCGAGCGTCGGCAGCATGCCGCAGAACACCGCCTCGGCGCCGGTCTTGACCTGCACCACGCCCGGCAGCGCGCCGTTCACGCGGGTGCAGAAGCGGCCGGTGCCCGCCACCATGAAGGGCTCGGCGTTCATCGCCTTGCGGATGCGGCCCGCCGCCTCGGCGTGCCTGTTCGAGAGCCGCGACGGCTCGGCCATGTTGGCCATCGCGCGGGCCAGCAGCTTGAGCGGCGTCGCCAACGTCGGGATGCCGCAGCCGTCGGTGCCGTAGGCGAAGTCGTCGGCGTTGCTGCCGCAGAGGTCGGTCATCACCGCGCGCAGGCGACGCTGCACCGGATGGTCGTACTTGATGTAGCCCCTGGTCGGCTCGCCGTAGGCGACCGCGGTGCTGAGGAAGCCGCTGTGCTTGCCCGAGCAGTTGTTGAAAGCAGGCGTCGGCTGCGCGTTCTCACGGATGAGCGCCTCGAGGGTCGCCGGCAGGCGCGGCGGGTGGGTGCCGCATTCGAGATCAGCCTCGCTCAGCCCGACCCTGTTCAGCCAGGCGCGCACCGTCTCGACATGGCGCTTCTCGCCGTTGTGCGAGGCGCAAGCCAGCGCGATGTGCTCGTCGCCGAGACCGAACTTCTCGACCGCGCCGCTTTCGACGAAGGCCATCGCCTGGATCGGCTTGTTGGCCGAGCGCGGCAGGATACGCGCATCGATGTCGCCCCACGATTCGACGACCGTGCCGTCGGGCTTGACGATGGCCGCGGCGCCTTCATGCCGGCTCTCGACCACCGGACCACGGGTGACTTCGATGACGACGGGACTCGTGCTCATACTTCCTGTTCCAGCTTGATGATCGTGACATTGTCCTGCCGCGGCTCGCCCGCAGCCAGCACCGCGTCGATCAGGTCCCCTACCGGACCGTTGGCTTCGCGCACGATATCTGCTGGATCGAGCGTCAGCACACCATCACTGCAGACCAGCAGTCGATCGCCGGGAGCCAGCGCGCGCCGGCCCTCGTCGATCAACGTCAGCGGATGGCCCATCACCGCCTCGCGCAAGGTGTGGCGACCGGGATGCTGCGCGGCCTCCTCGGCGCTAATGATGCCGCGCGCCACGAGCGCCTCGATCTGCGGCACCATGGAATGATCGGCGTTCAACCGCTCGCCCCGACCGTTCGACACCAGAAACAGCGGTGAATCGCCGACGCTGATCCACCGCACCTCCGCGGCATTCACGGCCACGCCGACCAGGGTCGAGCCCATGCTCTCCAGCTTGGGATCGCGGGAAACAGCGGTGCCGATCGCCCGGTTCGCGGCATCCAGGGCCTCGGCGAGGCTGCACCCGCTCTCCATCGCCGCCATGAAGCTGCCGACCGCGAGGCGCGAGGCGGTCGCGCCGCCGACATGGCCGCCCATGCCGTCGGCAAGCA
>JAFEFF010000163.1 GCA_018240745.1 Pseudomonadota bacterium
ATCAGCTCCTGCCCGCGCGGCGTCAGCGCCGCGCCGCCGCCCGAGCGGCCGCCGGTCTGGGCGGTCACCAGCGGTTCCTCGAAGGTGCGGTTGATCTCCGACACCAGCTCCCAGGCGCGCTTGTACGACATGTTCATGGCGCGGCCCGCCGCCGAGATCGAGCCCTCGCGCTCGATCTGCTCCAGCAGCGCGACCTTGCCGGGACCGAGCCGGCCCTCGTCGTCGAAGTCGATGCGGATACTGAGATGGGGCATCGGACGCTCCTAGCTGCGCTCGAAGGATACACTCTTGATCACGGCGAACACCGGCCGGCCGGGCGCCAGCGCCAGCCGCTGCACCGACTTGGCGGTGAGGCGGGCGACCAGCGTCGCGCCGTTGCAGTCGAGCCGCACGTCGGCCTGCGCGCCGCTGTGCGCGATCTGCGCCACCTTGCCGGTCAGCACGTTGAGCGCGCTGATCTCGATCGGCCGCTGCAGCGACAGCATCACGTCGCGCGACCGGATGTAGGCGCGCACGGTCGAGCCGGCGGCGGCGCTGAGGCGCGGCACCTGCAGCTCGCCGGCGGGCGATGTGAGGCGCGTGAGCTGGAACGTCTCGTCGTGCTCCGCCACCACGGCATCGAGCACGCTGCCGCCGTCGCCGGCATCGGCGAGCGGCAGGATGTCGAGCACCGGCCCGACCGCGGTGACCTTGCCGTCGTTCAGGATCACCACGGTGGTCGCGAGCCGCGCGACCTCGGCGACCGAGTGGCTGACGTAGAGGATCGGCACGCCGATATCCCTGAGCCGCTCGATGTAGGGCAGGATCTCGGCCCGGCGCTGCTCGTCGAGCGAGGCGAGCGGCTCGTCCATCAGCAGCATCTTCGGATGGGCAAGCAATGCGCGGCCGATCGCGACGCGCTGCTTCTCGCCGCCGGAGAGAGAGTCGGGCCGGCGCTCGATCAGGGGGCCGATGCCCAGCAGCTCGACGATCGAGCCGAAGTCGCCGGCGACGCCGCCCGGCCGCTGCGAGAACCAGCGGCCGTAGAGCAGGTTCTGGCGCACGCTGAGATGCGGGAACAGGCGGCTGTCCTGGAAGACATAGCCGACGCGCCGGCGGTGACGCGGTACGAAGATCCCCTTGGCGGTGTCGACCAAGGTTTCGCCGTCGATGACGATGCGCCCGCGCTGCGGCCGGGCCAGGCCGGCGACGATATCCACCAGGCTCGACTTGCCCGCGCCCGAGCGGCCGAACAGCGCCGTCACGCCGGGCTGGGCGGTGAAACGCGCGGCGAGGTGGAAGCTGCCGCGTGTGTGCTCGACGTCGACCTCGAGGCTCATGTCGCCACACGCCGGGCGCCGATCCGGCGCGCCAGCAATTCGGAGCCGAGCAGGGCGAGCATCGAGATCGCAACCGATACGGCGGTGAGTCGCAGCGCCCCGGCGTCGCCGCCCGGCACCTGGGTGAGGATGTAGATCGCGATCGGTACCGTCTGCGTCTCGCCCGGGATATTCGACACGAACGTGATGGTGGCGCCGAACTCGCCCATCGACTTGGCGAAGGCGAGGATCGCGCCGGCGATCACGCCGGGCAGGCAGAGCGGCAAGGTGATGGTGGCGAATACCCAGAGCGGATTGGCACCCAGCGTCCCGGCCGCGCTCTCCAGCCGCGTGTCGACCGCCTCGATCGAGAGGCGGATGGCGCGCACCATCAGCGGGAAGCCCATCACCGCGCAGGCGAGCGCCGCGCCAGTCCAGCGGAAGGCGAAGACGATGCCGAACTGGGCGAGGAACTCGCCGATCGGCCCGCGCTTGCCGAACAGGATCAGCAGCAGGTAGCCGGTCACCACCGGCGGCATGATCAGCGGCAGATGGACCA
>JAFEFF010000164.1 GCA_018240745.1 Pseudomonadota bacterium
AGAAGTTCTCCGCAGCAACCATCAAGGAGACCTGCGAGACCGAGCAGAAGGAGCGCGCCAACGACACATCGGCGAGCGGCAGCGCTCTGGTGGCGCAATTCCACCAGCAGCTCGGCGAGGCCTACGCTGGCAGTTCGTGACCCCGGCCGATGTTGCGGATCACCTCGCGCAGGTGCGGCTTGGCGGCGATCATGGCGCGGCGATAGGCGAACAACCCGTTCATCAAGGCGCCGTCGCGGTTCAGCAGTTCGTCGGCGAACTCGATCATGCGCGTGTTGGGCCAGCCATGCTGGCGAAGCTCGAGCAGGCGCAGGAAGGCTTCTTCCTCGCGACCGGGTGCGTGCTGACACATCAGGATCGCGGCGGCCGCCTGCGAGCGCGAGATGCCGGCGTGGCAGTGAACCAGGATGTGGCTGCCGGCCCTCGCATGCGCGCGCTCGCCGAACGCCAGTAGCTGCTCGATGTGCCGGGGCGTGCAGGCCTCGAAGCCGGGATACTCGGCCACCACGTCGTCGAAGCGGATCAGCTCATGGTCGATGTCGAGGAATTGGTCGAGCGCCGGTGGCACGGGCTCATGCGTGTCGATTATCGACAGCACGTGGCTGACGCCGGCCGTGGAGTGCTGCGTCAACTCGGGAATGCCGCAGATGATCAGCTTGTGGTCGGGGAGGGGCATGGTTCTTCCTATAGCAACGCGCGGGCGAGATGCAGGCCCACGCCGAACATGCCGAAAATGAAGGCCTTGCGGAACGTCTGGGGCGACAGACGCCGGCGGGCGTGCTGGCCGAGCCACACGCCGATCATGGTCGGCACCACCGCGGCGACGCTCGCCACGCTGTTGGTGAGGTGATAGGCGCCGTGGAAGGCGAGCGATACGGCCAGCATCCCGGTGATGAACAGGAACATGATGCCCAGCGCCTGCACCAGCTCGTGCTGGTCCATTTCGAGCGACTGCATGTAGGGGAGGAAGGGTACGGCGGCGACACCGGTGCTGCCGGCCACGGCACCGCTCGCCAGGCCGATCAGCGGGTTGGCCCACGACTCGGCGCGGCGCGGCACGTGCGGCCGCCACGGCGTCGACGCGATGATCGAATAGAGCACCAGCAGCACGCCGACCCAACCCGCGGTGCGCGGCGAGCCGAGGTCGCTCAGGAACAGGCCGGCGGCGAGGATGCCGATCATCGCCGCGATCGCCATGACGCCGAAACGCCGAATCAGCGCCCGGAAGGCGCCGCCATAGACTGCCTGCCAGATGTTGGTGACCATGGTCGGCACGACCATGATGGTGATCGCGCTTTCGAGCGGCACGGCCAAGCTCATCAGGCCGATCGCGATCGGCGGCATGCCCATGCCGATGGCACCCTTGGCCACGCCCGCGACGACGAACGCCGCGGCGATCACCACGATTTGCAGCAGCGACATCTACGCGG
>JAFEFF010000165.1 GCA_018240745.1 Pseudomonadota bacterium
CCCTCCGTCGCCGTATGACGGCGCCACCTCCCCCGAAGACGGGGGAGGGGTTTGAATGGTGGCGCCGGTCGCTCACAGCGTGTTCTTATGAAACTTGCCGGCCTTCATGATGGCCGACAGGTGGGGGCCGCCGTCCTGGAACAGGGCGAGGTCGTCGAGCGGATTGCCGTCGACCACCAGCAGGTCGGCATGGGCGCCGGGCCGGATGGTGCCGAGCTTGCCCTCCTGGCGCACGACCTCGGCGCCGACCAGGGTCGCCGAGCGGATCACGTCGATCGCCGGCATCACGCGCCCGCGGATCGCGAACTCGCCGGTCTGCTCGTTCTCCAGCGCGCCCAGCAGGTCGGAGCCGTAGGCCATCTTCACGCCGGCCTTGCGGCAGTGCTCGAGCTCGGCGAAGCCGTACTTCAGCACCTCGTCGTTCTTCTCCAGCATCACGTCCGGCATGCCGAGCTCGCGGGCACGGCGCTTCATGGCGTCGTAGGCGATCAGGTTCGGCACCATGTAGACGCCGTTCTTCGCCATCAGCCGCGCCGTCGGCGCATCGACCAGGTTGCCGTGCTCGATGGTGCGCACGCCGCACTTCACGGCGCGGGTGATCGCTTCGGGCGTGTAGGCGTGGGTCAGCACGTAGCGGCCGAACGCCTTCGCCTCCTCGACCGCGGCCGAGATCTCCGCCTCGGTGAACTGCAGCGATTCCAGCGGATCGTACGGCGAGGCGACGCCGCCCGAGACCATCAGCTTCACCTGGTCGGCGCCCTGGCGCATCTGCTCGCGTGCGACCTTACGGACCTCGTCCGGGCCGTCGGCGATGGCGCGGATGAACACCATGCCGTTGCAGCACAGGCACGGCGGTCCGGCGAAGTCGGTGCGCCGGTTGCGATCGTTGTGGCCGCCCGTGGGACCAATGGAACGGCAGGAGATGAACAGGCGCGGGCCGGGGATCAGCCCCGAGTCGATCGCCGTCTTGGTGCCCCAGTCGGCACCTCCCGCATCGCGCACCGTGGTGAAGCCGCGATCGAGCATGCGCTTCAGGCGGCCGGCCGAGCGCGCCATCATCAAGGTCAGCGGCACCGCCTCCATGCGGTTGACGTAGACCTCGCTGTGATGGGTATGGACGTGGCAGTCGATCAGGCCGGGCATCAGGGTGCGCTTGCCGCAGTCGATCACCCGCGCCGAGCGCGCGCGGATCGGCCTCGACGACACCTCCCTGATCGTGTCGCCCTCGACCAGCACCTCGTACCCGCCCCGCGCCTCCTTCCAGTTCGGATCGAGGAGATTGAGGTTCTTGAACAGGAAGGACATGGCTTTACTTTCCCGTCGTCCCGAGCGGAGCGCAGCGAAGCCGAGGGACCTTTTTTGTCCTGCAACAAAAGAGATCTCTCCGCTCCGCCTCGCTGCGCTCGGCTTCGGTCGAGATGACGGTAGTCATTTCAGGTTGTTCTTATGGAACTGCCCGCCCTTCATGATCATCGGCAGGTGCCTGCCCTGGTCGAGGAAGAGCTCGAGCTTCTTCACGGGGTTGCCGTCGACCGCGATCAGGTCGGCGTAGGCGCCTTCCCGGATCGTGCCGAGCTTGCCGTCCATGCGCAGGATCTCGGCGCCGACGGTGGTCGCCTGGCGGATGATCTCGATCGGCTTCAGAACCTTGGCGCGATGGATGAAC
>JAFEFF010000166.1 GCA_018240745.1 Pseudomonadota bacterium
CGGCCTTCAGGGCCAGGGGCAGGCTCAGCTCGGCCTGCAGGGCCAAGGTCAGGGCCAGGGTCAGGCGCAGGGCCAGTCCGAGGCCCAGACCGCTGCCCAGGCGGTTGCGCAGTATGCCAGCGACGCCAACGCCAACGGCAACCTGAACGGCAACGGCAACGGCAACGGCAACCTGAACCTCAATGGCAACGGCAACGGCAACGAGAACGTGAACGCCAACTGCGACACGAACTCGCTGTCGAACCATCTCGACAATGCCGTCAGCAACACTGACCTGAACAACGTCGCGAACCATGTCGACAACTGCGTCACGACCGCGGTGAACGTCGATGTCAGCATCGACCTGAGCGGCCTCGACCTGAAGCCGCAGATCGACAACTCGGTCAGCGGCGACTTCAATCACGGCATCCAGTTCTCGATGCCGGATTGGGTCAACCAGGCCCAGAACGGCTGCGGCGGCAACGCCATGTTCAACCTCGACCAGGTGAACAACCTCGTTGCCAACAACGGCCTCGAGTCGGCCTCGGTCAACTTCGGCGGCGGTCAGCTCGGCGATGGGTCGGTGTTCTCGCAGATCGCGACTGCCGAAGGCGGCTGCGCCGCCACGATCGGCGCGGCTGTTGCGCACGACAGCAGCCCGGGCACGGTCAGCGCTTCCGCGGATGCGCCGATCACCCAGGACGCGTTCACCCAGAGCATCGTGATGGGGGCGAACATCCAGTTCAACTCCGCGAACTTCAATGTCGTCGGTCACGACAGCGTCACCACCGATCTGTCGGGCGTCGGCGGCCATCACGGCCCCGTCTGATCGATCCCGATTGCGTAGGGTCCGCCCGGCCGTGTGCCGGGCGGATTTTTTTGCCGTCTGCACAGGCAGATCCGGAATCGGCTCTCCGCAACGGAGATGGGCGTGGTCGACGAAGTCCACGGTCGGGTTGCGCTTGTCCGGATGACGGTGCCGACCTGTGCACAGACTATGACATGGCTGGACGAGGTGACCGGTGCCGCCGGCTGGCGTCACGAATTGCCTCCGACAGCAGGCGGGAAACGAAGCTCGCTTCGGGTCCGCCAATGCGATGCCGGGGGAGGACAGTCATGTAGCCGTCCGCGCTTTTCCGTCTCTCGCCTGCGCGGCAGGCCGGAACGGTTTCACCGCTTTTCAATGTCCATCGTCCGGTGGGCGTCAGGGACGTCGAAGTTTCGCGCACAGATGAATAGCGGACTGCGACGCGACGAGACGCCGGAGAACGTCAACTCGAGGAGTGTTCGCTATGCCTCCATCAGACTACGAACATCACGATCCGTCGAACCAGGATCAGTTGCAGGCCCAGCTCAATGCCCAGCTTCAGGGCCAAGGGCAGGGCCAGGGTCAAGGCCAGGGTCAGGGCCAGCTCGGCCTCCAGGGCCAGGGTCAGGCTCAGCTCGGCCTGCAGGGCCAAGGTCAGGGCCAGGGTCAGGCCCAGGGCCAGTCCGAGGCTCAGACCGCTGCCCAGGCAGTCGCTCAGTATGCCGAGAGCGCCAACGGCAACGGCAACCTGAACGGCAACGGCAACGGCAACGGCAACCTGAACCTCAACGGCAACGGCAACGAGAACGGCAACGAGAACACCAACTACGACGCGAACTCGCTGTCGAACCATCTCGAC
>JAFEFF010000167.1 GCA_018240745.1 Pseudomonadota bacterium
CGACTCCAGTTCTTCAGCTGCTTCTCTCGCGCGATGGCGTCTGGCGCGGTCTCATGAGATTCGACATAGATCAGTCGATCGATGCGATATTTCGCGGTGTGGATGACCTCGCCATTGCGATGCTCCGCGAGGCGCCGAGGCAGGTTGGTCGTTACACCGATGTACAGAGCCCGGCCTGTATGGCTCGCCAGAATGTAGACGACGGGCTTTCGCATTCGGCACCGCGAAAAGAGGTCCCTCGGCTTCGCTCGGGACGACGGTGGAGCTATCACATATGAAAAACGGCATATGCGATAGCCCTACCCGAAGACGGGGGAGGGCTTAGCCGAGAGGCAACGCCGTTCCCTGCTTGACCGGGCGGAGCGCGAACGAGCTGCGGATCTGGGCGATCCCGGGGATCTTGGTGAAGTCCATGACGAAGCGCTCGTAGGCCTCGAGGTCGGGCACGACCACGCGCAGCAAGTAGTCGCTGTCGCCGGTCATCAGGTAGCACTCCATCACCTCCGGCCGCGCCGCCGCCGCCCGCTCGAAGGCCGCCAGCGATTTCTCGTTCTGGGTCGAGAGCGAGACCGACATGAAGACGTTGACCGACAGCCCGACGGTCTTGGCGTCCAGCAGCGCCGCATAGCCCCTGATGACGCCCGCCTCCTCCAGCGCCTTGACCCGCCGCCAGCAGGGCGAAGAGGAAAGCCCAACCTTCTCGGCCAGCTCGGCGTTACTGAGACGCCCATCCCGTTGCAGCCGCTCGAGGATGCGCCGGTCGATGGCATCGAGGGTGATCATTGCGAAAATTCCCGCCAATTGGGGCAATTCTACCCAATACAGGGGAAAACCGGGGCCAAAAGCAAGGATTTTCCCCCGTTCGAGGCGTATGGGTTGCGGCATGACCACCCTGGCACCGGTTCAACGCCTGCGCCTGCTCCGCGAGCTGGAGCGCAAGGTCCTGTGGCTCTCGTCGTGGACGATCCACCATGCCAACCATCTGCGGCCCAGTCGCGACGGGCTGAAGGTCGGCGGCCACCAGGCCTCCTGCGCCTCGCTGGCGACGGTCATGACCGCCCTCTACTTCTCGGTGCTGAAGCCGGAAGATCGCGTGGCGGTGAAGCCGCACGCCTCGCCGGTGTTCCACGCCATCCAGTACCTGTTCGGCCACCAGACCCGCGAGAAGCTCGAGCGCTTCCGCGGCCTCGGCGGCGCACAGTCCTACCCTTCGCGCACCAAGGACGTCGACGACGTCGACTTCTCGACCGGTTCGGTCGGCCTCGGCGTCGCGATGACGCTGTTCTCCTCGATCGTGCAGGACTACGTGCGCCTGAAGCAGCTCGCGCCGGCCGATCGCCAGGGGAACGAAAACAGGGCCGGCCGCATGGTGGCGCTGGTCGGCGACGCCGAGCTCGACGAGGGCAACGTCTTCGAGGCGCTGCTCGAAGGCTGGAAACACGACGTCCGGAACCTGTGGTGGGTGATCGACTACAATCGCCAGAGCCTCGACGGCGTGGTCAACGACCGCCTGTTCGGCCGGATCGGCGAGATGTTCGAGCTGGTCGGCTGGCGCGTCGTCACCTTGAAGTACGGCAAGCTGCTGGAGACCGCCTTCGCCCAGCCGGACGGCGAGCATCTCAGGCAATGGATCGACGACTGCCCCAACTCGCTCTACTCGGCGCTGGTGTTCAAGGGCGGCGCCGGCTGGCGCGAGGCGCTGAACCGCGACCTCAACCAGTATCCCGGCGTCCGCCGCATCCTCGAGCAGCACGACGACGACTCGCTGCACCGGCTGATGACCAACCTCGCCGGCAACGACATGCAGGCCGTGCTCGACGCCTTCGAGGAGGTGCGGGACGACACGCCGACCTGCTTCATCGCCTACACCATCAAGGGCCAGGGCTTGCCGTTCGCCGGCCACAAGGACAACCACTCCGGCCTGATGACCGTCGAGCAGATGGCCGGCTTCAAGAAGGGCATGGGCATCGCCGACGGCCAGGAATGGGACAGGTTCGCCGGCCTCAGCGTGCCGCCGGCCGAGCTCGAGGCCTTCCTGAGGGAGGCGCCGTTCAATTCAGAGGGCCGGCGGCGCACCGAGGCCCCGGCTGTGGCCCTGCCCGCGGCCCTGCCCAGGCCGAACGACAAGGAATCGAGCACGCAGACCGGCTTCGGCAAGATCCTCAACGCCATCGCGGCCGAGGACAGCGAGCTCAGCCGGCGCATCGTCACGACCTCGCCGGACGTCTCGGTCTCGACCAATCTCGGCGCCTGGATCAACCGGCGCGGTCTGTTCGGCCATACCGAGGCCGAGGACGTGTTCCGTGAGCTGAAGGTCGTGTCGGCCCAGTTGTGGCGCAAGACGCCGCGCGGCCAGCACATCGAGCTCGGCATCGCCGAGAACAACCTGTTCATCCAGCTCGCCGCGCTCGGCTTGAGCCACGAGCTGTTCGGCACGCGCCTGTTGCCGATCGGCACGCTGTACGACCCCTTCATCGCCCGCGGGCTCGATGCGCTGAACTATGCCTGCTACCAGGATGCGCGGTTCATGATCGTCGCCACGCCGTCGGGCGTGACGCTCGCGCCCGAAGGCGGCGCGCACCAGAGCATCCACACGCCGCTGATCGGCATCGGCCAGCCCGGGCTGCTGTCCTACGAACCGGCCTATGTCGACGAGCTCGCCGTGTTGATGCGCTTCGGCCTCGAGCACATGCAGAAGCCGAAAGGCTCGTCGATCTACCTGCGGCTCTCGACCCGCAGCCTGGCGCAGCCCGAGCGCACTCTCACGGCGCAGCAGCAGGCGGACATCATCGAGGGCGGCTACTGGTATGCGCCGCCGGAAGACGGCGCCGACATCGCGATCGTCTGCATGGGCGCAGTGACGCCCGAAGCCATCGCCGCGCACGCGGGCGTGGCGAGGGACTTCGCCGGTGCGGGCCTGCTGGTGCTGACCTCGCCCGACCGCCTGCATGCCGACTGGCTGGCGGCGCAGCGCAACCGCGGCCGAACCGCCGGTTCAGTCGACCGTTCGGCGGCTCCCGCCGAGCGGCTTCTGGCGCCGCTGTCACGCGACGCCCGCCTCGTCACGGTGATGGACGGCCATCCGCTGGCGCTGTCGTGGCTCGGCAGCGTGCGCGGCCAGCGGGTCGTGCCTTTGGGCATCGAGACTTTTGGCCAGTCGGGCGATATCCCCGACCTCTACCGCGCCTATCGGCTCGACGCCGCCGCCATCATCGACGCCGTCGCCCGCTCGATCTAGCGGCAGCCGGCGTCGCCCACCACGTCGCACGCCCGGCTTGACCGGCCGCGTGCCAGGCCCGAATAACAGAGCCGTGAAAGTCGACGGAAAATCCTACCGCACCATCTGGCTCGGCGCCGACGGCACGACCGTCCAGGCGATCGACCAGACCCTGCTGCCGCACCGCTTCGTGATCCGCGACTTCCGCACGGTCGAGGACGCCGAGAAGGCGATCCGCACCATGATCGTGCGCGGTGCGCCGCTGATCGGCGCCGCCGCGGCCTACGGCATGGCGCTCGCCATGGCCACCGATCCGTCCGATGCGAATATCGAGCGCGCCTACGAGATTCTGCTGGCCTCGCGCCCGACCGCGGTCAACCTGCGCTGGGCGCTCGATGATCTGCGCCGGCTGCTGTCGCCGCTGCCGCAGGGCCGGCGCCGGCAGGCGGCCTACCGGCGCGCCGCCGAAATCTGCGACGAGGATGCCGAGATCTGCCGCCGCATCGGCGAGAATGGCCTGGCGGAGATCAAACGGCTGAAGCCGCGCGGCGAGCGCCTCAATGCGCTGACCCATTGCAACGCGGGCTGGCTCGCGACCGTCGACTGGGGTACCGCGCTGTCGCCGATCTATCACGCCCACAACGCCGGCATCCCGATCCATGTCTGGGTCGATGAGACGCGGCCGCGCAACCAGGGCGCCAGCCTGACCGCCTGGGAGCTCGCCAAGCACGGCGTGCCGCATACCGTGATCGCCGACAATGCCGGCGGCCACCTGATGCAGCACGGCAAGGTCGACTTCTGCATCGTCGGCACCGACCGCACGACCCGGCGCGGCGACGTCTGCAACAAGATCGGCACCTACCTCAAGGCGCTGGCGGCGCACGACAACGGCGTGCCGTTCTATGTCGGCCTGCCCTATCCCAGCATCGACTGGACCATCGAGGACGGGCATCGCGACATCCCGATCGAGGAGCGCCACGCGCACGAGGTCTCGCGCCTCGCCGGCCGCACCGACACGGGCGAGGTCGTCACCGTCGACATCCTGCCGGAGGGCAGCCCGGCCGCGAACCCCGCCTTCGACGTCACGCCGGCGCGGCTGGTCACCGGGCTGATCACCGAGCGCGGCGTGTGCGCGGCCAGCGAGGCCGGCCTGCTCTCCCTCTATCCCGAGCAGGCCAAGGCGGCGTGACAGGTGACCAAGGTCCGCCCGATTCACGAATCAGGCTTCGAGCGTGTGGAAGGTGATTTCTATTCGACGCCGGCCTGGGTGACCGAGTGCCTGCTGAGCAAGGTGACACTGCGCGGCCCGATCTGGGAGCCCTGCTGCGGCGATGGCGCCATTGCCAAGGTCCTGACCGCGGCGGGCCACCAGGTCGTCGCGACCGACCTGGCCGATCGCGGCTTCGGCGGCGCGGGAGTCGATTTCTTCGCCACCTCCCAGATGCCGGAAGGCTGCCGCACCCTGGTGACCAATCCCCCCTACGGCGATGGCGGCTTCCGCGGCCGGGCCGGCAAGTCGGCGGCCAACATGCTCGGCTTCACCGATCACGCCATCCGGTTGGCGCGGCAGGCAGAGGGCCAGCTTGCCCTGTTGGTTCGGTTCCAATGGATCGCCGGAAGGCGCGTCGCTTCCCTGCTCACCGATGCGAAGATGCATTCGGCGATCGTCCTCACCCGCCGCATCCGCTGGTTCGACCATGGCGGCGCCTACAAGACCGGGCAGCATCATCACGCGTGGATCTTCTTCGACTTTGCGGCGCCACCGATCGGCGGGCCCTCGCTGGTCTTCGCCGATGGGCCGGACGGGCAACGCCACAATCGCGCGCCGCTCGATCAAAGTGTGCTGCCGCTGTTCGGACGACCTCCGACCGACGCGGATGACTGAGCCGGTCTCGTGAGCATTTCGCCCATGACCCGGGCGATCGCGGGCTTGGGCTTTACCCAGATCGTCGGCTGGGGCACGACCTACCTGATGCCCTCGGTGCTGGGCCGCGATCTGCAGCGTGACCTCGGCCTCTCGCCCGAGCTGGTATTCGCCGGAATCACGGTGATGTTCGCCATCAGCGCGGTCTGCTCGCCGCGCGTCGGCAAGATCGTCGATCGTCTGGGCGCGCGCAGCCTGATGGCGACGGGCTCGCTGGTCTATGCGCTGTCGCTGGCCGGCCTCGCCTCGGCCCAGGGACCGGTGAGCTACTTCGCCTGCTGGGCGGTGATGGGCATCGGCTCGGCGATGGCCCTCAGCATGCCGTCGAGCATCGCGGTCGTGCAGATCGCGGGCCCGCGCGGCCGCCAGGCGATCGCGCTCCTGACCATCGCCGGCGGTTTCGCTTCGAGCGTGTTCTGGCCGATCACCGGGGTGCTCGAGGCGGCAATCGGCTGGCGCACGACCCTGCTGGCCTTTGCCGCCCTCCACCTGCTGGCCTGCGCGCCGATCCACTGGCTGATCCTGCCGCGCCGGCCGCCGACCCATCCGGCCGCCGGCACGGCCACCGCACCCGCCTCGGCCGGCGTGCCGCCCGAGCAGGCGGAACGCATCTTCCTGCTGCTGGCGATCACCTTGTCGTTCGGCGCCTTCGTCTTCACCGGCGTGCAACTGCAGATGATCGAGATGCTGCGCGAACTCGGCCATCCGCCCGCCTCGGCGCTGCTGCTGGCCTCGCTGATCGGACCGAGCCAGGTCGGCATCCGCATCTTCGAGCTTCTGTTCGGCCATCGCTATTCGATCATGCGCTCGGCGGTCTTCGGCTCGCTGATGCTGCCGGTCGGCCTCGGCCTCGCCCTGGCGGCCGGCCACCTCTTCGCCGTGGCGCTGGTCGTGATCGTAACCTACGGCATGTCGAACGGCCTGAAGGCGGTGCAGCGGGCCACCCTGCCGCTCGCCCTGTTCGGCCGCGCCCAGTTCGGCGCCTACATGGGCCGGCTGGCGCTGCCGCAGGGCGTCGTCGCCGCGATCGCGCCGCCGATCATGGCGGCGGTGCTGCACCGCTTCGGCACGGCCGGCGCGCTGTGGCTGTGCTTCGGTTTCGCGACGATCTCGCTGGTCGCCATGATCCTGCTCGCGCAGCGCGGCCGCGCGGTTCGCTGAAACAAGAAATACGAGATTCGATCCGCGACGGATGCAAACGATACGGAAAGCGGCCGCGATTTCAGCTACCTAGCTCGCGGGCCCTTTCATCGACGTGTACAAGACAGGTTTCGAGGCTGATCCATGACTGTGACGATCGTCGTCATCGAGGACGAACCAGCGACCCTCGAGCTGATCGTCGGATATCTCGTGCGCAGCGGTCATCGCGTCCAGGGCTGCGCCACCCTCGCCGACGGCACGCGTGCCATATGGAACATGCGGCCCGATGTGATCATCTCCGACGTCGGCCTGCCCGACGGCAACGGCGCGATCTTCTGCATGGAGAACGGCCGTCGCTTCCCGTTCGCCAAGTGGCTCCTGATGTCGGGCCGGACCGACATGCTGCGGCAGAGCCGCAAGCTCATCAAGCAGGCCGACGCGCCGCCGTTCAGCGTGCTCGACAAACCGGTGTCGATGAGCGCCCTCGACGACTTCATCCGCCTCGCGACGGTGAAGGCAGCCTAGACTCCGAGCTGGATCACGTTCCACGAGGCCGGCGGCAGCAGGGCCTCGACGCTCTCGCCGGCCACCTTCACCCTCGCCAGGGGCTTCGGCGCGATCCGGTCGGGTGCGGCTTTGCTGTTGATCGCCTCGAGGTCCGGATCGCAGAGCTGCGACGCCTGCTTCACCACGAGCCTGGCGAAGCCGGCGGCGGTGACAGCGAGCGGCATCTCCTCGTCGAGGCTGCGGTTCAGCGCGAACAAGGTGAGCGTCCCCGCCGTGTCGTCATGCACCGCCGACAGCTTGAGGTAGGGCGCGGCCGGGATGTCGTAGTAGTCATCGACCGGCCCCTGCGGATCGTTGTAGCGCGCCGAATAGGTCGGCGAGCTGATCTCGGTGCGCAGCACGCGGCCACGGCCCATGCGGCTGAAATGCAGGAACGGCCAGAAGATCGTCTGCCGCCATGCCGGGCCGCCGGTCTCGGTCATGATCGGCGCGATCACGTTGACGAGCTGGGCGAGGCACGCCGCGGTCACACGGTCGGCATGATTGAGCAGCGAGATGCAGCACCCCCCGAAGGCCAGCGCATCCTCCATGTCGTAGACCTCCTCGAGGATCGGCGGTGCGATCGGCCAGCCCTCCTTGACGCGCGCCTGGCGGTTGCGGCGGGTGCGGTACCAGACGTTCCATTCGTCGAAGCTCAGCATGATGCGCTTGGACGAGCGTCGACGCGCCGCCACCGAATCGGCGATCGCCACCACCTCCTCGATGAAGTTGTCCATCAGATCGACACTGGCGAGGAAGGCCGGCGTGTCCTGGTCGTAGTTGTTGAGATAGGTGTGCAGCGAGATGTAATCGACCTGGTCGAAGGTGTGCTGCAGGACGGTGTCCTCCCACGTGCCGTAGGTCGCCATCCGCCGGCCCGACGAGCCGCAGGCCGCCAGCTCGATCGAGGGATCGATCCATCTCATCATCTTGGCGGCTTCCCGGGCGATGCGGCCGTACTCGGTGGCGGTCTTGGCCTCCATCTGCCACGGCCCGTCCATCTCGTTGCCGAGGCACCAGAACTTCACACCATGCGGCTCGTCCCAGCCATGCTTGCGGCGCAGCTCGGACAGCGTCGTGCCGCCCGGGTGATTGCAATACTCGACCATGTTGCGGGCGGCGTCGCCGCCACGCGTGCCGAGATTGACCGCCAGCATCGGCTCGATGTCGGCGGCACGGCACCAGTCGATGAACTCGTTGGTCCCGAACGCGTTGGTCTCGGTCGACAGCCAGGCGAGATCGAGCCGCCTGGGGCGCTCCGCCACCGGTCCGACGCCGTCCTCCCAATTGTAGCCCGAGACGAAATTGCCGCCGGGATAGCGCATGATGGTCGGCGCGAGTTCCTTCACCAGCGCCAGCACGTCCTTGCGGAAGCCCCTGGCGTCGGCGGTCGGATGGCCGGGCTCGTAGATGCCGCCATACACGCAGCGGCCGAGATGCTCGATGAAAGCGCCGAACAGGCGCGGGTGGGTGGCGCCGATCGCGAAATCGCGATGGAGACGGACCTCGACCGTGCGCATGTCGTCCGTCAGCTCGCGACGTAGGGCCGGACCATCTTCGCCGGATCGACGATGCGGTCGAATTCGGCCTCGCTGATGTGGCCGAGCTGCAGGGCCGCCTCCTTGAGCGTCAGGTCGTGCTCGGTCGCGTGGTGGGCGATCTGCGAGGCCTTGTCGTAGCCGATCACCGGCGCGAGCGCCGTCACCAGCATCAGCGAGCGCTCGAGGTGGCTCCTGATGACCTTGAGGTTCGGCTTCGTCCCCTCGATCATGAAGCGGCGGAAGTTCGTGCAGCCGTCCGCCAGCAGGACGATCGAGTTCATCAGGTTGAAGATGATCAGCGGCTTGTAGACGTTCATCTCGAGGAAGCCTCCGGCGCCGCCGAAGCCGACCGCCACGTCGTTGGCCATCACCTGCGCGGCGATCATGGTCAGCGCCTCGGCCTGGGTGGGATTGACCTTGCCCGGCATGATCGACGAGCCGGGCTCGTTCTCCGGCAGGATCAGCTCGCCCAGCCCGGCGCGCGGGCCGCTCGCGACCAGCCGGATGTCGTTGGCGATCTTGTAGAGCGAGACGGCCAACGTCCGCATCGTCCCCGACAGCGCAACCAGCGCGTCGTGCGAGCCCTGCACCGTGAACTTGTTGGGCGCCGTCACGAACGGCAGGTCGGTGAGCTTGGCGATCTCTTCGGCGGCCGCCTCGGCGAAGCCCGGTGCTGCATTGATGCCGGTACCGACCGCGGTGCCGCCCAGCGCCAGCTTGTAGACGTCCTGCAGCGCGTGCTGGATGCGCGCGATGTCCTCGCCCAGCATGCCGACATAACCCGACCATTCCTGGCCCAGCGTGATCGGCGTGGCGTCCTGCAGGTGCGTGCGGCCGATCTTGACGATGTCGGCCCATTCCTTTGCCTTGAGGTCGATCGCGTCGTGCAGCGCCCTCACCGCAGGCAGCAGCTTCCACGTCACCTCGACCGCAGCGGCGATGTACATCGCAGCCGGGAAGTTGTCGTTCGACGACTGGGACATGTTGACGTGATCGTTGGGATGCACCGGCTTCTTGGAGCCCAGCGGCTGGTCGGCGAGCTGGCTGCAGCGGTTGGAGATCACCTCGTTGACGTTCATGTTGAACTGCGTGCCCGAGCCCGTCATCCAGACGTGCAGCGGGAACATGTCGTGATGCCGGCCGGCCAGTATCTCGTCGCACGCCTCGACGATCAGCCGGTGGCGCTGCGGGTCGAGGCGCCCGCCGGCGAGGTTGGCGTTGGCGCAGGACTTCTTGAGCAGCGCATAGGCGCCGATCATCTCGCGCGGCATCAGGTCCTTGCCGATCGAGAAATAGTGCAGCGAGCGCTGGGTCTGGGCGCCCCACAGCTTGTCGGCGGGCACCTCGATTTCGCCCATCGCATCGGATTCCTTGCGCATCTGCACGATTTGCGCTCCTTTCCGGGCAGATGCGTACGCTCGTCCTGCTGCCCGGCTTCATGTGTGACAACGAGCTGTGGCGCGACATGGTGCCCGATCTCGGGCGGCTCGGCCAACTGCACTACGGCAACGTCTACCAGGACGACACGCTGGAGGGCATGGCGCGGCGCGGACTGTCGGAGGCGCCCGAGCGCTTCGTGCTGGTCGGCTTCTCGATGGGCGGCTTCGTCTCGCGCGTGCTGACCTTGATGGCGCCCGAACGGGTGACCGGTGTCGCCTTCGTCGCCAGCTCGGCCCGCGAGTACACCCCGGCGGAGCGCGAGCGCCGCATGCGGGGCGCGCTGCCGGGCGACAAGCCGAAGAAGGCCAACCCGGGAGTCGCGCTCGGCCTCCATCCCGACCGCGAGCGCGATCCCGTGCTGCTGGAGCGGCTGCGCGGCATGCAGCAGCGGCTGGGACCCGAGGTCCGCGCCCGGCAGTCGGCGCTGATCCGCAAGGACGGCTATGCCGACCTCGAGCGCATCACCTGCCCGTCGCTGGTGATCGCCTGCCGCCAGGACAGGCTGCGCAAACTCGAGGAGACCGAGCGCATGGCCAGGTGCCTGCCCCATTCCCGGTTCGAGATCATCGAGGATTGCGGCCACATGGCGCCGCTTGAGAAGCCGCACGAACTTGCCATGCTGCTGGAGAAGTGGATCACCTCGGCGGGACTCTAGCGATGCAACTGTCCGACCCGACCTTGCTGGGCTTCGTGATCTCCCTGGGCATCGGCCTGCTGATCGGCATCGACCGCGAGCGGCGCAAGGGCGAAAGCCCCGCGCGCGAGGCGGCGGGCGTGCGGACCTACACCATCACTGCGCTGGCCGGCGCTGCGGCCGGTGCGATCAACAGCGATGCCCTGATGGCGGCGGTCGCCGTCGGCGTGGTCGGTCTCGCGGGCCTGTCCTACTGGCGCTCGTCGGCCGACGATCCCGGCCTCACGGGCGAGATCGCACTCGTCACCACGGCGTTGCTCGGCATGCTGACGATGAGTGCACCGACGCTCGCCGCCGGCGCCGGCGTGGTGGTCGCGGTGCTGCTCTATTCGCGCGAGGGGCTGCACCGCTTCGTACGCTCCAGCCTCAGCGAAGCCGAGATGCGCGACGCGCTGATCTTCGCCGGCGCCACCCTGGTCGTGCTGCCGCTGCTGCCCGACGACCCGCTCGACCCCTACGGCGTGCTCAACCTGCGCAAGATCTGGATCGTGGTCGTCCTGATCATGGCGATCAGCGGCGGGGGCTACATCGCCGTACGCCTGCTCGGCGCGCGCTTCGGCCTGCCGGTCTCGGGATTCGCCTCGGGCTTCGTCTCGAGCTCGGCGACCATCGCCGCGATGGCAAGCCGCGTGAAGGACACGCCGAGCCTGCTGAAGCCCGCCGCAGCCGGCGCCGTGCTGTCGACGGTGGCGACCATCGTGCAGCTCGCGCTGCTGCTCGCCGCCGTCAACGTGGAGGTGCTGGCCGAGCTCGCCATCCCGCTGGCGCTGGGCGGCCTCGCGGCCGTGCTTTATGGCGGTGCGTTCACGCTGTGGGCGCTGAAGCACGAAGGACAGAGCGACGACAAGCCCGGCCGCGCCTTCAGCCTCGCAATCGCGCTCACGCTCGCCGCCACCCTGGCGGTGATTCTGGTCGCCTCGGCAGCCCTGCAAAGCTGGCTCGGCCAGGCCGGCGTGGTGATCGCCGCGGGCACCGCGGGCTTTGCCGACACCCATTCGGCGGCCGTGTCAGTTGCGTCGCTCGCCACCGCCGAAAGGATCGACCCAGGCCAGGCGGTGCTGCCCATCCTCGTGGCCTTCAGCACCAACACCGTCACCAAGATCGTGCTGGCTCTCGCCGGCAGCCGCGTCTACGCACTCAGCGTCGTGCCCGGGCTGGTACTGGTGGCCGCAGCGGCCTGGGCCGGAGCTTTCCTGCAGGGCGTCAGGGTTTTCTAGCGCGGACCGAACACGAGCTGCTTCGGCTTGCCCGGTCCGAACGCAGCTCGTGCAACAGGACGCGCCCGGTTTTGGCCGGCCAGCCGGCCGCCCGCGCTCACATCCGCCCTCCGTCGACCACGAAATTCTGCGCCGAGATCAGCCGGCTGTCGTCGGCCGCCAGGAACAGCACCATGCGGGCGATGTCGGGCGGGTAGACCTTTTCCTTCAGCACCTGCGCCTTCATCAGGTCGGCCTCGGCCTCCGGCGTCAGCCACTTGTCGATCTGGCGCTGGGTCATGATCCAGCCCGGCGTGATCGCATTGAGGCGGATTTTGTCTCCGCCGAGGTCGCGCGCCAGGCCGCGCGTCAGGCCGATCGTCGCCGCCTTGGCCGCCTGGTAGACGGCGAGGTTGGCCGTCATGGTGTGGTAGCTGATCGAACTGAAGTTGATGATCGAGCCGCCGCCCGCCTTCTTCATGCCGGGCACCACCGCCTGGATGGCGAAGAAGGCGTGGCGCAGGTTCACTGCGATGCGGTCGTCCCAGAACTCCGGCGTCACGTCCTCCAGCCTGTGCCGCTCGTCGTGCGCGGCGTTGTTCACCAGCACCGTAATGGCACCCTGCTTTGCCGCCACCTCGGCGAGCGCCGCCTGGTAGGCCTTGGTGTCGGTGATGTCGCATTTCAGGAACAGCGCACCGGTCTTGGCGGCGATCTCCTTCGAGGCCGGCTCGTCGATGTCGACGAACGCCGCCTTGGCGCCCTGCGCGGCGAGGTGCTCGACGATCGAGGCGCCGATGCCGGAGCCGCCGCCCGAGACGAACACGCTGCGGCCCTTGAGGCTGGGATAGATCGCGAACTCGGGCATGGCCCCTCACAGGGTGGAAAGTCGGAAGACGGCTTCGCCGGCCAGCGTGCCTCCGGCGACGAGCGGTGCCAAGCCCACCTGGCCGTTGGCGTGGCTGACCGGCTCGGCGCAGAAGAAGCGCTGACCGGCCGGCGTGTAGATCACGAGATGGCGGAACGGCTCCGATGCTTCGAGGTCGAGCCGCAGCCGCCGGGACGGCCAGGCGATCGAGGCGCGGCCATCCCATCCATCGAAACAGTTGTCGAGAAGGACAGTGTCGGGCCGTCGTCCCCGGGAGAAGTCCCATTCCGGTGGAACGGGGATGCACTCGGTCGGCAGGACCTCGGTGTCGGTGCGCCAGACGAAGGCGGTGCGGCAGGTGAGCGTGCAGTCGGGCTGGCGGACGAAGAACGGATGCAGGCCGACGCCGGCGGGTACCACCCGATCCTCGAGATTCTCGATCGAGATGCGAATCGAAAAGCCGCCGTCACGCAGGCGGTACTGCTGGCGCGCGCGATAGCGAAACGGCCACCCTCCCTGCTCGCCCGCCCGCTCGTGCTCGTAGACGATCTCGGCCGATTCGGCGTCGCTGCGTACGACCCGCCAGGCATGCGCCCAGCCGTCGCCATGCATCGGATGATCGAGTCCCGGCCAGTTGCGTGCGAGCCGGATGATCTCATCACCGAACGACAGCCGGCCGTCGCGGATGCGGTTGGAATAGGGCACCAGCGGATAGAGCGCGGCATTCATCCCCTTGCCCGAAGCGATGGCCTCGGCCGTCATCGGCCGCAGGATATCGACGCCGTCGCAGGTGAAGCGGGCGACCGAGCCGCCCGACTGCGGCGCCAGTTCGACCGCAAGACGCCCGCTGTTGAGAATCACCATGTCTTTCCTGAGAACTGCATCTTTGAATCTAACGTTCGACACGCCAATCACAAAGCTGGCGATCGCCGCCCTGCCTTGCACCGCGGCGCCTTCGCCAGAAGAGATCTGACACTGCTGCGGCCGCCACCGAGGGCCGTGCGGCCCGCCGAGCGAAAGAGCGCCGACGACCGATATCTGGACGGCGTAGCGGCTCCGGCCCGAGACCGCTAAAACGAGCGTTCCGCATCTGGAGCGAGGGAACGCCGATATGTCGAACATGCTGAAGAAGCGCCTGCAGGCGGGCAAGGCCTGCGTCAACGGGTGGCTCGCCATTCCCAGCGGCTTCTCGGCCGAGGTCATGGCGCAGTGCGGCTGGGACAGCGTCACCGTCGACATGCAGCACGGCGTGCAGGACTACCAGTCGATGGTCGGCTGCTTCCAGGCGATGGACAAGCACCCGGTCACGCCGCTGGTCCGCGTGCCGTGGAACGAGCCCGGCATCGTCGGCAAGGTGCTGGACGGCGGCGCATGGGGCGTGATCTGCCCGATGGTGAACACGCCGGCCGAGGCCAAGGCGTTGGTTTCCTATGCGCTCTATCCGCCGAAGGGCAAGCGCTCCAACGGCCCGATCCGCGCCGGCGCCTACGGTTCGGCGACGCCCTATCAGAGGACGGCCAACGACGAGGTGCTGATCATCCCGATGATCGAGACCCAGGAAGCGATCGACAATATCGACGCCATCCTCGATGTGCCGGGCGTGAGTGGCATCTATGTCGGCCCATCCGATCTCGGCCTGTCGCTCGGCCTGGAGCCGAGGCTCGACCGCGAGGAGCCGCAGGTGCTGAAGATCTACGAGAAGCTCACGGCAGCCTGCAAGAAGCGCAACCTGTTCGCCGGTATCCACAACGGCACCGCGAGCTATGCCGCCAGGGCCTTCGGCATGGGCTTCCAGCTCTGCACCATCGCCAACGATTCCGGCCTGATGGCGATGGCGGCGAGGGGCGCCGTCACCGGCTTCCGCAAGGAAGTCGGCGCCGCCGCCGACAAGTAGTCCGCCGCGCTGGCGCGCGGCGAGCCACGTCGCGCGTCAGTTCCTGCCGTACTCGTCGTGCCGGCGGAACCAGAAGCCGGTTTCGTTGCGGCCCTTGGGCGCGCGATCGAGCCACTGGTACATGCCCCACAGGCTGTCGAGGCCGCGCGCATAGGACGAGTAGGTGTGATAGACCGCGCCGTCCTCAGCCGCGAAGGCGCTGAGGCCCGGCCGATCGAGCGCGTATGTCATCGCATCGACGCCGGAGCGGGCAGCAAACTCGGCGACGATCGACCGTTCCGGATCGTTGTCCATCGCGTGGCTGGCGCGGGCGTAGTTGTAGACGACGCTGCCGTCGCGCTGCTCCTGTTCGGTGAAGGCGACGTTGAAGTCGAAGTTGAAGGCGTCGCCGGCGGAAGACGCCCACGGGAACGTCCAGCCCATGCGCTTGCGATAGTCCAGCAGCTTGGCCAGCGGCGCGCGGGACACCGCCCACAGACCGACGTCGTGGTTGGCGAGATGAACCGCAATGCCGTTGAAGCTGTCGGCGATCGCCGAGCAGGAGGTGCAGCCCGCCTTGTAGTCGGGCCCGAACATGAAATGGTAGACGAGGAGCTGCGAGCGGCCGCCGAACAGGTCGGCCAGCGATTTGCTTCCCTCTTCGGTGTCGAAGCGATATGCCTTGTCGAGACGAACCCAGGGAAGCGCCTGGCGCTGGCGGGCGATCTCGTCGCCGCGCCGCGTCAGCTCCTTCTCGGCCTTGAGCAGGTCGAGCCGGGCCTTGAGCCATTCATCGCGGGTTCCGGTGATGTGAGTAGACATTGACTTTCACTCCATTTGTCGGGTGTCCCGACCTAGATTGGCAATCGGCATGGACCTGAGAGAGTGACAAGTGTGTCGGGATTCCGATGGATTCGCTGATCGTCGCCGCTGGACGCGCGCTTGCCGCGGGTGATCCGCTCGGCGCGCTGAACCACGTTGCCCTGCGCGACGATGCGCCGGCGCTGGCGCTGCGCGGCATCGCCATGGCGCAGCTCGGCGACCTCGACCGCGCGAAGATGCTTCTGCGGAAAGCCGCGCGTGCCTTCGGCCCGAAAGAGGCCGTGTCCCGCGCCCGCTGCGTCGTCGCCGAGGCCGAGATCGCCCTCGCCGCCCGCGACCTCGGCTGGCCGACCAAGGCGCTGGACGCGGCGTGCATGGCGCTCGACGAGCATGGCGACCGGCAGAACGCCAACCATGGCCGCTTGCTCGCGATCCGCCGCCACTTGCTGATCGGCGAGCTCGACGAGGCCGAGCAGGCGCTGAAGGAGATCGACTCGACGCCTCTGCCGGCTGCTTCGCAAGCCATCCACCAACTGATGATCGCGGGCATCGCGATCCGCCGCATCAGGACCAAGGCTGCGCGCGAGGCACTCGCCCGAGCCGCCGGGGCCGCGCGCGCTGCCCGCATCCCCGCGCTGACGGCGGAGGTCGAGAATGCGACCCGCGTGCTCGAGACGCCCGCGGCGCGGCTGATCGCGCGCGGCGAAGAACGCCTCCTGCGGCTCGACGAGGTCGAGGCGCTGCAGGCGTCAAAGGCGCTGATCGTCGATGCCTGCCGAAATGTCGTGCGCGATCAGCAGGTGACGGTCTCGCTCGTCCGGCGGCCGGTGTTGCTCGCCCTCGCCCGCGTGCTGGCCGAAGCCTGGCCGAGCGACGCGCCGCGCGGCGTGCTCGTCGCGCGGGCGTTCGGCGGGAAAGAAGCCGACGAATCGCATCGGGCGCGATTGCGCGTCGAGATCGGACGACTGCGCACGATGCTGAAGAGGCTGGCCGGTGTGCGCGCGACCGAGCGCGGGTTCGCACTGGAGCCAGGCGCCGGCGAGGTTTTCGTGCTGGCGCGGCCCGTCGAGGAGAAGCATGCGGCAGTCCTGGCCTTCCTCGCAGACGGCGAATCGTGGTCGAGCTCGGCGCTCGCGCTCGCCCTCGGGGCCAGCCAACGCACGGTGCAGCGCGCCCTCGATGCGCTGGCACTCGCCGGCAAGGTACAATCGTTCGGCGACGGCCGCGCGCGGCGCTGGATGACGCCGCCCGTACCGGGATTCACGACGACCTTGTTACTCCCGGCGCCGCTTCCAGGCGCCTAGGTTGGACGCATGAAAACCACACCCGCACAGATCCTCCGTGAATACGGACCCTTCACCGCCGAAGCCGGCGTCCATGGCGTCAGCTTCGACGGCCACAATGTCTGGTTCGCCTCGGGCGACCGGCTGAATGCCCTCGACCCCGACAACGGCACCATCGCGCGGACGATCGACCTGCCCGCCCATGCCGGCACGGCCTTCGACGGCCGCCATCTCTTCCAGATCGCCGAAAAGCGGATCCAGAAGATCGATCCCAGGACCGGCGCCGTGGTCGCCTCCATCCCGGCACCCGGCGATGGCGGCGACTCCGGACTCGCCTGGGCCGAGGGTGCGCTCTGGGTCGGCCAGTACCGGGCGCGCAAGATCCACAAGGTCGATCCCGAGACCGGCAAGATCCTGCAGACGGTCGAATCCAACCGCTTCGTCACCGGCGTCACCTGGGTCGACGGCGAGATGTGGCACGGCACCCTGGAAAACGACGAGAGCGAGCTGCGCCAGGTCGATCCGCAGACCGGCGAGGTCCGGCAGCGGCTGGCCATGCCGGCCGGCAGCCTCGTCTCCGGACTCGAGTCCGACGGCGCGGACCGCTTCTTCTGTGGCGGCGCCGGCAGCAAGAAGCTGCGCGCCGTCCGCCGGCCGAAGCCTTAGTCCCGGCCCTAACCAAACGCCGGGCTAGCGGGTCTTTTTCGGCGGCGGAGTCGTTGGCACAGGCGGCGGCAGGTCGCGCGACAGGCCGATCAGCGGCCGGGTTCGCGGCGCCTCGGCGATATCGGGCGCGCTCGCGGGGTCGCCGCTCGCAAGCGGCGAGGCCGACGCACCGGCGCCGACGTTCGAGCCGATCGCGCTACCGCTGCTGCCCGGGCTGCTGCCGAGGCTGCCCGGCTGAATATCGCGGCCGCCGAAGCCCGGGACCGGCGACTCGGGGATCGGGTTGGACTGCGCGAACGCGCTGGCGGCCGCGACCGCAAGGACGGCCGTCGCGAGCACCGCGGAAACAGGCCGAAACATGGCAATTCCTCCGAAAACCTTCGCCCTGTCAGCGTTCGGCGGGCTCAAAGGTTCCGGCAACCTTGGGTTCAGGACTGCTTCAGCTCACAAGCTCGCCGCGGAACGCCCAGCGCGTCATGCGCTGCTCGACCAGGGCGCAGACCGCGTACATCGCCACGCCCATGATGGCGATGGCGAACAGGCCGGCGAAGGTCGTGGCCGTGTCGTTGCGCGCACCGGCCGACAGCATCAGGAAGCCGATGCCGCGGTTGCCGCCGACGGTCTCGGAGATCACCGAGCCGATGAAGGCCAGGGTGATCGCCACCTTCAGGCTGGCGAACAGGTAGGGCATGGCCCGCGGAATACCGACCTTGCGCAGGATCTCGAAGCGCGTGGCCCCGAGACTGTAGAGCACGTCGATCATCTCGGGCTCGATGGTGGCGAGGCCGGTCGCCACGTTCACGACGATCGGAAAGAAGCTGATGACGAACGCGGTGATGACCGCCGGCGTCGCGCCGACGCCGACCCAGATCATCAGGATCGGCACGAGCGCCACCTTCGGCACGGCATTGAAGGCGATCAGCAGCGGATAGAGGCCGGAATAGACCAGCGGCGAGGCGCCGATCAGCACGCCCAGCACGACGCCGCCGGCGATGGCGAGGAAGAAGCCGAGCAGCGTGGTCCACAGCGTGTCCCAGCAGAAGGCCAGCAGGATATCGAAGCGCTGGAAGAACACCTCGAATACGCGGGTCGGCCGCGGCAGCAGGATCTCCGGCAGGTCGAATGCGACGCACACCAGCTCCCACAGCAGCAGGAACAGCGCCATGGCGAGCCACGGCATGGCCAGCCGGACGATCTCGCGCGAGCGGCCGGCGATCAAGCGGCGTGCTCGTGATGGATGCGCTCGCGCAACTCGTGAACGATGTCCACGAAGGCCGGCTCGAAGGTCGAGGCGAGCGTGCGCGGTCGCGGCAGGTCGATCTGCCGGCTCATGACCACGCGGCCCGGCCGACGGCTCATGACGTAGACGGTGTCGGCGAGATAGACCGCCTCGCGCAGGTCGTGCGTCACCAGTACGCCGGTGAAGCGCTTCTCCAGCCACAACGCCTGCATGACGCCCCACAGCTCCTCGCGGGTGAACGCGTCGAGCGCGCCGAACGGCTCGTCGAGCATCAGGATCTCGGGCTCGTGGATCAGCGCGCGGCAAAGGTTGGAGCGCTGCTGCATGCCGCCCGAAAGCTGCCAGGGATACTTGTCGGCGAAGTCGGCGAGGCCGACGGTCTTCAGCAACGCCATGGCGCGCTCGACATACTCGGCGCGATGGCGACGGAAGCGATGCTTGTGCGGCTCGACGATCTCCATCGGCAGCAGCACGTTGTCGAGCGTGGTGCGCCACGGCATCAGGGTCGGGTTCTGGAACGCCATGCCGACGCCCTTGATCGGCCGCGTTACCCGCTGGCCCCCGACCACGACCTCGCCGCCGGTCGCAGGCAACAGCCCGGTGACCATCTTCATAATAGTGGACTTGCCGCACCCCGACGGCCCGACCACGGCCACGAACTCGCCCTTGCCGATGCCGAAGGTGGCATCGGCCAAAGCGAGCGTCGTCTCCTTGCCGAGGCGATAGGTGAGACTGGCGGCCTTGAGCTCGACGAAAGCGCCTGCCGTCACTTCACGACCATGCGGTCGGCCTTGGGCGGCAGATACTTGTTGGTGAACACCTTGTCGACCGCCGGCGTCACCGGCAGCCCGAAGGCTTCGGAGACCAGCTTGACGGACTTCTCGAAGCGCACCGGATCGACGTCGCCCATGCCGTTGGCCTTGACGTAGGGCGTCAGGATGTTGGTCTGCAGCGCGATCTGCAACCGCTCGGTCTCGAGCGCCTCGTCGATCAGCGGGTCCTTCTTCTTGGCGGCGGCGATGCCGAGCCTGTTGTCGGCGATCACGTCCTTCCAGCCCTTGAGGGTGGCCGCGATGAAACCCTTCACCGCCTTCTCGTTCTTGGCCATCTCGGGCGAGATGACGATGCCGTTGCTGTAGACATCCATGCCGAAGTCGACGTAGCGCATGGCGACGATGTCGTCGAACTTCACGCCGCGCGCCTTGAGGTCGAGCATCGACGAGAAGTAGTGGCCGGAGATGAAATCGACCGAGCCCTGCACCAGGCTCTGCTCGCGCAACTGCGGCGTCAGGTTGACGTGCTCCCACTTGGAGATGCCGTTCAGCTTGGCGAAGGCCGGGAACAGGCGGAACGAGGCGTCGAACACCGGCGCGCCGAGCTTCTTGCCATTCAGATCCTTGGGCTCCTTGATGCCGCTCTTCTTCAGCGCATAGACCCCGAACGGCGCAAAGTCGTACGTCATGAACACGCAGAGCACTTCCTTGCCCGGATTCTTGGCATTGTACTCGATGGTCGAGTTCACGTCGGCGAAGCCGATCTGGTAGGCGCCGGTGGCGACGCGCTGCACCGCTCCGGCCGAGCCCTGGCCGGGATCCATCGTGACGTCGAGGCCCTCGGCCTTGTAGTAGCCTCTGTCCAGGGCCACCAGGAACGGCGAGGTCGGGCCCTGGAAGACCCAGTCGAGGGTGAATTTGATCGGCGTCTGCGCCGCTGCCGAGCCGATTCCCATGGCCAGCGCGATGGCGGCCGCAGCCAGTCCCTTGGCGATCCTGTTCATCGATGTCCCCTCTTGTCCCTGCGGCCGACTCTTAGGCGGCCCAAACGCGCCCGCCAAGGGGATATCAGGCAGATTCTATGCCAGCGCGCTGAGTTGCCACGAGGCTGGAGAACACGCCGCCGCGCTCGATCAGCTCGGCGTAGGTGCCGTGTTCGGCCATCTTGCCGTGCTCCAGAACCACGACCTGGTCGGCGTCGCGGATGGTCGACAGCCGGTGAGCGATCACGAAGGTGGTCCGGCCCGCCATCAAGGCCTTGAGCGCCTTCTGGATGCGCGCCTCGGTCACCGCGTCGAGCGCGCTGGTCGCCTCGTCGAGGATCAGGATCGGCGGGTCCTTGAGCAGCGCGCGCGCGATCGCCAGCCGCTGCCGTTCGCCGCCCGACAGGGTGGTGCCGCGCTCGCCTACCAGGGTGTCGTAGCCGTGCGGCTGACTCATGATGAAGTCGTGCGCCTCGGCAAGCCTGGCCGCCGCCTCGATCTCGGCCTGCGTGGCGTCGGGCTTGCCGATGCGCAGGTTGTCGGCGATCGAGCGGTAGAACATCGTCGAATCCTGGAACACCACGCCGATGTTGCGGCGGAGCGAGGAGAGCTTGATGTCGCGATGGTCCATGCCGTCGACCCGGATGATCCCGGACTGCGGGTCCCACATGCGGTGCAGCAGCGACAGCGCCGTGCTCTTGCCGGCGCCGGTGGGACCGACGAAGGCCACCGTCTTGCCGGCCGGCACGTGCAGGGTGAAATGCTGCAGCGCCGGGCGCAGGCCGTCGTAGGAGAAGCTCACATCCTCGAAGTCGATGTCGCCCCTGGCGCGGCCGATGTCCTTGCCGCCGGGCCTGTCGATCACCGTCGACTGGTGATCGAGCACGCGGAAGAAGTCGGCCAGCGCCGGCATCTGGAAGAAGACGCGGCTGACGAAGCCCGAGGCCTGGTCCATGCGGCCGATCAGCATGGTGGCGAATCCCATGAAGCTCACGATCTCGCCCGCGGTCGCCTGGCCCTGGGTGTAGAGCCAGGTGCCGAGCACGAAGATCAGGATCACGGTGATGGTCGAGGCGGCGCGGGTCAGCACCGACAGCAGCGCCCACCAGTTCAGCACCGGATACTGCGCCTCGAGCGTGCGGCGGATGATGCCCTGGATGGCGCCGGCCTCGGCGCCCAGCCGCACGAAGCTCTGGATCAGGTGGATGTTGCCCAAGGCGTCGCCGGCGCGGCCGGCGAGCTCGCTGTGATACTCCTCGACCTGCGCCTGCAGCCGGTCGGTCTTGCCGACCACGAAGGCGTTGGCGACGGCGAAGAAGATGATCAGCACGATCAGCAGGGCGGCAAGCTGCCAGTTCATGAAGATGCTGAGCGGCAGCATGATGAACAGCGCCACGAAGGTGGCGAGGTTCTCGCGGAAGAAGCTCAGCCAGATGCCGAACAGGTGGTCGACGCCGGTCAGCATGATCTTGAGCAGCCGGCCGGAATGCTGGGCATTGTGGAACGCGAAGGGCAGCGCCAGCACGTGCTCGAAATAGGTCGCCATGGCGCCGAGCCGGCGGCGGTGCGCCATGCGGTCGGCCTGCAGGGAGACGATGATGTTGGCGCCGATGCCGCCGATGCCGACGACCGCCCAGATCACCAGCAGCTGCTTGGCGGCGTGCCAGAGATCGGTCGTGCTCCGGCGCTGGGCGTTCGACAGCAGGTCGACGACGCGGCCCAGCAGCACCGGCTCGTAGAACTGCAGCGCCGCCACCGCGACGTTGGCGAAAGCCAGGGTGATCGCCAGCTTTCGCTCGTCGCGCAGCAGTCCCAGGACCCGACCGTAGACGCGGAAGAATTCCATGTCCGCGTCAGCCCGACCTCGGTGTCATCCCGAGCAAAGCGAGGGATCTTTGATCGGCGCCGGCCAAGGATCCCTCGCTCCGCTCGGGATGACACCATGTGTCGGCCAACGCCATCATGCTATCCGGTCTTCCGGTCGCCGAGGAAGCGCTCGACGGTCTTGACGAAGAAGCTGATCCCGAACGGGATCGCCATGTCGTTGAAGTCGTAGCGAGGGTTGTGGAGGTTGATCGCCTCGCTGCCGCCGTTGCCCAGCATCACCATCGCGCCCGGCACCTTCTCCAGCATGTAGGAGAAGTCCTCCGCGCCCATGCTCGGCTTGACGTTGTCGCGCACGTTGCCGGCGCCGCAGACATCGGCTGCGACCTCGATCGCGAACTTGACCTTCTCCGGGTTGTTGACCGTCGGCGGATAGCCCGGCCGATGCTCGACCTCGATCTGCACCCCGTACATCTGCGCGGCGCCGTCGCAGACCTCCTTGATGCGCTTCTGGATCAGCTTGCGGTTCTCCGGCGTGGTCGTCCGGGTGGTGCCGCCGATATGCGCCTCGCCCGGGATGACGTTGTAGGCCGAGCCCGCCTTGAAGAAGCCGACGGTGACGACGGCCGCCTCCTGCGGGTCGACGTTGCGGGCGACGATCGACTGCAGCGACGTCACGATGCTGGCGCCGGCCACCATGGGATCGATCGTGGTATGCGGATGCGCGGCGTGGCCGCCCTTGCCGGTGATGCGGATGTCCCAGCGGTCGGCCGCGGCGAGCAGCGGGCCGGGGCGCGAGACGATGTGACCGAGCGGCACGCCCGGCTTGTTGTGGATCGCGAACACCGCATCGCAGGGGAATTTCTCGAACAGGCCGTCCTCGATCATCGCCTTGCCGCCGCCGCCCCCTTCCTCGGCCGGCTGGAAGATGAAGTGGACCGCGCCCTCGAAGTTCCGGGCCTCGCTCAGCACCTTGGCGGCGCCCAGCAGCATCGCGGTATGGCCGTCATGGCCGCAGGCGTGCATGCGGCCCGGAGTCTGCGAGCGATGCTCGAAATCGTTCCTCTCGTCCATCGGCAGGCAGTCCATGTCCGCTCGCAAACCGATGGCCTTCAACGAGTTGCCCTTGCGCAGGGTTCCGACCAGGCCGGTCTTGCCCAGGCCACGCGTGACCTCGAGGCCCCACTCCTGAAGCTTGCTGGCGACGATGTCGGAGGTCCGGGTCTCCTGGTAGGCGAGCTCGGGATGGGCGTGGATGTCGCGACGGATGGCGGTGATCTCGCCCTGGATCTCGAGGGCACGCGGCAGGACTGACATGATGACTCCGGTTCGAGGTGACCGCGCTACTTTAGCCGCGGAGCGGGCGCCCATGCGAGATCGCTCTTGATCGCCTGCATGATGAAGGACGAGCGCGTGCCTTTTACACCCGGCATGCGCAACAAGGCCTTGAGCGCGAAATCGCTGAAGCTCGCGAGATCGGTGGCGAACACATGGAGCAGGAAATCCATGTCGCCGGTCACCGCATAGCAGGCCACCACCTCCGGCCGCGCGCGGATCGCCGCCTCGAAGGCTTCGACGGTCTTTTCCGAGTGATCCTCGAGGGTCACCTCGACCAGCGCCTGCAGCTCGAAGCCCATTGCCGCCGGCGACACCAGCGCCGCGTAGCGCGCGATGAGACCCTCCTCCTCCAGCCGCTTCACCCTCCGCTGGCAGGGCGTCGCCGACAGGCCGACCCGGTCGGCTAGGTCGACTATGGGCAGCCGCCCCTCGGCCTGCAGCGCGGCAATTATCTTCCTGTCGATTTCGTCGAGGGTGGTCATTTTCCCTCCGAATGGCAAGGTTCCTGGAGTTTATCACCAAAGATAGGACTTTCGCCGCCCAACTTCGCGGAGATTCACTCGGAGGTCCGGACCCATATTTCACAGCATGGATACCGTCCTCTCCGCGGCCGGGCTGCGTGGCGACTACAGCTTCATGGCGCCCGACTGGACCGTGCCGCAGCCCGGCGACTATTCGGCCGAGGATCAGGCCGTGTGGCGGTTGCTGGTCGAGCGCCAAACCAGTCTTGCAAAGCAGTTCGCCTGCGCGGAGTTCCTGAAGGGCCTCGAGACGCTCGGCATCGGCGACGAGATTCCCGACTTCGACGCGGTGAACGCCAGGCTCGAGGCGCTGACCGGCTGGAAGGTCGTCGGCGTGCCAGGCCTGATCCCCGACGCGGTGTTCTACGACCACCTCGCCAACCGGCGATTTCCCGTGACCGTCTGGATCCGCAAGCGCTCCGAGCTCGACTACCTGGTCGAGCCTGACCTGTTCCACGATTTCTTCGGCCACGTGCCGCTGCTCAGCAATCCGGTGTTCGCCGACTACATGCAGCGCTATGGCCAGCGCGCGATGGAAGCCGGCGCGCACATCGACCTTCTCGCCCGCCTCTACTGGTACACCGTCGAGTTCGGCCTGATCCGCACCGCCGATGGACTCAAGATCTACGGCGCCGGCATTCTCTCCTCGGCGAAGGAGGTGCGGCACGCGATCGAGGGCGACGTCGAACGTCTGCCGTTCGAGGCCGCCAGGGTCATGCGTCGGCCCTACGAGATCGACAAGCTGCAGAACACCTACTTCGTGCTCGACGACTTCCGCCAGCTGTTCGAGGCGGCCGACACCCGCGTCGCCTAGAGTCCACGGGAGTCCACTCCCGTGTGGACCGGTTGGATGCCGATGGCACAAGGATTTTTGGCCCGGAGTCCACGAATCCACCGACTCTCGACACCCGAAAAAACACCCCTCTTTCCCGCGGGGGTCGAAGGCAGCAAAGGGCGCAATGCGACTGACCATGCGCTCCACCCTGCACCATCGCGCGCCGAACACCTATTACGGGCAATGGCTCGACGATTTACAGGGCTTTAGGGGCTCGAATCGGGGGGCCAATGCCCGCAACGCGACTCGGCAAAGAGCGCTTATCCACAGGCTTTTCGCCACGTCATGTCACGACCAGCCCGTCGACGGCGACCACGCCGTCGCTCTTCACCAGCAGCGGATTGATCTCGGCTTCCGCGATCGCGGCAAACGCCGGATGGGCCAATGCGGAGAATGCGGAAATCGCGCGAGCAAGCGCGGCGACATCGCCCTTCGGCAGGTTGCGATAACCGCGGATCGTGGCGAGACCCTTGACCTCGCCGATCATCGCCATCGCTTCCGCCTCGTCGACCGGGGCGAGGCGCGTCGCGGCGTCCTTGTAGATCTCGGCCAGCACGCCGCCCAGGCCGACGGTGATCGTCGGCCCCACCAATGGATCGCGGCGGAAACCCAGGATCACCTCGGCCAGACCGCGCTCCATCTTCTGCACCAGGAAGCCGTCGAGCTTCGCAGCGGGCGCATGCGCCTTGACGCGCTTCTCCATCTCGCGTGCCGCGACCGAAGCGGTCTGGCCGTCGGGCAGGCCGAGCGCGACGCCGCCGGCCTCGGTCTTGTGCGCGATGTCGGCCGACAGGATCTTGAGCGCGACCGGCGCGCCGACCGCCTCGACCGCCGCTGCCACACGCCGCGCGTCGGGCACTGCCATCGACTTGGCCACCGGCACGCCGAGGGCTGCGAACAGCGCCGTGGCCTTGCGTTCGTCGAAGCCGTTGCGGCCGGCCTCGAGCGCTTCACGCGCGGCGTTCGACGGTTCCGCGAGCTTCGGCTCGGGCTGCGGCGTCGGCCGCAGCAGGCAGAGCGCCATCGCCTCGGCGCACGACTCGGGATGGCGGAACGCCGGCACGCCGGCCGCCGTCAGCAGGGCGAGCGACTTCTCGGCGGCCGGCGTCAGCGACACCGCGAACGGCTTCTTCGAGCCGGCGAACTTCAGCAAGGGCTCGACCGCCAGCTCCGGGTTGAACTGCGCCGAGGAGCCGACGACGAAGATCGCCGCGTCGTTGCCGTCGTCGGCCAGCAGCCGCTCGATCGTGCCCGACACGATCTCGGGCTTGGCGCCGGCCAGCGTGAGGTCGACCAGCTTGCCCTCCCCCGCCGCGATGCCGAGCGGCTTCAGCCAATCGACCAGCGCTCGCGGCGGATCGGCTATTTCGAGCCCGGACATTGCCATGTTGTCGACGACCATCGCCGCGCCGCCGCCGGTCGTGGTGGCGACCGCGACCCGCTTGCCGCCCCTCTGTCCCATGGGCGCCGGCGGCCGGTCGACCAGCAACGCCGGCACGTCGACCAGCGATTCGAACATCGACACGCGGGCGATGCCATGGCGTTGGCAGAAGGCGTCAAAGGTCGCGTCCGAGCCGGCGATCGCACCGGTGTGCGACCTGGCGAGCTCCTGGCCGATGTCGGAGCGGCCGAGCTTGTAGGCGACCACCGGCTTGCCCGCCGCATGCGCCCGCCGCGCCGCGCGCGCCAGCCGCTCGTTGTCGCGCAGGGTCTCCATGAACAGCAGGATCGCCTTGGTCTTGGGGTCGTCGACCAGCAGATCGGCAATCTCGCCGACCTTGAGATCGACCTCGTTGCCGACCGAGATCAGGCGCGAGAAACCGATGCCGCGTGCATCGGCGCGCGACAGCAGCGCGCCGATCAGGCTGCCGCTCTGGCTCACCAGCCCCCAGTTGCCGGGGCGCAGCTTGTCGACGGCGAAGGCGGCATTGGCCGTCAGCGCCATCGGCGGATCGGTGCTCACCGTGCCGATGCTGTTGGGTCCGACCAGCCGGATGCCGGTGTCCTTCACGATCCGCTCCAGCCCGTCCTGCAGCGGCGCGCCTGCAGCGCCGGCATCGGCGAAGCCTCCGGCGAGGATCGACGCCACCTTCACCCTGCGCCTTCCGCATGCCGCCAACGCCGCGACCGCGTCCTTGCCGTTCAGCAGGATGTAGGCATGGTCGATCTCGCCCGGCACGTCGTCGATCGTCTTGAAGGCCTTCACGCCGAAGATCTCGGCGCGTCCGGGATTGACCGGGATGATCTCGCCCTTGAAACCGTGCTTCTGCAGAAAGCGCTGCGGCCGCGAGGTCGTGCGCTTTTCGTCGGACGAAGCGCCGATCAGGGCGATCCGCGCGGGCTGGAACAAGGAGTCGAAGAGGCTCATGGCGCGAGTATACTCGGGCGATGCTCACGCGCCGCCGCTTGATCGCCGCATCCGCCGCCCTTGCGCTGCCGGCCCCTCTGCCGGCTCGGGCCGACGCCTGGCCGAGCAAGCCGATCAGGCTCGTGGTGCCCTATGCGCCCGGCGGCACGACCGACGTGGTCGGCCGCATGATCGGCGAGTATCTCGGCCGGCAGCTCGGCCAGAACATCGTGGTCGAGAACCGGCCGGGCAAGGGTGCCACCATCGGCACGGCGCAGGTCGCCAAGGCGGCACCCGACGGCTACACGCTCGTGATGTCGAACGTCGCCGCGCAAGCCGTCTCGCCGGCGCTGTACGGCGACCTCGACTACGATCCGCTGCGCGACTTCGTGCACATCACGCTTGCCTCGCTCAATCCCAGCGTCCTGGTCGTGCATCCGTCGTTTCCGGCGCGCACACTGGCCGACTATATCGGCTATGCCCGCGCCAACCCCGACAAGCTCGCCTTCGCGACCTCGGGTCCCGGGTCGAGCAACCACATCCTCGGCACGCTGACCGGCCAGGTGGCCGGCATCCGGCTGGTGCACGTCCCCTATCGCGGCGCGGGACCGGCGATGCAGGACACGATCGCCGGCATCGTGCCGTCGATGTTCGATTCGCTTCCGTCGGCCGCGCCGCACATCAAGGCCGGCAAGGTGCGGGCGCTCGCGGTCAGCGGCGAGAAGCGCAGCGCCGCCTTCCCGGACGTGCCCACGATGAAGGAGTCGGGCTACCCGGCGCTCGTCTCCTACTCCTGGTTCGGCCTGTCGGCGCCGGCCAGGACGCCCGCGCCGATCGTCGAGCGCATCGCCCGCGAGATGCAGGTCGTGCTGAAATTGCCGGTGGTGGTGAAGCGCTGGGAGGAGATCGGCGCGGAATCGAGCACCATGACGCCGGCCGAGTACGGCGCGTTCGTGAAGGCCGAACTTGAGAAGTGGTCGCCGGTGGTGAAGGCTTCCGGGGCCAAGCCCGAATAGGGGCCTGAACAGAGGGAGGAAGACATGACCATCCGCCGCGTGACGTCGCCCGATGCGCCCGAGCCGCCGCCCGAGCGCTGGTCGAACTGCCTGGTGGTCGACGGCATCGCCTACGTCTCGGGCATGGTCGCACGCGGCGCGCCCAACCTCGAGAAGATGGACGAGTACGAGCAGGCCCGGGAGATCTTCCGCAAGATCAAGGCCCTGCTCGAGGCGGCCGGCGGCAAGATGGCCGACGTGGTGAAGGTCACGATCTTCGTCACCAACATCAAGAACAACACCAAGGTCTGGAAGGCGCGCGCCGAGGTGTTCAGCGGCAACTTCCCGGCCTCGACGCTGGTGCAGGTCGCGGCGCTGGCGTCGCCGGAGATCCTGGTCGAGATCGAAGCAATCGCGCATCTCGGCAAGGGTCCGCGTTAGCGACTGCACCCTTACCCGTTTCGACCGTTTTCGCCGTTTTTGGTTGGTGTTTCCGCGGGTGATACGCCCAAAACCCGCCGCGACAACGTTTCAGGGCTGTCGCGCCTTGCGATAAACGGTCGAAAAGCGGAGCAAGAACGGCAGCCTCAATGGCGGCGATGAGCAATGGCCCCGCCTCGCGAGGGCCAAAAACCTGGCGATTTTGGTGAGCCAATGCCCAAGCCGGTTTGCGGCTTTTCTCTGCTTCTCATGTTCTTTTGGACCGCGAGCCTCCGGCTCGCCTCATGAAGCATGAGCGAGCCGGAGGCTCGCGGTCCGCAAGATCATGACGGCCCAAGGGCGTGGGGCGCTCCCGGCAAAAGACGACTACTAGGCCGCCTTGACCTCACGCTCGGCCTTCAGCGCACGCACAGTTTCGCGCAATGCGTGGACGGTCCTCTCGATCTCGGCGCCGCCGTGGGTCGCCGAGACGAAGCCGCCGGGCGCCCCCATCACGTCGACGCCGTGGGTCATCAGGCCCATGCGGATCTTGCCGGTGAGCGGCCCCGCGCCGCGCGCGCCCTTGAGCTTGGCGAACGGCACCTCGAGCGGATCGAAGGTCGCCGGATCGACCGCGTCGCCGAACGGGTTGGGATAGATCAGGAAGGTCGAGGACTGGCCGTAGATGCCCCACGGCACCGACTCCTTGACCAGCACCTCGCGCAACGCGGCGCGCAACTCGGCCGCGGTCCTGTTCGCCTTCTCCGCGAGGTCCTCGTCGCGCACCAGGGCGAGCGCCGTCACCGCCGCCGCGGCCGACAACGGGTTGGCGTTGTAGGTGCCGGGATGCTGGATCCTCTCGATGTTCTTCGCCGCGGTCGCGGCGTGGTCGATGCGGTCGAGGATGTCGCGCTTGCCCGCCACCGCGCCGCCCGGCAGGCCGCCGGCGACGATCTTGGCCTGGATGCAGAGGTCGGGCGTGATGCCGAACGCCTTCTGCGCGCCGCCCGAGGACCAGCGATAGCCGGTGATCACCTCGTCCATCAGCATGACGACGCCCTTCCTGGCCGTCGCCTCGCGCACCGCCCGGATGAAGCCCGGCGGCAAGGGCGCCTGGCCCCACGACGCACCGGACGGCTCGAACATCACCGCGGCGATGTCGTCGCGTTCCTCGATCAGCTTCACCACCGCGGCAACATCGTCACTCGGCATCACGATCGACAGGGCGCTGACATCCTGCGGCACGCCCGGGGTGGTGCCGCCGTCGTAGGTGGCGCCGGCGCCCGCCGTCACGTTGTCGTGCCAGCCATGGAAGTGGCCGATGAAACGGACGATCTTGTCCTTGCCGGTGTAGGCGCGCGCCAGGCGTATCGCCATGTGCGATGCCTCGGTCCCCGACGCCGTGAAGCGCACCTTCTCGGCGCACGGCGTCAGCTCGCACACCAGCTCGGCCCAGCGCACCTCGAGCTCGTGGCTCGAGCCGTAATGCGTGCCGAGCTCCATCTGCTTCTTGACCGCCTCGACCACGGCGGGATGAGAATGGCCGAGCAGCATGGCGCCGTGGCCGCCGAAGTAGTCGACATATTCATTGCCATCCACGTCCCACTTTCGTGGACCCTTGGCGCGGGCGACGTGGATCGAATAGGGATCGAGGTAACGGGCATCGTGCGTGATCCCGCTCGGCAGCACCTTGCGGGCGCGCTCAAACAGCGCACCCGAGCCCTGGGTCCTCGCCCTGTAGTCGGTGACAATCGCGGAATTGGTCGCCGGATTGGTTGGGGGGGTGCTCATTTGCCCTCACTCAAGTCACAAAAGGTAATGTCCAACATCGCAAGCCTCGCTTGCGTCGCCAAGGGCCGGCGGCTAATCACGGCCGGACTTTTCGCACTCCGGAGTTTGTCTTGACCGCTCAAGTGAACACCAAGCCCCGCGGCCGCCAGTTCTTCAACAATCCCGGCCCGACCAACATTCCGGACCGCATCCTGCGGGCAATGGACCGGCCGGTCATGGATTTCCTCGCACCGGAGTTCCTCGAGATCCATCGTGCCTGCTACGCCGGCATGAAGCGAGTGTTCAAGACCGACCAGGAGGTGTTCTTCCACGCCTCGACCGGCCACGGCGCGTGGGAAGCGGCGGTCGCCAACCTGTTCTCGCCGGGCGACCTCGTGCTGGTGATCGAGACCGGCTACTTCTCGCTGGGCTTCAAGGAGCTTGCCGAGACGCTCGGCCTCAAGGTCGAGGTGGTCGGCGCCGACTGGCGCAAGGGGCTGGAGTTCGAGAAGCTCCACGAACGCCTCGCCGCCGACAAGGGCCACGAGATCAAGGCCGTGCTCGCCGTGCACAACGAGACCGCGACGGGCATGGTGCTGCCGCTCGCCGAGGTCCGCCGCGCAATGGACCAGACCAAGCATCCGGCACTCCTGCTCTCCGACACCATCTCCTCGCTCGGCAGCATGGAATACAAGATGGATGCCTGGGGCATCGACGTCACCATCGCCGGCAGCCAGAAGGGCCTGATGCTGCCGACCGGCATGGCGATCACCGGCGTCAGCAACAAGGCACTCGAGGCCTCGCGCAAGGCCAAGCTGCCCAAGTACTACTTCAACTGGGAGCTGATGGCGCAGCGCAAGCCGCAGCGCTTCATCGGCACCGTGCCGGTCCACTTCTTCTTCGGCCTCCAGGAATCGATCAGGATGATCGAGGAGGAGACGCTGGAAGGCGTGTTCGCCCGCCATGCCCGCCTCGCCGAGGCGACCCGCGCCGCGGTGCGCGCATGGAGTGGTTCGAAGGGCAACGGCCCGACGCTCTACGGCCAGACCGAGGACCGTCTCTCCAACTCGGTGACCACGGTGATGATGCCCGAGGGCCACACCTCCGACGCCATGCGCAAGGTGGCGCTCGAGCGCTTCAACCTGTCGCTCGGCGGCGGCCTCGGCCCGCTGATGGGCAAGGTGTTCCGTATCGGCCATCTCGGCGACCTCAACGAGCCGATGCTGCTCGGCTGCCTCGCCACCACCGAGCTCGCGATGAAGACCGTGGGCGTCCCGTTCGCCGCGGGCGGCGTCGACGCAGCGATCGAGTCGCTCGCCAGCTAACCCTGCATGTAACGAACCGGATTGTCCGCATCGCTCGACCGGATGCGGGCAATCTCGGCGACCAGCTCCGACAGGACCTTTCAGAACGCCGGCTGCTTGTTGGCGAGCGTCAACAGCAGCCGCTCGGGCTTGATGGCGGAGAGCTTCGTGCCGCGCTGCACCGTCGGCGTCACCTCGAGGCCGGTCACGGCGTCGAACACCGCAGTGTCGGGGTTGAAGGCGTAGAGCTGGCCCTCGACGAGATTGAACCACCAGGCGTGCAGCACCAGCTTGCCGGCGGCGACGCGCTCGGCGATCCAGGGAAAGGTCATCAGGTTGGCGACGCTGTTGACCGCCGAGGCCTGCTCGACCGCGCGCACGATCTCGTCGCGCGGCCGGCCGGCGAGATCGTGCACGGCGACGTCCCGCACGGTGCGCGCGATCGCCGTCCAGGTCGAAAGGTAATCGTAGCTCGCCGCAGCGCTGGTCGCGCCGTCGACCAGGGCGGCGATGCCGCCGCACAGCGCATGGCCGAGGATCACCACATGCTCGACGTCGAGGCCGCGCACGGCGTACTCGATCGCGGCCGAGGTGCCATGCTGCGCCTGGTCGGGCGGGATCTGCGCCGGCGGCACCATCGCGGCGATATTGCGCACGGTGAAGATGTCGCCGGGCCGGGTTTGCGTCAGGATGCCGGGATCGACGCGCGCGTCGGCGCAGCCGATGATGAGGATCTTGGGCGACTGGCCCTCCGTCGCGAGCTTCTCGAACAGGTCGAGATGTTCGCGGTAGTAGCCCAGGCGGAAGTCCGAAAAGCCTTTGAGGAGCCGATCCAATGCCATGGTGCGATCTGACATGACCGAAGAATTGCTTTACGACAAGCGCGGCGATGTCGCTTGGGTGACCTTCAACCGCCCGCAGGCCCGCAATGCCCTGACTTTCGCCATGTACCGGGGCCTGGCCGAAATCTGTGGACGGATCGAAAAGACCGGCGAGGCCAGGGTCGTGGTGATCACCGGGGCGGGCGACAAGGCCTTCGCCGCCGGCACCGACATCGCCCAGTTCCGCGACTTCAGGTCGGGCGAGGATGGCATCGGCTACGAGCGCAAGCTGGACGCGACGCTGGAGATCATCGAGCGCTGTGCGGTTCCGACCATCGCCGCGGTGTCGGGCTTCTGCACCGGCGGCGCCATCGCCATCGCCGGCGCCTGCGACTTCAGGATCGCCGCCGCCAATGCGCAGTTCGGCGTGCCGATCGCCCGTACGCTCGGCAACTGCCTGTCGATGGCGAACTATGCGCGGCTCACGTCACTGGTCGGGCCGCAGACGGTGAAGGAGATGCTGCTGCTCGCGAGGATGGTCGATGCCGAGACGGCGCTGCAGGCCGGTCTGGTGATGGAGGTGCTGCCCGACACCGCCGCGCTGCACGCGCGGGCGCAGCAGCTTGCCGAGACGCTGGCCGGCCACGCGCCGATCACGATGCAGGTCACCAAGGAGGCGATGCGCCGGCTGCAGGCGAGGATCGCCGACGAGAACATCGACGACCTGATCCGCCGGACCTACGGCAGCGCCGATTTCCGCGAAGGCATGAACGCCTTCCTGGAGAAGCGCCCGCCGAAGTGGACCGGGCGCTAGCTCTGGAAGATCGATCTCCATTGGTGCCGGCGTCGAAGGCCGCCCTCCGATCTTTCCCTGAGCATTCTCGTGGGAGGTTGCCCGTTCGCCCGGATCGAGCGATGATCGAGACGGGGAAGGGAAGCGACCGGAACCCGGCAATGAGCCGGGATTGGTCGTGTTGGGGAAACCAGGATGGTCAGCTGGACGGGCGAGGACGCGCCGGCCTCGAGGCGCGAACGCGAGGCGATTCCCGAGCGCTCTTCCCCATTGGAAACAGGGGCGCCCCCTCCCGGCAGTTCCCGAGCGCGCAGTGTCGCTCCGACCGAAGGGCGCGACTTCGAACGCCCGGGTACTCTGCACGCCATCAAGGAGAGTGGCTGGTGTCGATGGATGCTGTTTGTCCTCTTGTTGATCGCGAGCGGTTGGGGACCGATCGAGACATCGCTTCACAAGGCCGGGCATTTTGCGGAGGTGAGCACGTCGGACTGGGAGCCGACGAATGTCTGGCTGAAGAGCAGCGAGTGCGCCCAGCGACAGGGCGCTTGGCTCGCTCTTTGCCGCGATGACGGCAAATTGGTTGCGATCACGGAATTGGCCCTTGGCGATGACTTGGGTCACGCCCTTCTGCTGGACTTGTGGGCGATCGCGAGCGACAGGGCGGCTTCGCTCGTCGATGTCGCCCGTTTGAACATCGGCCTGAACATCCTTGGCTTTGTCGTCCTGGCAAGCTTCCTGTTCGCCACCGGCTCGTACATTGCAGCGATCGCGTTCACCATTCTCGGTCCGACCATCTACTTCGGATGGATCGGTGTCTCGCCGCATTGGAGCTTCATCGGCATGACCAGCGTGGCGGCCGTTCTTCCGATGGCGATCGCGGGGAAGGAATACCGCTTCCTGTCACGGAAGCTCGGCATTGCGTATGTCGCCCTCGGCCTCTTCGGACTTTCGATCGCGGTGCTCGTTCGAGAGGCGGTTGGATTGATGGGTATCGTGACGGCCCTCGGCACCATCATCCTCGTCGTCACTCGCCGCCAATGCAAACGGCGCCAATATCGCCGTCTGCTCGTTGTCGGCCTCTTGGCTCTCCTGACGTCCGCTGCCCCGCGACTTGCTCCTGCGGTTCGGGACGTTTTCTTCACCGTTCAGCCGTCGGGACGCGTCGGCAGGCACGGTTTCTCGGACATTCTCTATATGGGCCTGGGAGCCGTTCCGAATTCATTGGGGATTTCGTACGCCGACGACATCGCAAGAAAAGCCGCCGAGCGGATCGATCCCAAGGTCGTCTACTGCTCCTGGAAATACTTCAAGATCATGTGGCGACTCTACTTCGACAAGGTCTCGAGCCAACCCGCCGAGGTCACGCGCATCTACATTGAAAAGGCCAGGCGTATTCTTGCCGACCGGATCCTGGACTCGGCGCCGCCATTGGCCGTCGTCCTGCTGTTGGCGCTTGCTCTCGTCCTTGGGGCGACCGCCTTTGGACTGTGGTCCCGAATTGGCTATTCCCAGGGCCTTCTGCTGGGAGGTGCCGCCCTCGTCATTATTTGCCTCTTTGTCGTTCAAGCCATTCTCGCTACGCCGGACCGCCTCTATTCGATGCCGATGGGACCCGCCCTGCTGATGCTGGCGGGTGTGTCGGCGGAATTCGTTGGTCGATCGGCATTGCTCCTCCGAGTGGCGGAAGTCCGGCGATCGTCGCCTGATGACTTGGCCGACTAGCATGCCAGGGCGCGTCGCACGCTGGCGATGGTGCGGTCGATGTCGTCGTCGGAGGTCTGCCAGTTGCAGACGGAGATGCGCATCGCCCGCTGGCCGCACCACGTGACGCCGCCGAACCACGCCACGCCGTCGGCCTGGATGCGATGGATCACCTGGTCAGTGAAGCGGTCGTGATTGCCGTCGGGATCGAGGAATCGCACCAGGCCCTGATTGATGACCGGTGCGGCCAGGACCTCGGCGCCATCGAGCCTGCCGATCTCGCGCACCAGGCGCTCGGCGTGCCTGCAGCAGCGATCGACCAGGCCGCCGATACCGGAACGGCCGAGCGCACGCACCGCGGCATAGAACGGAAACCCGCGGCCGCGACGCGACCATTCGGGGTTCCAGTCCTTCTGGTTGCGCAACTCCACGGTGGGCACGGAGTAGCTGGTGTCCTGCGCGAACGACGCACGGTGCGCCGCGGCGTCTCGTACGAACACCAGGCCCGAGTCGAACGGCAGGTTCAGCCACTTGTGGCCGTCGGTCGCCCAGGAATCGGCGAGCTCGGCGCCGGCCAGCAGATGACGGTGTCGCTCGCTCACGGCCGCCCACAAGCCGAAGGCGCCGTCGACGTGCACCCAGGCCCTGGCGGCGTGCGCGAGGCGACAGGCCGGCTCGAAGGGATCGAACACGCCGGTGTTGAGGTCGCCCGCCTGCAGGCACACGACGGTGGGGGCACCCTCGCCGTCGCGCAGCGCCCGCTCGAGCGCATGGATCGACATTCGCCCCGAATTGTCGGCCTGCACGTAGACAACGGCGTCGGTGCCGACGCCGAGCAGCCGCGCCGCGCGCAGGATCGATTCGTGGCGGTTCTGCGTGGTCAGGATGCGCAATGGCGGCGCACCCGACAGGCCCCTGGCCTCGACGTCCCAGCCACGGTCGCGCAGCAACTTGTGGCGCGCCGAGGCGAGCGCCGTGGTGTGCGCCATCTGGCAGCCGGTCACGAAGGCGAACGACGCCGACTTCGGCAGGCCAAACATCTCCCTGGCCCATTCGCCGCACACCTGCTCGACCACCGCCTCGGCCGGCGCGGTGAGGTTCGACGCGGCGTTCTGGTCCCACGCCGAGGTCAGCCAGTCGGCGGCCAGGGCGACCGGCAAGGTGCCGCCGATCACCCAGCCGAAGAAGCGGCCGCTGCCCGAGCCCATCAGGCCGCCCTCGGCGTCGCGCACCAGCTCGTCGATGACGATCTCGTCGGCGAGGCCGGTCTCGGGGAGCGGTTTGCCGAGCCGATGCTGCAGCTCGCCGATGGTCGCCGTCGGGGCGATCGGCCGTGTCGGCAGGGCCCGGAGAAAGGTGACGGCATGCGACGCCGCGCGATCGAGGACGTTGGTCATGACGAAGCAATGCAGCCGATGACCGATCGGTTGTTACGGCCGCGGCCGAATAGTCAGGTGTTGTCAGAGTCTTGCCGGACCGCGGGCGGGACGCCCGCGGTCCGGCAAGACATCAGAAAGTCGCCTCGACCGCGCCCAGGCCGATGAACTCCCCGCGCGCGCTCGTGCCGGGCGGGTAGTAGCGCAGGCCGGTCCATGAGCCGGTGGTAATCGCCTGGCCCCTGGCGATACCGCCGCGGAACCGTACGGCATGGTCGATCATCCACGCGAGCGGGCGTACCGGATCGACGGCGCCGAGGCCGCCGGTCTGCTCGACCTCGGTCTTGCCGTCGATGGTGAGCTTCACCCGCAGGGTCGGCCAGTCGAGCGTGCGCCAGTTCGCGATCGGATCACCGACCACCAGCGCCTGATTCATCTGGTTGTCGGCCAGCAGCCATTCGGGATCGGCCGACCTGAAATCGGCCAGCCGAGTATCGACTACCTCCATGCCGACGAAGGCGTCGCCCACGGCGGCGAGCGCCTCCTCGCGATCGACCGGCGTGCTGCGCGCGGCGATGTTCTGGGCAATATGAAACGAGATCTCGATCTCGACACCGATCATGTGCATCGCCTTGCCGTCGAACGTCGCCGGCGACTTCACCAGCGCGCCGGCCAGCAGCGGGGCCGGGTTGGGATCGGCGGTCGGGGTGCGGGCGCCGACCTTCCAGCCGGCGACCGGGCCGGTCGCCGCCGCCACGCCGTCCTGGATGGCGAAGACCGTCGCGCGGTCGGGAATAGCGAAGGGCGGTTTCATCTGCACGCCGGAACGGCGCGCCTCGAGCAACCGGTTGACCGCCTGAGAGATGTCCACGCCCATGGTAAGCTCCGGCCCAACGATAACGGAGGAACCATGCCCTACGCCGAGGGGCGCGTCATTCACGATGCCGATGCCCACATCATGGAGATGCCGGGGTTCCTCGCCGGGCATCTCGAGGCGAAGTACCGCGAGCGCGTGACCGACCTGCAGCTTTTCCCGCGCCGCGACGGTTTCCAGAGCCGGATCGCCGACGCCGAGCGCGCCAGGAGCGAGGCATTCGACGACTCGCAGATCATGCTGGCCAAGAATTGGTCGGCGCTCGGCTCGTGGCGTCGGCAGGACCGGCCGCGCTCGATCGACCTGCTGGGCTTCTCCAGCCAGCTGATGTTCACCACGGCGCTGCTCAACTACTCGAACGTGCTGGAGAGCGGCCCGGACCACGACCTCGCCTATGCCGTGGCGCGGGCGCACACGCGGCACATGGTCGAGTTCTGCTCGGTCGACAAGCGGCTGCTGCCGACCGGCTACGTGCCCCTGCTCGACTTCGAGCGCACCGCCAGGGCCGCGCACGAGGCGATCGAGGCCGGCGCCAAGGCGCTGATGATCCCGTCGCGCTGCCCGGACAATCATTCGCCGAGCCATGTCGGCTTCGATCCCCTATGGGCGGTCGCGCAGGAGGCCAGGCTGCCGATCGTGTTCCATGTCGGCGGGGGCGGCGTGCTGCTCGAGAAGGCCTGGTTCGACAATGGCCTGCCGCCGGTGCCGGACTTCCATGGCGGCGACGACAACTTCCGCTCGCTCGACTACATGGCGATCGGCTACGCGCCGATGAAGGCGCTGACCGCCCTGATCGTCGACCGGGTGCTCGATCGCTTCCCCAACCTGAAGTTCGGCTGCATCGAGCAGGGCGCCTCGTGGGTCCCGGGCTGGATGCGCAACATGGATTCGGCGCACAACGCCTTCTACAAGAACGAGGAGCGGCTGCAGAAGATGTCGCTCAAGCCCAGCGAATTCGTCAAGCGGCAGGTGCGCGTCACGCCCTATCCGCACGAGGACACGGGCTGGATCATCGCCAACTCGGGCGACGAGGTCTGCCTGTTCTCGTCCGACTACCCGCATGTCGAAGGCGGGCGCCATTCGATCAAGCGCTTCGAAGTATCGATGGACACCGCCGGCATCAGCACGGCGCAGAAGCAGCGCTTCTACTGCGACAACTTCGTCGATCTCATGGGCAGGGGCCTGGCATGAAGACATATTCGACCTTGCTGATCGAGCGCACCGGGTCCGTGCACAAGATCACCACCAATCGCCCCGAGGTGTTGAACGCGCAGTCGCGCATCCTGCTCGAAGAGCTCGACGATGCGTTCAACAGAGCGGTCGACGATGCCGACGTGCGGGTGATCGTTCTCGCCGGCGCCGGCAAGCACTTCTCGGCCGGCCACGATCTCGGCAGCCCGCAGGAGATGGAGGACCAGAAGAAGACTCCGCTCGAGCCGGGATTCAAGGGCGAGTATCGCCGGCTCTGGGAGCGCTTCTTCGAGAACACCATGCGATGGCGCGATTTGCCCAAGCCCACCATCGCCCAGGTCCAGGGTTACTGCATCATGGGCGGCATGATGATCGCCTCGGCCTGCGACCTGATCGTGGCGTCGGACGATGCGCTGTTCGCCGACCGTGCCGTGAAGTGGGGCGGCGCGCACGTGCAGTACTTCTCGATGCCGTGGGACCTCGGGCCCCGCAAGGCCAAGGAGTATCTCTTCACCGGCGAGTTCATCCCGGCGGCCGAGGCCGAGAAGCTCGGGCTGGTGAATCGAGTCGTGCCGCGCGCGACCCTGGAAGAAGAGACCATGAACCTCGCGCAGCAGATCGCCGAACGCGATCCGTTCGCGCTCAAGTTCGCCAAGGCCTCGGTCAACGAGATGCAGAACGCGCAAGGCTGGCGCGAGGCGATGGAAGGCGCGTTCAAGAACTACATGCTCACCATCCCGCACCGCATCGAGCTCGGCACCTACGGCGCCGCGGCGAGGGAGAAGACCCCGAAGGACCGGTTCAACGTCCTCAACAAGAGGAGCGCCTAGCCTCCCTGTCAGACGGTGTCAGCGCCTTACGCTGGCCTCCGTCGCGGACTGCCGCGCCCGCTGAGCGCGAAGACAGCCGCCTGGCGAAGCGGTGTCGTTGACTCCTCCGGCCGCCCATTGTCCTAATGTCATGACAATAGGAGAGCTGGTCCGAAGACTGGCCGGCCGGAGGACGTCCATTTGATCAAGTTTCGTGCGATCGCGGCTGCGCTTGCCCTCAGCCTTGGCCTCGCCGGCGCCGCCCGTGCCGAGGACATCGTCGTCACCCACTACGCCTCGCTGCTCTACGGCACGCCCTATGCCGTCGCGCTCGACAAGGGCTTCTTCAAGCAGGCCGGCGTCGACGTCTCCAGCATCCTGACCTCCAAGGGGGGCGGCACGTCGGTGCGCAACATGATGGCCGGCGATACGCTGTTCGCCGAGGTTGCCTTCCCGGCCGCACTCAGCGCGCTGAAGGAGGGCTTTCCGATCAAGATCATCAGCGGCGGCACCGCCGGTCCCAGCTCGTTCTGGGTGACACGGCCCGACGTGAAGATCGACACGCCGGAGGACCTCAAGGGCAAGCGCTTCGTCTACAGCCGGCCCAAGTCGGTGAGCGAGAGCAGCATCTTCGCCGTCCTGAAGAGCCACGGCCTCAAGCCCAGCGACGTGCAGATGATCGCGATCGGCGACTTCGGCGCCGGCCTGACCGCGCTCGAGCACAACAAGATCGACATCGCCATCATTCCCGAGCCGATCTACTCGCAGAAGATGAAGGCCGGCGCCAAGTACAAGATCATTTCCTGGCTGGATTCGAAGCTGCCGCCTTACACCCAGACGGTCGGCATCGCGACCAACGACATGATCGCCAAGAAGGGCGCCCAGCTCGCGGCCGTGATCGAGGGACGCCGCAAGGGCACCGACGTGCTCTACAGCGACCAGAAGGCGACCGCGGCGGCGCTCGCCAAGGCCTACAACCTGCCGCCGGACATCGCCGCATCGGCGCTGGCCGGCATCCTCAAGCAGACGCCGAACTGGTGGAGCCGCGGCGGGCTCGACATGAAGCAGATGGAGCTCACCGCGCAGTCCCTGAAGGACACCGGCGCGTTCGAGGGCGACGTCGACTGGAAGGCGGCGATCGACGACCGCTTCATCCCGAAGGACCTGCAGACCAGGACGCAGTGACGTCGATGACCAAAATCGCATGACCATCGTCGCCCGTCTCACCGACGTCTCGCGCATCTACCCGCCACGCGCGGGGCACGCGGCGGTCCATGCGCTGGGGCCGCTGTCGATGGAGCTGCGGGCCGGCGAGTTCTTCTCGGTCGTCGGGCCTTCGGGTTGCGGCAAGTCCACCCTGCTCGATGTGCTGGCCGGGCTGGCTGCACCGAGTCAGGGCACGGCAGAGTTCGAGGGCAAGCCGGTCAACGGCGTCGTGCCGGACGGCGTCGGCGTCGTCTTCCAGGAGGACGCCTCCTTCCCCTGGCTGACCGTCGAGGACAACGTCGCCTTCGGCCTGCGCCGCCTCGGCACCGATGCCGCCGAGATCAGGCGACGGGTCGACTTCGCGACCGGCTTCATGGGCCTGCGCGACTTCCGCCGCGCCTATCCCAGCCAGCTCTCGGGCGGCATGCGCCAGCGCGTGTGCATCGCCCGCACCCTGGTGCTGCAGCCGCGCCTGATCCTGCTCGACGAGCCGTTCGGCGCGCTCGACCAGCAGACGCGCCTGCTGATGGGCGACGAGCTGCTGCGCCTGTGGCGCGAGACCTCGGCCACGGTGATGCTGATCACCCACGCGCTCGACGAGGCCAACCTGCTGAGCGACCGCATCGGCGTGATGTCGGCCCGGCCCGGCCGCTTCATCGACGTGGTCGAGACCGGCTGGCCACGCGACCGCGATTCGCGGCTGGCCGAGCGGCCCGATTTCGGCGCCGTCACCTCGCGCCTGTGGTCGCTGCTGCGCACGGAATCGATGTTGGCGCTCGGCCAGGGCGCCGTGGCGGCGCAATGAACGCGGCAACCGCGCTCGACCTTCCTCCCTGGCGAAGCCGGGGAGGTGTCGCGGTAATCCGCGACGGGGTCATAGGCCCCACCGAGACTGCGGCTCATGACCCCTCCGCCCGCGCAGGACGCGGGCACCTCCCCACGCTACGCGCAGGGAGGAACCATGAGTAAAGCCGGCTGGATCCGTCTCGTCGTGCTGGTCGCCTTCTTCGGCGCGGTCGAAGCGCTCTGCCGTACCGGCGCGATCTCGCCCAAGCTGATCATCGCGCCCTCCGCAATGCTCGGGGCGATGGTGAAGCTGCTCGCCTCGGGCGAGATGGGCGACGACATCCGCCAGACCCTGCTGTCGGTCGCCATCGCCATGGGCCTGTCGATCGTCGGCGGCTTCGGTCTGGGCTGCGTTCTCTACTGGCTGCCGCCGCTGCGCCGCGCGGTCGATCCGTTCCTCGCGGCCTACTACTCGCTGCCGCACTTTGCCTTCTATCCATTGCTGATCGTGATCTTCGGCCTGGGGGCGCTGCCGCTGATCGTATTGGCGACCCTGTTCGCCATGGTGGCGATGACCATGGCGACGCTGACCGGCCTCGACCGCATCCCGCGCGTGCTGATCAAGACCGCGCGCATGCAGCGCCTCTCCCTGCCGGCCGAGATCTGGCACATCCGCCTGCCCGCAGCGGCGCCTCACCTGTTCTCGGGGCTGAAGCTCGCCGTCACCTACTCCTTCATCGGCGTGATCGCCGGCGAGTTCATCCTCTCGACCAGCGGGCTCGGTCATCAGATCGCCTTCGCCTACGACAACTTCGACAACCCGACGATGTACGGGCTGATCCTGTTCGTCCTCTGCATCGCCATCGTCTTCAACCTGCTGGTGTTCGCCTACGAGCGGCGTCTGGCGAGGCAGCGCGGCCTGTGACCGCCGTCCGCACCCTGCGCGGCCCGCTGCTGCTCACGGCCAGCCTGCTGGTGGCATGGCAGCTCCTGCACCAATGGGCCGGCGACACCGCGCTCACCGCGCCGCTGCCGACGCTCGAGCATCTCTGGACGATGATCGGCCAGAAGCGGTTCGTGCCGCACGTCACCGAGACCGGCCTCGCCTTCCTGCAGGCGCTGGCGATCGCCTGGATCGCCGGCGTCGGCGTCGGCGTGCTGCTGGGCGGGCACAGGCTTTCGGGCGAGGTCGCCGAGCCGATCCTGGTCGGCCTCTACTCGCTGCCCAAGATCACGCTCTATCCGGTGATCCTGCTGCTGTTCGGCCTCGGCATGCCGGCCAAGGTCGCGTTCGGCGCGCTGCACGGCATCATCCCGGTCGTGCTGTTCACCATGAGCGCGGTGCGCAACGTCAACCGCACCTACCTGCGCGCCGGCCGCTCGATGCGGCTCACGCCGATGCAGATGGCCTGGCGCATCCTGATCCCGGCGACCCTGCCGGAGATCTTCAGCGGCCTGCGCATCGGCTTCTCGCTCACCCTGCTCGGCACCATGCTGGGCGAGCTGTTCGCCTCGCAGCGCGGCCTCGGCTTCCTGCTGATGACGGCGATCGACCTCAACGACGTGGCGACGATCCTCGCCATCGCCGTGCTGATCTCGCTGTTCGCCGTGGTCGCCAACACGATCCTGCTGGCGATCGACCGTCGCCTGCGTCGCGGGTCCGCGGCATGACCATCGTCGACCGCGATCTCGGCGCGCCCCTGCATCACCAGATCTACCTGGTGCTGGCCGACGGGATTGCGGCCGGCCGCTACGCTGCGGGCGAGCTCCTGCCGACCGAGGAGCAGCTCGGCAAGCTGTTCCGCGTCTCGCGCATCACCGTGCGCCGCGCCATGGCGAGCCTGCAGAATGCCGGCCTGATCGAGCGCGGCGCCGGCCGCCGCACCGTCGTCAAGCCGCTGGGCAAGCCGCTCAAGATGCCGATGGCGTCGGTGATCTCCAACATCGCCGCCTACGGCGCCCAGACCGTCGCCCGGGTGATCGAGTTCGGCTACGGCCCGGCGCCCGCCTTCCTGCGCGAGCGCCTGTGGGAGGGCGATCGGCCGGTGCAGCGCGCCGTGCGCATCCGCAGCCACGACGGCCAGCCGGTGATGCATCTCACGAGCCATGTGCCCGGGACGCTGGGCAGAACCTTCAGCCGCGCCGAGCTCGACCGCATCCCGATGTTCCAGCTGCTGACCCGCGCCGGCGCCCACATCTCGGCCGGCGAGCAGATCGTGTCGGCGACCCTGGCCGACCCGGTCGTGGCGCGGCGACTCGAGATCAAGGTCGGCGCCGCGCTGGTCGACCTGCGCACCATGATGGTCGATCACAAGGGCCGCGCCGTCGAATATGTCGAGATGCTGGCGCCGCCCGAACGCCTGAGCCTGCGTTTCGAGCTCGGCGCCGAGCAGCTCGTTTCCGTTTCACCGAAGTCGAGAAGGAGATCGCCATGAGTACCGCCACCAGCCAGGCAGCCAGGTTCAAGGCAATGCTGAAGAGCGGCAAGATGATCGTGGCGCCCGGCGCCATCGACTGCATCACCGGCAAGCTGATCGAGCAGGCGGGCTTCGAGGCCGTCTACATGACCGGCGCCGGCACCTCGGCGACCCTGGGCTATCCCGACTACGGCCTGATCACCATGACCGAGATGGTGGCGAACGCGTCACGAATTGCCAATTCGATACAAGTGCCGCTGATCAGCGACAGCGACACCGGCTACGGCAACGAGCTCAACATGTTCCGGACCGTGCAGGAGTTCGAGCGCGCCGGCATCGCCGCCATCCATGTCGAGGACCAGGTGTTCCCCAAGAAGTGCGGGCATCTCGAGAACAAGGAGCTGGTGAGCCGCGAGGACTACATCGCCAAGATCCGCGCTGCCGCGGCCGCCAAGCGGACGCCCGACTTCACCGTCATCGCCCGCACCGATAGCCGCGCCGTGGCGGGCTTCGACGAGGCGATCGCCCGCGCCAACCTGGCCCTCGCCAATGGCGCCGATGCGGCGTTCGTCGAGGCGCCGCAGACGCTGAGCGAGGTCGAGCAGGTGCCGAAACTGGTCAAGGGTCCATGCCTCCTGAACATGGTGCGCGGCGGCAAGACGCCGGAGGTTCCGCTCGCCGATGCGGAGCGCATGGGCTACGCGATCTCGATCCTGCCCGGCCTGTTGCTGGGTAACATCATCGCGATCTGCGACCGGACGCTGGCCGAGGTAAAGCGACTCGGCAAGTTCCCGCCGCCGCTGGTAGAGTCCTCGCCGGCCAGGACGTTTGCGCGCTTCGGCGCCGCCGACTGGGATGCCCGCCGAACCGCCTTCCGCGACGCGCTCAAGGCCGCCGCCGAGTAGAGAGGACCATTGCGATGACCGCCCCGCGGACCATGTTCGAGAAGATCTGGCAGCGCCACGTCGTGGTCGACCGGCCGGATGGCTACACGCTGCTCTACATCGACCGCCACCTGATGCATGACGGCTCCTCGCCGGCCTATGCCCGCCTCAAGGCGCGCGGCATGAACCTGCGGCGGGCCGACCGCGCCGCGGCGACGCCCGACCACTACGTCAAGACCGATCACCGCTCGAAGGACGTGCCCGATCCCGACCATCGGCGGCTGCTGAACGACATCACCAAGAACTGCAACGAGGCCGGCGTCACGCTGTTCGACCTGGGCGACGTCCGCCAGGGCATCATCCATGTCGTCGGCCCCGAGCAGGGCCTCAGCCAGCCCGGCCTGACGCTGGTGTGCGGCGATTCGCACACCTCGACGCACGGCGCGCTGGGTGCACTCGCCTTCGGCATCGGCTCGTCGGAAGTGACCCATGTCATGGCGACGCAGTGCCTGTGGCAGCGCAAGCCAAAGTCGATGCGCATCACCGTCGACGGCGCGCTCCATCCGCACATCACCGGCAAGGACATCATCCTCGCCATCATCGCCAAAATCGGCGCCGCCGGCGCGGTCGGCCACGTGATGGAATATGCCGGCAGCGCGATCCGGGGCCTGTCGATGGAAGGCCGACTCACGCTCTGCAACATGTCGATCGAGGCCGGAGGCCGCGCCGGCATGGTCGCGCCCGACGACACGACCTTCCAGTACCTCGACGGCAAGCCGTTCGCGCCCAAGGGCGCGAACTGGGACAAGGCGATGGCTTTCTGGAAGACCGTGCCGACCGAGGACGGCGCCGCCTTCGACCGCGAGGTCACGCTGAACGCCGCCGAGATCGCGCCGATGGTGACCTGGGGCACCTCTCCCGAGGACGCGCTGTCGATCAGCGGCCGCGTGCCCGATCCCGCCTCCGCGCCCGACGCCGGCAAGCAGGAGAACATGAAACGGGCGCTGGAATACATGGACCTCAAGCCCGGCACGCCGATGGACGGCATCGCCGTCGATCGCGTGTTCATCGGCTCCTGCACCAACAGCCGCATCGAGGACCTGCGGGCCGCCGCGGCGGTCGCCAAGGGCCGCAAGGCCAAGATCCCGGCGTGGGTCGTGGCGGGCTCCGGCCTGGTCAAGCAGCAGGCCGAGGCCGAGGGGCTCGACAGGATCTTCCGCGAGGCCGGCTTCGACTGGCGCGAGCCGGGCTGCTCGATGTGCATCGGCGTCAACGGCGACACCGGCGTGCTCGGCCAGCGCATCGCCTCGACCTCCAACCGCAACTTCATCGGCCGCCAGGGCGTCGGCGTGCGCACCCACCTCGTGAGCCCGGCGATGGCTGCCGCGGCGGCGGTCACCGGCCACTTCACCGACGTGCGCAAGCTGCTGGGCCAGGATCGGGGCTAGGGAGGACGGAGATGGACGCTTTCACCACGCTCAAGGCGGTCGCCGTGCCGATCGACCAGGCCAACGTCGACACCGACCAGATCATCCCGGCCCGCTTCCTCGGCCGCACCCGCGACCGCCAGGTCGAGGGCTTCTTCCACGACTTGCGGCTCGACCCCAACGGCCGGCCGCGCGAGGGCGTGACCCTCAACAACCCCGCCTACAAGGGCGCGAAGATCATGGTCGGCAACACCAACTTCGCCTGCGGGTCCTCGCGCGAGAACGCGGTGACGACGATGGTCGACAACGGCTTCCGCTCGTTCATCGCCCCCAGCTTCGGCGACATCTTCTTCAACAACTGCTTCCAGAACGGCTGCCTGCCGATCCGCCTGCCGGCCGAGCGCGTGGCGCGCATCCGCGTGATCCTGCACGAGCTGCCCGGCGCCGAGATCGCCATCGACCTCGCCAAGCAGACGGTGACCGGCCCGGACGGCAAGACCGACAGCTTCGAGGTCGATCCCTTCCGCAAGGAAATGCTCCTGAAGGGCGCCGACGAGGTGAAGATCACCTTGGGCTACGAGTCCGACATCAAGCGCTTCGAGGACAAGCAGAAGCAGGAGATGCCCTGGCTCTGACTCCCTCCCCCGCAGGGGGAGGGCTGGGGAGGGGAAGCCCCAATCGAGGCGCCCGTCGGTCGCTCTCCCCCTCCCGCATCCTCCCCCTGCGGGGGAGGACTTGAGAACTAACGATCCCGCAGCTTCGGGTCGATCGCGTCGCGCAGGGCGTCGCCGAACAGGCTGGCGCCGAGCACGGTGAGGACGATGGCGAGGCCGGGGAAGATGGCGATCCACGGCGCGGTCGTGGCGTAGTCCTCGGCGCTGCCCTGCAGCATCAAACCCCAGGCTGCGACCGGCTCCTGCACGCCGAGGCCCAGGTAGCTGAGCGACGCCTCGGCGAGGATCGCCTGGCCGACGAAGGCCGACAGCAGGATCAGGAACGGCGCCAGCACGTTCGGCACCATGTGGCAGAGCACGATGCGGGCATGGCCGAAGCCGAGCGCCCGCGCCGCGTCGACATAGGGTATCTGCCGCACGGCGAGCGCACTCGCACGCACGACGCGGCCGCACCGGGGCACCAGCGGGATGGTGATGGCGATCACCACGTTGAACACGCCGGTGCCGAATACCGACACCACGGCCAGCGCCAGGATGATCAGCGGGAAGGCCATCAGGATGTCGAAGATGCGCTGCAGGACGAGATCGAACCAGCCGCCGAAATAGGCCGAGGTCACGCCCAGCACCATGCCGATGATGCCGCCGCCCACGGCGGCGCCGAAGCCGACGATCATCGCCGTGCGCGCGCCGTAGACCAGGCGGGAGAAGATGTCGCGGCCGAACTGGTCGGTGCCGAGGATGTGGTCGATCCCGGGCGCCACCATCATCGAGGCGAAGTCGTTCTCCTCCGGATCGAACGGCGCGATCCAGTCGGCGCAGATGCCGGCCACCGCGAACAGCATGACGATGATCAGGCCGATCGTGCCGAGGGGCTTGCGGCGGGCGAAGTTGATGATCCGGCCGAGGATGGTGTGCTGGCGCAACAGCGCTTCGGTATCGTCGTCGGCGGGAGCTGTGGTGGGTGTAATGACAGCCATCGGACACTCACGAATAGCGGATGCGCGGGTCGAGCCAGGCGTAGAGCACGTCGACCACGAGGTTGGTGATCACGAACACCAGGACGACCAGCATCACCAGGGCCTGGGCCAGCACGTTGTCCTGGTTCTGCACCGCCTGCACCAGCAGGCGGCCGATGCCGTTGAGGTTGAACACCTGCTCGGTCACGACCAGACCGCCGATCAGGAAGGCGAACTCGATGCCGATGAGGGTCACCACCGGCAGCAGGGCGTTCTTCAGCGCATGGCGATTGACCACGATCTGCTCGAGCAGCCCCTTGGCGCGGGCGGTGCGGATATAGTCCTCGCGCATCACCTCGAGCATCGCCGAGCGCGTCAGGCGCATGGTTACCGCCGAATACCGGTAACCCACCGTGATCGCCGGCAGGATCACCAACGACAGGTTGCGGATCGGGTCCTGCCATAGCGGCACGTAGTCGATCGGCGGCAGCCACGGCGTGCCGCTCATGATCGAGGTGACGTTGAGCACCAGGATCAGCGACATGATGCCGAGCCAGAAGGACGGCGTGGCGATGCCGGCGATCGCCACCACGCGCACCACGTGGTCGAGCCCGGAATTCTCCTTGAGCGCCGAGATCGTGCCGAGCGGAATGGCGAGCAGGATGGCGATCACCGTCGCCATGATCGCCACCTCGAGCGAGACCGGCAGCCGGATCATGATTTCGTACCACACCGGGTTGCCCGACCACATCGACGTGCCGAAGTCGAACACCGCGTAGTGCTTCAGGAAGAGCAGGAACTGCACCACCATCGGCTGGTCGAGCCCGAGCTGGCTGCGGCACAGGTCGAGCGCCGCCTGGTCGACATGCGCGCCGCCCGTGCCCAGCCGGATCACGCAGACGTCGCCCGGGATCAGGCGCATCAGGATGAAGACCAGGGCCGCCGCTCCTGCCAGCGTCGGAATTGCCAGCAGGAGGCGGGTGACGATGTAGCGATGCATGCCGCTCGCTCCGTTGCGGTTACTTGTCCAGCCAGAGGCTCGACAGGTCCTGGTTCAGATAGTGGCTCGGGCTGATCTTGAAGCCCTTGACCTCCGACCGGCCGAGGATGATGCGGTACCAGTAGGGCAACACGATCTCGTGCGTCTGCGTGTCGAGCGTCCAGGTCTCGTAGGCCCGCATCGCCGCCCGCACCTTGGCCGGATCGGTCTCCTTCTGCATCGCCTCGTAGAGCTGGATCGACTTGTCGTCGTCGTAGTAGCCGTAGTTGTCCGGGAAGACCTTGTGCGGCAGGTACTTGCCGGTATCGAGCACGGGGTTCACGACGCTCTGGCAGTTGGCCTCCATCGCGACGTCGAACGTGCCGGCGCGCATGTTGGAGAACCACGGTCCGGTCGGCACGACCTTCTGCTCGACATTGAGGCCGATCTTCTTCCATTCGCCGATCACCCAGGTGCCGACGAACTTGTAGGGCTGGTCGACGTTGCGGTTGAGCAACTCGAACTTCAGCCCCTCGGCGCCGGCCTCCTTGAGCAGCCGCTTTGCCTCGGCGCGCGACTTCTCGATATCGGGCCAGTAGCCGGCGATCTTCTCCAGCTCCTGCTTGGTCGCGGCGAGTGGCGAGCCCGGGAAGACGATGCCGCCCACGGTGCGGACGTTGGCGATCTTGGACAGTGCCGGCGCGCCGTGCCACTGGTCGATCGCCAGCGCCAGCGCCTTGCGCACGCGCGGGTCGTCGAACGGCTTCTTCTGGTGATTGGGCGTCAGGATGTTGCCGCAGTTCCAGTCGCTGTCCTGCACCCAGACCTTGTCGCCCAGCTCCTTGGTGAGCTGGTCTCGCGCCGACGGCGGCAGGCCGCGGAACTCGATCGACGCGCGATCAGCCCTGAGGGCGTCGACGCGCACCGACTGCTTGGCGGCGTAAATGCCGACGATGCCGTCGAGATGCGGCAGGCCCTTGTGATAGTAGTCCTTGTTGCGCTCGCCGGTGATCGACTGGCCAACCTCGTACTTGACGAGCTTGAACGGGCCGGAGCCCATGATGTTCTTCTCGTACCAGTGCGGATCCTTCTCGAGGATGTCCTTCTTGTAGATCCAGGCATAGGGGTCGGCGAGCGCCGGCAGGAACGCCGTGGTCGGGTACTTCAGCTTGAACACCACGGTGGAATCGTCGGTCGCCTGCACCGAGTCGACCATTTCGTAGAAGCTCTTCCGCGCGCTGACCACGCCCTTGGGCGGGTCGACGATGTACTGCCAGCTCGTCGCGACGTCCTGCGCCGTGAGCTTGCTGCCGTCATGGAACTTCACGCCCTGGCGGATCTTGAAGGTGTAGGTCTTGCCGCCGTCGGTCGGCTTCGGCATCTCGGTGCAGAGGTCGCAGACGAAGTCGGTCGTCGAGGCCGGATTGTCCGGCGGGACGCGGATCAGCACGCTGTAGTACGGCGCCGCCGAGTGGATGGTCGCGTACGTCGTCTCCCGATGGGCATCGAAGCTCGGCGGCGCATCCGCCGGGATCAGATAGGTCAGGGTTCCACCCTGCTTGGGCGTTTCGGCCCAGGCCGGGGTGATAGCAATTGCTGCTGCCAGCCCGAGGCCGGCCCACACACACCTTGGTACGCTCATTCGCTTCCTCCGCTGCTCTCTTCTTCTGTCTGTTGAGCTCCCCTGATCACGAGGCCGGAACGCACCCCGCTACTTGACCTCGCTGCAAGCGACCCAGTGGCCGGGCCTCATCTCCCGGAGCGTCGGCCGCGCCTTCCTGCAATTGTCGACCGCCATCGGGCAGCGCGGATGGAAGACGCAGCCGGACGGCGGATTGATCGGACTGGGTATCTCGCCGCGCGCCGGCCGGAACTGCCGCCCGGCCTCGACCCGCGGATCGGGTACCGGCACCGCCGACAGCAGCGCCTGGGTGTAGGGGTGCATCGGGTTGTCGAACAGCTCGTCGCTCTCGGCCATCTCGACGATGCGGCCGAGATACATCACGGCGACGCGCTGGCAGAGATGGCGGACCACCGAGAGGTCGTGGGCGATGAAGAGATAGGTGAGATGGTAGCGCTCGCGCAGATCCTCGAGCAGATTCACGACCTGCGCCTGGATCGACACGTCGAGCGCCGACACCGCCTCGTCGCAGACGATGAACTCCGGATCCATGGCGAGCGCGCGGGCGATGCCGACGCGCTGGCGTTGGCCACCCGACATCTCGTGCGGGTAGCGATCGGCGAACTTGGGGTCGAGTCCGCACACCGACAGGAGATCCCTCACCTTGTCGCGGCGGCGCCGCGGATCGGGCTCCAGCCCGTGCACGCGGATCGGCTCGGCGATGATGTCGCCCACCTTCATGCGCGGATTGAGGGAGCTGTAGGGGTCCTGGAAGATCACCTGCATGCGGCGGCGCAGGCCCACCAGCTCCTTCTGCGGCAGCCGGCTGATATCCTTGCCGTCGTAGAGGATCTGGCCCTGCGTCGGCTTCTCGAGCCGCAGGATGCAGCGGCCGGTCGTGGTCTTGCCGCAGCCGCTCTCGCCGACCAGGCCCAGCGTCTCGCCCCTGGCGATCGAGAAGTCGATGCCGTCGACGGCCTTGACGTCGCCGACCTTGCGACTCACCACCATGCCCTCGGTGATCGGGAAATGCATGGCGAGGCCGCGCACCTCCAGCAGCGGCGCCGTGCCGGGCTGGTCTCTCATGCGGCGGACTCCCGGGTGTTCTCGCGCGCTGCGGCGACTTCGCCGCTGCGAAAGCACGCGGCGAGGTGGCCCGGCTCGCCGACGGTCTCGAGCCTGGGATAGGCCGTCGCGCACTTGTCGACCGCGAAGCGGCAGCGCGGCCGGAAGGCACAGCCGCCGTCGAGCTTGGTCAGATCGGGCGGCGAGCCCTCGACCGGATCGAGCCGCGCCCGGCGCGGCTGGTCGAGCCGGGGCACCGACTTCAGCAGCGCCACCGTGTAGGGATGGCGCGGGTCGTGATAGATCGCCTCCGCAGTGCCCGCCTCGACGATGCGGCCGGCGTACATCACGTTCACGCGGCTGGCGTAGCGCGCGACCACGCCGAGATTGTGGGTGATGATGATCTGCGCCACGCCGAGCCGCTGGGTCAGGGACTTCATCAGCTCGAGGATCTGCGCCTGGATGGTGACGTCGAGCGCCGTGGTCGGCTCGTCGGCGATGATCAGCTTGGGATTGCAGGCAAGCGCGACCGCGATCATCACGCGCTGGCGCATGCCGCCCGAGAGCTGATGGGGGTACTGCCTGAGCCGCCGCCGCGAGTCGGCAATGCCCACCATCTCCAAAAGCTCGATCGCACGCTTTTCGGCGTCCTCCCGCGTCGCGCCCTGGTGCTGCTCGAGCGTCTCCGTGATCTGCCGGCCGATGGTCAGCACCGGATTGAGCGAGGTCATCGGCTCCTGGAACACCATACCGATGTCGCGGCCACGCACCGCGCGCATCTCCTCCTCGGGCAGCTTGCGCAGGTCGCGGCCGTCGAACAGCACCTCACCGGACACGATGCGGCCCGGCGGATTGGGAATCAGGCGCATGATGGAGAGTGCCTCGACCGACTTGCCGGAGCCCGATTCACCCACGATCGCCACGGTCTCGCCGGGGTCGACCGTATAGGAAATGCCATCGACGGCGCGGACGACGCCCGCGCCGGTGCGAAATTCAGTGTGAAGGTCCCGCACCTCCAGCAGTGGCGGCATACGGTCTTCCTGCGCGCCCTCTGTCGGGAGCGTCGTCTCGGGTGGTGAAGGCCTGTTTCCTCAAACACGCTGCCCGCGGGTGAGCGCGGGCGCAGCCTCTTTCGGGCCGCGGAAACCTTAAGGCGGCTTCAGGACCCCTGCAAGGTGTTACAGCGCGACCCTAGGCCGCTGTGCCAGGAGCCCGACCAACGCCGCCAGACCGCCCAGGGTCGCGAACAGGCTGAGCGACCAGACGTAGCTGCCGCTCCAGTCGCGCAGCGCGCCGGACATGACCGGGCCGACGGCCTGAGCCAGGGTTTGCACGCTCAGCACCACGCCGCGAATCGCCCCGAAGCTCGTCCGGCCGAAGTAGTCGGCCCACGCTACCGGCAGCAAGGTCATCAGCCCGCCGATGCCCAGCCCGAACAGACCGGCTGCAATGTAAGCTCCGTGCACCGTGGTGACCCCGATCAGGCCGAAGCAACCGACCGCCATCACCCCAGCGGCGCCCGCCATGGCATAGCGCAGGGGCCAGTGCCGCGGCAGGAAGCCGAGGCCGAACCCCGACACCGCGGACATCGCCGAGAACACGCTGATCACCGTGGCGGCGGCGATCGGCGTCAGGCCGCGCTCGATCAGGTGCGCCGCCTGGTGCAGGCTGACGCCCGCCTGCACCGGATAGACCAGCACGATGTAGAGCGACAGCAGCCAGAAGGCGCGGGTGCGCATCGCCTCGGCGCGGCTGAACCGCGGCTCGGGCGCGCCGGGCTTTGCGCCGGGCTTGGCATGGTCGGGCGCGAGGCCGAGATCCTCCGGCCGGCGAACGAGGAACAGGAAGATCGGCAGGAAGCCCACCGTCAGGACGGTCGCGCCGACCGCCAGCCAGCCGTGCCGCCAGCCGCCATCGAGCATGGCGAGCTGGGCGATGATCGGGATGGCGACCAGGCCCAGCATCTGGAACAGCGTGGTGAAGGCCGTGGCAAAGGTCCGTCGGGCAACGAACCAGTTGTTCACCGCGGCGTATAGGCCGAGATCGAACGGACTTGCCCAGACCATGCGCGCAAACACGAACAGCAGGTAGAAGACGACCAGCGACGACGCGACCGACAGCGCCATGGTCGCGAGCCCCATCGACAGCACGGCCAGGCACAGGACGAGGCGCGGGCCGCGCCGGTCGAGCATCGGCCCCAGCATCGGCGACACGAAGGCCGCCAGCAGCCCGCCCAGGGAGACCGCGCCGGCGATCGAGGCGCGCGACCAGCCGAACGCCTCGGTCATCGGCACCACGAACACCGACAGCACCGCCACCGCCGGCCCCTGCCGCGCGAAGCCCGCGAGGCTGAGGGAGGCGAGCACGATCCAGCCGTAATGGAAAGGAAGCCGCGGCGCGAGCAGGCGCGGCAGGAGCGGCGGCTTCAGGCGGTTTCCCCCTTGCGATCTGGCTGGGCGATTTCACCGGAAGTCTTGCGCGGCTCCAGCGCGGGGGCAAGGATCGCTCATGCCCCTGCGAAACGTCGCCATTGCTTTCGCACTCGGCCTCGCGACCACCGATCCGTTCACGATCGAGAGCCAGGGCAGCTTCTTCATCGGTGGCCATGACGTGAAGTCCGACGCACTCTCGCAGTGCCGCGTCATGCTCATGTGGACCGCGGGCCCCTGGCCTGAGCGGAGCCGAAGGCTCTAGGCTCGCTCATGATTCATGAGGCGGACCTGGAGGCCGGCGGTCCACATGAGCATGAGAAGGCGCGGCACTGGAGTTGTTCACCGTCGGCCGATCCTCGCTCTGCCGGTCGCGGCCGGCGCATTC
>JAFEFF010000168.1 GCA_018240745.1 Pseudomonadota bacterium
GAACCAGCAGGGAGCCTGGGCCAACATTCCTCCCAGACGCAGCCGCAGCGAACCGATCTGTTTCAGTCCCCATCTCTACCTGCGCTCCGCCTATTTTACCCGGGTAAAATAGCCATTTGGGTGAGGCGAAACGTGGGACGAATCGCCTGAAATGCCTGCGGGACAGCATTTTAGGCGTCCCACGCAAGTGGAACGCGGGACGCGGGTTTAGTTCTGTTGACTGGGAGTCTCGGGTGGCCGATGCCTGCGCGATGCAACAGCAACCCGAGCAGGCATCGCTGGCGCTTGCCGACGGCCTGCACGACGTCCCTGCCGACCGGATTGCCGCCGTCGTCACCTCGCTGGAGATGAAATCGCGCCCGGCCCTTCGGCCGGAGATGCCGGGCCCCTGGCACCTGCGGCGGCTGAACCGGCCGGAACCCGAGGCCTATCGCGCGCTCTATTCGAAGATCGGCGACGAGTGGATCTGGTTCTCGCGCCTGCTGATGAGCGATGCCGAGCTGACGGCGATCCTCTGGCATCCCCGGATCGAGATCTACGGGCTCGACGTGGCGGGAAAGCTCGAAGGCCTGCTCGAGCTCGACTACCGGATCGAAGGCGAAGCCGAACTGGCGTTCTTCGGCGTCACGGCGCCGCTGATCGGCAGCGGCGCTGCGCGCTGGTTGATGAATCGCGCCCTGGAGCAGGTTTGGCAGCGGCCGATCTCCCGCTTCTGGGTGCACACCTGCACGCTGGATCATCCCAACGCCCTCGCCTTCTACATGCGCTCGGGCTTCGTGCCGTTCCGGCGCCAGATCGAGATCGCTCCCGACCCTCGCCTGCAAGGCGTCTCGCTCGCCTCGCGGGCTCGCACACCGGTGCTCGTAACGCCTTCTTCCGGCGGGAAGCACGGTCTATAGGAGAAGGATGCAAACGCTCACCACCGCGCAAGCCGTCGTGTCGATGCTCGAGCTCAACGGCATCGACACCCTGTTCTGCCTGCCTGGAGTGCAGAACGATTCCTTCTTCGATGCGCTGTACGATCGCACCAACGCGATCCGCCCGGTGCATACCCGCCATGAGCAGGCCTGCGCCTACATGGCGTTGGGCTACGCCATGGCGAGCGGCAAGCCGTCGGCTTACGTCGTGGTGCCGGGCCCCGGCTTCCTCAACACGACCGCGGCGCTCTCGACCGCCTATGCCGCGAATGCGCCGGTACTGGCGCTGACCGGCCAGATCCAGCAGTCGATGATCGGCCGCAACATCGGCCTGCTGCACGAACTGCCCGACCAACTCTCGATCATGCGCGGCCTCACCAAGTGGGCCGACCGCATCAACGCGCCGAACGAGGCGCCGGGGCTGGTGAACGAAGCATTCCGTCGCCTGCTCTCGGGCCGCCGCCGGCCGGTCGCGCTCGAATGCGCAATGGATACCTGGGGCCGCAAGGCGCCGGTGGTGCTGCCCGCGGCCGCGGCACAATCCGATCCGTGCCCGGTCGACGAGGACGGTGTCGAGCGCGCGGCCAGGCTCCTGGGCAATGCCAAACGGCCGATGATCGCCGTCGGCGGGGGCGCCCAGGGTGCGGGCGAGTACGTGGTACAGATCGCCGAAATGCTCGATGCGCCGGTGATGACCGGCAAGATGGGCCAGGGCGTGATCGACGGCCGTCATCGCCTGTCGGTGACGACGCCGGCCGGCTACCGCTTCTGGGGCGAGGCCGACGTCGTGCTGGCCGTCGGCACGCGCCTGCAGGCGCCGCTGATGGCCTGGGGCGTCGACGACGATCTCGAGATCATCCGCGTCGACATCGACGGCGAGGAGATCGATCGCCAGCGCAAGCCGGAGATCGGCATCATCGGCGATTCCACGGCGACACTGAAGGTGCTGGTCGACCGCCTCGCCGCGCACAACATCAAGCGCAACGGCCGCGCCGAGGCCGTCGCCCAGACCAAGGCGCAGGCGACGAAGAAGGTGCACGACCTGCTGGCGCCGCAACTCACCTATCTCGACGCGATCCGCAAGGCGCTGCCCGACGACGGCATCCTGGTCGATGAGCTGACGCAGATGGGCTACGCCGCGCGCTTCGCCTACCCGACCTACAAGCCGCGCACCTTCCTGTCGCCAGGCTACCAGGGCACGCTCGGTTGGGGCTATGCCACCGCGCTTGGCGCCAAGGTCGCCAAACCCGACACGGCGGTGCTGTCGATCAGCGGTGACGGCGGCTTCCTGTTCACGGCGATGGAGATGGCGACGGCGGCGCAGAACAACATCGGCACCGTCGCGGTAGTGTTCAGCGACGGCGCCTATGGCAACGTCAAGCGCATCCAGCAGCAGTCCTTCAAGGGCCGCACCATTGCGTCGGACCTGCACAACCCGGACTTCGTGAAGCTGGGCGAAAGCTTCGGCATCGCTGCCGAGCGCGTGAAGTCGCCGGCCGAGCTCGGCACCGCGATCACCCGCGGCTTCGCGCGCGGCGGCCCGACCCTGATCGATTGCCCGGTCGGCGTGCTGCCCGATCCGTGGCCGCTGGTGATGCTGCCTCGCATCAGGCCGCCGCGTAAGTCTTGATCACATCCGGATCGGGATCGCGGCCGAGGCCCGGGTCCTGCGGCACGGCGAAGGCGCCGTTTACCGGATCGATGAGGTCGCCGTAAAGACTCGCCTCGAGATCCATGTGATAGCGCTCGACCAGCGCGCCGGGCTGGCCGCGCGCGGCGGTGAGATGCAGGGTCGCGAGGAAGCCCGGCCCGAAGTACGGCGAGTGCGGCATCAGCGTCACCCCGGCCGCCTCCGCGAGCGTCGCGACCTTCAGGAACTCCGTGATGCCGCCGACCTTGGTGACGCTCGGTTGCGCATAGTCCACGGCATTGGCGGCGAACATGTCGCGGAACTGGACGGCGGTGCAGTTGTTCTCGCCGGCCGCCATCGCCACGCCGGTGCCTTCGCGCAGCCTGGCGATTGCCGGAAAGTCTTCCGGCGGGAAGATCGGTTCTTCCAGCCAATAGAGATCATACGGCCGCAGTTTCAGGGTCATCTGGCGCGCCTGCTCCGGCGTCCACGGGCAATTGGTGTCGACCATGATCGGCACGCCGTCGCCCGCCGCGTCGCGCGCGGCCCGTACTTCGGCTTCCTCCGTCTCATGCAGCTTGATGTAGCGATAGCCCTGCTGGATCGCGAGCTTGGTGCGCGCGGCGACGCGCTCGGGATCGCGGAACTTGAGCAGGCTCGCATAGGCCGGCAGCGAGGTCTGGCCGGCGCCGCCCAGCAGGCGATGCAGCGGCAGGTTGGCCGCCTTGCCGGCGATATCCCAAAGCGCGATGTCGAGGCCGGACACGGCGAAGATGGTGATGCCGTAGCGGCCATGCAAATGGAGCGCCTGCTGCAGCTCGTAGGACAGCCTGGCGATGTCGCGGGCATCCCGGCCGATCACGCGCGGCACGATCATTCCGTGCAGCGCCGCCCGCACGGAGTCCATGCAGCCGTAGCAGAACGCATCGCCCCAGCCGGTGATGCCGGTGTCGGTCTGCACCTTCACCAGGAGCGTGTCGTTGCTGGTCCAGCGCGCGAAGCCGCCCGGCGCACCGCCGAACGTGAAAGGAACCTTGATCGGGAACGTCTCGACGGCGGCAATCTTCATGCCGCCTCGCCCTTCTTGCGCAAGTCGGCCAGCAGACGCTCGGCATGGCCACGATCGGACAGCCGCTTGGAGGTGAAGCGCGGGTCGTTGCGCGGCGTCAGCAGGAGCACGTGCGCGGCGAGTTCGGCTGGCGGTGGCGGCGGCACCGATTCGCCTTCCGGCATCTCGACCTCGGCCAGCGCGAAGTAGGTTCGGCCGTCGTCGGTCTTGAAGAAGTCGACATCCCAGTGGAAGCGGCCCTCGTTCCAGGAGTAGCGCGCCTTCTGCAGGGTCTCGCGCCTGACTTTCCACAGCCGGGCGAAGTCGACTGGCGCGATCTCGGTTTCGATCTCGACCATCTGGTCGTCGACCGGACACTTGTAGGTGAAGACGTGGCGCGTCCGGCCGGCCTGCTCCATCGAGCGGATGCGCAGGCCCGAAGCTTCGAGATAGGCCTGGCGGAGGTAGCGGCGTGTCGCTCCCGCCTTGGTCATCAGGCGCGCCTCGAGCGTGCCGTCGTCCTCGAGGACAAACTTGCGTTCGTTTTCGATCGGCATGCGCGCTATGAATCCTCGATGAGCCAAACGCTGGACGACCTGCCGACGCCCGCCCTCATTCTCGACCGGGCCATCCTGCGCCGCAACCTCAAGCGCATGAGCGACCGGTTGCGACAAGCCGGTGTCTCGTTGCGGCCTCATCTGAAGACCGCAAAATCGGTGCAAATTGGCCGGATGGCGGTCGAGGGCCATGACGGCAGGATCACGGTTTCGACCCTCGCCGAGGCACGTTATTTCGCGCAGGGCGGCTTCAAGGACATTTTCTATGCCGTCGGCATCGTGCCGACCAAGCTTCCAGCCGTGACCGAGCTGCGGCGACAGGGCGTGAATCTGCGCGTCGTGACCGACAACATCGTCGTCGCCAGGGCGATCGCAGACGCCGCCCGGAACGGCGAGACCTTCTCGGTCTTCATCGAGATCGATAGCGGCGGCGGCCGCGCCGGCCTGCCCTACCCCGACCTTCCCGGCCTCGTCGATATCGCGCGCGTCCTGCACAACGCGCCCGGCGTCGAACTGGCGGGTGTGATGACACACGCCGGGCACTCCTACCACCAGAGCACCATCGACGGCATCGCAGCGGTTGCCGAGCAGGAACGGCGGGCGATCGTCACTGCGGCCGAGAAGATCCGCGCCGCCGGCATCCCTTGCCCGATCGTGTCCGGCGGCTCGACGCCGACGGCGATGCACTCTCGCGACTTCACCGGCATCACCGAGATGCGGCCGGGCGTCTACTGCTTCAACGATCTCGACCAGGAATATATCGGCTCCTGCGCTTCAGGCGATCTCGCTCTGTCGGTGCTGGCCTCGGTGATCGGCCACTACCCGCACCGCAACCAGGTGCTGATCGATGCCGGCGCGCTCGCGCTGTCGAAGGACATCAGCGCGCAGGAGTTCCGGCCCAAGGTCGGATATGGGACCATCGTCGACCCTCCGGCCAGGGATATGGCGGTCGTCGCCTGCTCGCAGGAGCATGGCTTCGTGCAGTCGGACGATCCGATTCCTTACGGCAATCTGCCGATCGGCAGTCGCGTGCGCATCCTACCCAACCATGCCTGCATCACCGCGGCCGCCTATGACCGCTACTACGTGGTCGACAGCGAGCTCGATGGCGGCAGGACCGTGGTCGACACCTACGACCGGATCAACGGCTGGTGATCAGAGCGAACTCACGGTGTGGCCGCCGTCGACAGTGACCACGCTGCCGGTCATGAAAGCGCCCGCGTCGGAGGCAAGCAACAGCAACGCGCCGTCGAGCTCCTCGGGTTTGCCGATGCGACGCTGCGGGATGCGCTCGATCAGCTTCCGGCCGCTGGGGGTTTTCCAGAACGCACTGTTCATCTCGGTCTCGATGTAGCCGGGACAGATCGCGTTGACGCGGATCTGATAGCGCGCCCATTCCATCGCGAGTGCGCGTGTCAGGTGGATGAGGCCGGCCTTCGAGGCGTTGTAGGGCGCCACCTGCCCGATGGTGCGGAGGCCCAGGATCGAGGCGATGTTGACGATGCTTCCCGGCCGCTTCTCGGCGACCCAGCGCCTTGCGGCGCCCTGGGCCACCAGCCAGGCACCGCGCAGGTTGGTGTCGACGACGGCGTCCCAATCCTCCTCGGGCATCTCGAGCGCCGGCTTCACGATCGAGATGCCGGCGTTGTTGACGACGATGTCGAGCGGGCCCGCCGCATCGAGGGCGGTATGGATCGAATCGGCCGATTGAACGTCGAGATCGATCGCCCTCGCTGCAATCCCGTCCTTCGCCAGTTCCGCCTGCAGGGACTGCAGTCGGTTTGCCCGCCTTGCTGCCAGCACGACGGAGGCGCCGGCCGCGCCGAGGCAGCGTGCGAAATGCGCACCGAGACCGGACGAGGCGCCGGTCACCAGCGCCGTCTTGCCGCTTAGATCGAATGTCTTCATACCCTCCTTCTTCGCGGAGGAATCGAGACTGAGTCAATCGCGTACGCCTTGGGACCTGGTCGCCCTGCTCGTGCTGGCCGGCATGGTCGCGGCCTTCCATGTCGGCAAGGCGCCACCCGCCCTTCCCTCGATCCGCAGCGATCTCGGCGCCAGCCTGAAACAGGCGGGCTGGCTGCTGTCGATCATCAACCTCGTGACGGCGTGCGGCGGCATGGCGATCGCCCTCACCGCAGACCGGCTGGGGCATCGCCGCCTGATCCTGTTCGGCACGACGGTCAGTCTCCTGACCAGTCTCGTCGGCGGAGCGGTTTCGTCGGCCGAGGTGCTGCTCGGGCTGCGCCTTCTGGAGGGGCTCGGCTTCATCTGTGTCGTCGTGGCGATTCCGCCGCTCCTCGTGCGCATCGCCACGGCGCGCGATCAGCGCCTCGCGCTTGCTGCCTGGTCGACCTACATGCCGGCGGGCGCCGGCGTGATGATGCTGATCTCGGCCCTTGTCCTGCGAGCGGCGTCATGGCGCTGGGTATGGTGGATCGCGGCAGCGGCGTCGGGCGCCATGCTCCTGGCGCTGCTGTTGCGCACCGTGCGACGGCACGAGCTCGATCCGCTCGTCGCGCCGCGGCGGCCGATCCTGGCCGAAATGGCCGAGGTCGCCACCAGCGGCGGACCGCTCGCGATCGGTATCTGCTTTGGCGCCTATTCCTGCTGTTGGTTCGCCGTCGTCGGCTTCCTGCCGACCCTCCAGGTCGAACGCCTGCACTTCACGCCGGAGACGGCCGCCATCGTCACCACGATCGTGGCGACCGTGAATATCGCGGGCAACCTCGCCGCGGGCTGGCTGTTGCAACGGCAGGTGCCGCGCGTGGTCATCATCGTCAGCGCGACCGTGTCGATGGCGATCTGCGCCTCGGCCATCTTCATCGACGGCGTGCCGGACATCCTGCGCCTGGTGCTGGCTGGCCTGTATTCAGCCGTAATCGGGGTCGTGCCGGGCTGCCTCTTCACGGCCATTCCCGTACATGCGCCGCGCAGTCAGCTCGTCGGAGCCGCCACGGGCCTGCTGATGCAGATGTCGAACCTTGGCGCCCTGATCGGGCCGCCGATCACTGCGGCGCTGGTATCGGCCGGCGGCTGGCCCGCAGCCTCGTGGATGACCGGAATCGCACTGGGAATCGCGGCCCTGGCGGGCGTCTTCCTGCACTGGCGCGAAGGGCGTAGAGTCATTCCATCATGATCTACGTCGACATCGTCTCCGACACGATCTGTCCCTGGTGCTACATCGGCAAGCGCCGCTTCGAGCGCGCGCTCGATCTCAGCGGGCGCAACGACATCGCCATCTCCTGGCGGCCGTTCCAGCTCAATCCCGACATGCCGCCCGAGGGCATGACGCGGGACGACTACGTGCGCGCCAAGTTCGGCGGCGGCGACCGGCCGCGCCAGATCTACCAGGCGATCGCCGAATCGGGCCGCGAGGCCGGCATCGAGTTCCAGTTCTCCAAGATCAGGCGGACGCCCAACACCGTGCTGTCGCATCGCCTGATCTACTGGAGCGCCAAGCAGGAGCGGCAGGACGAGGTCGTGGCTTCCTTGTTCAAGGCCTATTTCGAGGACGGGCTGGACCTCGGCAACCTCGATGTCCTGGTCGAGTGCGCCACGCGCGTCGGCCTCGACCGAGAGGCCGCCCGCAAGTTCCTGCAGAGCGACGAGGGCCGCCACGAAGTGGTCGCCTCCGACGTCTATGCCCGACGGCTCGGCATCAACGGCGTGCCGTGCTTCATCGTCAATCGCAAGTACGCGGTGTCGGGTGCGCAGCCGCCGTCGGCCTTCGTCGAGGTCTTCAATCTCGCGGAGCGCGACGCCGCCACCAGCACGGCGCAATCGACGGCATAGGGGTCGTCCCTTGACAGCCAAGTCGGAGAACGACGAGTACGCCTCGCCACCCTGTCTCATGCACGAGCTCGCGCCGTCGACTGATGATCGGCAGTGGGCCGATGTGCGGCGCTGGCGCAAGGCCGAGCGCGAGCGACTGCTCGGCCTGCGACGGTCCGTCGAGCCCGAGAACAAGGACCGATATGCCGAAGGCATCGGCCGCGAGCTCGACCGGCTGATCGGCAACGTCGGCGGCCGGATCATCAGCGGCTATTGGCCCATCAAGGCCGAGCCGAACCTGATGCCGTGGATGGGAGGTCTCGAGGCCCGCGGCGCCGCATGCTGCCTGCCGGTGGTGGTCGAGCCGAATACACCCCTCGTCTTCAAGCAGTGGCGGCGGGGCATGAAAATGGTCCCGGGCATCTGGAACATTCCGATGCCAGCCGATAGCCCCATCGTCGTGCCCGATGTCGTGCTCGCCCCCGTCCTCGGCTTCGACGAGGCCTGCTACCGGCTGGGCAATGGCGGCGGCTATTTCGACCGCACGCTCGCCGTCCTGCAGCCGCGACCGCTGGTCATCGGCGTCGGCTACGAGCGCCTCAAGATCAGGACGATCTACCCGCAGCCGCACGACGTCCCGATGGACGCCATCGTCACCGAAGCGGGGACGACTAAGCCGGCGCGTTGATCAGCCGGCGTTCTGCCGGATCCAGGCGCGCAGCGACTGGGCATCGGAGGCGCCGGCGCGCTGCGCCACCACCTGGCCGTTCTTGAACATCATCACGGTCGGGATGCTGCGGATGTTGTACTGCGCCGCGAGCTGCTGCTCGGCGTCGGTATCGACCTTGAGGAACCGGACGTCCGGCTCCAGCTCGCCGGCCACGCGCTCGTAGGCCGGCGCCATCGCCCGGCAGGGCCCGCACCAGGCCGCCCAGAAGTCGACGACCACCGGGATGTCGTTGCGCCCGATGTGGGTGGCGAAGCTCCGTGCCGTGGCCTCCGACGGCTTGCCGGTGAACAGGGCGCTCTTGCAGGCGCCGCACCTGGCCTTCTCGGCCGGCTTGCCGGCGGGCACGCGATTGACGGTCGCGCAATGAGGGCAAACGATCTGCATGGAAGCGAGATGGGAAGCCGGCCCAAAGGTTGCAATGGGCTGATGCTATGTCGTTCGACATAGGGTATGTTGATCGACAGATCATGCCTCCCAGCCAGGGCCATTCCGCCCGCGTCAGGGCCGAGATATTCCAGCACGCCGCCCGGCTGTTCCGGCTGCGCGGCTATGCCGGCACCAGCATCGACGACATCATGCTGGCCGCCGGGCTGACCCGAGGCGCCTTCTATGCCCATTTCAAATCCAAGGACGACCTGTTCGCCGAGGTGGTCGGCACCGGCCACGGACTGCCGGTCCGCATGCGAGCCGGCGACGGAAAGGTCCGTGACGTGCTCGATGGCTACCTCGCCAAAGAGGGGTTCACGGCGACGCTGCGCGACTGCACCCTGGCGTCGCTGGTGGGCGACGTGGCGCGGGCATCGCTGCCTGCCCAGCTCGCCTATGCCAATGTCCTGTACGGCCTGATCGGCGAAATGGCGGGTGGCCGCGGCCGCAGGCTCGATGCCGATGCGACCGCGGCGGCCATCCTCGCGGTCGGCGGCCTCAGCCTCGCCCAGGCGAGCGGCGACCGCCGCCTCAGCGACTGGCTGCTGCGGTGCGCGCGACGGGCGGTGCGGGCTCTGCTGGCGCCGAAGGAGCCGGTGCGCCCGCGAGCTTCGCCAAAGCGGAAACGATCCCGGTCACGCCGGAAAGCCGTTGCCGCTCGTCGGCCCAGACGCGCTGCACGATCACGCGGTGGTCGGGCCTGAGCTTCACCAGCGGCGAATTCTTCTGGATCCAGCCGATCAGCCGGTCCGGCTTGGAAAACTTGTTCTCGTGGAAGGAGAAGACGACGGCCTTCTCGCCGGCATCGATCTTCTCGACGTTGGCCTGGCGGCACAGCAGCTTGAGCGCGATCGTCTGCAGCAGGAATTCCGCCTCCGGCGGCGTCCTGCCGAAGCGGTCGACCAGCTCCGCGGCGAATGAATCGACCTCGGCCTGGGTCGTCAATCCGCCGAGCCGGCGATAGAGGCCCATGCGCACCGACAGGTCCGCGACATATTCCTCGGGGATCAGCACCGGGATGCCGAGATTGATGGTCGGCGACCACTCGGCCCGCTCCGCCTCCTGCGCCCGCCCGCGCGCGGCGGCGACCGCCTCCTCCAGGAGCTGTTGGTAGAGCTCGATGCCGACCTCGCGGATGTGGCCCGACTGCTCCTCGCCCAGGAGGTTGCCGGCGCCGCGGATGTCGAGGTCGTGGCTGGCGAGCTGGAAGCCCGCACCCAGCGTATCCAGCGTCTGCATGACCTCGAGCCGCTTGGACGCCGCCTCGTTCAGCGCCTTGCCGGGCGGCACCGTGAGGTAGGCATACGCGCGGATCTTGCCGCGGCCGATGCGGCCGCGCAGCTGGTAGAGCTGCGCGAGTCCGAACATGTCGGCACGGTGGATGATCATGGTGTTGGCGTTGCGGATGTCGAGGCCCGACTCGACGATGTTGGTCGACAGCAGCAAGTCGAACTTGCCGTCGACGAATTCCTGCATGGTATTCTCGATCTGGGTCGGCGGCAGGCGGCCATGCGCCATGGCCATGCGAATCTCCGGCACCAGCTCGCGGATCTCCTCGGCGACGGCAGGGAGATCCTCGATGCGCGGACAGACATAGAAGCTCTGGCCGCCGCGATACTGCTCGCGCAGCAACGCCTCACGGATCGTGACGCCGTCGAACGGCGTGACGAAGGTGCGCACGGCCAGTCGGTCGACCGGCGGCGTGGCGATGATGCTCATGTCGCGCACGCCGGTCAGGGCGAGCTGCAGGGTGCGGGGAATCGGCGTGGCGGTGAGCGTCAGCACGTGCACGTCGGCGCGCAGCTCCTTGAGCCGCTCCTTGTGGCCGACGCCGAAATGCTGCTCCTCGTCGACGATCAGCAGACCGAGGTCCTTGAACTCGATGCTCTTGGCGAGCAGCGCATGGGTGCCGATGACGATGTCGACCGTGCCCTCCTTCACCGCCGCCCTGGTCTCCTTCATCTCCCTGGCCGGCACCAGCCGCGACAGCCGGCCGATCCGCACCGGCATGCCCTGGAAGCGTTCGGCGAAGTTGCGGTGGTGCTGGCGCGCCAGGAGCGTGGTCGGCGCGATCACCGCCACCTGCTTGCCCGACATGGCCGCGACGAACGCCGCGCGCAGCGCCACCTCGGTCTTGCCGAAGCCGACGTCGCCGCAGATCAGCCGATCCATCGGCTTGCCGGAGGACAGATCGTCGATCACGTCGGCGATCGCCTGGAGCTGGTCGTCGGTCTCGGCGTAGGGGAAGCGGGCGCAGAATTCCTCGTACAGGCCCTCCTGCGGGCTCATCGCCTCGCCGCGGCGCACGGCGCGCTCGGCGGCGATCTTGATCAGCCGATCGGCCATGTCGGCGATGCGCTGCTTGAGGCGGGCCTTGCGCGACTGCCACGCGACACCGCCCAGGCGGTCGAGCGAGGCTTCCTCGTCGCCCGCGCCGTAGCGGCTCAGCACGTCGATGTTCTCGACCGGCACGAACAGCTTGTCGCCGCCTTCGTATGTGAGCTTGAGGCAGTCGTGGCGCGCGTTCTGGATCTCGAGCGTGATCAGGCCCTCGTAGCGGCCGACGCCATGCTCGCGATGCACCACGAGGTCGCCGTCGCTGAGCGCCGCGGCTTCGGCGATGAAGCGCTCGGACGGGCGGCGCTTTCGCTGCGGCCGCGACAGGCGGTCGCCGAGGATGTCCTCTTCCCCGATCACCTCCAGCCCGTCGAGCACGAAGCCGTGCTCCAGCGGCCAGACCGCGACGCCGATCACGCCCGGCGGCAGCTTCAGCACCTCGCTGTAGTCGTGCACGGCGACCGGTGTCGTGGCGCCATGCTCCTGCAACAGATGCGTGAGACGCGTCGCGGAGCCGTCGGTGAAGCCCGCCACCACGACGCGCCGGCCGGCGGCATTGGCGGTCCTCACATGGTCCGACACCTTGTCGAACAGGTTCACGCCCTGCGCGGTGCGGGCCTGGGCGAAGCCTTCATGGCGGCGGCCACCGAGATCGATTGCGTTGGGCGCCTCGGGCGCGTCGAAGCTGGTGAACTGGCCGACGCTGTGGCCCTCGAGCAGGTTCTCCCATTGCGACGGCTTGAGGTAGAGCCGGTCGGTCGGCAACGGCTTGTAGTCGGCGCCGCCCGACATGCCGCCTTTCGCACCCGTCTTCACGCGGGCGTCGTGGTAGTCGTCGATCAGCTCCCAGCGCGCCGCGAAGGCTTCCTCGATCTGGTGGTCGCCGGTGACGATCGCCTCCGGGCAATAGTCGATCAGCGTCTCGAGCCGCTCGTGGAACAGCGGCAGCCAATGCTCCATGCCGGCGTAGCGCTGGCCGGAGGACACCGCCTCGTAGAGAAGGTCCTCGCCGGCGACATTGCCGAACAACTCGCGGTAGCCGACGCGGAAGCGCTCGATGCTGTCGGCCGTCAGCAGCACCTCGCTGACCGGCAGCAGCACGACCTCGTCGCGCTCGCCGGTGGTGAGCTGGCTCATGGGATCGAACGAGCGGATGGTCTCCAGCACGTCGCCGAACAGGTCGAGGCGCAGCGGCTCGTTGGTGCCGGGCGGGAACAAATCGACCAGGCCGCCGCGCACCGCGTACTCGCCCGGCTCCATCACCGTGTCGGCCCGGCCATAGCCGTTCTCGCCGAGATACCGGGTCAGCGCCGTCACATCGACCGTCTCGCCCTTGCGCATGACCTTGGCGGCCTCGGCGTAGAGTTTGCGCGGCGGTATCTTCTGCAGCACCGCGCCAACCGAGGCGAGAACGATGCGCGCCGGCGCACCCGGCTTCTTCGGCGCCGCCAGCCGCGCCATCGTCTCCAGCCGCTCGGCGACGATGTCGGGATGCGGCGATAGCCGGTCGTACGGCAGGCAGTCCCACGCCGGGAATACCAGCACCTCCCGGTCGGGCGCAAAAAACCGCAAACCGTCCTGCAGCCGCTCCAGCCGCTGGCCGTCGCGCACGACGTGCAGGATGTCCTGTCCGCCGGTGGTCCGGGCGAGCTCGGCCAGCACCATCGCGTCGGCGCCCTCCGGCAAGCCGGCGAGCGTCCAGCGCCCGGTCTTGCGATGCAGGCTGGCGAGGCGGTCGGCGAGTCCCGCCACTAGAACCTCACGCGGAATGCGAGAAGCCTGCGCACGACGGCTGTGTCCATCTCCGCCGGAACGGCGACCTTGCCGGCAATCCAGTCGAAAATGTCGTTGTCGCCGATGGCGAGCAGGCGTTCATACTGGTCGAGCTCCGCGGCGGAGAATTCCGCGATATGGGCGCGCGCGAACTGGCCAAGGAGGATGTCGTTCTCCTTGTTCCCGCGATAGATGCTGCGATAGAGCAAACGCTTCCGCCGCAGCTCCAGTTCACTGTCGTCGCCCATTTTCCCACAGGCCTGCGCAAAAAGGGGCGTAGCATATAGGCGCGGCGGAGTGCGAAGTCACGCCCCAGACACCATCGCCAGCCATGCGTCCGCAGAGCCTCACCCCCCTGTTCGCCCAGGTGACCTCGCTGCCCGGAATCGGGCCGCGGCTGGCCAAGCTCGTCGAGCGGCTGGCGGGCCCGCTGGTGCTCGATCTGCTCTGGCATTTGCCGGTTGGCGTGATCGACCGGCGCAATGCGCCGACGGTGGCCGAGGCGCAGCCCGGTATGGTTGCGACCATCACCGTCACGGTCGACCAGCACATCGTGTCGCACAATCGGCGCGCGCCGTACCGCGTCTGGTGCCGTGACGGGACGGGCCGGCTCTGCCTCACCTATTTCAACGGCCGCGAGGACTTTCTCAGGAAGCTGCTGCCAACCGGCGAGCGGCGCGTGGTGAGCGGCAAGGTCGAGCTCTACCAGGGCGACGTACAGATGACGCATCCCGACCACGTCGTGCCGGTCGAGGAGCTCGAGTCGATCCTGCGCGTCGAGCCGGTCTACGGCCTGACCGGTGGGCTGACGCAGCGGCCCTTGCAGAAGGCGGTCGCGGCGGCGATCGAGCGTGCGCCCGAGCTGCCGGAATGGCAGGACGCGGCCTACGTCAAGAAGCAGAAGTGGCCGGCCTGGAAGGCCGCGCTCATGGCGGCCCACGCGCCGGCCGAGGAGAGCGATCTCTCGCCCCTGCAGCCGGCGCGGGCGCGGCTCGCCTTCGACGAGCTGCTGGCGAGCCAGCTCGCGATCGCCCTGGTGCGCTATCACAATCGCTCCCTGCCCGGCCGCGCCACCAAGGGCGACGGCGCCTTGCAGAGCCGTGCGCTGGCGGCGCTGCCGTTCAAGCTCACGCCCAGTCAGACTTTCGCCACGGCGGAGATCGCAGCCGACATGGCCAAGCCGGAGCGCATGGTGCGGCTGCTGCAGGGCGATGTCGGCAGCGGCAAGACGCTGGTCGCCTTCCTCGCCATGCTGACCGCTGTCGAGGCCGGCGCGCAGGCCGCCCTGATGGCGCCGACCGAGCTGCTGGCGCGCCAGCACTACGCCACCATCGCGCCGCTCGCCGAGGCGGCCGGCGTGACGCTCGCCCTGCTGACCGGTCGGGACGGCCAGCGGCAGAAGAAGGAAACCCTGCAGGGCCTGGCCGATGGCACGGTCCAGCTCGTGGTCGGCACCCATGCGCTGGTGCAGGAAGACGTCGAGTTCGCCGATCTGGCGCTGGCCGTGGTCGACGAGCAGCACCGCTTCGGCGTGCACCAGCGCATGGCGCTCTCGTCCAAGAGTCGGGCGGTCGATCTGCTGGTGATGACCGCCACGCCGATCCCTCGCACGCTCATGTTGGCGGCCTACGGTGATCTCGACGTTTCCAAGCTCACCGAGAAACCGGCCGGGCGGCAGCCGATCGACACGCGCACCATCCCGCTCGGACGCATCGCCGAGGTGGCCGAAGCCGTCGGCCGCATGGTGTCTACCGGTGCGCGCGTCTACTGGGTGTGCCCGCTGATCGAGGAGTCCGAGGACGTCGACCTCGCCAACGCCGAGGAGCGCCATCGTCTGCTGAGCGCCAGCTTCCCCGGCAAGGTCGGGCTGGTGCACGGCCGGGTGAAGAGCGCCGAGCGCGAGGCGACCATGGCGGCCTTCGCCGACGGCCGGCTGTCGATCCTGGTGGCGACCACGGTCATCGAGGTCGGCGTCGACGTGCCGGCGGCCACGGTGATGATCATCGAGCATGCCGAGCGCTTCGGCCTCGCCCAGCTCCACCAGCTACGCGGCCGAGTCGGTCGCGGCAGCGCCAAGTCGACCTGCCTGTTGCTCTACGCCCAGCCGCTCGGCGAGACCGCCAAGGCACGGTTGGCGATCATGCGCGAGACCGAGGACGGCTTCCGCATCGCCGAGGAGGATCTCAAGCTGCGGGGCGCCGGCGAGCTGCTCGGCACGCGCCAGAGCGGCCTGCCCGACATGCGGCTGGCCGACCTCGCCGCCCATGGCGAGCTGCTGCAGGCGGCTCAGGACGACGCCCGGCTGATCGTCGACCGCGATCCCGAGCTGCAATCGGATCGCGGCAAGGCGCTGCGCGCCCTGCTCTATCTGTTCCGCCGGGACGACGCGGTCAGGACCCTGCGCGCCGGCTGACTTCCCACGACTTCCTACCCGCGTGGGGAGCCTCCGATGCCGATGGCACAGGGGTTCTTCACCCCATTCTGTGGATACCTTCAGCCGAGCTGGGAAACGTAGGTTCTGAGCGCGTCGCGAGCGGTCTCGACCGCTTTCTCGGCGTCGGCCCGCCGCGTGGCAATGGCCTCGAGCTCGGTTTCCTGCTTGTCCAAGGTCGTGAGATAGCGCCGCTGCAGGTCGCTGTTGGCCGGCACGCGGGCCAGGTTGTCGCGCAGCCGCGACTGCTCCTGCGCGATCTGCTGTTTCTCGCTATCGATCTGCGTGACTTTGCGCTGGGCTTCGGCCACCGCCTGCTGAAGCTGCAGGACCTTGGCCAGCGCCTCGCGCGTCTTGGCATCGAACTCCGTCGCCTGGACGAACACCTTGATCTGGTCGTCCTTGGCGTCGAGCAGCCGCAGTTCCTGCTGCTGGGTCTGTTCCTGCACGATCTCGGCGACCTGCACGACGTCGCCGCCCGGTAGCTGGAACGGAATGCGGTAGTAGCCTTCGCTCAGCTCCATGCCCTTGGCGTCCGGCTTGGTGAGGGTCCATCCCGGGAGCTGGCGCTGCATGATGATGAGCTGGCGCGGTTCCTTGGCCGGCCCGTGGATGCGATAGGTCGCGGTTTGGCGCAGTACGCGATTGTAGTGCAGCACGCTGGCCCCGATCGTGGCGGTCGCCAACCGATTGGTTTGCGCGGCCTCTCGCTCGATGGTGATCTTCTCGTCGACCGCATAGGCGATCAGCCGCTTCTCGCCCACCGGGACATTCGACAGCCGGCCGTCGCCGACATAGGCGACCGCACCGCCCTTGTCGCGCTCGTAGATCGTCAGGATGCCGGGCGGCAATCCGGTATCGCTTTCGTTGGTGATCCGCACCGCCGCCATCGGATTGCGCGCGCTGCTATCGGACTGGAACAGCGCCAGCCGCTGCGACGGCACCTGACGATCGATCACCGGGATCGACAGCGTGCGGCCGTTGGCGACCGTCACCGGGCTCGGGAACTTGAACATCACCTGGGTCGCGGCATCGGTCGCGTCGATCTGCTCGACGTTCCCGGCCTGCGACATCGGCTGACCGGCTCCCATCTCGGCCTTCTGCATGGGCATTGCCGGCCTCGCTGGCGCCGGAGCGGGCGGCGGCGCGAACGGGCGCTCGCGCTGTGCCGTGGCGACGGCCACGCCGCCGCGATCTACGTTCGGATTGAGCCGGCCCGCCACCTCGACCGGCACCTCGGGACGCGACACGTAGTAGGCCTCGTAAAGCGCCTGATGGAAGGCGACCGGGCGGCCCGAGACCAGCGTGAGCTCGACGTTCTTCCAATCCTGGCCGCTCAGGTTCTCGACCGTGGCCCAGCCCTGCAATTCGGCTTTCGGTGCATTCGGGTCGGCCGGCAGGGTCAGCCGGTACGAGGCCTTCCACACCGGCGCCGACACGATGTAGGCGACCCGCACGAGCCGTTTGCCCTTGCCGCGCGCCGACAGGTCGAGGGTGCGTGAATCCTTGGCTCGGTTGGACTGGATGGCGAGCAGCGCCTGGCCGATCTTGTCTCGCAGCGCAGGGTCAGCGAACTGCAGGTTCTCGGCGTCTTCGAGGATGAACTGCTGGATGCCGTTGTCGGTGAACAGCGCCACCCGCGTGCGCTTGGTCGTGGTCTTGCCGTCGTTGAGGGTCTGCGTCTCCTCCTCGACGGAGACGATGCGGCCGGACATGGCGCGCGGGCCGCCGACCGAAATTTGTGCACCCTTCAGTTCCCTGAGCAGGCTGGCCGGCGATTCGAGCGCCGCCTGGTCGAACGGCATGTCCTTGAAAGCCTGCTGCAGCGGCTCCTTGCCCGGCAGGCTGAGACCGCCGACGCCGCCTTTATCGTCATAGACGACCAGGCTCTTCAGCACGTCGTCGACCTGATCGAGCGAGACGGTGAGCTTGAGGTTGGCGTCGCCCTCGACCGTTGCCTCGTACTCGAAGTAACCGAGACCGCCGGACGACAGCATGACGCGCTTGAGGGCGAGGTCCTGGGCAAAGGCCGGGAGCGCAACCAGGCTCACCAACGCCACTATCAACCAGCGCATATCATCTCCCCCTGGGGTCGTCGGCGCCTACGCTGGCTGGGGAGTGTGACACAACCGGGGCAATGGAGGGGAAAACTCATGTGGACCGCGCGCTTCCAGAGCGCCTCATGATCATGAGCGCGCAAGATGCGCGCGGTCCATATGACTATGACAATGCATCCTCCAGCGCCTCGAACGGCAGCAGCACGCATTCGTGCCGCGACTTGTGATTGGCGACCGGCTCGAAGGCGTCGAACGGCTCGTGCGCCTTGCCGGACTCGCGGCCGATCGCGCGTTCGGCGTCGTGGCGCAACTCCGCGACGCCGGCGGCATCGCGGCCGACCGCCGTCGCGGCGAGCGCCGCGGCGGACGCCTGGCACAGCAGACAGCCGCGCACCTGGTGGGCAATCTCGGCGATCCTGCCGCCCTCGAGCTTGACGTCGATCATCACCCGGTCGCCGCACAGTGGGTTGTCGCGGCGCGCCGACCTGGTCGGGGCGGACAGCTTGCCGGCGCCCGTCTTCGATTTGGCGAGCGTCACGATGCGCGCCTGGTAAAGCTCGTCACTCATCGCAGGGTGTTCGCCGCATGTCGGACGCCCGTCAGCAGGGCGTCGATGTCACCGGTATCGTTGTAGGGCGCCATCGAGGCGCGTGTCGTGCCGTCGAGATCGAAGCGATCCATCAACGGCTGCGCGCAGTGGTGCCCGGCGCGAACCGCCACACCGAAGGAATCGAGGGTCTGGGCGACATCGTGCGGATGCACGCCGTCGAGCACGAACGACACCACCGGGTAGCGGTTCTGCAGGCTGGCGGGCCCGAGAATGCGGGCCCCTTCGATGTCCTGCAGGCCATCCAGCACGCGTTGAACCAGCCCCATCTGATGGTCGTGCGCCGCGCTCCAGTCGAGTCCCGCCATCCAGCGGCAGGCGGCACCCAGCCCGATCGCGGGGCCGATCGGCGGCGTGCCGGCCTCGAAGCGGCGCGGCGGTGGTGCGAAGGTGGTCTCGGCCAGAGTGACGCGGGCGATCATCGAGCCGCCGCCCATGAACGGCGGCATGGCTTCCAACAGCTCGGACCTGGCCCAGAGCGCGCCAATGCCATTGGGGCCGTAGCATTTGTGCCCGGCCAGGACGTAGAAGTCGACACCGAGGGACGGCAGGTCGAGCGGACCGTGCGGCGCGCGCTGCGCCCCGTCGAGCATCACCTTCGCGCCGACGGTCCTGGCGGCTTCGACCACCTTGCGCACGTCGAGCAAGGCGCCCGTGACGTTCGACACGTGCACCAAGGAGATCAGCCTGGTTTCCGGGGTGATGAGTTTCGGCAGGGCGGCGAGATCGATCCGGCCGTCCGGGGTGACCGGCAGCGCGTCGAGCTCGATGCCGCTCCTCAGGCGCAGCATCTGCCACGGCACGATGTTCGAATGGTGTTCCAGCTCCGAGATCAGCACGCGGTCGCCGCGCTTCAAAAGCTGGCCGTAGGAATGGGCCACCAGGTTGATCGCCGCGGTGCAGCCGCCGGTGAAGACGATCTCCATCGGCTGCACGCCGAGGAACCTCGCGACGTCGGCTCGCGCGCCTTCGTAGAGCTCTGTCGCTCGCTCGGCGAGGCGATGGACGCCGCGGAGAACGTTGGCACGGCTGGTCGTCTCGTAGCGGCGCACGGCATCGAGCACGGCGAGCGGCGTCTGCGCCGAAGCGCCGTTGTCGAGATAGTGGATCGGCCGGTCGTCGATGATCTCGGACAGGATCGGGAATTCGCGCCGGACCGCGGCAACGTCGAAGGTCATGTTTCTTGCTTTTCTGGACCGCGCGCATCCTGCGCGCTCGAGCTCATGAGCGCGCAGGATGCGCGCGGTCCATATGACATGAACGTCATTGCGCGCGCGCCCGCCACGCCGCGAGGGCTTCGGGCGTGTCGATGTCGGTGATCGCCGCCTGGCCGCTCATCTCGACCTCGCACACGAGGTCGGCGTGCTCGCCGATCAGATGCTTGGCGCCGGTGTCGCCGGAAACCTGGGCGATTTCGGCGAAGAAGCGACGGTCCCACAGAACGGGATTGCCGCGCTTGCCGGCGACGGTGGGTACGCAGATCGAGCGGCCCTCGACCGGGCTGAACGCGGCCATCAGCCGGTCGAGCAGGCCCGAGCCGACGCCCGGCATGTCGCCGAGCTGCACGATCGCTGCGTCGATGTCCTTGCCCAACGAGGCGACTCCCGTGCGCACCGAGGTGCTGAGGCCGTCTGCGAACTCGGGATTGGTGACGAAGCGGAGCTTCTTGTTCGTCCCGACCGCCTTCTCGATTGCGGCCTTCACGTCGTCTGCCATGTGACCCAGCACGACGACCACCTCGACCGCCTGCGAGGCGAGCGCGGCCTTCGCGGCATGCGCCACCAGCGGCGCGCCGTCGGCTTCCTGCAGCAGCTTGTTGGGGCCGCCCATGCGCGTCGAGCGGCCGGCCGCGAGCAGCAGGATGGCGACGCGCGGCGCAGCCTGCGGCCCGGCCTCTTCGCTGTCGGGGTCCTCGGCGCGCGGCTGCGGCCGGGCGGAGATCTCGGCCAGCAGGCCGCCCGAGCCCAGCTTGACGAGTTCGGCGCGGCCCACCGGCAATCCGGCAGCCAGGCGCTCGAGCACCATGTCGAAGCCGTTGTACTTGGGCGACTTGGCGCAGCCCGGCAGGCCCAGCACCGGCTTGCCGTCGAGCTCACCGGTCAGCAGCAGGTTGCCCGGGTCGACCGGCAAGCCGAAGTGGATGACGTTGCCGCCCGCCTGCACGATGCCCGACGGCACCACGTCGTGGCGGTCGACGATCGCGGAGGCGCCGGCGACCAGGTAGATGTCGCAGTTCTCCTTCTTCAGCTCCCCGAGCGCAGCGGCGATAGCGGCAGCGTCGTGATCGACCCGGCGCTCGCCCACCAGCGTGCTGCCGAGGGAGGTCAGCCGGTTGCCGGTCGTGACCACGGCCTTGTCGAGCGCCTTGTCGCGGGTGCCCGGCAGCCTGGTCTGTACCAGGCCGGCACGCATCGGCTTGAACGGCGCGACCGAGACCATCGGCCGGTTGCTCGCCTTGGCGAGTTCGATCGCCTTGTCTACGGCGGCGCGCGGCGCGGCGTAGGGGATGATCTTCACCGTCGCCACCATCTGGCGCGGCGTCACGCGGGCATAGGGCGGCAGGGTAGCGACCGTTACCGATTCATCCAATTCGTTCAGCGCGTCTACTCGTTGCTGGTCGATCACCGCGACGCCCGCCTCGCGGGCGAAGTGGTTGCATCGGCCGGTGAAGGGCGCGGTGACCTCGATCCCCTCGCCCGCCAGCGCCTTGGCCACCGACTCCGCGGCCTGGTCCTCGTGGATGTCGCCGGGCTCGAGCCGCGCCGCGACGATCGTGGTCGCGCCGGCGGCCTTCAGCTTCTCGACGTCCTCGGCCGACAGCCGCCGGCCCTTGGAGAAATTGACTCCGCTCGTGCGCCAGCTATGCGCCAGGATGGCGCCGGTGGCGTCATCGATCGGTGTGTCGCCGAATTTCACGCAGCCGCCACCTTGGGAGCGGCCAGCGCCTCGAGGCGCCGCGCCCGCACCTCGATGATCTGGCCCAGGATCGACACGGCAATCTCCGCCGGCGACCTGGCGCCGATGTTCAGGCCGATCGGCCCGTGAATGCGGGCGAACATCTCGTCGGTGATGCCAGCCTGGGCCCGCCGCTCCTTGCGCTTGGCATGAGTGAGCTTGCTGCCCAGCGCGCCGATGTAGAAGACATCCGACTTCAGCGCCGATTCCAACGCCGGATCGTCGAGCTTGGGATCGTGGGTCAGCGTGACGACGGCGGTCGACACGTCGAGGCCCATTTCCTGGAACGCCTCGTCGGCCCAGTCCCTGATCACTCTCACGCCCGGGAAACGCTGCGTCGTCGCCCAGGCGCCGCGCGGATCGACGACGGTGACGTCGAACTCGAGCATGGCCGCCATTGGCGCCAACGACTGCGCGATGTGCACCGCGCCGACGATGATCAGCCGCGGCGGCGGCACGTACACGTTGAGAAAGATCTTCGCGCCGCCGATATCGACGGTCTCGCTCTTGCCGATGTCCATCGCGCGGCGCGCCGCCGATACGATCGCCTGATCGCCGGCGAGGTCGCCCTTGGCCTCGTCGCGATAGATTAGCGCCTCGGCGGCATCGCTGAGACGGGTCGCGAGCGCCACCGCCCGCCGCTTGGCGCGCGCATCCTGGAGCGCGGCGAGGGTTTCGGCCTTCATCAGTTCACCTTCTCGACGAACACCTGGACCTTGCCGCCGCAGGCGAGGCCGACGTCCCAGGCCTGCTCGTCGGTGACGCCGAAGTCGAGCAGCCGCGGCTTGCCGTCCTTGATGGCGTCGAGCGCTTCCTTGACGACGGCGCCCTCGATGCAGCCACCGGAGACCGAGCCCACCATGTTGCCGGCATCGTCGACGCCGAGCTGGCTGCCGACCGGACGCGGCGAGGAGCCCCAGGTGGTGATCACGGTCGCAACGGCAACGCCCTTGCCCGAGGCCTTCCATTTGCCGACCTGATCGAGAACTTCCAGCGCGTCGCTCATGGTCCTACTCCTTGCGCAGTTCGGTCCGCCAATTCATCAGCCGCCGGTCGCCTGCAAGGCTTGGATGGCTGTCGATCGCGGCAATCAGCCCGGCCAGGCTTTCGAGATTGTGCACCGGCCGGAATTCGTCGACATGGGGCAGCATCGCCTTGTTGCCCTGGGACTTGGGTTCGTAGGCCCCGTATCTCAAGAGCGGGTTCAGCCAGATGAGGCGGCTGCAGGATTTGTGCAGGCGCTCCATCTCCTCGGCAAGACCGGCCGCGCCTTCGCGGTCGAGCCCATCGGTGATCAACAAGACGACGGCACCCTGGCTCAACACCCTCCGCGACCACTTGTTGTTGAACTCGTGCAGCGCCTGGCCGATGCGCGTGCCGCCGGACCAATCTTCCACCTGCTGGGAGGCTTTGGCCAGCGCTATATCCACATCCCTATAACGCAGGGCACGGGTGACGTTGCTCAACCGGGTGCCGAAGGTGAAGCAAAAGACCCTGTCGCGATCGTTGGTAATCGCGTGCATGAAATGCAGGAACATGCGCGTATAGCGGGCCATCGAGCCGGAGATATCGCACAGGATCACCAGCGGCGGCGGCCGGCGGCGCGGCTTGCGCTTGCGCAGCTCGATCAGACCCTCGGGACGCAGCGCCCGGCGCAAGGAGGCACGGAAATCGACGCGCGCGCCGCGGCGGGCCGGCTCGTGGCGGCGAGTCTTGCGCTCGGGGACCGGCAGGCGCATGTGGGCGATCGCGCGCAGCGCCTCGTCGATCTCGGCCTGTGTCATCTGCTCGAAGTCGCGGTGCTGCAGCACCTCGCGGTCGGAGACGGTGAACGTCGCCTCAAGCTCGATCTCGGGCGGCTCGTCCTCGCCCTTCGGCGCCTCACCCTTCCCCGGCGACAAGGCGTCCTGCAGGCGACGGCTGAGCTCCTTCTTCTTCTCCGCATCCTCCGGAACGGAGACTTGGGGCAGCAGCATCTCCATCATCTTCTCGAGCAGCCGCGGATTGCGCCAATAGACGTGGAACGCCTGATCGAAGATCTCGCGCTGGTCGCGGCGATTCACGAACACCGAGTGCAGCGTCCAGTAGAAGTCGTCGCGCTTCTTCAGGCCGGCGGTCTCGACAGCTTCGACAGCACGCAGGATTTGCCCCGGTCCGACCGGCAGGCCGGCCGCCCGCAAGGTGCGGCCGAAATGGACGATGTTGGTGGCGAGCTTGTCCACGGCTACGTCGTCCCGACCGGAGCGAAGCGCAGCGAAGCGTAGTGGAGGGACCTTCTCTCGACCGTCGCGGAGCTTATCGCAGAGAGAAGGTCCCTCGACTTCGCTTCGCTACGCTCGGGACGACGGGGGCGCATCGCCTTCACCCCAGCGGCTGCGCCGCGATGTCGGCTTTGACCTTGCGCAGGATGTCGGCCGCTTCCGAGCCTTGCAGACGCTGGATGTCGTCCTGGTACTTGAGCAGCACGCCCAGCGTGTCGTTGACGCTCTTGGGGTCGAGGTCGAGCGTATTCAGTTCGGACAGCGCGGTCGCCCAGTCGATCGATTCGGCGACACCCGGCGCCTTGAACAGGTCGAGCTTGCGCAGCTCCTGAACGAAGCCGACGACCTGGCGCGACAGCCGCTCAGGTGCGCCCGGCGCCTTGACCTTCAGGATCTCGAGCTCGCGCTTGAGGTCGGGGTAGTCGACCCAGTGGTAGAAGCAGCGCCGCTTCAGTGCGTCGTGGATCTCGCGGGTGCGGTTGGAGGTGATGATGACGATCGGCGTTTGCGCCGCCTTGATCGTGCCGAGCTCGGGGATGGTCACCTGGAAGTCGGACAGCACCTCGAGCAGGTAGGCCTCGAACGGCTCGTCGGTGCGGTCGAGCTCGTCGATCAGCAGGACCGGCGCGCCCTCGGTGTGCGGCTCGAGCGCCTCGAGCAGCGGGCGGCGGATCAGGAAGCGCTCGTTGAAGATGTCGGAGGCGAGCTCGCCCCGGTCGTGCACGCCCTGCGCCTCGGCGAGGCGGATCTCGATCATCTGGCGCGAGTAATTCCACTCGTAGACGGCCGAATTGACGTCGAGGCCCTCGTAGCACTGCAATCGGATCAGCGGACGCTTCAGCGTCTCGGCCAGCACCTTGGCGATCTCGGTCTTGCCGACGCCGGCCTCGCCCTCGCAGAACAGCGGGCGGCCGAGCTTCAGGGCGAGGAACAGGACCGTGGCGAGGCTGCGGTCGGCGATGTAGTTGCCGCTTTTCAGCAGCTCGAGCGTGGCGTCGATGGACGCGGGTTTGGCGGAGGGCATGTGACTTCGATATGATGCGGAAATCGCGCCGATTCAAGCGTTTGCGGGAGGAAGCATGGCGTCGGAGTTGTTCAAGGGGCGCACCGCCGTGATAACCGGCGGGGCGCGCGGCATCGGCCTCGCCTGCGGTGCGAAAATCGCTGCCAGCGGCGGCCGGGTGGCGCTGTGGGACCGCGACATGGATCGCGCCAGGCAATCGGCGGCGTCTCTGGGCGACGCGATCGCCGTCCAGGTCGATGTAACAAGCGAACAATCGCTCAACGAGGCGCTGGCGAAGACCGAGAGGGATCTCGCGGCGCCCGACATCCTGGTAGCGAGCGCCGGCATCACCGGGCCCAACGCCACCGTGATCCAGTATCCGGTCGATGCCTGGAAGCAGGTGCTCGACATCAACCTGACCGGCGTGTTCCTCAGCAACCGTGCCGTTGCGCGGGGCATGGTCGAGCGCGGCTGGGGCCGCATCGTCAACATCGCCTCGGTAGCCGGCAAGGAAGGCAACCCCAATGCCTCGGCCTATTCCGCATCGAAGGCGGGCGTGATCGGCTTCACCAAGTCGCTCGGCAAGGAGCTGGCGACCAGTGGCGTGCTGGTGAACTGCGTGGCGCCGGCGGTGGTCAAGACCGAGCTGTTCAGCCAGATGACCGAGCAGCACATCCAGTACATGCTGTCGAAGATCCCGATGAACCGCTTCGGTGAGGTCGAGGAGGTGGCCGAGATGGTGGCTTGGCTCGCTTCGCCGCTCTGCACCTTTGCGACCGGGGCGGCATTCGATCTCTCCGGCGGAAGGGCGACCTACTGATGAGCGGCGGACTGCACGACCTCACCCTCACGGAACTGGCCGCCGGCCTCTCCGCCAGGAAGTTCTCCTCGCGGGAGATCGCCGACGCCCTGCTTGCCCGCATCGAGAAGGCGGACAAGAAGCTGCACGCCTTCACCGAAGTCTATACGAAGGAAGCGCGCGCGATGGCCGATGCCGCCGACACCGCGCGCGCCGGCGGCTTCCCGCTCGGGCCGCTCCATGGTCTGCCGATAGCCTACAAGGACCTGTGCGACATCAAAGGCCGGATCGGCACCGGCGGCTCGAAGATGTGGGAGAAACGGGTCGCGACCGAGACCTCGAACACGGTCGAGCGGCTGACGGCCGCCGGCATGTTCCCACTCGGCAAGTTGCACATGGTCGAGTTTGCGTTCGGCGGCTGGGGCACCAATCCGCTGATGGGCGCGCCGTGGAACCCGTGGGACCTCGAGACCCATCGCACGCCCGGCGGCTCGTCGAGCGGCACCGGCGTCGCGGTCGCCGCACGCCTCGCGCCGGCCGGCATCGGCAGCGACACTGGCGGCTCGGTGCGCATCCCGTCGGCCTTCAACGGCCTCGTGGGGCTCAAGGTCACGTTCGGCCGCATCAGCCTGCACGGCACGATGCTCTTGAGCTGGACGCTCGATTCGATCGGCCCGATGGCGCGCTCGGTCGAGGATTGCGCGCTGCTGCTCAACGCCCTCGCGGCGCCCGATCCGCGCGATCCGACGACGCTTGGCCAGCCGCTGGAGGACTTCGCCGCTGCGGCGAAAGGCGGCTCGATCGAAGGCATGCGTGTCGCGCTGCCCGACTCCAGACAGCTGCCCGACACGCTCCATCCCGATGTCGTCAATGCCTGGCAAGCGGCGGGCCGTACGCTCGAAAGCCTCGGGGCAACGGTCGAAGCCGTGCGCCTGCCCGGCTGGTTCTTCGATCTCGGCCAGCCTGCCGGCACGATCTCGACCTCGGAGATGTTCTCGCTCCACCGGAACTGGATCGAGGACAGGTCGAAGGCGATCGGCGACGGCGTGCGGGCGCGCGCCTTGCTCGGCAAGAACTTCCTGCCTGGCGCCTACGCCGAGGAGTTGCGCAACATGGGCCGGCGGCGCGCGGAGTTCATGGAGTGGATGCGGCCTTACGACGTGCTGGTCACGCCGACGGTGCCGTGCCCCGCGATTCCCCTCGGCGAAGTCGACGAGACCTCCCCGGTCGCGGCGCAGCTCACACGGCCCGGGAACTATCTCGGCCTGTGCGGGCTCTCGATGCCGAGCGGCTTGCCGAACGGATTGCCGGTCGGCGTCCAGATCCTCGGCAAGCCCTACATGGAGCGCGACGTGCTGAAGGTCGGCAAGGCGTTCCAGGACGCGACCGATTTCCACCGCCGTGCGCCCGACCTGTCGAGCCTGGGTCTTTAATCTTCTCTTTCGGACCGCGAGCCTCCGGCTCGCTCGGACTCATGAGGCGAGCCGGAAGCTCGCGGTCCGGAAGACTACGAGCGCTGCGGCATGCCCTGGGGGACGACGGTCTGGATGATCGAGGCGTCGAGCGCCTCGTACTCGTGGTAGCCGATCGTCGCGTAGAGCTCGGCCCGGGTCTGCATCTCGCCGATCATGTTCTGGGTGCCGCCGTCCCGCTTTATGGCGGCATAGAGTTTCGCCTGCGCCTTGTTGGCGACGCGGAAGGCCGAGACCGGCCAGATCACCATGCGGTAGCCCATCGCCTCGAACTCCGAGGCCGTGAAGAACGGCGTGCGGCCGAACTCGGTCATGTTGGCGAGCAGCTTCACGCCGGGCATCGCCCTGGCGAAAGCGCGGAACATGTCGGCGTTGGTCAGCGCCTCGGGGAAGATCGCGTCCGCACCGGCCTCGAGGTAGCGCCGGGCGCGGGCGACGGCACCGTCGATGCCTTCGCTGGCGGCGGCATCGGTGCGGGCGATGATCGCCAGGTCACGGCGTGCCTTGCGGGCGGCGGCGACCTTGGCCGCCATGTCGTGCGCGTCGGCGAGCTTCTTGTCGTTGAGATGACCGCACTTCTTGGGCAGCAGCTGGTCCTCGATATGGACGGCGCCCGCCCCCGCCTCCTCGAAGGCACGCACCATGTGCATGACGTTCAGCGCCTCGCCATAGCCGGTGTCGCCGTCGACCAGCAACGGCAGACCGCTCGCCCGCGCGACCTGGCGGATGAAGAAGCAGACCTCGTCGACGGTGATGACGCCGAGATCGGGCAGCCCCATCGAAGCCGACATGCCGGCCCCCGAGAGATAGAGCGCCTCGAAGCCCGCCTGCCTGGCCTGCAGCGCGGCCATTCCGTTGTGCGTGCCGGGTATCTGCAGGATGCCGGGCCGCTCGAGCAGCGCGCGGAAGCGTGCGCCGGCCGAAACGGCGGGGAGGTCCTCGGCGACGAGATACGGCATTAGTCTCCTCCTTCAGCCGGGCTTCAGCTTTCTTTTCTGGCGGCTCTGCCATCCCACGAGCAGACCGGCGGCGATGATCACCGCGCTGCCGAGCCAGGTGTAGACATCGGGAATC
>JAFEFF010000169.1 GCA_018240745.1 Pseudomonadota bacterium
AGTGAGGCATGAATGGGCTCTCATCTGCACCGCCCACAACCTCAACAAGCTCGTGAGGCTTGCTTGACCGGCAATCCTCACTCCAAACTCACCTCAAAATCAGATTCTCGGACAGACTCCTAGCGCCCCCCAGGCCTCTCCGGGGCCCTGGCAGGGTGTGTAAAAGGGAATAAGAGCATTTGATGCGGTCACGACCACTTCGGGTCACACGGCGACATTCCAGGGTTGTCGCTGCACGCCAGCCCTATCTCGAAGCCGGACAGCCTCGTACACGCCTTAGTGCAAGGGGCAAGGACACCAGGAAGGCACTCGCGCGCATGTGGCTCTGCCTGGCGCAGGCAAGGTAACAGCAACCCATAGCTGCAGAAGAGGCGACGTGATCGCCCTATACGGATCAAGAGAGTGCGACACCCCCGTCTGACAAGCATTGGAATTGTGGGGAACGATTGGGGTGTCGCACTTTGCCTAACCCATTGATTGTCCTACGGACACGAACTCCGTCTCGGGGCACCATTTCCAATTTTCTCAGCTATTTCAAAGTACTGCGAGCGCATTTCGAATCCGTTCTTGGAATCGAAACGCTTCTTGGTTCGTCACAGAGTAGTTTTCAAGAAATTTGCGGCGTTCTTGCTGATGGCCGGTACATGCTCGCGTCCGCCCAACGACGCAAAGTGTCGGTACCTTTGTCGGTATCGGAACCGCGGATGTTGGTATCGCGATTCGGTCGAAGACAATCTGTACCGTACAGACCGTGAAGCGCTGCGATCAGTACTGCAGGATTGTAGTCACGAGCGGCTGGCGCTCCCTCGTGGAGGACTGCGATGACGCCGTCGATGCGTGTCGTATTGTCCACATCATCAGGCGGTTCGCTTCCTGCGGCGTCGTGCAGAGGGGCGTACTTGGTCCCAGAATCTTTCTGCTAGCTAGGCTTCGGTCGCTGAAGGCCCTGCTGGAGCTGCCTGCATGAACAGCCGATCAAGGCTGTCGGCGGTGGCCTGACAGTGCTGCTCTGCCGAAGGACGCCATGGCCTCGAAAACGACAGTGAATCGCGACAATCTCGAGTCTTTGGGCACGCAGCGCCTGGCCGAGCTGCTCGTGGAGCTCGCGGCAAGCGATGCGGCCGTACGTCGCCGTCTGCGTCTGGAACTCGCCGCCAAGGAGGCGCCGGCGAGCGTGGCCGTAGAGGTGCGCAAGCGCCTCACGCACATCGCTCGCGCGCGTTCGTTCGTCGACTGGCGCAAGACTCGCGACCTTGCCGTCGACCTCGAAACGCAGCGTCGGACGATTGTCGATCGAGTGGCGAAAATCGACGCGGCCGAAGCGCTGGAGCTGATGTGGCGATTCATGGACCTCACCGGCCCCGTGCAGGAACGCTGCGACGACAGTAACGGGGTGGTGGGCGATGTCTTTCGCACGGCCTGCCGGGATCTGGGCTGCCTCGCACAGATGGCGGAACCCGACCCCGTCGTCTTGTCGGATCGCGTTTTTGCCGCGCTCAATGACAACGGCTATGGACAATTCGACGATTTGATCGAAACGCTTGCCCCAGTCCTCGGAACCAGGGGCCTCGAACATTTGAAGGCGCGGTTCATCGAGCTGTCGAAGACGCCGGTCGAGATTCCATCTCAGGAGAGGCGCAAGGTGATCGGCTGGGGCATGGGTGGGCCGATGTACGAAGACGAGATCGAGGCACGCAGCCGCACGAGCACCATTCGTCTTGCCTTGCAGGAGATCGCCGATGCCCAGGGCGACGTCGACGCCTACATCGCCCAGTACGGGGAGAAGACGCGAAAGGTCCCGGAGATTGCCGCCGAGATCGCCCGCCGCCTGCTCGCGGCGGATCGTCCGGAAGACGCTTTGCAAGTGATCGAGGCGGCGGCGCACAGGGGCAACGATTGGCCTGACTTCGCGTGGGAGGATGCAAGGATCGATTCGCTCGAGGCGCTCGGTCGCGGCGACGAAGCGCAGGCCGCGCGCTGGTCATGTTTCGAGCGGGCGCTCAGCGCCGATCATCTGCGCGCCTACTTGAAGGGCCTGCCCGACTTCGACGATGTCGAAGCCGAGAAGCGGGCACTCGACCACGCCGAGCGGCACAAGAGCGTCCTTCAGGCGCTGACGTTCCTGGTCTCCTGGCCTGACGTGGAGCGCGCCGCGCGCCTCGTAATCCGACGGGCCGGCGAACTCGATGGCGACCATTACGAGATCCTGTCGCCGGCTGCGGACGCGCTCGCCGATAGGCATCCGCTCGCCGCGACGCTCATGCTTCGCGCGATGATCGACTTCACGCTCACCAGGGCCCGATCGAGCCGTTATCGCCATGCCGCGCGCCATCTGATGGAGTGTGCAGGCCTTGCGTCATCGATTCCCGACTTCGGCGCCTTCGAAAGGCATGATGCATACGCTGCGCGGTTGAAGGCGGAGCACGGCCGCAAAAGCGGCTTCTGGAGCTTGATCTCCGGGGGGTGACCTTTGACGGCAAGATGGCATGTGCCATCTTGCGGGCTCATGGCTGAACCCCAACTCTCGGTACGGAGCGCCAAGGCGCGTGGGCTCGCCCATCGGTTGGCGCGTCAGAAGCGCCGGTCCGTGGCGGCCGTCGTCGAGCGTGCGCTCGGGGCCTACGAGGCCGGCCCACCTGGTCGGCCAGCCACCCGATGAAGCCGGATTTTCCTAGCCCAGGCGGTCCAAGGTTGGGCGCAAGTTCAAACAACCGCCAGACTCCAACTCCAACTGGATAAAAGTTGGGGGCAACGTCACACGATCAGCGCTGCGGGCCCGCAGTCGCGAGCAACTGGTGCTTCCTCAGTGCTCTTGTCTCAGTGGAATCAGATGGCGCGGAGGTCGAGTCGCTTGCCGAGCGCGTGCAGGGCTGCGGCGATGCCATCGATGCGCGTTGTGTGATGCACATCGGTCAGACGGTTCACTTCCTGCGGCGTCGTGCCGAGTCGGCGCGCGAGCTCAGCCGGACGCACGTTCTGCCGAACGAGCTCATTCAACAGAAGCACCTTGGCGGCGAGGCTGACGGGAAGCTCCACGACCTTCTGCCCCCGCTTCGGCCGCGAAGGTGATGGCACCGGCCGGCGGTCCTCGAAATAGAAATCGAGCGCCGACACCAGCGCATCGCGCGCGTGCGCCAAAGCCTGGGTCTCGGTATCTCCTTCGCTAATGGCTTCGGGGATGTCGGGAAAGGTGACAGTGAAACCACCGCCCTTGTTGTGGAGAAGCGCTACGGGAAACTGCATGGTCAATCCTTCAATCCAAGTTGCCTCTTGATAGCAGCAAGCGTGCCGGGCTTGAGGTCCTTGCCGTGCATCGGGATCACCGTCTGCCGGCCATTCAGATAGGCCTTGAGATGCGAGCCCTTGCCGGGCTTGAACGTCGCTCCCAAGCTGGTGAGCCACCGCTTCAGCTCCTTCGAAGTCATGCGGCAATATAATCAAAATTGTTTATAAATCAAGAACGGCTAGAGGAAGATGCTCGTCCGTCGGGATCAGCGGTGTTTTGACACCAAGCAGCCATTCGACTCGCAACCCGAACGACCTGCTCGAGACAGTGGCCAATATGTCCGCTGTAGCCCCTCATGAGGGTGCGGCGGTGATATGATGGCTCGGCAAACCGATGATCGGGAGGCGAAGTCATGGGTGAAATTCTGGGGCTCGGCGCAACGCATTACCCTTCGCTCACCGCGCCGCCCGAGCGCATGCTGGCGTTTTTTCACCACATCCTGTCGGCGCCCAACATCGATCCGAAATACAAGGATCGCGCCAACTGGCCGAGGGAAATGCTGGCCGAGCTCGGCAACGACGAAGGCCGCGCCTCGATCGACCGCTACCGCGAGCGGATGTGGGCGAACTTCCGCAAACAGCGACAGATGATCGACGACTTCGCGCCGGACTTCATGGTGCTGATCGGGGACGACCAGTACGAGAACTTCCGGGAGGACATCATCCCGCCGTACTGCATCTACGGACTCGACGATGACTTCGATCTGCAGCCCTGGTCGAACGGCGGCCAGCCCAAGGCCAACGGCTGGGGCGAACCGGGCGACTGGACGATGCGCATCCACGGTCACCGCGACGGCGCCAAGGAGCTGACCACCGGCCTGATAAGGGCCGGAGTGCCGATGCCCTATGCGTACAAGCCGCTGCACCTGGCGGGCCTCGGTCACGCCTTCACCAACACGCTGCTGTTCCTCGATTGCGACCGCCGTGGCTTTCCGCATCCTGTCGTGCCGTTCCACGTGAATTGCTACGGCAGCATGGTCATGCGCTCGCATGGCGCGGTCGCGCATCTGTTCAAGACCGAGCCTGAACCGCGCCTGCCCGATCCGCCGGCGCCGACCCCCGCCTTGTGCATGTCGGTCGGCGCGGCACTGGCCCGCGTCATCCAGGCAAGTCCCTATCGCGTCGTGCTGATGGCCTCCTCCAGCTGGTCGCACTGCTTTCTGTCGCCGGTCGGCGGTTGGGTGATACCCGATCACGTCGCCGATCGCGAAATGCTGGCGGCACTCCGGCGTGCCGATTGGGATGCCTGGCGTAACCGGAGCCTCGAGCAGATCGAGCGCGCCGGTCACCACGAGCTGCTGAACTGGATGGTACTCGCCGGCGCCATGGCGGAGCTCGACCGCAAGCCGACCATCGACGACTGGGTGGAGACCTACATCTTCCAGTCCGACAAGTGCTTCGCCTCGTTTGCCGTGAACTAGGTCGAAACGACTCGAGCTTCCTCCGTCGTCCCGACCGGAGCCGAGCGAAGCGAGGCGTAGTGGAGGGACCTTCTTTCAGCGATTTGCCTGATTGCTGAAACAAGGTCCCTCCACTACCCGCCTTTGGCGCTTCGGTCGGGACGACGGGGACGCCTGGCCGTCAGCCAGCCACATATGCCGGGCCGGGCGACGGATGTCGCCGTCAATGTTGCAGGCGCTGCGGCAAATCGATTGCGCCGGTCGCGTTTTCTATCCTAGCATGTTCCTTCATCGAAAAGAGCAGCGCGGAAGCGAGACCCGCTCACCGGCGCGCGCATAGGGAGGAAGGAATGTCAGCCAGGCTTGGTCGACGGACTTTCACGAAGCGTGCCGGCGCCATGGCAATGGCGGGGGCGTTGCCGATGCCGGCGATCGCCGAAGACAAGCCGGTCAAGATCGGCCTCCTCACGGTGAAGACCGGGCCGCTCGCACAGGGCGGCATCCAGATGGAGCAAGGCATCAACCTGTTCCTCAAGCATCGCGGCAAGAAGCTCGCCGGCCGCAAGGCCGAGCTGGTGGTCGGCGATACCGGCGGCAACCCGGCCGGCACCAAGACCAAGGCGCAGGAGCTGATCGAACGCGACCATGTCGATTTCATCGTCGGCCCGCTCGCCGCCTTCGAGCTCCTGGCGATCTCCGACTACGTCGCCCAGCACAAATGCCCGATCCTCAGCCTCGCCGCGGCCGAGGACATGACCCAACGCAAGCCCAACCCCTATTTCGTGCGCGCGTCGGGCACCTCGGCGCAGGCAATGCACCCTTTGGCCGACTACGCGGCCAAGGAGCTCAAGTACAAGTCGGTGATCACCGTCACCGAGGATTTCGCCTTCGGCTACGAGCAGATGGGCGGTTTCCAGCGGGTGTTCGAGGGCGATGGCGGCAAGGTGGCCAAGAAGCTGTGGCCGCCGATCGTGACGCCGGACTACACGCCCTACCTCGCCCAATTGAGCGGCGTCGATGCCGTGGTCTCCGGCTTCGCCGGTTCCAATCCGCTGAAATTCATGAAGCAGTACAAGGACCAGGGCCTCACCCTGCCGATCCTCGCGGGCAGCGTGGCGATGGACGACGCGCTCCTGAAGAGCTTCGGCGACGAGGCGGTAGGCGCGATCTCCTGCTCGGGCTATACCGCCGATCTCGACACGCCGAGCAACAAGAAATTCGTCGAGGGCATGGTCGCGGACTACGGCAACATCCCCGGCATCTACGCCGCCGGCCTCTATATGAGCGGCATGGTGGCGGAGGCCGCCCTCGAGAAGACCGGCGGCAAGACCGACGACAAGGAGGCATTCATCGCCGCAATGCGCGGCGTCAGCCTCACCGACACGCCGCGCGGGCCATTCCACTTCGATCATCTCGGCAACGTGATCGGTAACGCCTTCATCCGCCGCTGCGAGCGCAAGGACGGCAAGCTCGTCAACACGACGATCAAGACCTACAAGGACGTCGGCCAGTTCTGGACCTTCGACGAGAAATGGTTCCTGGCGCAGCCGGTCTATTCGCGGGACTATCCGCCGCTGAAGGGCTGAGCGTCCGGCGGCCGACGCGCAGGGATCGCCGCGCATGAATCTCTGGCTCCTTGCGGCGAACAGCATCGCCTTCGGCGGCCTGCTGTTCCTGCTCTCCGCCGGCTTCGCGCTGATCTTCGGGCTGATGCGCATCCCGAACCTGACGCACGGCTCGCTGTTCATGCTCGGCGCCTATTTCGGTGTGAGCCTGATGGCCTGGGGCCTCGGCTTCTGGGCGGCCGCACTTGTCGGCGGCGTGGGCGTCGCCGTGCTGGGCGGGTTGATCGAGCGACTGCTGTTGCGCCGCCTGCCGGGCGCCGAGCTTGCCCAGGTGCTGGTGACCTTGGGCCTTTCCTTCATGATCGCCGACACCTGCCTGATGCAATGGGGCGGCGATCCGATCTCGATCGAGACGCCGGCCGCCCTCAGGGGCGCGAGTCACGTTGCGGGTGTGGCGTTCCCGACCTACCGGTTGGGCGTGATCGTGATCGCCGTGACGTTCGCTACGGCGCTGTGGGCGATGCTCGAGCGGACGCGGCTCGGCGCGATGATCCGCGCCGGCGTCGACGACCCGATGATGGCACGCGCCGCCGGCATCCGGGTGCCCCTCCTGTTCACCGTCGTATTCTGCCTCGGCTCCGGATTGGCCGGCTTCGCCGGCGTGATCGGCGGGCCGATCCTCTCCGTCTATCCGGGGCTCGACCAGGACATGCTGCCGCTTGCCCTGGTGGTAGTGATCCTCGGCGGCTCCGGCAGCCTGGTCGGCTCCTTCGTCGGCAGTTTCGTGGTCGGTGTGCTGTACAATTTCGGCCAGGCGCTGTTGCCCGAGCTCGCCTACGTAGTGCTGTTCCTGCCGATGCTGCTCGTGCTGGTGGTGCGACCGGCCGGCCTGTTCGGCAGGCCGTCCCCATGAGTGGCAGTCGTGAAGCGCCCGCCGTGAAACGGCAGTCGTGAAGCGGTTGGCACCCTTTGGCGCACTTGTCATGGCGCTTGCCCTGCTGGCGAGCCTGCCGGCCTGGATCGGCAATTCCTACTACGTCAACATCGCCTCGCAGGTGCTGCTCTACGCAGTATTCGCTCTGGGCCTCAACGTGATCGTCGGCTATGCCGGGCTGGTCTCGCTCGGCCATGCCGGGCTGTTCGGCATTGCCGCCTACAGCGGTGCGATCCTGATCAACGGCGGCTACGGACATTTCCTCGGCATCGTCGGAGCGCTGGCCGTGACGCTCGGTGCCTCGGCGCTGTTCGCGGTGCTGGCGCTGCGCGGCACCGGCCTGGGCTTCGTCATGATCACCGTCGCCCTCGGGCAGATCGTCTGGGGCGTGGCCTACCGCTGGATCAGCCTCACCAACGGCGACAACGGCGTGTCGATTGCCTCACGGCCGGCGCCGTTCGGCTTGTCGCTGGTGGATGCCGACCCCTTCTACTGGGCGACGCTGGTGGTGTTCCTGGTGGCCCTGGCAGCGATCGCCGTGTTCGTCGCCTCGCCGTTTGGCGCCAGCTTGCGCGGTGCCCGCGATCAGCCACGGCGGATGAACGCGCTGGGCTACAACGTCTGGCTCATCCGCTTTCTCGCCTTCCTGTTCTCCGGCTTGTGGAGCGGAGTCGCGGGCCTGCTGTTCCTCTACTACAACCAGTTCGTCAGCCCGCAGACGGTGGCGCTGACGGCCTCGGCCGAGGTGTTGCTGATGGTGATTTCCGGCGGCACTGCAACGCTGCTCGGGCCGATCGCCGGCGCGCTCCTCGTCGTCGTCATGAAGAACGTGGCGAGCGCCTATATCGAGCGCTGGAACTTCGTGCTCGGCGCGATCTTCGTCGCCATCGTCATCTTCATGCCCGAGGGGCTCGTGCCGGGCTCGCTCCGCCTGTGGCGTTGGGGCGTGCGGCGATGGCGGCAGCGCCTCGCCGGGCCCGTTGCGATGGCGGCCGTGCCGCCCGGCAGCGGGGGCGGCCAATGAGAGCGCTCGAGGTCAGCGGTCTGCAGAAGGCGTTCGGTGGGCTGCACGTTACCCGAGAGGTCAATCTGAGCGTCGATCCCGGCGAACGGCGGCTGATCATCGGCCCGAACGGCGCCGGCAAGACCACGCTGTTCAACCTGATCACCGGCGAATTGCGGCCCGATGCGGGCTCCATCTGTTTGTTCGGCCAGGAGATTGTCCGCGTCCCCAGCCGCCGGCGCGCGCATCTCGGTCTCGCCCGCACCTACCAAATCATCACGCTGTTCCAGAACGAAACGCTGTTGCACAATGTCATGTTGTCGCTGCTCGGGCTCTCCGGCCTGCGCTGGAATCCCTTTCGCCGCTTCGCCCGCCAGGCGGGACTGATCGAGGCGGGGCGGGCAGCGCTCTCGCGTGTCGGATTGCTGGACATGGCCGACCGGCCCCTCAGCGACACCTCCTACGGGGAACGCCGTCGTGTCGAGATCGCCATGGGGCTGGCGCAGAACCCGAAGGTGCTGCTGCTCGATGAGCCGTTTGCCGGCCTGTCGCTCGAGGAGCGGCGCGACGTGCAGGGGCTGCTCGCCTCGATCCCGCGTGACGTCACCATCGTGATGATCGAGCACGACATGGACGTGGCGCTGGAGTTTGCCGAGCGAATCACCGTGCTGCACTTCGGCGAGGTGATGGTGGAGGGCAGCCGGGCCGAGGTGGTGGCGCATCCCAAGACCCGGGAGATCTATCTTGGCGAATGAGGCTCTCCGGCTCGCCGATGTCGACGCATTCTACGGCGACAGCCACGTCCTGCATCGCGTTTCCTTCACCTGCGGCGAGGGCCGGCTCGTCGGCCTGCTCGGCCGCAACGGCGCCGGCAAGACCACCAGCATCAACGTGGTGATGGGCCTCCTGCGGCCACGGCGCGGCAGCGTCGCGGTCTACGGCACGCCGGTCGCCGGCCGTCCGCCCGAGGCAATCGCCGCCCAGGGCGTCGCCCTCGTGCCACAGGGCCGGCGCATCTTCCGCAGCCTGACGGTGCGCGAGAACCTCGCCGTAGCCGCACGCCGGCGCTCCGGCAATCGGCAGAACCCGTGGACTCTCGAGCGGGTGTTCGACACTTTCCCGCGGCTGGCCGAGCGGCGAAGGCAATATGCCGGCACTCTGTCCGGCGGCGAGCAGCAGATGTTGGCGATCGGCCGGGCGCTGATGTCGAATCCAAGAGTACTGCTCCTGGACGAGCCATCGGAGGGCTTGGCGCCGCAGATCGTCGCCGAGGTGATGGCGACGATCCGGCGCCTGAAGGAGCAGGGGCTGTCGATCCTGCTGGTCGAGCAGAATGCCAAGCTCGCCTTCGACGTCGCCGACGACATCGTCATCCTCAACAGCGGCCGGGTGGTGGTCGATGCGACGGTTGCGGTGCTCACGCGGGACAAGGTGGATTTGCACCAACATCTGGGCATCTACTGATTCGGTCGGGCGAACAACTGAGGTAGACCCAGGGCGACGGCGCGCCGAACCTGTCGGCCATCGTGCGGTTATTGCATTGCTCAGGGGTCATGCTGCCTCTACGATCGATCGCGGGGGTTCGGAGGACAAGATTTGGCGCGCGAGCAGCGCAGGCTGGCAGCGATCCTCTTTGTAGACGCTGTGGGTTCGTCCCGGCTGATGGGTCAGGATGAGAGCGGCACCATTGCCCGACTTCTAAATCACATCAACCAGCGTTTGGCTCCGGCTGTCGCACGGCACAGCGGACGTGTGATCAGGCTCAAGGGTGATGGCGGACTGGTCGAGTTCGCGAGCGCGGTCGATGCTCTTGCTGCTGCCATCGAGTTTCAGCAGGCGATTGCCGACGCCAATCGGAATGAGCCTGAGGAAAGGGCGATCGTATTCAGGGCTGGTCTTCATTTGGGCGACGTCATCGTCGATGGCACCGATATTTACGGCGACGACGTGAACGTGGCGGCGCGGCTCGAGACGGAGGCGCCGCCAGGCGGGATCGTCGTGTCGCGAGCCGTGCGCGATGCTGTGCACGGGCGCGTAAAGGCCAAGCTGCAACCACGAGGGGAGCTGTCGCTCAGGAATATCTTACGTCCGATACGGGCCTTCGATGTGGAATGGACCGAACAGGATTGGCCTACCGTGCATGCGGCAACGTCGCAGGGCTCCGGCTCTTCGCAGCCGGTTCGCGCAACCTCGACGGGGTCGTCCACGCCACCACGACTGTCCATCGTGGTTCTGCCGTTCGCCAATTTCGGTGGAAATCCGGAGCACGAATACTTCGTCGATGGCGTAACCGAGAGCCTGACCACCGACCTGTCGCGCATGAACGGGACACTGGTCATCGCCCGCAACACGGCGTTCACCTACAAGGGCAAGCCCGTCGACATCATGCAAGTCGGACGTGAATTGCAGGTGCGCTATGCTCTGGAGGGCTCCGTGCAGCGTACCAGCACGCGCTTGCGGGTCAATGTGCAGCTCATCGACACCGAAACCGGCGGACATCTGTGGGCCGAGCGCTTCGACAAACCGGTGGGCGATCTCCTCGACGTACAGGATGAAGTCGTGACCAGGCTTGCCCGGCAGCTCGGAACGCAACTGATCGGCGCCGAGGCCCGACGGGCCGAGCGGGCGCCCGACCCGGACTCGGTGGATCTTTACTTCCAGGGCATGGCCTGGCTGAACAAGGGAAACACGCCCGACTATCTGTCGCATGCCCGCGATTATCTCGAGCGCGCCCTGGAGCTGGACCCGGGCAATATCGAGGCGTTGGTATGGGGCGCCTATGTCGATGTGTTCATGGCGTCGCTCTACGCTGGCGGCGATCGTGCAACTCGGCTGGCAGCCGGTGAGGCCGCGCTGGTCAAGGCGCTGACTCTGGCGCCCGAGCATGCCTGGGCGCACCTGTCGCTGGGGCTGGCCCAGATTCAGACCAAGCGCGCCTTGCAGGGGATCGCCGAGTGCGAAAGGGCTCTGGCGATCGACCGGAACCTTGCGCCAGCGCATGCGATGATCGGCTTGGCCAAGTTTCGCATTGGCCGTGGCGAGGAAACGCAGGCGCATGTCGAAGAGGCGTTGCGGCTCAGTCCGCGCGATTCGTTCGTCGCTGCGTGGCTGTCGATTGCGGGCGACGCCAAGCTCTTCCTCGGTAGCGACGAGGAGGCCGTTTCGTTGTTCAGCAGTGCGATCGCGCTCAACCGCAACAATCCGTACACCCACTTCCTGCTGGCCGCGGCCCTGGCGAATCTCGGCCGGACCAGGGAGGCGAAGGACGCGGTCCAGGCGGGACTGGTGCTCAATCCCGACTTCACCATGCGCCGCTACTTAAGCGGCGCGGCCAGCGACCATCCGACCTTCCTCGCCCAACGCGAGCGCGTCGCCGCCGGGTTGCGCCAGGCGGGCGTGCCCGAAGGCTGAACGCAGGTTACAGCGTCTTGAGGTACTCGATCAGCGCGCGGCGCTCGTCGGGACTGAGCTTGCGCCCGATGCGGCCGGGCCGCGCCGGACCGTCATCGAATTCGTGGCCGGTGTTGAGGTTGCCGCGCCTGGAAGTATCGAATTCGAAGCCGCCATTCACTTTCGCGGACCAGCGGTAGCCCATGCGTGCCGGATCGTAGGCGCGACTGCCGAGCCAGAAGGTCTTCGGCCGCTCGGCGAACGGCGACAGCAGGGCCTCGATGTCGGGCACCGAGCCGTTGTGCAGGTAAGGCGGGGCGGCCCAAATGCCGTCGAGCGGGCGGGCCTTGTACTGGGGCTTGCCCTGGATCGCGTTCGTGCGGAACCCGTCCATCTCCCGGCGTTTTGCCTCGGGCACCGGCGGTGTCCGGGTGTCGTACCAGCGGTCCACCGTCTTTGCCACGACCTGCCTCAGCGCTTCGGCGAAGCTGTCGCTGGTGAGGCCGAGCTCCGGCGGGACGTCGACCTTGCGGTTCATCATGTCCTCGGCCTGCGCCGGGTCGGTGCCGATTTCGGAGATGGGGATCTCGTTCACCCGCAGATAGCGCTGCCCGGCATCGTTCGGCGGCAGCCACCTGTCCGATTTCCAGAAGGCTTCGCTGCGCGGCGGCGGCAGGTGGCAGTGCGCGCACTTGTCATCGTAGATCCTGGCGCCGCGCTCGGCGAGCTTGGCATCGATCGGCCCCAGGATCTCGGCTGGCCATTTCGGCGCCTGCAGCCCGTTGAAGCCCACTTTTTCGTCCGGCTGCCTGCCGGCGAGCAGCTCTTCCATTTTGAACAGGGTGTCGACCTGGACGGTCGAGCTGAACAGGGGCGCGGTCATCGGCGCGGTGCTGGATGGCGCGCCTTGCAGCAGGACCGGCGCGCCGGTGCCCAGCGCCTCGCCGGCATTGCGCACCATCGGCTGGCCGATCGAGGCGTTGTATTGCGCCCACTCGAACCAGGCCACGTCCCAGATGCGGGGATAGTGCACCGGCGCGGAGCTGCCGGCGTAGTTGCCGGGCCGGCCGAGATCGATCGCGAAGATCTGGTTGCCGATGCGGTTGAGGGCGTCGAGCCGGCCGAATCCTTCCTCGACACCATGGCTGGCGACCTTGTCGTTGAGCTCCTTGAGCTGGCCGACCCGCTTCAGCACGTCGTCGAGCTGCGCGCGCAGGGCGGCACGCGAGGCCTCGTTGTCGTCCGATCCCAGCAGGCGGAGCGCGAAGCGGTTGAACCGGAAGTGCTCGTACCGGGTGAAGACGAGCGACAGGCCGATGGCCGTGTTCAGCTTGACGATGTCGGTCAGCGCCGGGCTGCCGTCGATCAGGATCTCGGTGTTGCCGTAGGTCAGGCGGCCGGTGTGACAGGCGGCGCAGGTGAGCCCGATCGCGCTCATCGTCCTGCCGGTCGCCGGATTGCGCCACGGCCGGCCGTCCGGCAGCAGCATCGGAGCGGTCACGCGGTCGGAGCAGGCGAAACCGACCGGCAGACGATGCCGCCACGACGGCGATCCCGCGCCGCCGCTGTCGTAGCCGGTCGCTCCCTCCGGCTCCCGGCAGCGCCGCCAGTCGAAGGCGCCGCTTTCCGACGTCGAGGGGATGAAGCCGAAACGGTCGAGATAGCGCTGGTCGGCCAGCAAGCCGGCGGCGCCGAGCGACAGCGTCGGCTGCTCCAGCGCGATGAACCATTCGAAGGGAACGTTGATCAGGGGCGGAAACTGCCCGCCCTGGCTCGAATGGTGGAACCACTCGCGCGCGCCCGCCGACCAGTTCTGCTGTAACCAGACTTGCTTCTCGACCGGCGGATATTCCGGCAGCGCGACATGGACCTTCGGCCACACCACGAAAGCGCCGATCGCCAGGGCCGCGACCACTCCAGCGGCGAGGGCGCCCCCAACGATCTTCAGCGTGCGCTTCTGGACACTGAGCGCCGTGTTCGGCGGATAGGGGCTGGTCGGCTCCTGCTTGGGGACGCCCCTGAACAGGTGGCGCACCCGCTGGCTCATGGCATAGACGGTTCGCCGGATCTCGTTGATCTGCCCCACCGGCCGGTGGTCGGGCAGGGCGTGCCACGGCGTGTACGAAAGGTGCTCGCCATAGCGATCCTGCTCGGGCCGATTGAAGTCCTGCGCCGGAATGGTGATGACGGCCACGCGCTGGGTCGGCGTTTTCCATTCCTGCGTCGGGGTGTCGATGATCTCGGGTGTGGCGTCGTCGTAGAGCTGGACGCAGAAGTCGAACCCCGCCGGCCGACCCTCGACCACGAGATGGTTGACCATCGCCTGGCGCAGGTAGTTGCCGTGGCGCAGCTCCTCGGGGATGGGCGCCGTCATGTTGCCCGGATGGGGAACAGTGCTGTACCGGCAGATCGTGTTGCGATCCTGGCCGAAGGCGTACGGCACCTGGCTCCAGAACTGCTGCGCGAGCGGGCTGTCGGCCAGCCGGTCGTGGTAGCTGTCGACGACCTGAACGTCCTCCGGATGGGTCTGCTTGATCCAGGCGAGCCATTTCTGCGGATGCTTGTCGGGCGGCAGGCGCGCCAGCTCGCCGACCAGGCGGGCATAGGACGACGTGTTGCGCACGAAGAACACCGGGCCGTCGATCAGGATGAAATCGTGCGTGCCGGCCTCGGCTTCCTTCTCCAGGACCTTGCGGCCCGGCACGCCGAGCAGCTTGATCGCCATGCCTTGCGCGCCGCGGTCCTGATCGGTGCGCTGGGGACCGTTCGAGAAGCGGATCAGCGCATCGTAGGTGGCGGGCTTGGCGAACAGCCCGACCTTGTATTCCGGCGGGATGTCGCCCAGGACCTCGAACTTGGCCCGCACGGTGCCGTGCTGCTTGGGATGCTGGCCGCGCCGGTGAAGCCCGGTTCGCAGCGCCATCGCCATGAGCGATACCAGCCTGATCCTGCGAACCTCGCTCGCGCGTGCCGCCGAATGCGTTTCCGTTTCCCCCGCCATCCGCCTTGTCCCCCGTCCCGGTCGACCGTCTCGGAGAAGCCGAGGCCCGTGCAAACCACCTCCAGGGTGGAGGCATCGAAGATGGTTGGCCGGCTGCTCATTTGCCAAACCTAAGCACACGGATTGCGTGCGAGTCTCGCGGAATGTCTCGCGGCGGCAACCGCCGAGGCGGCAAATGCGGATCGGCCGACAGATGCAGAGCGACCGCACTTTCTGCCACGGTCTCGGCTTGTGAGGGCAAGCCCTTCGCGACAATAATGACCCCAACAAGAACAAGAGACCGGGGGCGTGCGAACATGGGCAACTGGCCACACAACGCGGCGGCGGTGAAGGCCGAATGGCTCGACGGCGTGATGCGCCGCAGCGACGTGCTGTCGAACGCCAGGATCACCGGCGTCAGCTCCGCCAATCTCGGGCTGGGAGTCGGCATAATGGCCGAGGTCTCACGGCTCTCGATCACCTACGACAAGCCGGAAGAGGGCGCCCCCGCCTCCATCATCAGCAAGTTCCCGACCGCCGATCCGACCAACCTCGGCGTCGCCCGCATGCTGTTCTTCTATCCGCGCGAGGTGGCCTTCTACACCAAGCTCGCGCAGTACTCGCCGATCCGCACGCCGCGGCTGTTCCATGCCGAGCTCGACATGGCCGACCACAGCTTCGTGTTGCTGCTCGAGGACATGCGCAACACGCTGCCGGGCGATCAGGTCGCCGGCCTGACGCCGGCCCAGGCCGAGGCGGCGATCACCGCCATCGGGCGCCTGCACGGCGCGTGGTGGGGCAAGGTCGACTCGGGCGAGATGGACGCGCTGTTCGATTTCCGCAATCCCGACTACTGCATGGCCGTGCAGGGCGGCTACCAGGGCTTCCTTGCTCCATCGCTCAGCAACTTCTCCGATTGCTACAGCGACTACACCAGGAAGACGGCGGAAGCGCTGGCGCCGGTCGCGGCCCAGGTGGTCAAGGAGCTGTCCTCGGGCATGCGCAGCTTCCTCCATGGCGACTATCGTGCCGACAACCTGCTGTTCGGGCCGTCGCTGGGGGCCGACGGCATCGCCGCCGTCGACTGGCAGATCTCCGGCCGCGGCGGGCCGCTCTATGATGTGGCCTACCTGATCTGCAACAGCGTGCCCACGGCCTACCGGCACCAGGCGGAGAAGGCCCTGCTGCGGCGCTACCACGACACCCTCCTCCAGATGGGCGTGACCGGCTTCAGCTTCGACGATTGCTGGGAAGCCTACCGTTTCGCGGTCCTGTGCGGCCTGTTCGTCGCCGTCTTCACCACCGGCGGCATGGACGTGGGCAATCAGCGCGGGCTCGAGATGGTGCGGGCCGTCGCCCGCCGGGTCGATGCCGCGGTGAGCGAGCTGAAGGTCGCCGACCTGCTGCCCAGGTGAGTGCGCGAGGTGAGTGAACAGCCCTCCGACCAGGCGAGATACGGCGATTTCCCCTTCGCGCTGACGGACGGCCCGAGCGAGTCGCGTTTCCTCACCTGGCTGCGCAACCACTCGAACTACATGGCGGTGGGCGGGTTCCTCGACTATCTGCGCATCGCCGCCGTGCTGGCGCGCGGCATTTTCATCAACACGCTGATGCTGCTGCCGCCGCTGCTGGTGGCGGCGGTCGTGCTCAGCGCCGCCTACTACTGGATGCTTTCGCACTACCTGACGCCCTGGGCGCTGGTGCTGGCGGTCGGCTGGATACTGATATTCCCGATCGCCACGATGTTCGGCAGGATCGCGGGCTATCAGAAGAGCCTGGCGAGCGGCAGCGACAGCTCGGTCGAATCGCGCGACTACTACGAGCGCACCTTCGCCCTGGCCCTGCTGCTGGTGCTGGGAGTGGCGGTCCTCGATCTGCTGCCGCGCCTCGTCGCCTCCTACCAGTGGGTTCGCGACCACTACAAGATCACCGAGCTGCCATGGAAGACCTATCTTGCCGCCGCGACGGCAGCGCTGGCGTCGCTCAGCGCCGCGCCGAAACTGCTGAAGGTGCTGAGCGGCACCTGGCAGAAGCTGGCGGTGGCTGTGATCGCCATCGGCGGCGTGTTGGCGCCGCTTCTGGTCATCGTGGTCGTCACGGACTACCTGCTCTTCGGCGCCAAACCCGATCCCAACGACACGAACAGCGGCTATCTGGCGCTGCTGCTCGTATTCACGCCTCTCGTCTATGTCCTCGGCATCCTGAGCGTGATGGTCTTCGGGTTCTTCAAGAGGACGTTTTCCGGCCGGGATTACTTGCGGCTTTCGGTATTGGCGGTCTGCATAGTCGTCCTTCATGTCGCGGTGATTGCCTTTCTCTATTGGGCCTATTGGGAAGTCCACAAGCACTACGCGAACGAGAGCAAGTTCGTGGCGCAGATGAGCGCCAGCCTGTTCCTCCTGGCCTGCGCCTTCGAGGTCTGGTTCTTCGGCTGGCTCACCGTCGACATCAACCAGACCTCCATGCATGCGCTGTATCGCGACCGGCTGGCGTCGGCGTTCCTGCTGGGCGTGAATGCCCGCGGCGAGGTCGGCATCGAGGAGGACGTGCCGCTGAGCGAGCTCAGCCACCACGAGACCGGCTCGACAGCGCCCTATCATCTGATCAACGTCGCGCTGAACCTCCAGGGCAGCGACGACATCGGCTTGCGCGACCGGCACAGCGATTTCTTCATATTCAGCAAGAAATTCATCGGCGGCGAGCGCACCGGCTATTGCCGCACCGCTTCCATGGAGCAGGTCTGCCCGCAGGTGAACCTGGCGAGCGCCATGGCGATCTCGGCGGCGGCCGCCTCGCCCAACATGGGCCGCAGCACGTCGCCGGCGCTTGTCGCGTTCATGACCATGATCAACGTCCGGCTCGGCGTCTGGGTGCCCAACCCGGGCCTGCTCGAGGACGACCTTGCCCGGCACGTGGAAACCAGGACGGCCACAGGAGGCCGGCTCCGGCAGCGGCCCGGTTTCGACTTCGCCGAGGTGTTTGCCGACGAGTTGCAGTCAGTGGAGAAGCGTTGGCGACAGCTCGACGATAGGGGGGCGGGGCGTGGTCTCGCCAACATCGCGGCGCCGACGACCGCCCACGGCCTGGCCGGCATCGCCTTCTCTGGCGGCGGTATCCGCTCGGCGACCATCAATCTCGGCATCGCCCAGGCGCTGCATCGCGCCGGGCTGTTTCGCCACTTCGACTATATGTCGACGGTTTCGGGCGGCGGCTACCTCGGCTCGAGCATCAGCGCCGTGATGCGCTTCAAGACCCTGCCGGTGAGCGAGATCGACGGGAGGGCGACCGTAGAAAGTGGCGACGGCGGGCACAAGGTGGTGACGATTGCCGGGGCGGTGGGCGAGACGCGCACCTACCGCTACTCGCCGGACGCCGAGCGTCTGGTGAGGAACGGCGACGTCGTCCAGCCGGGGACGCGGCTGATTCGGCGGCCGGGGCGGCGGGTGAGGAGCGAGATCGGCGGCGCTGTCCGCGTAGTGACTTCGGACGACGGCAGCGGGCGGCAGACCGTCACCGTCTCGGGCGGCGGTGACCAGCGCGTCTACCACTATACGAGGTACGACGACCTGGCCGTCGAGAATGGCCAGGAGATCAAGCCGCACCAGCAGCTGGTGAAGTTGAAGAACGCCTTCGGCGACCGTTTCCGCTGGCAGGTGCCGCCGCAGGTGCTGCTGCGCGAGATGACGATGCGCCTCGACGAGAAGCGGAACTTCGTCAACCTGTCCGACGGCGGTCACATCGAGAACCTGGCGACGATCGAGCTCCTGCGCCGGCGCTGCAAGCTGATCGTCATCGGCGACGGCGAGTGCGACCCGGAGATGCACTTTGTCGGCCTGGCGACGCTGCTCAGAACCGCCCGCATCGATCTCGGCATCCATATCGACATCAATCTCGACGAGCTCCGCCTCAATGCCGATCAGTGCAGTGCCGCTCATCTGGTCGTGGGACAGATCACCTATCCCGGGCAGAAGGAGGAGGGCTATCTCCTCTACCTGAAATCGACCTGTACGGGCGACGAGGACGAGGTGATCGGCGAGTACCGGCATCGCAGCCCGACCTTCCCGCACGAAACGACCGCGGACCAGTTCTTCACCGAGGGCCAGTTCGAGGCGTATCGAGCGCTTGGGCAACACATCGGCCAATGCGCAGTCGAAGCGATCGCGCCGTCGCGTCGCTCGTCCGGCGCAATAGGCTATGCCGAGTTCGCCGAGGGCCTGGCCGCGCTCTGCGCGCGCAAACATGCGGAGCGAGCGCCGCAACAGGCAAGAAGTTCTGGTGCGGATCGAAATCGCGTTGGCGAGTAGAACCGACGCTATCGCTTCGGTCTCAGCGAGAGGATGTAGGCGACGAGGTCGTCCTGCTGCTGCTTGCTCAATTGCAGATCGGGCATGCGGCTGTGCCGGGGATTCATTGCAGCGCGCAGCTTCTCGGAGGTCTGGCCAGGCTTCGCGGCGAGTGCCGGAAACGTCGGGACCCCGGTTGCTCCCGCTTCAGCCGGATTGCGGTCCACGACATGGCAATTGGCGCACCAGGTTCTCGCCAGCCGCTCGCCGCGACCGATGTCCTGTGCGGACGCAAGTGGAGACAGGAGCAGCAATGCGCCATTCAACGCGGCAACGATTCGCCCGGGCGGCATTCGATGGGGAAGCATCTTGGTCCTCTGCAATCATGGAGAAACGTCTCTTTGGGCACGGCGTTGCCGCCCATGGTACGCACACGGGCCGTCGGCGATAGGCAATAGGGCCGCGTATCCAAGCCCTTGCGCCTCGAGGGGTTGCATACGGCGGCGATGACGCCAACATGAAAGGCCATGCCTGGCATACCCAGGCTGAAGCCCTATTCCGGCCCAGCGTTGCTGTCCTACGGGTTTCGGCCATTCTTTCTGTTCGGGCCACTGTGGGCTGCTGTGCAGATCCTGCTGTGGTTGCCGATGTTCCTCGGCGAGTTGTCCCTGCCGACTGCGTTCAACTCGCGCGACTGGCACATCCACGAGATGCTGTACGGCTATATCGGCGCGGTCATCGCGGGCTTTGTGCTGACGGCCATCCCCAACTGGACGAGCCGGCTGCCGCTCCAGGGCCGGCCGCTTCTCGTCCTGGTGCTGGCGTGGCTGGTTGGCCGCATCGCCGTCGCCTTCTCGGCCGAGCTGGGATGGGTCGCGACCCTCGCGATCGACGCGGCTTTCCTGGTGCTCATGGCGGCGGCGGTCGCCCGCGAGATCATCGTCGGCAAGAACTGGCGTAACGCCAAGGTGGTTGGCCTGCTGTCGCTGCTGGCGGCTACCAACATCGGCTTCCATCTCGAAGCCCATGCCGAGGGAATGGTCTCCTATTCCGCGCGTGCCGGCATCGCCGTCGTGCTGATGCTGATCATGGTGATCGGCGGCCGCATCGTGCCGAGCTTCACCCGCAACTGGCTGATGCGCCAGGAGCCTGGTCGCATGCCCGCGCCGCTCGACCGCTTCGACATGGCCTGCATGGGAGCCAGCGGCGCGGCGCTCCTGCTGTGGATCGTGCAACCGCTGGGAATCGCTTCGTGCGTACTCCTCTCGGTCGCCGGCGCCGGCAATGCCGTGCGACTCGGCCGCTGGGCGGGAGAGCGCACGGCGCGAGACAGGCTGGTCCTGATCCTGCACCTCGCATTCGCTTTCGTGCCGCTGGGCTTCGGGTTGCTCGCGCTGTCGGCGCTGGACGTGCTGCCGCAAAGCGCGGGCACCCACGCCTGGACGGTCGGGGCCATGGCGACGATGACGCTCGCGGTCATGAGCCGGGCCAGCCTCGGCCACACGGGACGTCCGCTGGAAGCGTCGTGGAAGTTGCAGGTGGTTTACGCGTTGGTCCTGGTCGCGGCCATCGCGCGTATTCTTGCGGCGATGATCCCGGCCGGGGTCACGACGCTGCTCCACATCGCGGCGGCCGCCTGGTTTCTCGCGTTCGGCGGCTTCGTCCTGCTCTATGCGCCGATGCTCTGCCTGTCGCGCAAGACGGGGCGCGGTTGACCCCGTATCAGCGCCTCACTCCAGGCTCTTGAGATAGGCGATGACCTCCTTGCGCTCGTCTTCCTTCTTGATGCCTGCATAGGCCATCTTGTTGCCGGGGATGAACTTCTTGGGGTCGCTCAGATACTTGTCCAGCGTCTGGTCATCCCAGGTCACGTTGGCGTCCTTCATGGCGCTGGAGTAGGCGAAGCCCTGAACCGATCCGGCCTTGCGCCCGATCACGCCGTGCAACGACGGCCCGATCTTGTTCTTGCCGGCATCACTGGTATGGCAGGTGAAACACACGCGCTTGAAGATCTTCTGGCCTTCCTCGGCTTCGTGATCCTCTTTGGCGAGGGCAGATCCCGCCGCTACCAGCGCCGTCATCGCGAGCACCGAGATCAATCCGATACGCATTTCATTCCTCCGATGCCCGGTGGCCCAAAAGCGGATTTCCCAGTGCACCCTGCACGAAGGAAAGCCGCCTGAGCGCTCGAGCCTCATAGTCCTGCGCCGTCCTCATCACGGCTTCATCGCCTGCCTGTTCGGCGATCTCCGCGTACTGGTTGAACGCGCTTTCCAGCAAACGTAGCCCGTCGCGCACGGTTTCAGCAGGCGGCAGTTTGCCGCCCGGTGACGCGGTGTCGCCGGCTTTCGCTTCCCGCGCGCATTTTTCTTCCTCCTCGGCGACCTCGGCGAACAGGCGTGCCTCGAAAGCATGCCCCTCAGCGGACAACCTGTCCGACAACGATCGGTGTCCCCGTGCGCTCGTCTGCTCGACGGTCGCGACTCGCGCCAGGAAGGAGACGAGGTCCGCCGGTATCGCCTGCGGCGCTTCGATCGGTTGGGTGCGCCACGCCTTGCGGCGCTCGCGGCGCAGAAGGCTGGCGTGATCCAGCTCGTCACGCGCCAACTCCTCGGCTGCCACGCGAATGTCGGGGCTCGGGGCATGCGCGGCGAGATACGAGTAGAATGCAAAGGCGCGATCTTCGTTGCGAACGGCGATGGCCAGGGCGGAGTAGGGCGTGAGCACATACGACCGGCCCTCCTGTTCCTCGAATTTCTCCGGCAGTTCCCAGTGCACGCCGTCGATCTTGTCGACGCGCGTGACGTGAGCAGCACTGCGGCTGCGGACCTGGCCGGCATGCTTCTCCTCGATGTCGGCGAGGAACCGAAACAGCGATTCGAGATCTCGCACGCCCTGCAAGCGCATGCGCTCAGCGAGGTCGCGATAGCGCGCCGCCGCCTCTTCTTCCATGGCGATCGCGACAGCGAATATCTGCCCGATCGACGCAACTTCGATTGAGGGGTCGGCGTTCAGTCCGGCTCGACGTCGGGCATCAACCACGGGGGCATCCTCCGAATTCCGCCAAGGGTGGCACGGACTTCGACGCTTCGCTATTGTCGTCCGTCCCAACACGTCGGTAGAGACGGCCGATCCTGATGCGCCCTTCGGTGAAAATTCGTCCCCTTCTTGTCGTTGTCGCCGCTGTCTTTGCCTTGCTCGCGAGCCGGTTGCCGGCGTCGGCGCAATCATCGCATCTTGCGCAGTATCTCGACTCGATTGCCGTCTCCGAGGTCTTCCCGGGCGCCGATCGCCTCGGGCCCATTGAGGGCGCACCGCCCGCAGCGGCAGCCTATGCAGGCTCGACCCTGCTGGGCTACATTTTCCTCAATTCCGATGTGGTCAATTCGATCGGTTATTCGGGAAAGCCGATCAACATCGCGATCGGTCTCGATCTCTCCGGCAAGATCGTCGGTGCCAAGCTGATCGAACATCACGAGCCGATCGTGCTGATCGGAATCCCCCCGCAGAAGATCGCGAACTTCATCAAAGCTTTCGTCGGGCGGAATGTACTGCAGGGTGCCCCCGATGCCACGGGCAGTGCCAGCGTGGACATCGTAAGCGGTGCCACTGTCACGGTCATGGTGATCGCCGACAGCATCACCAAGTCGGCGTCGCAGTTCGCCCGCTCGCGGCGTCTCGGCAACCCGAGCACCGCGGCGGTTCCTGCGGCGGCCCGCAAGGTGGACGCGACAAAAGGCTCGATCGAGGACTGGACCACGCTCCTGGGCGATGGCTCGGTGCGCCGCCTGTCTATCTCGGTAGGTGAGGTCAACGACGCCTTCGCGAGGTCGGGGAATGCGGAGGCCGCACGGCATCCGCAGGAGGGCGAGCCTTCCGACGAATTCATCGATCTCTACGTCGCCGAAGCCAGCGTGCCTGCCATAGGGCGCAGTCTGCTCGGCGCCGAGTACGACGCGTTGCAGCAACGCCTGAAACCGGGCCAGCAGGCGATCGTCGTCGCCGGCAACGGCATCTATTCCTTCAAGGGGTCCGGCTATGTACGCGGCGGCATCTTCGACCGGATCGAGCTCGTGCAGGGTGAGAACATCATCCGCTTTCGCGATCGCAACCATCGCCGCCTCGGCGACCTTGCCGCTGACGGCGCCCCCCAGTTCCGCGAGATTGGTCTGTTCGTGGTTCCCGAGGGGGAAACCTTCGACCCTGCCCAGCCGTGGCGGCTGAAGCTTCTCGTCCAGCGGGCGATGGGGGGCCGGGACAAGGCCTTCCTGACCTTCGACCTGGCCTACGCTCTGCCCGACAAGTACCTGACCGCGCCGGCCTCCGCCGCTGTCACCACGGCGCCGACGGCGTCGGTCGCGCCGCAGGGGAAGCCGGCGGAGAGCTCGACCGCGAACGAGGAGCCGTTGTGGGTGCGGCTGTGGTTGGCGCGCATTCCGGAAATCGCAACCTTGTGCGTCGCCCTCGCGGCTCTCACCGGCATATTCTTCTTCCAGGACGCGCTGGTGCGGCGCCCGATCCTGTACGACCGGGTGCGTGTCGGCTTCCTCCTGTTCACGCTGTTCTGGATCGGATGGTACGCGCAGGCTCAGCTCTCCGTCGTCAACGTCCTGACCTTCCTGAACTCGCTCAGGACGGACTTCCGCTGGGACTATTTCCTGGTGGATCCGCTGATCTTCATCCTGTGGGCGGCGGTGGCGGCCTCGCTGCTGTTCTGGGGCCGCGGCGCGTTCTGCGGCTGGCTCTGTCCGTTCGGCGCCTTGCAGGAGCTGCTGAACCGCCTTGGCCGGCTGCTGCACGTGCCGCAGTACAAGGTGCCGTTCGGGCTGCACCAGCGGCTGTGGCCGATCAAGTACATCGTCTTCCTGGGGCTGTTCGCCCTGTCTCTCTATTCCCTGTCGATGAGCGAGCAGGCGGCGGAGATCGAGCCGTTCAAGACGGCGATCGTGCTGCGCTTCGCGCGCGACTGGCCATTCGTCCTCTTCGCCGTGGCGCTGCTGGCGGCGGGGCTGTTCGTCGAGCGCTTCTTCTGCCGCTATCTCTGTCCCCTCGGGGCCGCTCTCGCGATTCCGGCCCGGCTGCGCATGTTCGATTGGCTGAAGCGCTACCGCGAATGCGGCAATCCGTGCCAGCGCTGCGCCAACGAGTGTCCCGTCCAGTCGATTCACCCAGAGGGGCACATCAATCCGAACGAATGCATCCAGTGCCTGCACTGCCAGATGCTCTATCACCATGCCTACAAGTGCCCGGTCGTCATCCAGAGGCGCCTGCGCCGCGAGAAGCGGGAGGCAATGGCTTCGCCGCAGATGCGGCCGGGCAAACCCGCTTCGGGAGCAGCTTAGGTCAGTCGCATAGCATCGTTGCAGGAGGAAGCCATGGACCGGAAGAAAGACGCCGAGCGGCCAGTTGACGGATCAGAGACGCCCTCGACGGTGAGCCGTCGCACGGTGATCGGCCACACCGGCAAGGTCGCCGGTATCGCCGGGGCTGCCGGAGCGCTGGGCGGAGGCGGATTGATGGCGCTGACCCGCCAGGCCCTCGGCCAGCAGCGGCCGCCTCCAGGCCGGCCGCAGCAGGGACGGCCGACCCAGGGCCCCGATGTGCGGCCGGGCGATCTCGACGACTATGTCGGCTTCTCCTCGAGCGGCCAGACCGGCGAGGTGCGCATCATCGGCATTCCCTCGATGCGCGAGCTGATGCGCATTCCGGTGTTCAACCGCTGCAGCGCCACCGGCTGGGGCCTGACCAACGAAAGCCGGAAGATCCTCACCGAAGGACTGCTGCCGCGGACGCGCGAGTTCCTCAAGACGCGCGGCGACATCTTCGTGAACGGCGACGCCCATCATCCGCACATGTCGTTCACCGACGGCACCTACGACGGCCGCTACGTCTTCATCAACGACAAGGCCAACTGCCGTGTGGCGCGCATCCGCTGCGACATCATGAAGTGCGACAAGATCGTCGAGGTGCCGAATGCCTCGGACATCCACGGCATGCGGCCGCAGAAGTTTCCCCGCACCGGCTACATTTTCGCCAACAGCGAGCACATCATCCCGATTCCCAACGACGGCAAGGGCAACCTCGAGGATTCCAAGAACTACTGGTCTGTGTTCACCGCCATCGACGGCGATACGATGAAGGTGGCGTGGCAGGTGATGGTGGACGGCAACCTGGACAACTGCGATGCCGACTACCAGGGCAAGTACGCCTTCTCGACCTGCTACAATTCGGAAAAGGCGTTCACCACCGCCGAGATGACCTCGGCGGAACAGGATTGGGCGGTCATCTTCAACATCGCCCGCATCGAGGAGGCAGTGAAGAACAAGGACTACAAGGAGATGCAGGGCGTGCCGGTGATCGACGGGCGGCACGGCTCGAAGTACACGCGCTACGTTCCGATCTCCAACAATCCGCACGGCTGCAACACCGCGCCCGACGGCATCCACGTGATGATCAACGGAAAGCTGTCGCCGACCGTCAGCGTGCTCGACGTGCGCAAGTTCGACGACCTGTTCAACGACAAGATCAAGCCGCGCGACGTCGTGGTGGCCGAGCCCGAGGTCGGGCTGGGACCGTTGCACACGGCCTTCGACGGCAAGGGGAACGCCTTCACCACCACCTTCATCGACAGCCAGATGGTGAAATGGGACATCGAGAAGGCCAAGCGCGCCTTCCGCGGCGAGAAGGTGGATCCCATCCTCCAGAAGATCGACGTGCACTATCAGCCGGGCCACAACCACACCAGCATGGGCGAAACCAAGGAAGCCGACGGCCGCTGGCTGATCTCGCTCAACAAGTTCTCGAAGGACCGCTTCCTCAATGTCGGCCCGCTGAAGCCCGAGAACGACCAGTTGATCGACATCTCGGGCAAGGAGATGAAGCTGGTCCATGACGGGCCGAGCTTCGCCGAGCCGCACGACATCTGCATCATGCACCGCTCGAAGATCAATCCGATCAGCATCTACAAGCGCAACGATCCGACGTGGGCCGACGCCACGGCGCAGGCGGCCAAGGACGGCGTGAAGCTCGAGGAAGCAGCCAACGTCATCCGCGACGGCAACAAGGTGCGGGTCTACATGCACTCGATCGCGCCCAACTACAGCCTCGAGAAGTTCGAGGTGAACGAGGGCGACGAGGTCACCGTCTACGTCACCAACATGGACGACGTCGAAGACCTGACTCACGGCTTCACGATCGTGCGCTACGGAATCGCCATGGAAATCGGGCCGCAGGCCACCGCTTCGGTGACCTTCATAGCCGACCGGCCCGGCGTGCACTGGTGGTACTGCCAGTGGTTCTGCCATGCGCTGCACATGGAGATGTCGGGACGCATGCTGGTGAAGCCGAAGAGCGCCTGACCGATGAGGCGCTTCGGCCTCTCCGCCGGGGCGGCGTTGTCCGTTGCTCTGTTGGCCGTCTGCCCTGCACTGGCCGGTACGATCGATGTACCGGCAGGGGGCGAGGCGCTGCGCGAGGCGCTGGCGGCCGCGCACGACGGCGATACGCTGGTCCTGCTGCCGGGCGTGCACAGCGGCCCCGTCCGCATCGACAAGACGCTCACCGTCGAGGGCCGGCCCGGCGCGATCGTGGACGGCCACGGAAGCGGGCGCGTGATCGAAGTAGCCGCACCGGATGTCACGATCCGCGGACTCACCATCCGGGGCTCCGGGACCAGCCTGGAGAAGATGGAGGGGGCGGTGTTCCTGTCACGCACCGCGACCGCGAGCGTGGTCGAGGACAACCGCATGGTGGACAACCTCACCGGCGTATACGTGCATGGCGCCCACGATGCGATCGTGCGCGGCAACCGGATCACGGGGCGCACCGACCTGCGGCTCAACGAGGCGGGCAACGGTGTCTATGTCTGGAATGCGCCTGGCGCCAAGGTCATCGGCAATGACATCACGGGCGGCCGGGACGGCATCTTCACGGTCACCAGCCGCCAGAACCAGTTCAAGGACAATCGCCTGCACGGCGTGCGCTTTGCGGTGCACTACATGTACACCAACGACAGCGAGGTGAGCGGCAACGTCTCGATCGCCAACCACGCAGGCTATGTCCTGATGTATTCCGATCGCATCCGCGTGCTGGGCAACGTCTCGGTCCGCGACCGCGATCACGGCATCCTGCTGAACTACGAGAACCGTTCGGACATCGAGGGCAATGCCGTCCTCGAGAGCGGCGACAAGTGTGTCTTCATCTACAACGCCAACAACAACGTATTCCGCGGCAACCGCTTCGACGGCTGCCGGATCGGCATCCACTTCACGGCGGGCTCGGAAGGCAATCTGATGTCGGGCAACGCCTTCGTCGCCAACAGGACGCAGGTGCTCTATGTCGGTACGCGCTTCCTCGACTGGTCGGAGAAGGGCCGCGGCAACTACTGGAGCGACAATCCCGCCTTCGACCTCAACGGCGACGGCATAGCCGACACCCCCTATCGGCCGAACGATCTGGTCGACCAGGTAATCTGGCGGTTTCCCGCCGCCAAGCTGCTGGCCAATGCGCCCGCGACGCAGATCGTGCGGTGGGCACAGGCCGAGTTCCCGGCCATCCATCCGGGAGGCGTGGTCGACAGTGCGCCCCTGATGACCGCACCCGACATCCCGGCTGCGCGCGCTGCCCAAGCCGACGTCAGGCAAGCCGAGGCCGCCTTGGCGCGCGGAGGCTATCGATGACGGACGTGACCGCGAGCCTGAAGTCGGTCAGCAAGCGGTACGCAAGCGAATACGCCGTGAACCAGGTCGATCTGGCGCTGCATGCCGGCGAGCGGATCGCGCTGGTCGGCCACAACGGCGCCGGCAAGAGCACGCTGGTCAAGCTGATGCTCGGGCTCGTGCAGCCCACCGCGGGGACGATCGAGGTGCTGGGCGTATCCGTGGGCAGGGGCCGCGGCATCGCCGCCCATGCGGGCATCGGCTACCTGCCGGAGAGCGTCGTGTTTCCGCCGGCGCTGACGGCGGAAGAGGTGATGGCGTTCTACGCGCGGCTGAAGCGCTGCCCGGTCTCCGGCAACGCCGAGCTGCTCGAACGGGTTGGGCTCGCTCATGCCGCCAGCCGTCGCATTTCCAGCTACTCGAAGGGCATGCGCCAGAGGCTGGGGCTGGCCCAGGCCCTGATCGGCGCGCCGCAACTGATGCTGCTCGACGAGCCGACGACCGGGCTCGACCCGGCGCTGCGCCGCACCTTCTACGAGATCCTCGAGGAGCTGGCCCGAGGCGGCGTCACGGTACTTCTGTCGTCCCATGCGCTGGCCGAACTGGAGGCGCGCACCGATCGCATCGTGGTCATGAATCGCGGGCACAAGGTGGCCGACGGCAGCCTCGCCGAGCTGCGCGCACAGGCCGATTGCCCAACCCGCATTCGCGTGGATTTCGGGCACGGGGTGAGGGAGTTCACCTGCGACGAGAAGGACAAGGCGGCCGTCCTCAAGCGCGCGCTCGCCCTGCCCGGCGAGCTGCGCGATGTCGAGGTCGCTTCGCCGAGTCTGGACGATCTCTACGCGCATTTCCTTCGGCGCGAGGCCGCCGAATGAGGGCGATCGCGATCCTTGCCGGCCGCGAGCTGCGCGACAGCCTGCGCAACCGCCGCGTCGCCGGCGCAACCCTGCTGATGGCCGCGCTGTCGCTGACGCTGACCCTGCTGGGCAGCGCCCCGACCGGCTCGGTCGGCATCAGCATGCTGTCGGTCACGATCGTGAGCCTCGCGAGCCTCACCGTCTTCCTGGTTCCGCTGATTGCGCTCCTGATCGCGCATGATGCGATCGCGGGCGAGCTGGAGCGAGGAACGCTCGGCCTCCTGCTCGCTTATCCTGTCCGGCGGATCGAGGTGGTGGTGGGCAAGTTCGTCGGCCACACGCTGGTGCTCGCGGTCGCGGCGATCGTGGGCTACGGCGCGGCGGCGCTGACCCTCGCTCTCCGGAGCGATGCCGTCGAGGCCGGCGCCTGGGGGGCTTTCGTCCTGCTGGTCGGTTCGAGCATACTGCTGGGCATGGCCTTTGTGGCGCTGGGCTACCTGGCGAGCACGGCCGTCCGCGATCCCCGCACGGCGGCGGCGATGGCGATCGGACTGTGGCTGTTCTTCGTGCTGGTCTACGACATGGCAGTGCTGGGCGCGCTGGTCGCCGACCAGGGCCGCACCTTCACGCCTTCGCTGGTGACCGCACTGTTGTTCGGGAATCCGGCCGACCTGTTCCGCCTCGCCAACCTGACTGCCGACAGCAACGTCAGCCTCCATGCCGGCCTGGCCGGCATGGCGCATCAGGTACCGGCCGGGACGGCTCTGGTGCTTGCGGCATTGGCGGCCTGGATCGTCGTTCCGCTGGCGCTCGCCGCTCTGCTCTTCCAGCGGAGGGAACTGTGATTCGCGCCGTGGTCCTGGTGGCACTGTCGTTCGCGAGCCTCATCCCCGGCTGTGACGACAAGGAGGCGGCCCGCCCGCCTGAACCGCAAGAAGTCACCGGCGAGTCGATCGCACAATTCTGCAACATGAGTCTCGACGAGCATCCGGGCCCGAAGGGCCAGATTTTCATAAGGTCGGATTCCCATCCCTTCTGGTTCGCGTCGGTGCACGACACGTTCGCCTTCGTGATGCTGAAGGACATGCCGAAGGACGTGATCGCCATCTATGTGAACGACATGGGCAAGGTGACCAATTGGGACAGGCCCGAGCCGGGAACATGGGTGGATGCCCGGAAGGCGGTCTACGTGATCGGCAGCCGCAAGAAGGGGGGCATGGGCGAAGACGAAGCCGTACCCTTCTCCGACCGGGCGCTCGCCGAACGCTTCGTCCAGGAAAATGGCGGACGCATCGTCGGCTTCGCGGAAATGCCTCGCGGCTATATCCTCCCGGAGAAAGCGCAATGAAGCGGCGCCGGTTCCTGCAGATCATCGCGGTGGCAACCGCCTTGCCCGAGCCGGGTCGGGCCGAGACGCCCCCCGTCCGCTGGCAGGGAACGGCGCTGGGCGCCGATGCAATGCTCGAGCTGCATTGCCCGGATCGGAGCGAAGCGGAGCGTCTCGTGGGCGTCTGCCTTGCCGAAGTGGCGCGCCTCGAGAAGATCTTCAGCCTCTATCGGCCCGACTCCGCGATCTGCCGGCTCAATCGCGCGGGAATGCTGGAGCAGCCTCCGGTCGAGCTGGTCGAGCTCCTGTCGACCAGCCTCGCGATCCATCGCGCGACCGCAGGCGCCTTCGATCCAACAGTGCAGCCGTTATGGGAGCTTTACGCGGCGCACTTCTCGAAGGCCAACGCCGATCTGGCCGGTCCGCCAGCCGCCCTGCGCCGCAGCGCGTTGGCGCGCGTCGATGCGGACGCGCTGTCGATCGACGCCGACCGCATACGCTTCGGCAAGCCGGGGATGGGCGTGACGCTGAACGGCATCGCCCAGGGCTACGTTACCGACCGGGTCGTCGAGCTGCTGCGCGCCGCCGGCCTGCGGCATTGCCTCGTGGACATGGGCGAAACGCGCGCGCTCGGTTCCCGTGCCGATGGTACGCCCTGGCGCGTCGGGCTGGAGGATCCCGTGTTCCCGGGGCAGGTGAGCCAGCACATCGGCCTCTCGGGCCGAGCCATTGCGACGTCCGGCGGCTACGGGCTGCAGTTCGACCCCGACGGCAGGTTCAACCACCTGTTCGACCCTCGAACCGGCGAGTGCAGCAGCACCTTTCTCTCCGTTTCGGTGATCGCCCCGACCGCCACCCTGGCCGACGGCCTTTCCACCGCCCTCTGCCTCGCCTCCGCGGAACAAGCGCGAGCGGTCGCTGGCCGCTTCGGGGTGCATGCCTTCCTCACACTCCGGGATGCCTCTCGCCTCGAACTGTAGTCCGGAGATCGCGGATCAACCTGCGCGTTCGGCGATCATCTTCTTGATCGAGGCGATCGCCCTGCCCGGGTTCAGGCCCTTCGGGCACGTCCGGGTGCAGTTCAGGATGGTATGGCAGCGGTAGAGTCGGAACGCGTCTTCGAGATTGTCGAGTCTCTCGCCCGTCGCTTCGTCGCGACTGTCGGCCAGCCAGCGCCAGGCTTGAAGGAGAACGGCAGGGCCGAGAAACCTGTCGCCCGTCCACCAGTGGCTCGGGCAGCCGGACGTGCAGCAGAAGCACAGGATGCACTCGTAGTAACCGTCGAGGCGGCGTCGCTCTTCGGGGGACTGCAGGCGCTCTTTCCCGGGCGCCGGGGTCGTGGTCTGAAGCCACGGTTCGATCGTCTCGTACTGCGCGAACACATGCGTGAGGTCCGGGACCAGATCCTTGACGATCCGCATGTTCGCGAGAGGATAGATCGAAGCGGGCGTGCCGGTCTCGGCGATGAACCGCGTGCATGCCAGCCAGTTGGTGCCGTCGATGTTCATGGCGCACGAGCCGCAGACGCCCTCGCGGCATGAGCGGCGGAAGGTCAGCGTCGAATCGACCGTATTCTTGATCCAGATGAGCGCGTCGAGCACCATCGGCCCGCAGTCGTCGAGGTCGACCGCAAAGGTATCGATACGGGGATTGCGCCCGGAATCGGGATCGTAGCGATAGATTTCGAAGACCTTGGTGCGCTTGGCGCCACTCGGAGCGGGCCACGTCTGCCCACGTTCGATGCGCGACTCCGGCCCGACGCCAAAATTTCTCGGCACGGGAAACCGCTTCATCACCGTCGCGCGGGGAACCTGACTTGAAGCGCGGATAATCATTGGAGTTACCGAGCAGCTATCGCGGACATGAATTGAATGCGATGGCCCACGAGGCTTGCAACGTCATTCTTAACGGCGCGACACAGTGGCACTCTCCGCACGGCCATGTCTGCTGCTCTTGTTTTCCCTCCAGGAGAAGACAAATGAACAAATGAAAAGCGTCGTGCAGGCCGGGTTGGGCACTGTCGCGTGACGAGGCGTTGTTGAATGCCCAAGATGACGTTCATCCTGCAGGACGACTCGCGCAAGGAAGTCGATGCACCGCTGGGCCTCTCCGTGCTCGAGATCGCCCAGCGCAACGGGATAGAGCTCGAAGGTGCCTGCGGAGGCTCGTGCGCCTGCTCGACATGCCACGTGATCGTGGACCCGGAGTGGTTCGCCAGGCTGGGCCCGGGGAGCGAGGATGAGGAGGATATGCTCGACCTTGCGTTCGGCATCACGCTCACGTCGCGGCTTGCCTGCCAGATCCGCATGAGCGAGGCGCTCGACGGGTTGGTGGTGAAGCTGCCGGCGGCCACGCGCAACATGATGGTCGACCGGTAGGGACGCGGGTCGGCGATCATCCGGTCATGCGAGCGTCGATTCGAGCGGCTGACCCTGCTGCCCGGCCTCACGTCGCATCGTCGCGCCGCTGCCTCCGCGGCGAAGCAGGACGATCTCGCTCATCACCGACAGCGCGATCTCCTCCGGGGACCGGGCCCCCAGATCCAGCCCCGCCGGCGCATGGACACGCGCAAGCTCGGCGTCGCCGAATCCCTCTTTCCTCAGGTACTCGAGGACCAGTCTGGAGCGCTTCCTGCTGGCGACCAGCCCGATATAGGGCAAGTGTCGCCGAAGGACGGCCTGCAGGGATTCATGGTCGCCCTTGTGCTGGGTCGCAATCACGACGAAGTCTGCCGCTCCCGGCGTCAACTGGCTGTAGTCGAGATCGTCGGCGATCAACTGCGCCGCCGCCGGATAATGCTCGCGATCCGCGTCCGGATCGTCGACCACGACGTGGAAGCCGAGTTCCGATCCCATGAGGCAGAGACACTCGGCAATTCGCCCATGGCCGAGGATCCAGAGCGAGGGTTGCGGCAGAACCGGTTCGACGTAAACGCGCATCGTTCCTCCGCAGGGCATGCCCGTGCCCAGCACCTCGTCGTCGAGATCGAGATCGAGCACGGCCGTTCGTCCAGTCGCGAGACAATCGAGAGCGGCCTTGCGGACGGCGCCCTCGGCGCAGCCTCCGCCGACCCAACCGCCCAACATGTTCCCCTCCACATCGATGACCGCTTTGGAAGCGGTCTTGGCCGAGACGGATCCGTCGGTCTCGATGACGGTGGCGACCGCAAAGGGCTGCCGCTTCGAGCGCAATTCGGCGATCAGATCGAAAGCATCGATCCGCCTGGAGTGATCGCCGTCGGAGCCTGGTTTCGAGTTCGTCATGTCGGGCCTCACTCTGCTAACGCCCGGATCGATTGGTCCGCAATTATTTGGACACCGGAAACCGCCCGGGATGTGCGACACAGTGGCACCCGCCGAACCAGGAGGGCCTGGCTTGGGGCCGGCTCCAAGCCGCACCATATCCGGAGCTGGATCGGCAATTGCCAACAGCGGCTTTGGGGTCATGCGCACGAAGAGGCATCCGCGCAAGCCTTCTGCTCCGACACTTGCGCATCTCGATCAACTGCTCGACGAGGCGCTGCGGGAGACGTTCCCGGCGAGCGATCCGATCGCCGTTGACATTGAGAGAGGAACCCGGGCGATGGTGAGGCCATTCGAGGTCGGTGACCATGTGAGCTGGAATTCCGAAGCCGGGCGCGTCAGGGGCCGAATCATCCGCGTCCATACGAGCGACGTGACCTACAAGGGATATGTCCACCACGCGAGCGAGGACGATCCGCAGTACGAGATCCAGAGCGACAAGACGGATCACGTTGCAATGCACAAGGGCCGGGCGTTGCGGCGTCTTCGCCGCTGATTGACGCCCATCTGATCGGCGGGTCGACCGAGAGATGTCTCCGGCATCGGCGTAGTCGTCCCGATGCTGAGAGCGATGCTTCCGGCGTCTCATTTGCGCCGGCGTTCCACGTTGCAGCGACGCTCAGCGCGGCTTCACGCCGATCACGATCCGGATGGGGGCTTCCGTCGGGGCCGGCGTTTGCGGACCATCGAGCGTGCCGCGGTAGCGACGCCAATCCGCCGGCCAGTCTCCCTTCGCCGCGCTGAAGGCGTTCGCGCGGAGCTGCTCCACCAGGGTCGATGCCGCTTCGTTGGTTACGACATCGCTGCCTTCCTTGACGAGGACGACCACGCCGAGGATTCCCGCCACGCCCGTCCACTTCCAGGTCTGCGGCTCCCAGCCCGCCTCGCTGAGATCGGTCGCGATGGCGGCGCCTGCCGCCGGAGCGTCGGCGACCTGGTCGACGACGAAGAGGGCCGCCTTGGTGCCGGCATATTTGCGCAGGCTCTCGACGACCAGCGATGCCGGCTTGTCGCCGCCTGGCGCGGCGCTGTCGGGCGGACTCCCGGCCTTCGTCGCTTGCTCCGCCGGCTTCGTCGCCTGCTCGGCGGCCTTCCTCACCTGCTGCCCGAGGTCCGCCAGTCGCTGGCGGATCTCGGCGGCATCGAGCTCCAGCGCGCGCTCCTTTGCGGTGGCGGCTGCAGTCTCGCGGTTTGCACGGGCGGCCCGTTCGTTGGCTTCGCGGGCGGCCTGGCCATACGCCTCGGCGCGTTGGCGCGCCGCCGAAGCTTCCTGCTCGATCGTTGCCGCCTGCTGGCGGGCGGCCGTCACTTGCCGCTCGAGCGCCGCCGCGCGCTGCCGGGCCGTCGCGACCTCCTGCTCGAGCGTCGACATCCGCTGGCGCGCGGTGGCGACATCGCGTTCGAGCTGCTCGGAATGGCCTTCCACGCCTTTGTACTGATCGAGCACGGCCTGCTCGTGCGCCCGCACCGCACTGCTGAACCTGAACGACAACCATGTCGTGATGCCCAGCGCCGAAACGGCGACGATGGTGGCGATGAGGCTCGCGATCACGGCTCTGTCCATGAACGTCGCCCAGCCTCGAAGCTCAGTAATATCCATGCTCACCAGGGAGTGGGAGCGCAAACGGCGATCCTCGTCGTGCTCTGTCCATCTGCGTCGTGATCGGGAGAGGCAATCTACCGACTTGGTGCCGCGCGTCGCCCACTCTCGATCAACAGGCCGTGGAAAAACCACGCCGCGAATGGCCACGAGGCAGGGTGCCCGATGTGACAAATGCGTGGTGGGCCGTGTGTGGTGGATTGGCGACGTCCGTCTAACTGAAGGGCCGGTGTGGACCGTCCTGGCCGTCAGCCCGGCCAGCGGGTCCCCCAGCGATCGGCGAAGGTCACGTCGGCGACCGGCTTGCGGGTGAGGGGGCCGTACTTGCGCGTCGGGTAGCCGATCGGCATCAGCGCGAAGGTCGAGACGTTGTCTGGGATGCCGAGCACCGCCTTGACCTCGTCCTCGTAGAGGATGTGGTTGGTGGTGATGACCGTCCCCAGCCCGAGCGCGCGGCAGGCGAGGATGATGTTCTGGATCGCCGGATAGATGCTCGATCCGCTGATCCGCAGCGTGTTGGCGAGATGGGCGTCGTAGCGCGCCTGCACCACCGCGGGCAGGCTGGAACGCTCGGGCGGCTCGCGCCTGGCGAGGCAGGCGATCAGGATGACCGGCGCCTCGGCCAGGTGGTCCCACAGCCAGCCGCTGTTGGCGAGGAACTGGCGGTACTGCTCGTCACTGAGGTGCTCGGGCTTGGGCCGCGAGGCATAGACGGCCATCGCATGGTCGGAGGCCTTGCGATAGAGCGCGGCGAGCTGGCGCTTCACCCCGGCATCGCGCGCGACGATGAACGACCAGTGCTGCGTGTTGCCGCCGCTCGAGGCCCGGATCGCCGCGTCCAGCACGCGGGTAATGAGCTCCTGCGGCACCGGATCCGGCTTGAAATGGCGCAGCGAGCGGGCGGTGTACATCGCCTCGAACAGGTCGATATCGGCCGACGGCGTGGTCGACGACGTGGTCACGGGCATCTCCTTCTCATCCGCCAAGATGTACCATTGACGGACTCGTTGACAGGGCACCAACTTCTCCTCGGGCGTTCATATCCACTAGACTTTCCCGATCCGCTACCCTGGGAGACAGCCCATGCAGGCTACGCGGCTGCAGTTCGGTCGGCACATCCTCGACGTGGACCGCGGTTGCTTGTTGCGGGACGAAGAGGAGGTTCAGCTCCGGCCAAAGACGTTCGCTGTCCTGCGGCATCTGGTTGAGAATCACGGGCGGCTCGTCTCCAAGGACGAGCTCTTTTCCGCGGTTTGGCCAAACGTTACGGTCACCGACGATGCCCTCGTGCAAAGCGTTGGCGAGTTGCGTCGGGCCCTCAAGGACGATGGATCCCAACTGATCAAGACGATACCGCGCCGCGGCTACCGGTTTGATGCAGACGTATCGGTGGCGAACCCGCCCGATGAGGTCATCGCCGGTACCCCTGCCTCCGGTAGGCTGCTCCGTGTCCGCCCGCATCTCGTCGCGGTGGCAATGCTTGCCCTTCTGCTTGGAGCGGCGGCCTCGTGGTTCGGCATCGATATGCTGAGGAGGACCTCGCTTGCGGTTGCCAAGCCCGCCATCGCAATTCTTCCGATCGTCGACCAAAGCAGCGATCCGGCGCGAGAGTATTTTGCGGATGGATTGACCCAGGACATCATCAGCGCCCTGGGACGCTTTCCAGAGCTGACAGTGATGTCGTGGAATGCGGTCTCCCCGTTCAAGAGCAAACCGACCGATCCGCGCGAGATCGCAAGCAGTCTGGCGGTCCGCTATCAAGTCGAAGGCGCGATGGTGAGGAAAGCTGACCGGGTGCGCGTGACGGTCCGGCTCGTCGGTGCTGAAGGACGCGTGCTCTGGTCTGAACGCTACGATGAACCGCTTACCGGCCTGTTCGCCCTGGAAGACAGGATCACGAGCGAGATTGCCGGTGCGCTTGCCATCCGCGTGGCAGAGAGCGAACGGCGGCGAGTGCTTGCCAAGCCGACAGAAAGCCTCGAGGCCTACGACTATGTCCTGCGCGCGAGGCCTGCGCTGCAGCGGCCGACCCGCGCCGCCGTAGTCGAAGCGCGAGAAGCCCTCGAACACGCCATCAAGCTCGATCCGAACTATGCTTCCGCCTATGCCGCGCTGGCAGAAACCTACTACGTCGCCACGTCAATGGGCTGGGCCGAGGCGCCCGCCACATCTCTCGGCCAGGCGGAGGAAATGGCCAACAAGGCCTTGAGCCTCGACGAATCCGAGGTCCGTGCTCATGTCATCCTCGGGCGAATCCACGTCGTTTACCGGCGCTACGATCAGGCAAAGGCCGAGATGGATCGCGCGGTCGCGATCAATCCGAATGACGCGCATGGGATCGCCGGTCGCGGCAACGTCGAAATGTGGCTGGGGAAGACCGATGCGGCAATAGCCTCGCTGGAGATGGCACGGCGCCTCGATCCCGAGCTCAGTACGATGGACCGGTTTGCGCTGAGTCTCGCCTACTACCTGAAGGGACGCTACGAGGAGGCGATCGCCGAGGCGGAAACCAATCTTCGCCGGAGTCCCGGCGCCAGCTTCAGTCGCGTTTTGCTGGCCGCAGCATACGCCCAAAACGGCCAGACAGAGGATGCCGCCCGAGTCGCCGGCATGATTCATCGTCTCGACGTCACGTTCGATCCGCAGGAGTTCGGCACCAAATTCCTGAAGCCCGCGGACCTCGACCATTTGCGTGACGGATTGCGCAAGGCGGCGCTCTACGAAGTTCCGCCTCGCCAACCAGCTTCGGCGACCAGTCGCTAATCCCGGGGAAGCAGAGGGGGACTGGAGCAACGAACGAGGCCTGAGGAACGGCCGAGCGAATGCCGAAATTTCAGGGTTTTCTGTGCAGGAGGGCCTCATTTCCGCGAGCGCGCTCGATGTTCCCGGTGAGGTTCTGCCGGAACAGCGCCGGACCTTCGGACTTACCGAACAGGTAGAGCTTTCCATCGCTGACCAGCCAGTTTTCCGGGTCGGCCATGACCAACTTGCCCTTGGACAGAGACATGGCACAGAAGTCGGCGAACTGAGGGGCGTAGTGGACGGGATCGGCCTTGAAGAGATCACGGTGCGCGGCCGTCGTGAAACGATAGCGCTGCCCGTCCCAGACATATTCGATTTCCGGCGAGCCCTTCATCGGTCTGCCGTCCGCGAAGTAGGCGACCGGGTCATAGCCTTGGATCGCCAGCGGCGGCTTTGGCCCGGCCGCGACTGGGCCGGGGCCGATGATCATCAATGCCAAACACCAAAGGCTGGTTCGTCGGGAGAGACTGCGCATGGGACCTGCATCCTGCGTGGTCCGGTCGACCGGGACCGATCGTAGTCTTTGCGCCTCACGGGTACAAATCTCGGCATATTTCGTGATTCCCTTCGGATTCTTTCGTTACTCGTGGCTCAGCTTCGTCGCTCCATTGGGTCGATCAAACCCGAGAGGACAATCATGGTTCTGGCTGGCCGGAGAGCCGTCATCGTCGCACTGCCCCTGTCCGGGATGGGCTTCCTGAGTCCGTCGAGGACAGCGGTAGCCAATCAGGATTTCGTCGTCACAAAGGTCGCGGAGAAGAGAGTCCGACACCTGCCTCCCGGCCCCCTCTATTGGCGAATCGAGACCTACCCCTCGCTCGCCGAAGCCAAAGCCGCAGCCGGTGAAATGTCGTTACCGGTCGAAGTGTGGGGCAAGATTTGGCTCTTCACCCTCGGCGCCGCCGGCGGGACCACGCAAGGCGGGCATTGGGTCACCGAAATCGGTCCAACCCCGGTCGTCAGCGCGCCGGAGTACCTGCTGCGCATCAATTGCGGCAGCGGGCCGCCCGGCGCAAAGACAGCGGTACATACCCACCCGGGGGCTGAAACATTCTATGTGATCAGCGGGCGGCTGGGGCAGAAGACGCCGCATGGCCTCCAATATGTCGAGACGGGCGGGTCGATGCCTGGACACGGACCGGGCCTGCCAATGGAAGTCTTCAGTAGCGGCGCGACGGATCTCAAGGTTCTGGTGATGTTCGTCGTGGACGCCACAAAGCCATTTTCCTCGCCGGCGCAGTTCGATTGAGGAGGGGTGAAGACGGGACGACCATCAACCGACGAACCGTGTCCGGTGGCGGCAGGCGGCCTCGGGGCCGGCTAGGTTGTGGGCTGGATTCGGGCTACACTTTCCGGGTCCGATGGCGTCCGGAAGGAGCATGTCCATGACAGCGCAGACCAAGGGCCGCATCCGTCACATCGCCCTCAGCGTCGAGGATCCCTGGGAGACCGCCGAGTTCTACAAGCAGGCGCTTGGCCTGGAAGAGGTCATCGAGCTCGACGGGCCGCTGGCCGAGGGCGTGTTCCTGACCGACGGCGTGGTCAACCTCGCCATCCTCCACTTCAAGAGCGACGAGGCCTCGCAAGGCACCGGCGCCGACTTCGTCGGCATCCACCATGTCGGCTTCTGGGTCGACGACGTGGTCGAGCAGGGCAAGATCGCGCGCAACACCGGCGCGACCTGGATCATGGGCGACACCAACAACCCGCACGGCTACGAGATCAAGCACACCGATCTCAACGGCATCATCTTCGACATCGCCGCCCACGGCTGGGCCGGGTCGCAGAAGAATCCGGGCGAGGCCGACAATGTCGTGCACCGCCATCCGCCGAAGCGGCTCGCGAAGTTCGACGAGCGCCGCGCCAAGGCGCAGGCCAAGGTCGCCGCGATCCGCGCCAAGCAGGTCCCGCAGGCCGCGGAGTAATCTTCCGCTGGGGGCGCGCCACTCCGTGGCGCGTCTTCCCATGCTCATTCGGACCGCGGGCCTCCAGGCCCGCATCATGACGATGAGCGGACCTGGAGGTCCGCGGTCCGGAAGACCATGACGCGCCCCGGCAAAAGATCTAATAGCTCGGTTTCGTCGCAAACGGCGTGAGCTGCAGCTCGTGCGTCCAGCACGAACGATCCTGCGTGTGCAGGTAGTAGAAGGCCTCGGCGATCTTCACCGGATTGATCACCACGTCAGGATTTTCCCTGGCGCGCGCGAGCGCGTGCGTGCCGGGCGAATCGATCAGGCCATCGATCACGATGTTGGCGACGTGGATGCCGTGCTCGGAATATTCCTCGGTCAGCACCTGCGCCAGCGTGCGCATCATGACCCGGGGATAGTAGAGCGACTGCCCGGTCATGCGCTTGCGGCCGCGCAGCGAGCTGGCGTTGTTGGAGAAGAAGAACGAGCCCTCGCCGCGCTTGCGCATCGCCGGCAGGACTTCCTTGGCGACCAGGAAAGGGCCCCGGCAGGCGATGTGCTGGGTGGTGTCGAACAGCTCGACCGGGATGTGCTCGAGCAGCTCCTTCTCCGGCGGCAGGTCGCGGCCTTCGAGGTAACCGGCGTTGTAGACCAGCACGTGCGGGTCGCCGGCCTCGCTGCGGACCGTGGCGAAGGCCTTCGCGATCGAGTCCTGCCGCGTGAGATCGAGCTCGACGATCATGCAGTCGCCGCCCTGGCTGCCGATCGCCGCGGCCAGGCCCGAGGCGTTGGCCTCCTTGCGGGTGGTGAGGACGGTGAAGAAGCCTTCCCTGGCGAACTTCTGGGCGATCGCGCCGCCGACACCCCAGCGGATGCCGACGGGGAGGGCGCTGTCGTCGACCGCCTTGCCATGGGCCAGCATGGTGTTGCGGCCATCGGCCTGCCATTTCGAGGTGGCGCCGATCACCACGGCCACCGGCTTGCCCTTGCTGTTTCGCTTCCCGGCCATCTCGAAATCCTCCCCTGCTGGCGCGCGACCTTCGCTAGGATAGCCCGCAAATTGAGGGAACGTCCGATGGCTGATGGAATATTTGCCGGTCTGCGGGTGATCGATTGCGCGAGCTGGATCGCCGGGCCGGCGGCGGCCACGATCCTCTCCGACTTCGGCGCCGAGGTGATCAAGATCGAGCCGCCCGGCGCCGGCGATCCGTGGCGCGGGCGGGTGTTCGCGGCCGCGCCCGACAAGGGCATCGACTACTGGTGGGAGCTGACGTCGCGCAACAAGAAGAGCCTGGCGATCGACCTCAAGCACCGCGAGGGCTTGCGCGTCCTGCACCGCCTGATCGGTACCGCCGACGTGTTCATCACCAACTTTCCGCCGCCCGTGCGCGAGCGCCTGCAGATCGCCGCCGCCGACCTGCTGGCGATCAATCCGCGCCTGGTCTACGGCTCGATCACGGCCTACGGCGAGGCGGGGGCCGAGGCCCACCGGACCGGCTTCGACGCCACCGCCTACTGGGCGCGTACCGGCCTCATGGACATGGTGCGCGACGGCACGAAGACCGAGCCGGTGCGCTCGATGCCGGGCATGGGTGACCATCCGACCGCGACCGGCCTCTATGCCGCGATCGTGACGGCGTTGTACCGCCGCGAGAAGACCGGCAAGGGCGGCGTGGCGCAGACCTCGCTGCTGCAGAACGGCCTGTGGGCGAACGGCTGCTACGTTCAGAACCGGCTGTTCGGCGAGCACGTGCCGTACCGGCCGCCGCGGATCGACACGCCGAGCGCGCTCGCCAACCACTATCGCTGCAAGGACGGCCGCTGGTTCCTGATGGCACTGCACAACGAGGCGCGTCAGTTGGCGGCGTTCCTGAAGGCGATCGACAGGGAGGATCTGGCGCAGGATCCGCGCTTCCACACCCAGCCGCAGCGCCGCGCCCATCACAAGGAGCTGACCGCGATCCTCGACGAGGTGTTCGCCAAGCGCGATCTTCACGAGTGGCGGCCGATCCTCGAGAAGGCCGGCGTGACCTTCGGCCCGGTATGCACGGTCGACGAGGCCGGCGATGACGAGCAGTCGCGCACGATCGGCGCCCTCGTCCCGTTCGCCGACGGCAGCGGCCTCACCGTGTCGAGTCCGTTCCACGTCGACGGCGCGGCCAAGGTTGCACCCATGCGCGCACCGCAGGTCGTCGGCCAGCATTCGGAGATGGTGCTGCGCGACGCCGGCTATTCCGCCGACGACATCGCCAAGCTCAAGAAGCTCGGCGTCTTGCAAAACTAGCCACTCCGTCGTCCCGAGCGAAGCCGAGGGACCTCTTTTCGCGGCGGCCGGACGTCAAAGAGGTCCCTCGGCTTCGCTTCGCTCCGCTCGGGACGACGGTGGAGCTGCAAAACTAGCCATTTCCGTCGTCCCGAGCGAAGCCGAGGGACCCCTTTTCTCGGCGGCCGGACGTCAAAAGAGGTCCCTCGGCTTCGCTCGGGACGACGGTGGAGCTAAAGCATGTGGATAACCGTCTCCGCCGGAGGCTCATTCTGGGCATTGGCCCCGCGATTCGGGGCCTGATTTCCCGGCGAAAGACCGCGGCCATTGCCCATAATAGGTGTTGGTCGCGCCGATGAGGCAGTCTGGCGCGCATGATGATGCCCGCCGTATGCCCCCGACCGTGTGTGCCCTTCGCCGCGACGAGCAGAGGTGTTTTTTCCGCGGCCTGGAGTCGGTGGATTCGTGGACTCCCGGGCGAAAGTGCTGATGCGTCAATGGCTTGGGAGTCCACTGGCGAGTGGACTCCGGTGGACCGGGGTGAACCGCCGCCCGCGGGCGGACTGCGGACCTTACGCGTTCGCGCCCTCGATCGCCTCGATCACCGCCTTGGTGACGTCGGCAGTGCGCGCGGTGCCGCCGAGGTCGGGCGTGTGGAAGCGCCTGTCGGCCGTCACGCGCTCGATCGCCTTCATCAGCCGGTCCGCGGCGGGCTTCTCGCCGAGATGCTCGAGCATCATCACGGCCGACCAGAAGGTGCCGACCGGATTGGCGATGCCCTTGCCCATGATGTCGAACGCCGAGCCGTGGATCGGCTCGAACATCGACGGGAAGGTGCGCTCGGGGTTGAGGTTGGCCGTCGGGGCGATGCCGAGCGAGCCGGCCAGCGCCGCGGCGAGATCGGACAGGATGTCGGCATGCAGGTTGGTCGCGACGACCGTGTCGATCGACTGCGGCCGCATCACCATGCGCATGGTCATGGCGTCGACCAGCATCTTGTCCCATTCGACGTCCTTGAACTCGGCCGCCACCTGGCTGGCGATCTCGTCCCACATCACCATGGCGTGGCGCTGGGCGTTCGACTTGGTGACGACGGTCAGGAGCTTGCGCGGCCGCGACTGCGCCAGCCGGAAGGCGAAGCGCATGATTCGCTCGACGCCGGCGCGGGTGAACATCGACACGTCGGTCGCCGCCTCGAGCGGCGAGCCCTGGTGGACGCGGCCGCCGACGCCGGCGTACTCGCCCTCGGAATTCTCGCGCACGATCACCCAATCGAGCTCGCCGGCATTGACGTTGCGCAAGGGCGAGGTGATGCCGGGCAGCACGCGTGTCGGCCGCACGTTGGCGTACTGGTCGAACGGCTGGCAGATCGCGAGGCGCAGGCCCCACAGCGTGATGTGGTCGGGAATGTCGGGATGCCCGGCCGAGCCGAACAGGATCGCGTCGTGCCGGGCGATCAGGTCGCGGCCGTTCTCGGGCATCATGCGGCCGTGCTTCTTGTAGTACTCGCCACCCCAGTCGAAGTGGTCGACCTTGAAGGCGAAGCTGCCCTCGCGCCTGGCGATGGCGGCCAGCACCTCGACGCCGGCGGACACGACTTCGGTGCCGATGCCGTCCCCGGGAATCGCGGCGATTGCGTAGGATTTCATGGTCCCTCCAAGGCGAGGCGCGACCTTAGGAACGGGTTCCGGAGGCGGCAATGGCCTATACTTGCCGCAGTGCCCAATCGCGCCTCCTTGCTCGCCCTCATTGCACTCGCCGTCCTCGCCGGGACGGCCGAGGTCGTCGTGGCGCGCGGTTTCCTGCTCGACGACGCGCTGATCCATGTGCGATCGGCCGATCTGCTGCTGCGGGCGGGATTCCCGACCGCCGACGGAGTCACTCGCTCGTTCGCCGATTCCAGCCCGTTGTTCCTGCTGCTGACCGCCGCCGGCCTCGCGCTCGGCGGCTCGTTCTACGTGACCAAGCTGCTGTCGCTCGCCGCCTTTGGCGGGCTGGTCGCGGCGCTGGTCGCGACGGCCTGGCGCGAGCGCCATACGCAGGCGCAGGCGATCGTCGTGGCACTGCTGGTGCTCGTGCTGTCGCCGTTCGGCGTCAAATGGCTGACCGACGGGATGGAGACCGGCCTCGCCGTCCTGCTGGCGCTCCTGCTCGCCTCTACTCTCGACGGCGAGCGCCATCGACCGGTCGGCGCCGGCATGATCGCGCTGCTCTGCGTGCTGGTCAGGCCCGAACTCGCCGCCCTGGTCGCCGTGACCGCCGTCGGCCAGGTCTTGCGGTCGAACCGCCGCCTTGGGATGGCCACGACCCTGGGCGGACTGGCGGCGGTGGCCGCGCTCTACGGCATATTCGGCGGTTTCTGGCCGGACGCCGCGGTGGCGAAGGTGCGCTACGGCTATTCGCCCGCGGAGTTCCTGGAACTGCTCGCGAGCGTGGTCGCCGGCGCAGGGTTGGTGGGCATCGGGCTGGTCCTCGCGTGGCTCGGCTCGAGCGCGATCACGATCCGGGCGGCCTGGCGTACCGACCGCGCTCTCCTGCTGGGCCAGCTCTCGTTGCTGCTGGTGCTGGTCGCGATCGCCGTGCGCGGCCAGGCGGTCGAAGGCATCCGGCCGATGCTGCCGTTCCTTGCCTTCTCGCTGGCGTGCAGCGTGGCCCTCGTTCGGCGTTGCCTGCCGGCCCGCCCGATCGGCGCGAGAATGCTGCTGCCGCTCGCGGCTGCGGCCGTCGGGATCTGGACCGTCGATGCATTTGCGTTCGACCGCATCGTGCGCGTGCAGGCGCAATCGATGGAGGCGATGCGCACGCACGACTGGTCGGCGTTGCGCGGCCACACCGGCGTCGCCTGGGATGTCGGCTATCTCGCGTATTTTTCCGGGGCGCCGGTGTGCGATGCGCAGGGCCTGATCAACGGGCCCGACTTCGCGCGGCTGTCGCTGCCGGAGCGCTTGCGTCATTGCGCGCGAGTGGCCGACTTCGCCTTCGTCGATCCGCCGCGCTTCCATATTCTGACGACCGCGCTCGACATGCGCGGCTGGCGCGTCTGCGGGCGCTTCGACTTCGCGCATCGTACGGGGCCGGTGAACGTCTATCTCATCGTCGCGCCCCCGCTTGCGCGCGAGCCGTCCTGTCCGGGCTCGGCGCCGCGGATCGACGGCGCGAACCGGCTTCGCCAGGCCGCCCGCTAGTGGCCATGCAGGCCGTCGCGGCAGATCTTTCCCGCTACGCCGTCTACGGGCTGACGGTCGAGAGCGCCTTCCCGCTCGGCACGCTGCCGGCGCCGCACGATGACAGGCCGGCCGCCGTACGCATCCTCGGCGCACCGGCAGGCACATTCGCGGGCCTCGATGCCGGTGCGTCGCCGGCGACGTGGTACCGGCACGCGCCGCTGGCCGATGGCGGCATCTACTTCGCAGTACCCGATGTGCTGCAGGCGATCGTCGGCCCCGACGGCCGCACTGCCCGTTGCGCGCCGGCGCCGGAGGGCGACCCGCGCTCGTTCGAAGCCAACCTGCTCAACTTCGTGCTGACGGCCGCCCTCACCCTGCAGGGCGAAGAGCCGCTTCATGCCACCGTGGTGGGCGTGGACGGCCGAGCGGTCGGCTTCCTGGGCGACAGCGGCACCGGCAAGTCGACCCTCGCGGCGTTCCTGCTGGCGCGGGGCGCCGAGCTCGTGACCGACGACATGCTGCGCCTCGTCTACGACGCGGGCGAGCCGATCGCCTGTCGCGGCCCGCCGCGGCTGAAGCTGTTCGACGAGCAGGCGCGCCTGTTGCTGCCGACGGCCGTCCGCGATGCCGCGTTCAACCCGATGAGCGGCAAGCTGCTGGTCGAAGCGGCTTCGTCGGGCGAGGCCGGCGTCCGGTTGTCGGCGCTGTTCTGGCTCGGCGAAGCGCCGGCGGGTTCAGCGACGGTCACCGTGCGGCGCGTGCAGGGCGTGGAAGCCGTCAGGATATTGCTCGCCTCGACCTTGCATCGCGACCACCGTCCGCCGGAGCGGATCGAGCGCCAGCTCCGCTCGGTCGAGCGGCTGGCGAAGGCGGTGCCGCTGTTCGCGGTCGCGTACCCGCGCCGCCACGATCTCCTGCCCGCGGTCGCCGACGCGGTGCGTCGAAGCGCCTGATCATGCTCGCCGTCGTCTTCGATGCCGATGGTCGGCCGACCGGGCTCGACAAGTCGTTGGACGCCTGCCGCATCGCGGGCTCGATCCGCCTCGATGCGCGCGAAGACCTCCTTGCCGCCCTCGGCCTCGCGGACAAGTCGATCGGCGACGCCATGCTCTGCCTCCATGCGTGGCGCCGCTGGGGCGACGGCTTCGTCGAGCGGCTGGCCGGCGATTTCGCCTTCGCGCTGTGGGACGAATCGCGGCAACGGTTGCTGCTGGTGCGCGACCAGCTCGGGATCCGTTCGTTGTTCTACGCGCGCATCGGTACCGCCTGGGTCGTGTCGGATTCGCTCGAGTGGCTGGCGGCGCAGCCGGGACTCGACAAGCGACTCGACGAAACCTGGATCGGAGATTTCCTCGCGAGCGGACACAGCTTCGACGCCTGGCGCACGGTCTACGCCGCGGTGAAGCGTCTGCCGCCGGGCCATTGCGCGACCCTGAGGCGCGACGGCGAGGCGGTGCGCCGGTACTGGCAACTGACCGTGGGCGAGCCGCTCTTCATGCGCGACGGCGAGGCCTATGGCGAGCGCCTGCGCGAGCTGACCAGGGCGGCGATCCGCGATCGCGCGCCGGCGGGCCGGGTCGGCATCTCGATGAGCGGCGGGCTCGATTCGACGACGCTGGCCGCGCTCTCGGTCGAGGCGCTGGGCGATGCTGCGCGGGTGACGGCGCGCTGCGCGCACTTCGAGACGCTGATGGCCGACGACGAGCCGCGCTTCGCACGCCTCGCGGCGCAGGCGCTCGGCATTGCGCTGGTCTTCGACAAGGCGGACGCCGCGTACGATCCCCAGTGGCGCGAGCGCGGCATTCGCACAGCCGAACCAAAGCTCGCCATCGTCAACGCCCACCGCGAGCGAACGCTCGCGCGCAGCATGGCGGCGGCGGCCGGCGTCTGGTTGTTCGGCGAAGGGCCGGACAATGCGCTTGCCTTCGAGCGCGAGGCCTATCTCGGCTGGCTGCTCCGCACCGGCCGATGGTCACGGCTGGCCTCGGCCCTCTGGCGCTATGCCGGCCTCAAGCTCGGCGAGCGGGAGCAGCGGCAACCACCGTCTCCCGCACGGCCTGCATCGTCCGGGCTGCCAGCCGAGCTGCCAGCCTGGCTCCGGCCGGACTTCGTCGAACGGACGGGTTTGCGCGAGCGGCTTCACAGCTTCTACTTCCCGCCGCCGCACGACCATCCCTGGCATCCCCGCGCGATCGGCTCGTTCGGCACCCCGGTCTGGCAGTCGTTGCTCGGCAACCTCGAAGCCGACCTGGTGCAGGGGCTGGACTGGCGTCATCCCTATCTCGATCTGCGTGTGCTGCAGTTCCTGCTGAGCGTGCCCCCGGTGCCGTGGGCGCGCCGCAAGCTCGTGCTGCGCGAGGCCATGCGCGGCCGGCTGCCGGCGGAGGTGCTCGAGCGACGCAAGACGCCGCTGTCGGGCAATGCGCTTCACCGGGCTTTGTCGGGGGATGATCTGCCACCCCTCGAGTCGTCGTCACTGGCCCTGTGGATCGATCCGGCCCGGCTGCCCCGGCGGCCACAGGCCGCAGACCTCGATCCGTTGATCGCCGTCCATGCGCTGGACCATTGGCTCTCGTGACTGCATAGTGTGTGCGGGTGTCTGAAGTGCTTGAACCGTCGACTGTCTTCCGGAGATCGGCCCGGCAGGTTTCGTGTGACCTGAACGGCGAGGCTGCGATTCTGCATCTCGACCAGTCGGTCTATTTCGGCCTCAAGGGCGTCGGTGCCCATGTGTGGATGGCGTTGGAGAAACCGCAGTCGTTCGCCGAGCTCAATCGAGCAGTGTGCAAGGAGTTCGACGTCGATGCGGCGCAGGCCAAGGCGGACCTGATGAAATTTCTTTCTGAGCTGCAAACAGCAGGGCTGGTGGAGAGGGTCGAGGGATGAATCAGTCGGACTGCGCCGAGGAGGCGAGGAAAACGTACGAGGCGCCCGCTCTCGTCCGCTGGGGCACGCTGCGGGAGATCACACAGGCTGTCGGCAACAGGGGTGCGTCGGACGGCGGTCACAAAAGAAACAAGCGAACGAGCTACTGAGCCGGTCCGCCGGTTCTCTTTCTCGCCCTTTCTCTGTATCTTCGTCGTGTGAAAAACGACGCGAATCCTACACCACCGCGGCCCGCCGAAGACGCGAAGGGTGCAGAAGCCCGGAAGCCCTATGAAGCGCCTGAGCTCATCCGCTGGGGCACCCTGCATGCGCTCACGCAGTCCGTCGGCTTCAAAGGTGCATCGGACGGCGCCCGGCGGGGACATACCAGAACGTCCTTCTGAGCTGCTGTGCCGCGCGGCGCGGCCTTCAGCGACGACCGGGGGCGTGCGCGACGTCGCAGCATGGAGCAGCGTCACATCCCTGGCGACCGATCATGGATTGCGGCCGGCGCTGATCGAGTTCCTGTCGGCGGTCGATTGGAAGTCGGTGCCCGACCCGGTGCGGGCCGAGCTGGAGGACTTCCAGCGCTCGCATCTGCTGCGCACACTCGAGATCGCGGAGGAGCTCGCCCGCGTCGCACGGACATTTCAATCGCACGGCATTCCGTTCGCCCTGTTCAAGGGCGCGGCGGTGTCGATCCAGCTCTACGGCCGGCTGGCGGCGCGCGAATACAACGACCTCGACCTGATCGTGCCGGCGGCCGACGTCGCGCGCGCGGAGGCGCTGCTGTCGGCGCGCGGCTATCGGCCGGCGTTTGCCGAGCCGCGTTTCCGCCGCTTCTTCCAGGGCCACCAGGGACAGACCGCGTTCCGCCGCGACGGCGGCTCGGTCGATCTCGATCTGCATTGGACGTTCAGCGGCGCGTTCCTGCCGTTCCCGCTGCAAGACAGCGAGATCTGGGACCGCCTGACCAGCGTGCCGGTGGCCGGCGTCGACGTGCCGACCCTGGCGCCGGCCGACACGGTCCTGCTGCTCGCGGGGCACGGCACCAAGGAAGGCTGGCGCTCGCTGATGTGGCTGCGCGACTTCGCCTTCGCGGTCGATCGCTGGCGCGAGCTCGACTGGGCCGACATCCATCGCCGCGCGCATCGTAACGGCTGCGGCGACAGTGTCCTGCTGGCCTGCGCGCTCGCCGAGCAGGTGCTGGGCACCGCCGTCCCGCCCGCGCTGGCGCGGGCGGTCGCCGGCAGCGAACGCGTTGCCGCGCTCGCCGACGCTCTGGCGGCGCGCTTGCGCGAGGGCAATCTCGACAAGCGCCATCTCGACGATCTCGCATTGTGCGACCGCCGCATCGATCGCTGGCGGGCGGGCCTCGCTCTTGCGCTGACGCCGACGCCCGGCGACTTCGACGCCCGGCCGTTGCCGCGTGCGCTGTGGCCGGCTTACTACCTGCTGCGCCCGGTGCGGCTCCTTTCGAAGGCCGTGCGAGGGACCTTGCCGCTGCCTTGAGCCGCTACTCGGCCGCGACGGCGTAGCGGTGATCGGGCAGCGGGAAGGCGCGATCGATGGCCGAGCCGGCGTCGAAGCGCTGCAGCTCCGGCATCACGGTCGCGGCGAACAGGCGTACGTTGCGCGCCGCCTCCTCGTGCGGCATGCCGGCATAGGAGAACACGCCGACGAAACCCGAGTTGTTGGTCTGCTCGTGGATTTTCATGATCTTGGCGTGGACCTGCTCGGGCGTGCCGTAGACCTGCAGGTCGGCAAAGAACTCGATCGCCTTCTGGTCGCCGTAGACCGCGAGCTTCTCGTTCATCTTGGCGTAGTACTCGTAGCCGCGCTGGTTCTTCATGTGCTCGGCCCCGAACTGGTAGTGGTCGAGCACCGTGCGATAGTAGCCGCCGATGTAGCGCATCGCCATCTCGCGGGCGCGCTCTTCGCTTTGGTCGATGAACACCCAGCCGGCCGAGATCGGCTGCGGCGCAGCGGTGCCGTTGATCTCGCGATAGAGCTGACTGTACTCGCGCAACTCCTTCTCGACCTCGCGCCAGGGCTTCTGCGGGATGATCAGCAGGCCGACGCCGAGCCTGGCCATGATGCGCGCGCTCTCGGGGCTCACCGCCGCGGCGTAGGTGCGGCCGCGGAAGCTCTTGAAGGGGGCGGGGCGGATCGCGGTCGGCGGCTGCCTGTAGTGCTTGCCGGCATACTCCATGACGCCGGTCTCGAGGCCCTTCAGCAGCGCCTCGCCGTATTCGACGAACAGCTCGCGGCTGTCGCCCATGTCGAGGCGGAAGCCGTCGAACTCGACCTTGCCCGCACCGCGGCCCAGCCCGAGGATCATGCGGCCGCCCGAGAGCTGGTCGAGCATCGAAATCTGCTCGGCCACCCGCATCGGATCGTGCCACGGCAGAACGACGACCATCGACCCCAGCTTCAGGTTCCGCGTCCGGCCGGCCATGTAGGACAGGAACTGAACGACGTCGGGACACATCGTGTAGTCGGTGAAATGATGCTCGACCGACCAGATCGATTCGAAGCCCAGCGGCTCGGCCATGTCGGCCAATGCGAGCTCGTTGAGGTAGATCTGGCGGTCCGAGACGGCGCGGCCGGTATTCTGGAAGACGGTCGCCATTCCGACATGCATGGGCTGGTTCCTCGCGCGGTTTGCTGCTTTGTCGTATATGGTAAACGTCCGTTCACACGGTTGGGAAGAGCGGCCTCTTACTTGAAACGGCCGTAATCGCTGGTCATATGCGGCCCATGCGCATCCTGCTCGCGGCCTTCGCCACCCTCGTCGCCTTCGTCCTGACCACCGGCGCCCAGGCCCAGCAGAAGGGGGGCATTGCCGAGGTCGAGACCTACATCAACTCGATCCGCACCCTTCAGGCGCGCTTCGTGCAGAGCAATCCCAACGGGAGCAACGTGCAGGGCACCCTGTATGTCAGCCGGCCCGGCAAGATGCGCTTCCAGTACGACCCGCCGTCGCAACTCAAGATCGTCGCCGACGGCCGACAGGTCACCATGTGGGACCCGGTCAACAAGGACTTCGGACAGTGGCCGATCGGATGGACGGCCGCCTCCTTCCTCGTCAAGGAGCCGTTCAAGCTGTCGGGTGACATCACGGTCGAGGCGAACCAGCGCACGCCCGATGGCCTGCTGGCGCTCACCCTGGTGCAGACCCGCAAGCCGCAGGAGGGCAAGGTGATCGTCCGCTTGTCGGAAAACCCAATGCAACTGCGCGGCTGGACGGTGATCGACAACCGCGGCAACAAGGTCGATGTCAGCCTGACCAATGTGCAGACCGGCATTCAGCTCGCCGATTCGCTGTTCAAGTACGACGGCCCGGACGCCGGACAGATTTTGCGCGGCGGCAACCGCAACTAGGGCTTATTCCGGGGACGGAACGAGCTCCGATTGGCCTATAGTCCGCGCATGAGCGGACTTGTCGTGAGGGCCTCGACCGAGGCCGATGTGGCGCGCTGCGCGGAAATCTACGGTCATCACGTGCTGCACGGCACGGCGTCGTTCGAAATCGATCCGCCCGACACAGCCGAGATGAAGCGGCGCCGCGCCGCGGTGCTCGATCTCGGCCTGCCGCACCTCGTGGCCGAGCGCGACGGCCGGGTCATGGGCTACGCCTACGCCGGCAACTGGCGGCCGCGGCCGGCCTACAGATTCTCGGTCGAGGACTCGATCTATATCGACAAGGATGCGATCGGGCAGGGCGTCGGGAAGGCCCTGTTGCCGGTGCTGATCGCGCAGTGCACGGCGCTCGGCAAGAAGCAGATGGTAGCGGTGATCGGCGATTCTGCTTCGACGCCGTCGATCCGACTCCATGCCTCGTGCGGATTCCGCACGGTCGGCACGCTCGAGAATATCGGCTTCAAGTTCGGGCGCTGGCTCGACAGCGTGCTGATGCAGCGGCCACTGGGCGAGAACGAAGGGGGAGAAGCCTGAGATGCGCCTGATCGACTATTTCGACCGCGGCGCCGATCTCTTCCCGCAGCGCGACTGCCTGCATGACGGCACGCGCGGTTGGACCTACGCCGACGTGCGCGCCACGACGCACAAGGTGGCCAACGGCTTGCTGGCGGAGGGCCTCGGGAAGGGCGACAAGGTCGCGGTCTACAGCCCCAACCATGCGATGGCCTATGCGGCGCTGCTCGGCATCCAGCGTGCCGGGCTGATCTGGGCGCCGGTCAATGCCCGCAACGCGATCGAGGAGAACCTCTACATCCTCGACAACACCGATGTGTCGTTCCTGTTCTTCCATTCGAGCTTCGCCCACTACCTGCCGCGCATCCAGGCGGGCTGCCCCAGGATCAAGACCTTCATCTGCATCGACGCGCCCGAGTTCGACGCCTGGCTGGCGAAGCAGGGCGACACCGCGCCCGATCTGCCCGACGCTCCGGAGGCGGTCGCAATCCTGATCAGCTCCGGCGGCACGACGGGCCGGCCCAAGGGCGTGCAGATCACCAACCGGGTGATCGAGACCATGAACTCGATCTTCTGGGCGACGATGCCGGTCGAGGCGCCGCCGGTGCATCTGATGGTGGCGCCGATGACCCATGCCGCCGGCGTCAGCTCCTTCCCGCTGCTGCCCTACGGCGGCACCAACATCTTCATGGGCACGTCCGATCCCGGAGCCATCCTCGCCGCCATCGAGAAGCACAAGGTCACCCACATCTACATGCCGCCGACCTTGATCTACATCCTGCTGGCGCATCCGGACATCGGCAAATACGACTACGGCTCGCTCGAGCGGCTGATCTATGCCTCGGCGCCGATGTCGGTCGACAAGCTGGTCGAGGCGATCAGGGTGTTCGGCCCCGTGCTGACCCAGACCTACGGCCAGGCCGAGGCCTGCATGATCGCCACCGTCTTCTCGCGCGAGGATCATGTCGCGGCGTTGGAGAGCAGCAAGCGCCACAGGCTCGCGAGCTGCGGCAGAATCTCGCCGCTGATGCGGCTCGAGATCATGAGCGACGACGGCAGGATCCTGCCGCGCGGCGAACGTGGCGAGATCGTGCTGCGCGGCGGCCTGATCATGGCCGGCTACTACAAGAACCCGCAGGCGACCGCCGAGGCCTCGGCCCATGGCTGGCATCACACCGGCGACATCGGCGTGATCGACGAGGACGGCTTCGTCTATATCGTCGATCGCAAGAAGGACATGATCATCTCCGGCGGCTTCAACGTCTTCCCGAGCGAGGTCGAGCAGGTGCTGTGGAGCCATCCCGCGGTGCAGGACTGCGCCGTGATCGGCGTGCCCGACGAGAAGTGGGGCGAGGCGGTGAAGGCGGTGGTCGAGCTGAAGCCCGGCGCGAAGGCCACGGCCGACGAACTGATCGCGCTCGCCAAGGACAGGCTGGGGGGCGTCAAGGCGCCGAAGTCGGTCGACTTCACGGCTGCATTGCCGCGCAGCCCGGTCGGCAAGGTGTTGAAGAAGGACCTGCGCGCCACCTACTGGGCCGGCCGCGAGCGGAAGATCTGACGTGCGGCTGGCCGTCGCCCAGCTGCGGCGCCTGCCGCCCAACATGCAGGGCGCGCTGTGGCTGGTGAGCGGCGGGTTCATCTTCACCTCCAACGGCGCGATGATCCGCCTGCTCTCGACCGAGATCGAGAGCGTGCAGACGGCGTTCTTCCGCGCCTTCTTCTCGGTGCTGCTCCTCCTGCCGATGATCCTGACCGGCCGTGTGCAGCCGTGGAAGAGCGAACGCATCCAGGGCCATTTCTGGCGCACCGCCATGGGCACCACCTCGATGGTGCTGGGCTTCTACGCCGTGTCGATGCTGCCGCTCGCCGATGCCACCGCGCTCGCCTTCTCCCAGCCGCTGTTCTCGGTCGTGCTGGCGGCCTTGGTGCTGCGCGAGAAGGTGCGCTGGCGGCGATGGTCGGCGACCATCGTCGGCTTCATCGGCGTGCTGGTGATGGTGCGGCCGGGCAGCGGCAGCCTGCAACCCGGCGCGGCGGTGGCGCTGCTCAATGCGCTCGCCTCGGCGACCTCCATCCTGCTGGTGCGGCGGCTGTCGGATTCCGAGAAGCCGCTGATGATCCTGACCCAGTTCGCCATCTTCTCGACCCTGCTGCTGGCCGGCCCGGCCATCTGGTTCTGGAAGTGGCCGTCGGCCTGGGGATGGGCGCTGGCGATCGGCGTGTCGATCTCGGCGACCATCGGCCAGTACTTCTGGGTGCAGGCCTTCGCCGTCGGCGAGATGTCGGCGGTGGCGCCGTTCGACTACCTGCGCCTGCCGTTCGCGGTGTTCGTCGGCTGGATGATCTGGAGCGAGATGCCGGTCATCTGGACCTACGTCGGCGCCGCGATCGTCATCGCCTCGGCGCTCTACATCGCCTATCGCGAATCCCAGATCGTGCGCGAGCGCCGCGCCGCCGAGCGGCTCAGCTCGCGGTCGGCTGCGCCTTGAGCAGCCAGTCGCGCGCCTTCGCGCGATGGTCGTCGGTGATGTAGGTCCGGCAAGCCGTGTAGGCCGCGAGCAGCACCGCAGCGTCGTCGGTGTAGCCGAGGCCAACCAGGAAATCGGGGATGATGTCGAACGGCAGGACGAAGTAGGCGAGGGCGCCGAACAGCGTCAGCCGCACCGTCATCGGCGTTGCCGCATCGGTCGCGCAGTAAAACGCCGCCACCGCGTCCTCGGTGAAGGGAACCTTGCCGAGGGTCTGGCGCGCCTTGGTCCAGAAGTTCTGCCGGACGATCTGCTCGTCGCTCATGGCCAAGAAGTGTGGCCCGGGCGCCGGCTTGGCAAGAGGGGACGGCATGCTAAAAGCGGCGCAACCAAGGAGGACAGTCATGAACGTCAAGGGGCAGGCCGCCATCGTCACCGGCGGCGCATCGGGGCTGGGCGGTGCGACCGCGTCGGCGCTGGCCGCGGCGGGCGCCAAGGTCGCGGTGTTCGACGTGCAGGACGAGCTCGGGAGCGCGAAGGCCAGGGAGCTGGGCGGCCTTTACGTGAAGACCAACGTCGCCGACGGGCCCAACGTCGAGGCCTCGGTCAAGACGGTGGTCGAGAAGCTCGGCGCGCCGCGCGTGGTGGTGAACTGCGCCGGCATCGGCCGCGCCGCGCGCACCATCTCGAAGAACGGACCGCACGATCTCGGCATGTTCACCCAGGTGATCCAGGTCAACCTGATCGGCACCTTCAACGTGATCCGCGTGGCCTCGTGGGCGATGAGCCAGGCCGAGCCGATGGACGACGGCGAGCGCGGCGTGATCGTCAACACCGCCTCGGTCGCGGCCTTCGACGGCCAGATCGGCCAGGCCGCCTACTCGGCGTCGAAGGGCGGTGTGGTCGGCATGACCCTGCCGATCGCGCGCGACCTGTCGAGCCTCGGCATCCGCGTCTGCACCATCGCGCCGGGCCTGTTCCTGACGCCGATGATGATGGGCCTGTCGGCCGAGGCGCAGAAGAGCCTGGGCGCGCAGGTGCCGTTCCCGCCGCGGCTGGGCGATCCCAAGGAGTACGCGCAGCTCGCGATGCAGATCGTCGAGAACCACATGCTGAACGGCGAGACCATCCGCCTCGACGGCGCGATCCGCATGGCGCCGCGCTGACAATCGGCGGCGCCGTCCCGCGCGGTGCTCAGTGACGGTGCTGATGGTGGGCGTCGGGCACATGCCGATGGATGTGCTCCAGCGGAGCATGTTCATGCCAGTGTGAGTGCGGCTCGCCCGCGGGGTCATCCGGTCGGTGCGCGTGCCGATGGTGTTCGTCGTGGCTGTGCGCATGCTCGTGTGCCTGGGCCGGATGGAAATGGCGGTGATCGTGCCGCTCGGTGACGTGGAGCCACACGCCGATGGCCATCAGGCCCGCGGCCCACAGCAGTTGGACGGTGAGGGGCTCGCCGAGCGACACGACGGCGGTGGCGGCGCCGAAGAATGGTGCCGTCGAGAAGTAAGCGCCGGTGCGGGCCGTCCCCAGGTGCCGCAGCGCCAGCACGAAGAGCGCCAGGCTGAGCCCATACCCCAGCACCCCAACCAGGCCCGCGGCAGCGATGGCTCCCGCAGAAGGCAACGCGTCGCCCATCCACAGCGCGAAGGCGATGTTGAACGGCCCTGCGATCAGGCCCTTGAGCTCGACGATCTGCAGGGGATCGGCAAGCGAGACTTTGCGCGTGAGATTGTTGTCGAGGCCCCAGGCGATGCAGGCTCCGACAATGGCAAGCGGACCCAGCAGATCCGTCAAGGTCGGATGCCCCGACCACGACAGGATCGCCGCTCCTGCGACGAGGCAAGCCATGCCGATCGCAATGCGACGGTCGAAATTCTCGTGGAAGACGAACCACGCCATCAACGCCGTGGCCACACCCTCGAGCGTCAGCATCAGCGACGCGGTCGCCGCCTCGGTTCGCGCGAGCCCGAGCATCAGCAGCAGCGGTCCGACGATGCCGCCCGCTGCGATGGCACCTGCAAGCCAGGGCAAATCCACCCGGCTGAGAGCCGCTTCCGACGCCACGTGTTCGGGCGCCATTGAACGCATCAGCCGGCGCAGCAGCGCCGCGCCGAGCCCGGCACCGCAATAGAGCAGACCTGCCAGCATTGCTGGACGGGTCGAGCCCAGGAGGGCCTTCGCCGCCGGCGTCGAAATGCCGAACAGGATGGCGGAGGCCAGGGCATAGAAGATTGCTCTGGCGTTCATGATTCTCGCCAGTCTATCCCACACCACCCTCCCTGCGGAGGATGGTGCCGGCTGCGGCCTTCGACCTATGACCTACGTCTTGATGCGGATGTGCCGCCATGCCACGACGTTGCCCGAATACGCCTGCACGCCGATGAAACCCGGCGAGCGGCCCCGGTCTACGTCGGTATTGTGGAACGACGTCGTTTGCCGGCGCTCGCCGGTTTGCGTGTTGGTGAGGAACACCGCGTAGTCGTCGCCCTGAACCACGATCTCGTACTCGAACCAGACGCCGGGCAGGAGGGGCGGGCCGGGCGTGTAGTTCTGCACCGCCGGCTCGTTGCGGCCCTGATGCCAGATCCGGTCGCCCGCCTGGATCTTGTAGATCGCTCCGGTGCGGTTCTTGAACAGCCCGTTGGGCTCCGGCTGGATGCCGTAGAAGTCCTTGGTCGAATCGCCGATGGCATTGTCGTCGACCTGCACCTCGAAGCCGGAAATCACCGGGCGCCAGGCCGGATTGTTGGGGTCGAAGGCCTTCTCGTTGGCGACCCGGGGCGCCAGCGCGGGCGGAAGGTCGAAGGTCGGCCGGGGGAAGCGCAGGAACACGCCACTATTGTGCTTCGCCTGGTCGAAGATCTTGAACTGAAGGCGCAGCGTGAAGTCCGCAAAGGTCTCTGTGGCGTAGTAGAAGAGCCGCAGCCCGCCATCGCCGTAGCTCACCATCTCGCCGTTCACGTGCAGCATGCCGCCACCGCCCGGGCCCGCGAGGCGCCACTTCGAGAAGCTTGCCGCCGTGCCGTCGAACAGCGGACGGAAGCCGGCATCCGATTGTGGGGCCACGATCGCGTCGGGGCCGGGCAGCACGCTTGCGTTCAGGAGGTCCCCGGTGCGCCGCCCGAGCGCCACCCCGGTCAGCATCGGATTGGGCGAGCCGGTGGTCGGGAACAGCGCCGGCCCCGCGACGTAGCAGTTCGTCGTGTCGTGGATGCGTCCGAAATCGTTGGTCACGGCATCGGCGATATTGTCGCCCATGCGCATGGTGCCTGCGTCGTGATGGGTCGTGCCAAGATCATCGCGTCGGTTCTTGAAGGCTGCGAGCGTGGCCAGCCGCTGGGCGGGCATGCCAGCCGGCACCGGGATGACCGTGGTGCCGCTGGCCAGGATTTCGAAGGGCTCGTTGCCGGCAAAGATCAGCGCGATCTTGTCGGACACCGCATCCATCTCGTCCCAGGTCGCCCGGTCGGCGTTGGTCTGGGCGCTTCCCGGGAAGTCCTGGGGCCGTGCCTTGGAGTTGCCCAGGGATACGACGGCTTTCGGGCGATCGAAGTCGGTGTCCGTGGTGGACAAGGTGATGAAGCTGTCGGGATTGCGCGGCGTCATCTCGCCGATGCCGCGGATGGTGATCACAACAGTGTCGTCGGTTGCCTGCAGCATCGCCTCGATATGCTCCAGTGTCGGCAGCTTCTTGAAGAGCTCGGCTTCCGAATCGGCGGCGAGCTTGTTCAAGCCCGACGCGGTGATCTGGAAGTGATAGGTCCGGCCGGTGGCGGCCTTGCCCTTCACCAGCAGCGCGGAGACCTGCAGGCTGGGGATCATCGTCGGCGGCAGATTGGCGGCAATCGCCGCGCGCGGGACGCGGATCGTCAGGTTCGAGCGCAGATGGGCGACGAGGTTCTCGCCCATGCGGTCCGCGGCGCGGCCGGCCAGCGATTGCTGGAAGGTCGTGCGGGCCACGCGCGTGGTCTCCACCGTGCCCAGCGCGACGACGACGGCGCTCTGGCCACCGTTGCGCGGCGGCGCCAGCATGACGTCGACCGAGCTGCCATTCTGCCACACCCGCACGCCCGTCACGCGCACCCAATTGTCGGGCTGGGTCTCGGTGATGAGCTCCTGCACATGGCAATCCGGCACCACCATGATGCGTTTCCGGGCGTCGGCCGCCGGGCCGATGCCGTCGGCCTCCGAGCTCGCCAGCCGGGTGGCCCGGATCAGGCCGGGCAAGGCGCTGAACTTGTTGGTCGGGAAGAAGCCCGGCAGCGTCGTCGACTGGACCGCGAGCGGCGCCTCGAGCTTGAACAGCTCTTTCAGCTTGGCAAGCGGTGTGGTGTCGGTTGCGGGCAGCCCGAGCCAGTCGCGCAGGATCTTGGCATCGAGCGGGGGCTCGCCTGGATCCGGATAGCGGACCGCCGGATGATCGGGCAGCTCTGCAAAGGTGAATCCGGTCTCGTTGCCGGCGACGTTCAGCCCGTCATCGAGCTGCTTGCGCAGCGCCGTATGCAGCGGCCCGTAGATGAAGTCGTTGGTTTCCTTGACGCCGATCTGCCGGCTCGACTCCGCGAAGTAGCGCGCGCGCAGCTCGGCGCGCACTGCTGCGGGCCAGCCGTTCAGCTCGACGTCGAGCAGCTCGGGGGACCAGCCGCCCCAGGTGAGCGAGCGCCCGCCGACGGCAAACAGCAGGCCGGCATAGTTGAGCGAGGGATGGTTGAGCCAGGGCACCCGCATGTCCGGCGCGCCGCTGGCGGGTGCGACGAACGGAAGGTTCTGCACGTGCTCCGGCAGCACGTAGGGACCAGCCTCGAGCACCAGTATGCGGCGACTTCGTGTCGTATCCGAAATGAAGAGATGTTCCGCGACGACGGACCCGAAGGTGCCGCCGCCCACCACGATCACATCGAAGTCGCGGGTCCGCCCTCCAAGCACCTGTCCCGCGCTGTCTTTCGCCTCCTGCAAGGTGTTGCAGACGAAGCGACCCATGTTGTCGAGAGAGAAAGTCGTAGATTCAGCGCTGAGCGTCGGCATGACGAATCTCCCTGTATTGTCGATGTGTGTGGGTGTTGTGCTCTCCGTGCGTGGGCGCACGCGAGACGCTTCGAAGAACACGTCTCGCCGCGCAATGGAACGAGCTTAGACGAGAAGGGACGGCCTGGCTGTGGTATTCAGCACATCGTGCCGGACAGTGCCGGCGAGCCGCCGGGGCGCGTTTGCGCCCTCGAGTCGCCGACCCGCGCAGGCGCGGGCCGGCGCCGAAGGATACTCAGTTGCGCTATGCGACCATCAACGATTGCTGAATGGCCCGGTCGTAGACCTGCAGGACCTGCTGCTTGGTTCGGGCGGGCGAGTCGTTGAAGTCCACGATCGAGGTTTGCGCGTGGCCGAGATCGAGGATCGCCTCGAGCAAGAGGCGTTCGGCCGCGACGAACATGTCGTAGTCGCGGATCGGAAGGGATCCGATCATGCAAACCGAACCGCGTTGCCTCGAGCGGTGCTGACACCAACCCCGATCGAGCTGCTGGCGGCCATCGGCCAACATGTGGGTGAGGGGAGAGGCCGTACGGTTTTTGCCATCGAATGGCATGACTGTTTTCCTTTCAGATTGGGTACGCTAGAGGGCCAACGTTCCCAACTTGCCCACGTTGCCCATGCCCGGCAACGGGTAACCAAGTGGACAGTTTGCGCGCCCGCATCCCGTGCGCCCGTCGCCGCCGAGGCTCGCGACTTGGAGCTCATGCAACAGTGGGTGAAGTGGCGTCAGGCGTCGATCCGGTAGAGCGCCGCGCGATGACTGGCCGGCAGGAAGGCGATGAGAGCGTCGCCGGACGGCGGCAGTGCCGTGGTGTGGGCGCCTTTCTCGGTGACGACGGAACCGAGACTCTTCATCGAGGTGGTGTCGAACACGTCGACCACGCCGGGATCGCCGATCGCGACATAGAGCTGCCGGCGCTTCGGGTTGAACCAGACGACGTCGGGCATGCCGCTGAGCCTGGTCTCGCCCAGCACCTTGCCCGTCGCCGCATCGAGCGTGACCAGCACGCCGGCATCGCAGGCGCAGAACAGCCGGCGAGTCGCCGGATCGAAGTCGAGGCCGTGGGCGCCGTCGACGGGAACCGCCATCGTTCGTGCGATGCGATCGGGCTGGCGGGCGTCGACCACGACGATCTGCGAGGGCCGCATGATGTTGACGTAGAAGACCTCGGCGTCGGCATCGAACACCGCCCAGCGGGTGCGGCCCGGCACCACGATCGAGGCGCGCATTTCGCGGGCATCGAGGTCGACCATCGAGAGCGTGCAGAAGCCCGGCACGGCCGGGTCGCCGACATTGGCGGCGAGCACGAGGCGGCGCCGGGAGTCGTAGGCGAGGCCGTTGGGCCGCATGCCGACCGCGATCCTGGTGACCTTGGGATCGGGACCGGGCGCAAACACGCCGATCGTGTTCTCGCCACGGTTCGACGTGAAGACGAGCTGGCTCTCGTCGCTCACCAGCGCGCCGGCAACGGCGGCGAGATCCGGCACCGAGTAGAGATACTGCGCCGATGCCGGATCGAAGACATCGACGGAGCTGTTGGCCGTATGCGCAACGTAGACGTGGCCGGTCGCAGCATGGACCGCCGCATGGTCGAAGCCGCCGCTGCCGGCATGCTTCGGCAGCGCGATGTGGCCGCAAAGCGAGAGCGGGGCTGCAGCCATGGTCAGTCCATCTTCGGCGGCCAGGCGTGCGTCTCGCCGACCAGGTGGCGGCACCACGCATAGAGCGCGTCGTACATCACCATGCCGTGTCGGAGCATCTCGTGGTCGTCGGCGTAGACGTGGCCCAGGCCCAGCGAGATCGCGAACAGGCCGTGACTCTGCGGCGTCAGGTCGAGCCGCGAGGTGTCGGCGCCGCGCACGATGTCGGCCAGCTTGTCGAGGCCCGGCGCGTCGAGCTTGTACTCGGCGAGGAAGGCGTCGAACGAGCAGTTGTCGCCGACGTGGCTGAACTTCACGCCGGGGATGTCGTAGGGGATCGCGCCGGTCTTCTCGGCGGTCTTCAGCACCTCCGGTGCCGGCACGTAGAGGAACTCTGGATCCTTCTCGATGAACCGCTTGATCAGCCAGGGGCAGGCGATGCGGTCGATCTTCGGACGTTCACGGGTAACCCATTTCATGGCTTGTCTCCTTCGTTGAGCGGTTCGGTGGGAAAGCCGTTGGCGCGCCAGGTGCCGATGCCGCCGGCAAGGCCGATGGCATCGATGCCGTGCTCGCGGAAGCGTGCGGCGCAGTCGCCGCCGATCTCGAAGCCCCAGGCGCAGTAGACGAGGACCTTCCGGTTTCTGGGCAGGGTCGCCGCGACGGCGTCGACCTGCTCCGGCGGCGCGCGGCGGGCGCCGCGCAGGCGTACCGGCACGGCCTCGGCGTCCGGTACCAGCCGGGCGTCGACCACGACGAGCTCGGGATCGGCGTCCAGCATCGCCCTGGCGGTCGGCGCATCGACGCTGTGCGGCTTGGGCGCGGCAGTCTCGCCGGCGAAGCGCGCGGCGATGCGCGGCCAAGCGATGTTCGCCATGAAGGCGTCGATGTAAGCCGCGGCGTTGCTGCCGAAGTCGATGTGATAGCTGTGCTCGTACATGTCGAGCGCCAGCAGCGGCGTGCCGCCGGCGAGGCTGTGCGTGTGGTCGGCGCTCCAGACGTTGGCGAGCCGGCCGTCGCGCGGCGAGCGGGTCAGCACGACCCAGCCCGAACCGCCGCCCAGCGCCTTGCCCATGGCGACGAACTCGGCACGCCACCGGCCGAGCGAGCCGAAGTCTTTCGCAATCGCCTCGGCCAACGCGCCGTCGGGATCGCCGCCACCACCTTCGCCCAGGCCGTCGAAATAGACCTCGTGCAGCAGCATCGAGTTGGTGGCGATCAGCTCCTCGCGCTTCAGCCCGTTCAGGCGGAAGCCGGGCAGCGTGGCGGGATCGCTGGCGGCAAGTTCGTCCGTGATGGCGTTCAGGCGGCGGACCGCGCCGCCGTAGTTGTTCTCGTAGTGGCTGGCCAACAGCCGCTCTGACAGGCCGTTGAGCCGCATCGGCTTGAACGGGATCGGACGGGGTTGGAATCGCATGTTACTTTCCTTTGATACGGGTGTTTCATTATAAGATACGCCGATTCTATTGAACTGCAAGAGTAAAATGATACGCCTGTTGCTTTTTCAATAAGTAATGTGATACGAGTGAACAATGCCTAGGGATACCAATCCGAAATGGCTGCTGCTGATCCACCAGCTCCCGGCCAAGCCCGCTTATGTGCGGGTCAAGATCTGGCGGCGCCTGCAGGTTTTGGGCGCCGTGACGGTCAAGAACGCTGTCTATGCGCTGCCTGCCAGCGACGACAGCCGCGAGGACTTCGCGTGGCTCGCCAAGGAGATCGAGGAATCGGGTGGCGAGGCGATCGTATGCGCGGCGGCCCTGATCGAAGGCCTCGACGACGACGAGCTCAAAGGCCTGTTCGATGCCGCGCGGGACGAGGACTACGCGAAGATTGCCGAAGAAGCACGCGCCGTTGCGGCGCGCCTGTCAGGTGAGGCGTCCGATGGCGAGCTCGCCGAGGCAGCCACCCAGACGGCCCGCCTGCGCAAGCAGCTCGACGCTGTGATCGCCATCGACTTCTTCGGGTCCAACGGCCGGCTGGCGGCGCAGGGATTGGTGTCGGGCCTGGAGGAGTCCTTCAAGAAGGAGGGTGACGTGAAGGCAAGTGGCGCAACCCCACCCGTCGGCGCCGTCAACCAGCGCACTTGGGTGACACGCGAGCACGTCCAGGTCGATCGCATCGCCTCGGCCTGGCTGATCAAGCGGTTCATCGATCGCGAGGCGCGCTTCAAGTTCGTGCCGTCGAGCGGCTACCAACCGGAGCCGGGCGAGCTGCGCTTCGACATGTTCGAGGGCGAGTTCACGCACCAGGGCGACCGCTGCACGTTCGAGGTGCTGCTGGCGCATGCGGGCCTGGCCGATGCGGCTCTCGCGGCGATCGGCGAGATCGTGCACGACATCGACCTCAAGGACGACAAGTACGGTCGCGCCGAGACCGCCGGCGTGAGGAGCCTGATCTCCGGCATCGCGACGCCGGGCACCGCCGACGAACAGCGGCTGGCGCGCGGCGCGGTGCTGCTCGACGGCCTTTACGACTCATTTGCGATCGAACAGGGAGCATGATGATGGACAGCGATCCTGCGCCGGCGGGCGGCCGCATCGGCGAGCTGGTGCGCTATTTTTTGCGCCTTGGCCTGCTCGGCTTCGGCGGTCCCGTCGCGCTGGTCGGCCAGATGGAACGCGAGCTCGTCACCGACCAGCGCTGGCTGACCAAGGAGCAGATGCGCGAGGCCATTGCGGTCTGCCAGTCGATGCCGGGGCCGCTGGCGATCCAGGTCGGCGTCTATGTCGCCTACCTGCGTGGTGGCTTCTGGGGGGCCTGGGCGGGCGGCTGGTCCTTCATCCTCCCCAACTTCGTGATCGTGGCGGCACTCGGCGCGCTCTACGTTTACCTCGGCGACCTCCAGCCAGTGACGGCAATCTTCTACGGCGTCAGCCCGGCGGTGATCGCGCTGATCCTGCATTCCTGCTACCGGCTCGCGAAGCTCGGCATGGAGGACTGGTTGCAGTGGGCGATCGCCGCCGCCTGCTTCGTCGTGACGATCATCCTGAAGTCCGAGGTGGCGCTGCTGTTCATCGGCGCGGGCATCATCGGGATCCTGTACTACGGCACGCTGTTCCGCCGTCCGCCGCGCGCTACCCCGCTGGGCATCGTACCGCTGGTCGTGCCGGCGGTGGTGCCGCTGGCGCCGGTGGCAAGCCCGTCGATTCTGGGCAAGCTGCTGCTGTTCTTTCTGAAAGCCGGCTCGCTCACCTTCGGCAGCGGCCTGGTGATCGTGCCCTTCCTCGAGCAGGGCCTGGTCCATGAATTCGGCTGGCTTGACCAGCGCCAGTTCCTGGTCGCGGTGGCGATCGGCATGATCAGCCCGGGTCCGGTTGTCATCACGGCGACCTTCGTGGGCTATATCGTGGGCGGCTTCTGGGGCTCGCTGGTGTCGACGATCGGCATCTTCCTGCCGTCGTTCCTGTTCGTTCTCATCGCCGCGCCGATCCTGATCCGCCACGGCGGCAACAAGAACGTGCAGGGCTTCGTGAAGGGCGCCTACGGCGCCGCGATCGGTACCATCCTCGGCGCCTGTGTGCTGCTTGGACGGGTCGCGATCGGCGACTGGCTCACGGCGGCCATCGGCGTGCTGGCGCTGGCCGCGCTGTTCCGCTGGAAGATCAGCAATCCGCTTCTGATCGCCATCACGGCCGTGATCGGCCTGGTGGCCTTCCCGGTGCTGCAGCCGGCCTGGGTGATGTTCAAGTGAGGACCATCGTTCGCGACACCGTGCGGGGACTCCCTTAAAGCTGTCGTAAACTCCCCATGGTGCCGTGCTTGCTTCTTTCAGGCGGCTCAGCATGCGGCTTCTGGTCGTGGAAGACGAGGCACGAATCGCCGAGCTGGTGCGCTCGGCGCTGCTGCGCGACGGCTTCGCCGTCGACGTCATCGGCCTGTGCAACGATGCGCGCGAGGCGCTCGCCACGACGCCCTATGACGCGACGATCCTCGATCTCGGCCTGCCCGACGGCGACGGGTTGAGGCTCCTGAAGGAGTTGCGGGGCAGGGGCAATGCGGTGCCGGTGCTGGTGCTGACGGCGCGCGATGCGGTCGAGCACAGGGTCGCCGGGCTCGATGCCGGCGCCGACGACTATCTGATCAAGCCTTTCGCCATGGCCGAGCTGGTGGCGCGAACCAAGGCGCTGTTGCGCCGTCCCGGAGGAGCGCTGGGCATCACCTTGAAGGCGGGCAACGTCGTGTTCGACACGATCGGCCGCGATGTACGGGTTGCCGACAAGGGGCTCGTGCTGACGCGGCGCGAGATCGCCATCCTCGAGCACCTGATGCGCCGCGCGGGCCGCGTCGTGCCGAAGTCCGTGCTCGAGGACAAGCTCTACGGCGTCGACGACGAGCTCGAATCCAACGCCATTCCCGTCCACGTCCATCACCTGCGCCGCAAGCTGATGGACCATGCGGCGACGATCGAGATCCACACCGTGCGCGGCATCGGCTATTTGCTGGTCGACAGCAGGTCATGAACACGGCGCCCTCTCTGCAGTGGCGGCTGGTGGTGCGGCTGGCAGCGCTGTTCGTCGCCGGCGCCGCCGTGCTTGCGGGATTTCTGGCCTGGCGCGCCTACGACACCGCCGATTCCCTGAGCGACCGCGAGCTCAGCCTCCGCGCCGCCGATCTGGCGCGCTATGTCACGGCGGACGGTGAGGCGCGGCTGGTCCTGCCCGACACGCTTCAGAAAGCCTATGCCGATCCCGCCAGCGGCGACATCTTCGCGATCCGGCAGGCCGAGGGCCGGATCGTTGCCGCATCGCCTCCTGCCTTCGGACAGATCGTGCAGCGATGGGCGCCGACCACCGAGCACGCCGCCTACTTCCGGCTCGACGGCCTCGCGGGCGCCGGGGACTACTATGGCCTCGGCCTCACCGTCGACAGCGCGGCGGGCCCGCTGTCGATCTGGGTCGCGCGCGCCGCCGGCGCGACCGCGCTGATCCACTCTTTCCTCGAAGAGTTCATGTTCGACATCGCCTGGGTGATCCCGCTGTTCATGCTGCTGACGCTGGCGGTAGCGGTACTGGCGATTCGCAGCACCCTGAAGCCGATTCGGGACGTCTCCCAGGTTGCCGCCTCGGTCGGGCCGGCGAGCACCTCCGTGCGCCTGCCGACCGCGAACCTGCCGGCCGAGATCGTTCCGCTGGTCGGCGCGGTGAACCGCGCACTCGATCGCCTGGAGCAGGGCTTCGCCGTGCAGCGCGAATTCACCGCCAACGCGGCGCACGAATTGCGCACGCCGCTCGCCATCGTGACGGCCGCGCTCGACGGCCTGAGGCCGGACGCCGAGGTGGACAAGCTGAAGGTCGACGTCGCGCGCATGAACCGGCTGGTCGAGCAGTTGCTGAGCGTGGCGCGGCTCGATGCCGTCGCCCTCGACCTCTCCGCCGATGTCGATCTCAACGAACCGGCCAAGGATGTGATCGTGTCGCTGGCACCGTGGGCGGTGGCGCAAGGGCGTGCCATCGGCTTTGCCGCCGCCGGTCGTCCGGTTGTTGTCCGGGGCAACAGCCATGCCATCGCCGATGCGGTGCGAAACCTCGTCGAGAACGCCGTGGTTCATTCGCCGCCAGGCGCGGAGGTGACGGTCGCGGTGCACGAGGACGGCCGCATCTGTGTCAGCGATCGCGGGCCGGGCGTGACGCTGGAGATTCGCGAGCGCATCTTCGAGCGGTTCTGGCGCGGCGCCGGTGCGCGCTCGCGGGGTGCGGGACTCGGCCTGGCGATTGTCGCGGAGATCATGAAGGCGCATGGCGGCGCGATCATCGTCGGCGACGCGGCTGACGGCGGCGCGATCTTCACCCTGGCGTTCTCGCCGGCTGCTCTTCCGGCGGGCGGACGTGGCTGAACATCAGCAGCAGGGCAACGTCGTAGCCCGACTTCAGGAGACCGGCGAGCAGCAGCGGCCAGCCGAAGGCCGAAACCGTGAACAGCCAGCCCGCGATCACCGGCCCGATTGCCGAGGCAAGGCTGCGCGGCACCGACGTGACGCTGGCCGCGGCCGGCCGCTCAGGCGGCGTCACCACCGCCATCACGTATGAGTTGCGCGTCGGCACATCCATCTGTGACAGCAGGCTGCGCAGCAGCAAGAGCGCGATCACGACCCCGAGGTCCGGCACGAAGGGGATCGCCAGCAGGCAGAAGTTGGATGGCAGGTGGGTGAATACCATGGTGTTCACCAGCCCGATCCGCCGGGCGATCGGTACGGCGGCCAGCAGCGACAGGGCCGACAGGATGCTGGTCCAGAAGAAGATACTGGCAGCCGCCGCGACCGAGATGCCGAAGGTCTGGAACAGCCACAGCGCCAGCAGCGACTGGACCAGCAGGCCGCCGGCAAAGGCGTCGATGCAGAACAGCGCCGCCAAGCGGTAGACGATGCCGCGCGAGGGGCCCAGCGGCTCGATCTTCGGCCGCTCGTGATGGACCGGCTCGTCGATGCCGCGATAGATCCAGGCGGCGCCCAGCCCGATCGCGGCATAGAGGACGAACAGGCCCTGCATTGCGCCGAGCGCCGTCATTCCGAAGGACTCCGCGGCGAGGTCAGGCACCGCGGCCAGCAAAGTGCCGGCCGCGCCCATCAGCGAGCCGGCGACGCCGTAGCGGGCGAACAATGCCGTGCGATCCCGGTCGGCGACCGACTGCGCCAGCAACGATTGCTCGATCGGCAGGAATACGCTGACATCGCCGTTCGACGGATTGAGGGTGCCGACGAAAGCCACCACCAACAGCGGCCAGAGGGTATGAAACGCCGCGAAACCGAAGCCGGTCAGCGCCATCAGCGCTGCCGCCGCCAGCAACGGCCCGCGGTGGCCGAACCGGCCGATGACGAAGCCCACCAGGAGCGTGAGGCTGGCCGATCCGAGCAACGTCACGGTGCCCACCACGCCGACCTCGAATGCGTCGAGCCCGAGGGCCAGCAGATAGGCCGGCAGGATAATGCTGATGAAGCCGTCCGCCGCCGCCCGCAGCGAACGGCCGATCACCACGCGCCTGGCATTGGCGTCGGCGGTTCGCGGAAACAGGCGCATCGCCCAAGCCCTAGTTGATCACCTCAGTCGTCGTCATCGTCATCGTCGTCGGCGAGACGGCCGGTCTGCGAATCGACCCGCAGCCTGGCGGCCTTGCCGTCCTTGGCGCCGCTCGCCTCGAAATATCGGCCTTCGCGCACGATCCGAATGTCGGCGTAGCCATCGGCCTGCAGCTTGGCGCGAACCTGTTCCTCGGTCACAGGCTTATCACCGGCGATGAAGACCGGTCCCGACGTCCCGGCAACTGCGATCACCGTCCCTGTGACCGCGAGAACGGTCGCGCCGCCGAGCAGCACGCCGATGAGAAATCGACGATCCATGCGCACCTCCAGCATTGTCCGAGGACAAGAGCGCACTGGCTTTAACGCAGCGTTAACGGCGGCTCGGAGCGGCATAAAACTGCGTTAATGCGCTCCGTCGATGATCGGCACCGTAGGACACGACAGGTGATCGATGGAGGGCGGACGGCCGATCGCCACGATCTTGCTGATTGAAGGCGAGCACCTCGAGAAGGTCACCGAGAAGCTCGACTGAGCCACCGTCACGGAGGAACGTCATGCAAGCCATCGTTCGCACCGCCATTCCGCTGGTCGCCGCGCTCATGCTCGGCACATCCGCGCTCGCCGCACCTGACTGGGCGCAGGTCGGCCAGGCGCTCGGCAAATCCGGCGCTGTCCAGGCCGGCGGCGTGTACCGCGTCGGTTTCCCGCGCACCGACCTCAAGGTGTCGCTCGACGGCGTGACCCTCCGTACCGGCTTCGCCTTCGGTGGCTGGGTGGCGTTCCAGCCGATGGGCGATCAGGCCATGGTGATGGGCGACCTGGTGCTGACCCAGGAGGAGATCACGCCGGTGATGCGCAAGCTGGTCGACGGCGGCCTGCAGATCACGGCGGTGCACAATCACCTGCTGCGGGCGCAGCCGATGACCCTCTACATGCACATCGAGGGGCACGGCGATCCGGTGACGCTGGCGCGCGCCATCCATGACGGCCTGGCGATGAGCAAGACCCCGTTCTCGCCGTCGCCCGGGACGTCGACGCCCGCCAACATCGACATGCTGGGCATCGATCGCATCCTGGGCTTCCACGGCCAGGACAATGGCGGCATCTATCAGTTCGGCATCCCTCGGGCGAAACCCGTTACCGAACAGGGCATGGCACTGCCGCCGCCGATGGGCTCGGCGATCGGCATCAATTTCCAGCCGACAGGCGCCAATACCGCCGCCATCACCGGCGACTTCGTGCTCACGGCGCAGGAGGTCAATCCGGTGATCGGCGCCCTGAAGACCGCCGGCATCGAGGTCACGGCGCTGCATAGCCATATGCTTCAGGAAGAGCCGCGCGTGTTCTTCATGCATTTCTGGGCCAACGGCGACACCTTGAAGCTCGCCCGCGGCCTGCGTGCGGCGCTCGACAAGGTCGACGTGCAGCGTGAGGTGGCGCAAGGCAAGTGACTGCATGATGCGCCCGTGGTGCCGCTTCGCCGGCGCTCTGCTCGCCGCCCTGTGGGCCACCGATGCGCTCGCCTATCGGCCGTTCGACGGCACCGACGCAGCCGTCGCGGAGCCGGGGCTGTTCGAGATCGAGCTGGGCCCCGCGCGGTACCAGCAGATCGGGCCCGATAGCACCCTGTTCGCGCCCGACGTGGTGTTGAACTACGGCTTGGCCGAGCGCTGGGAGCTGGTGCTGCAGGGCAGCCTGACGCGCAGCCTGCAGGCCGAGGCGTCGGGCGTCGCCCTGACCGGCAATGGGCTGTTTCTCAAGGGCGTGCTGCGCGAAGGCAGCCTGCAGGAGAAGGCAGGGCCCAGCATCGCTACCGAATTCGGTTTCCTGCTGCCCGACATCAGCGCCACGGACCCGAGCAGCACCGGCGGCACGGCGGCCGTCATCATTTCGCAGCGCTGGCCCGCCCTCACGGTCCATTTCAATACGGCTGCGGCATTGACCCGCCGGCGGAATGCCGACATCGCCTTCAGCGTCATCGTCGAAGGCCCCAACGACTGGACGGTGCGGCCGATCGCCGAAGTTCTGTACGAGCGCGACTTCGGCGGCATCGAGACCGGCTCGGTGCTGATCGGCGCGATCTGGCGGATACGCGAGAACATCTCGATCGATGTCGGCCTGCGCGGCGGCCGGGTCAACGACCAGCCCCTGCGGGAGGTGCGGGCCGGCATGACCTTCGCCTTTGGTCACTGATTTGTGCGACGTGGAAGGGTTCCCGGCGCTGACCGGGCGTCGTCTATTTCCAGGTTGCGGGGACATCTACGGAAGAGGTCGTCATGACTGCCGAACAGAAACGCCGTGATTTCATCGCCATCGCCGCCGGAGCCGTTGCGCTCGCCGGCGCGACCGATGCGCTGGCCCAGCAGCAGGCCAGCGCGCCCAAACCCCAGTACGAGATCAGGAAGCTGCCGTTCGACCCGGCGAGGATCAAAGGCCTGTCGGAAAAGCTGCTGCAGAGCCACTGGGCCAACAACTACTCGGGGGCGGTGAAGCGGCTGAACGCGATCGGCGCCCAGCTCGCCGGCCTCGACTTCGCCACCGCACCGGTGTTCGTCGTCAACGGCCTGAAGCGCGAGGAGCTGATCGCCGCCAACTCGATGATCATCCACGAGCTTTACTTCGATTGCCTCGGTGGAGAAGGCGATCCGAAGGGATCGCTGGCCGAGCAGCTTGCCAGGGATTTCGGCAGCGTGGCGCGCTGGAAGGCGGAGTTCGCCGCGGTCGGCAAGGCGCTGGGCGGCGGCTCGGGCTGGGTGCTGCTCACCTGGTCGCCGCGCGACAAGCGGCTGGTCAACACATGGGCGGCCGACCACACGATGACGCTCGCGAACGGCCGGCCGATCCTGGCGCTCGACATGTACGAGCATGCCTACGCCATGGACTACGGCGCCGCAGCCGCGAAGTATGTCGACAGCTTCATGCAGGCCATCCGCTGGGACACGGTCGCCAGCCGCTTCGAGACCTACAGCAAGCAGGCCTGAGATGAGGCCGGGCTTTATCGCTTTCGCCGTCATTGCCGCGGTGTTGCTCGACACCGCGGCCGTGACGGCCCAGCCCGCGCCGCTGACCCTCGAGGCGAAGATCCCGCTCGGCGCGGTGCGAGGGCGGATCGATCACCTGGCGGTCGACGCCGAGCGCCAGCTTCTGTTCGTCGCCGAGCTCGGCAACGACAGCGTCGGAATCGTCGACCTCGAGGCCGGCACGGTCGCCCGGCGGCTGACCGGCCTCAGCGAACCGCAGGGCGTCGGCTGGCATGCGTCCACCGCCACGCTCTATGTCGCCAATGCCGGCGACGGTTCGGTGCGGCTGTTCCAGGGACCGGGGTTCGGCGCGATCGGGCAGATCGCGCTGGGCGGCGACGCCGACAATGTCCGCCTCGATACGCGGCGCGACCGGATCGTCGTCGGTTACGGCAAGGGTGCGCTGGCCATCGTCGATCCGGCGAGCCGCCGCAAGATCGGCGAGGTGCCCTTGAAGGGCCATCCCGAAAGCTTCCAGCTCGACGAGCAGGGCGGTCGGATCTTCGTCAACGTGCCGGATGCCCGGCAGATCGCCGTGGTCGATATCGACATCCGGCGGCAGACCGGCAGCCTCGATCTCGGCGGCGCGCGCTCCAACTTCCCGATGGCGCTCGATGCCGATGCCCACCGGCTGATCGTGGCCGCGCGCAGCCCGGCGAGGCTGCTGGTCTTCGCCACCCCGGACGGCAAGCCGATCGCAAGTGTGGAGACGTGCGGAGATGCCGACGACGTCTTCGTCGATTCGGCGCGCAAGCGCGTCTATGTCGTGTGCGGCGAGGGCGCCGTCGACGTCTTCGACCGGACGCAGGACGGCTACGTGCATGCGGCGCGCATCCGCACTGCTGCGGGCGCGCGCACCGGGCTGTTCGTTCCGGCCACCGACCGCCTCTACGTCGCGGTGCGCGCTGGATCGGGCGAGGTGCCGGCCCTTTGGGTGTTTCGGCCCGGGCCATGACGGCATGCGGCGCCGGTGCTAGAACGCCGGCCATGTCAGACACACCGCTTCCCGATCGCCTCTCCACCAATCCCAAGAGCCCGTTCTACGACGAGGCGCTGCTCCAGAAGGGCGTCGGCATCAAGTTCGACGGCCAGGAGAAGACCAACGTCGAGGAATACTGCATCAGCGAGGGCTGGATCCGGGTCGCGGTCGGCAAGACGGTCGACCGCAAGGGCAACCCGCTGACCATCAAGCTCACGGGCAAGGTCGAGCCCTATCTGCAGAGCAAGTAATGCACGCCCATAAGCTTTCCGACTGGCGCCACGAGCACGTCTTCCTCGGCGAGGCGCACGACCGCAACGAGCGGCGCACCTGGGCGGTGGTCGCCCTGACCGCGGCGATGATGGTGGCCGAGATCGTGGGCGGCACGATCTTCGGCTCGATGGCGCTGCTGGCCGACGGCTGGCACATGTCGACCCATGCCGGCGCGCTGGCGATCGCCGCCGGCGCCTACCGCTACGCCCGCCGCCACGCGCGCGATCCGCGCTTCGCCTTCGGCACCGGCAAGCTCGGCGACCTCGCGGGCTTCACCTCGGCGATCGTGCTGGCGATGGTATCGCTCGGCATCGGCTATGAGTCGGTGGTACGGCTGTTCCAGCCGGTGACGATCCACTACGGCGAGGCGGTCGCCATTGCCGTGGTCGGCCTGGCGGTCAACCTGCTGAGCGCGCGCCTGCTGTGGGACGATCATCACCACGATCACCACCACGACCGTCACGATGATCATGACCATGCACATGACCATGACCACCATCACCACGACCACAATCTGCGTGCGGCCTACTGGCATGTGCTGGCGGATGCCTTCACCTCGGTGCTGGCGATCGTCGGCCTGCTTGCCGCCTGGTCGTACGGCTGGACCTGGCTCGATCCGGTGATCGGCGTGGTCGGCGCGCTGGTGATCGCCCGCTGGTCGTGGAGCCTGATCCGCGCCTCGGGCGCGGTGCTGCTCGACGCCGCGCCGAACGCTGCGCTCGAGAGGACGATCCGCGAACGCCTCGAGCAGGACGAAGACCGCATCGCCGACCTGCATGTCTGGCGCTTGGGCCCCGGCCATCACGGCGCCATCGTGTCGCTGGTGTCCGACGAGCCGCAGACCGTCGAAGCCTACAAGGCGCGCCTGGAGGACGTCCTCAATCTCAGCCATGTCACCATCGAGGTGCACCGTTGCGAGGGCGCGCACTGACGTGACGCCGCCTTCGGCGCAGCTTGCCGCAACGACGATGAAAGACACGCTCGCGGCGGCCACCCCATTCATGCTGCATCCCGGCGTGCTGGCCTACTATCGGCAGGCGGGTCTCGCCCCGTGACCTTGCCCGTCTCGTAACCTTGATGGGGCCGGCGCGTTCTCTCCTCGACCAGCGAACAGGAGAGAGCCATGCACAAGAAGAGCGGCATCGAGGGCGAAGGCAGCTACAAGGGCACCGCGGAATACAACAGGCGTACTGCCGACTTCATCAAGAAGGGCAAGGTCGGCAAGGCCGCGAAGGATGCCGAGCGGGCCATGGAGTCCGACGAGGCCAACGAGCTGAAGTCCGCCGAGGACAAGGGCAAGGCCGGCGATCCGCGCGGCATGGGCAAGACTCATCACTGATCCGTCGTCCCGAGCGCAGCCGAGGGACCTTCTCTCCACGAAACGCCGCTTATCGTCGTGAGAAGGTCTCTCCGCTCGGGCCTGCGGCTCTTGGTCGACCCGGGCCCCAAACGAAACGCCTCCGGAAACCGGAGGCGTTTTCCCTGGATGTCCCCTCGATCTCCAGTCTAGCAGCTGCTCGCCGAGGGGGCGGCCATCAGCATCGCCTTGGTGAGCTGGCAGGCGACTTCGGGCGCCATGCGGATGCCGACGATCTGGCCGGCATCGCCGACCAGCGCGCCCTCGATGTAGGCGTCGGTCGGGCTCGGCTGGAACTCGGCGAACGCGACGTTCAGCGTTCCGCACATGGGGCCTTGCTCGCTGTCCTCGTCGCCTTCCTCGTGGCGCCGCCGCGACATCTCGGCCGCCGCTCGGTTGAGGTTGGCGATGAAGGCGTTGAACTCGGAAAAGTCGGCGACACAACGAATAGTACGTTGGTCTTCGTCGACAAACACCATCATGCATGTTTGCCCGTCAGCGCTCACGCCCAGATGGAACTTGTCGAGTGTGCCGGTCGGGGTTTCCATGTCGGCCTCCGTCGTGACCGATACAACGGAAGCCCCCCGGCAACGTTCCCTGTGGGTTACGAGTATGTTACGGCGCGAGCCCGTCGATGAAGCGTGCGAGCGCCGCGTCCTTCTCGCTGAAGCCGCCGGCATCGTGCGTGGACAGAACGATGTCGACCCTGTTGTAGACGTTCGACCATTCGGGATGGTGATCGGCCTTGTCGGCTGCGAGGGCGATGCGCGTCAGGAAGCCCCACGCCTGGTTGAAGTCGGCGAACTTGAAGCTCTTCTGGATGGCGTCGCGGCCCTGGACTTCGCTCCACCCCTTGAGCGTCGCCAGCGCATCGCTGCGCGCCTTGCCGGTCAGCTTTGCGGTCATGCGGTCCTCCATTGCGATGGCAGCAAGCTTGCCTGAATGCGCTGCGCAGGCCTAGGCTCGCGCCGACACCAGGAGGCTTTTCGTGAAGATCACCCGTCGTTCCGCGCTTCTCTCGACAGCCGCCGCGGCGGCATTGCCCGCTTCGGCGCGGGCCCAGAAGGCGGCGGATACGCTGCGCATCCAGTTCGTCGACGCGGTGCCCAATGTCGACATGTATTTCAACTCGCAGCGGACCGGCTTGATCCTCGCGCATCACGCCTGGGACATGCTGGTCCATCGCGATCCCGAGACCTTCGAGAGCAAGCCGCTGCTGGCGACCGAATGGCGGTTCGCCGAGGACAACTCGCTCGACCTCAAGATCCGCGAGGGCGTGAAGTTCCACGACGGCAGCCCGCTCACCGCCGAGGACGTGGCCTACACCCTCAACATGGTGATCGATCCGGCGAGCAAGGTCGCCGTGCCGTCGAACTATGCCTGGATGGCAAAGGTCGAGAAGACCGGCGACTACTCGGTCTCGATCAAGATGAAGAAGCCGACGCCGGCCGCGCTCGAGTACTTGACGATGGTCTGCCCGATCCATCCCAAGGCCTATCGCGAGAAGGTCGGGCCCGAGGGCTTCGCCAAGGCGCCGATCGGTGCGGGTCCGTACAAGATCGTCAAGAACGACCAGGGCAAGGAGGTCGTGTTCGAGAAGTTCGCCGACTACTGGAAGGGCTCTCCCAAGACGGCGACCATCAAGAACCTGCATGTCCGCTTCGTGCCCGACCTCGCGACCGAGGTGACGGAGCTGCTGGCCCAGCGCGCCGACTGGATCTGGAACATCAACCCCGACCAGCGCGAGAATATCAACAAGGTGCCGTACCTGCAGGCGGTGCGGCAGGAATCGATGCGCGTCGGCTACCTGTCGATCGACGCCGCCGGCCGTTCGGGCGCCGGCAATCCGCTGACCAAGCTCAAGGTGCGTCAGGCGATCTGGCACGCGGTCAACCGCCAGGAGTTCGCCGACAAGCTGGTCGGCGGCGGCAGCCGCGTGCCGCCGGCGCCGTGCTTCCCGAGCCAGTTCGGCTGCGACGCCAACGCCGCGGTGAAGTACGAGTACGATCCCAAGAAGGCCAAGGAGCTGCTCGCCGAGGCGGGCTACCCCAACGGCTTCGACGTCGAGTTCGTCACCTACGTGCAGCCGACCTCGTGGCCGGCGGCGGTGCAGAACTATCTCGCCGCGGTCGGCATCCGCGCCAAGATCAACCAGCTCCAGGTCGCGCCGGCGATCCAGAAGGCGGAGAAGGGCGAGGCGCCGCTCTACATGGGGAGCTGGGGCAGCTACTCGATCAACGACGTGTCGGCGATCCTGCCGGTGATGTTCGGCGAGGGTGCGTTCAACAACTATTCGAAAGATCCCGAGCTCGAGAAGCTGATCGCCGAGGGCGGCAACACCTCCGACAAGGCGGTGCGCGCCAAGGCCTATTCGGCGGCCATCAAGATCGCGACCGAGCAGGCCTACTGGCTGCCGATCAACACCTACGTGAACACCTACGCCTTCTCCAAGGCGCTCGAGTTCAAGACCTTCGCCGACGAGCTGCCGCGCTTCTACCTGGCGAAGTGGAAGTAAGACCCCCTCCGTCAGCGTAAGACGCTGACAGCTCCCCCGAAGACGGGGGAGGGCATGACAGGCGAGGTCTCATGTTCATCGTCCTCCCCCGTCTTCGGGGGAGGTGTCGCGGTAATCCGCGACGGTGGGGGTCATGACGCCAGCGGCGCTTCCCAGGCGTTGTAGCCGTAGACCCAGTCGACGTCGGTGACGCCCTTGCCCCAGACGTTCTGGCGCGAGGTGAACTGCATCTTCGACGTCCGCTCCTTGCGCGTCGCCTCGTAGCGGGCGAGCGCGGCTTCGATGCCGTCGCGGTCGACGCCGTCGAGGCAGCGGGAGAGGATCGCCGCGTCCTCGATCGCCATCGCGGCACCCTGGGCCATGTAGGGCGTCATCGGATGACAGGCGTCGCCCAGCAGCGCCACCTTGCCGTCGGCCCAGTGGTCGAGCGGATCGCGGTCGACCAGCGGGCGCTTGTGCACCGACGGGGCGGCGTCGATCACCGCGCGCGCCTCGGGATGGAACGCCTCGAAGGCCTCGCGCAGCACGTGCACGTCGCCGGTCGCCGACCAGGATTCGAGGTCGAAGCCGGGCTCGGGCTGGCTGGTGACGAAATAGATCTCCGAGCGGTCGGGCTTCACCGGGTACATCACGACGTGGCGGTCCTCGCCCCACCACTTGGTGCAGTTGAGCAGTTCGACGCCGGTCAGCAGTGCGGCAGGGTACACGGTGCGATAGGCGATGCGGCCGGTGAAGTTGGGCTCATCGTCGCCGAACAGCGCGGTCTTCACCACCGAATGCACGCCGTCGGCGCCGATCGCGGCGTCGGCCGGGAGGACGGTGCCGTTCTCGAAGCTGAGCCGCACGCCGCCGGCCGTCTGATCGATGCCGGTCAGGCGATGGTCGAGCTTCACGATCCCGGCCGGCACCGCGCTCGCGAGCGCGGCATGCAGATCGCCGCGATGGGCCAGAAGATAGGGCGCACCGTAGGCCTGCTCGGCCTCCGCTCCGAACCGGATGTCGAACAGCACCTCGCCCGACTTCCAGTCGCGGTTGTTCCACGAGCGCGGATAGAAGGTGTCGGCGCGCAGCCGGTCCTCCAGCCCCAGCCCGCGCAGCACGTGCATGGCGTTGCAGCCGATCTGGATGCCGGCGCCCAGTCGCGCGAACTGCCGCGCCTGCTCGTAGATCGTGACGTCGTGGCCGACCTTGCGCAGCGCTGCGGCCGCCGCGAGCCCGCCCATGCCGGCGCCGATGACCGCGACCTTGAGTTTGTTCGTCATGCCAGCAGGCACTCTACACCGCCGTTGGGCCGCGGCTTCAAGGGCGGCGTGGTGGTTGCGCAGCGCGGCTCGGCGATCGGGCAGCGCGGATGGAAGCGGCAACCGGGCGGGATGTTGGCCGGGTCGGGCAGGGTGTCGCCGAGGCCCACATCGGGCACACCGAGGCCGGGCTCGGGCGTCAGCACCGAGGCGAGCAGCGCCTTGGTGTAGGGATGCTCGGGCGCGGCAAACAGCGTCTCGGTCGGCTCGCGCTCGACCAGGCGGCCGAGATACATGACCGCCACCTCGCTCGCGACATGCTCGACGACCGCGAGATTGTGGCTGATGAAGAGATAGGTGAGGCCCAGGTCGCGGCGCAGCTCGGCCAGCAGGTTCAGGATCTGCGCCTGCACCGAGACGTCGAGCGCCGAGGTCGGCTCGTCGCACACCACGATGCGCGGCCGCAGGACGAGGGCCCGGGCGATCGCGACACGCTGGCGCTGGCCGCCCGACAGCTCGGACGGCAGGCGGCCGCCCATCTCCTTGCCGAGGCCGACGCGGGCCAGCATCTCCTGGACCGTTTTGGTAATATCGGCCTTGCCGAAGCGGCCCTGCGCCACCAGCGGCATGGCGACGATGTCGCGCACGCGGGCGAGCGGATTGAGCGAGGCGAAGGGATCCTGGAAGACCGGCTGGATCAGCCGCGCGCGGGCCTTGCGGTCGAGATCGGCGAGGCGCTGGCCGTCGATCGCTATGTCGCCCGAGTCCGCCGGCAGCAGGCCGAGGACCAGGCGCGCGAGCGTGGACTTGCCGCAGCCCGATTCGCCGACGATGCCCATCACGCCGCCTTCGGGCACGCTGAGGCTGACATCGTCCACCGCCACGACCGTGCGCTTGCCGGCCTTGAAGGTCTTGCGGGCGTTGCGGACCTCGATCGCGATCATGCGGGCAGCCGGCAGAGGAAGTCGTGGGCCGTGCTCGCATGATGCCGCGGGATCGCGTGCTTGCAGGTCTCGTCGGCGAAGTCGCAGCGTTCGCGGAAGGCGCAGCCTTCGAAGTCGGGACCGACGCGCGGCACGGTGCCGGGAATGGCGCCGAGCGGCTGGTCGCGTCGGATCTTGCCGGGCACGGGCACGCAGCGCAGCAGGCCCTGCGTGTAGGGATGCCTGGGATTGGCGAACAGCTCGGCGGTCGGCGCGCTCTCGACCACCTCGCCGGCGTACATCACCGACACCCGCGTCGCGACGCGCGCGACGATGCCGAGATCGTGGGTGATCAAGAGCAGGCCGAGACCGAGATCGCGTTGCAGGCCGGCGAGCAGTCGCAGGATCTGCGCCTGCACCGTGACGTCGAGCGCGGTGGTCGGTTCGTCGGCGATCAGGAGCTGCGGATCGCACATCAGCGCCATGGCGATCATCACCCGCTGGCGCAGGCCGCCCGAAAGCTGGTGCGGGAACTGGCCGAGCCGCATGCCCGGCGCGGTGATGCCGACGCGTGCCAGCAGGTCGGCGGCGCGGTCGGTCGCGGCGCGCTGGCTGGCGCGCTTGTGGCGGCGCAGCACCTCGGTCATCTGCGAGCCGACCGTGTAGGCCGGGTTGAGGCTGGTCATCGGCTCCTGGAAGATCATCGCCATGGCATTGCCGCGCAGCCGCGCCATGCCGCTGTCCGAGAGCTTCAGCAGGTCTTCGCCCTGGAAGGCGAGCCGCTCGGCGCGGCGCCGGGCATTGCGCACCAGCAGGTTCATGACCGACAGCGCCGTCACCGACTTGCCGCAGCCCGATTCGCCCACCAGGCAGTGCGTCTCGCCGGGCGCCACGGCGAGCGAGGCGCCGCGCACCGCGGCGGTCCGGCCGAAGGTCACCTCGAGCTTCTCGATTTCGAGCAGCGCCGTCATGTGTCGGACCTCGCGCCCAGCATGTCGCGCAGGCCGTCGCCCAGCAGGTTGATGCCCAGCACCAGCACGAACAGGCAGACGCCGGGGATCACGATCACCCAGGGGCTGAAGAACATGTAGTCCTTGGCTTCGGCGATCATCAGGCCCCATGACGGCAGCGGCGGCGGCACGCCGAGACCGAGGAAGGAGAGCGCCGCCTCGAGCAGGATGGCCAGCGCGATCTCCAGCGTGGCCACGACGACGAGGTGGCTCGCGATGTTGGGCAGCACTTCGCCGGCCAGGATGCGGAAGCGCGAGCAGCCGGCACACCAGGCGGCGGCGACGAAGTCGAGATTGCGCACCTGCATGGTGGTCGAGCGCGCGACCACGGCGAAGCGCTCCCATAGCAGCAGGCCGAGGGTGATCATCAGCAGGGTCATCGAGCTGCCGAGCAGGCCGACCACCGCCAGCGCCACCAGCACGACCGGCAGCGACAATCGCGTGGTGATGGCGAACAGCACCACGTCGTCGACCCGGCCGCCCATGAAGCCGCCCAGCACGCCGAGCGTGATGCCGATCACGCCCGACACCAGGCTCACCGAGACGCCGATCATCATCGAGATGCGGCAGCCGTAGATCAGGCGCGCGAGGTAGTCGCGGCCGAGCTGGTCGGTGCCGAGCAGGTGGTTGGGATCGGTGCCCGGCATCCAGAACGGCACCAGCAGCCGCTTGCCGAGATCCTGCGCGAACGGGTCGTGCGGCACCAGCAGCGGGGCGAAGACCGCGCAGAAGGCGGCGATGCCGACGATGATCGCGCCCGCCCACGTCCCGGCGTTGCGCCAGCCCCGCCTCATGCGCCGCGCAGCCTGGGATCGAGCACGGCGTTCAGCAGGTCGGCCAGCATGGTCAGCCCGACATAGATCACCGCCAGGACCAGCACGACCGCCTGCACCACCGGGAAGTCGTTCTTGGCGATGCTCTCCCAGGCGAGGAAGCCGACGCCGTGCAGGGCGAACACCTGCTCGATCACGATCGAGCCGCCGAGCATGAAGCCGAGCTGCACGGCGGCGATCGCCACCACCGGGATCGCCGCATTGCGCAGGGCGTGCTTCAGCAGGATCGAGGCGCGCGACAGGCCCTTGGCGCGGGCCGTGCGGATATAGTCGCTGGCCATCGCCTGGATCATGCCGGCGCGCGTCAGGCGGGTGAGGGCGGGAATGGCCGAGAAGGCCAGCACGACGCCGGGCATGATGTAGCTCTGCCACGACTCGGTGCCGGAGATCGGCAGCCAGCCGAGCTGCAGGCCGAATATGATCATCAGCAGCAGCCCGAGCCAGAAGGACGGCATCGCCTGGCCGAGCAGCGCCACCACCTGCACCAGCCGGTCGAACGCCGTGTTCTCCCTGACCGCGGCGAGGATGCCGAGCGGCAGCGACACCACGAGCGCGATCACCAATCCGGTCAGGCCGAGCGTCAGGGTCACGGGCATGCGCTCGCCGATCAATTCCGAGACGCGGCGCTTGAAGAAGAAGCTCTCGCCGAGATCGCCCAGGCTGGCGCGGCCGACCCAGTCGAAGAACTGCGTGAGCAGCGGGCGGTCGAGCCCGTAGGCCTTGCGGACCGCGTCGATGTCGGCCTGCGTCGCGTTGGGCCCGGCGATCGAGATCGCGAGGTCGCCGGACAGGCGCGTCATGACGAAGGCGAGCGTCATCACGGTCGCGGCGACGAGCAGCGCCACGATCAGGCGGCGGATGAAGAAGCGCAGCATGCGGGTCGAGCTTATGACGGTTCGTTCCGGAACGCGACCATGCAAGAGCGGGGCCGAATCGCCGGTGCACAAACCGTTGCGCCGGACCTTGGCGCGGGCCGCGCACTGCTATATGGGAGAGTCATGCCGGTCTTCACGAACCCGCGCAGCACGCCGAACTTCAGCAAGGCGCCGAGTCTTGAGGATGTCGAGTCGATCGCCGCCGAGGCGCTCGCGACGATTCCCGAGGAATTCCGGCGCCACGTCGGCAACGTGCGCATCCAGGTCGACGATTTTCCGTCGGACGAGGTGGAGAAGGCGATGGAGCTCGAGACTCCGTTCGATCTCCTCGGCCTCTATCAGGGCGTGTCGATGATGGAGCGCGGCGCCGGCCACGTCGCCAACGACATCGACCGCATCTTCCTCTACCGCCGTCCGATCCTCGACTACTGGTGCGAATCGGACGAGGACCTGCCGCACATCGTCCGGCACGTGCTGATCCACGAGATCGGCCATCACTTCGGCATGAGCGACGACGACATGGAAGCGATCGAAGCGCGCGCCGAGGAGGAATCGCGCCGGGCCCAGCCCAGCGCCTGAAGCCTCATCGTCTTTTGCCGGGGGCGCGCCATTCCAGTGTCATGCTCATGTGGACCGCGAGCCTCCGGCTCGCTCAAGTCTCATGAGCGAGCCGGAGGCTCGCGGTCCAAAAGAGCATGACGCGCCACTGGAATGGCGTGGCCCCGGCAAAGACGATCATGCCCCGGTTAGCTCACGCGTTTCACCGCCGGCGCCTGCCAACTGGCGTCGATCAGTGGCCCGGCAGGCTCGTAGGCGCGCAGCACCAGGCGCATCGGGCCGGCCGGCGCCGGCAGCCAGTTGGCCTCGCGTCCCTCGTCCGGCCGATCGTGCTGCAGGTGGATTTCCAGCGCACCGTCAGGACCATGAACGAGGCCGTGCGTGCGATCGCCGATGGCGTAGCGGCCGATCGGATTGTCGGTGAAGAAGGCGCGGCCCTCGGGCGTCACCTCGTACATCGACAGCGACCAGAACGCCCCGGCGGGCGGCAGCCGGCCGGGTTCGAAGCGCAGCAGGTAGCGGTTCCTGCCGTCGAACGGCTGGCCCTCGGCGTCGCTGCTGCACATCAGGTAGGTCGCCTCGGCGACCTCGAGCGCCGCCAGCCCGGTCAGGGCGATCACGGCGCGGTAGAGGTAGTCGTCGCCGAAATTGCCGAGATTGCGCTGCGGATAGCTCCAGCCATTGATCGTCGTGCCGAACTGGCGGCCGGGATTGCGGATCTCGTCGCGGGCGCGGATGATGCCGCGCTTGATGCTCTCGCGTTCGATCTCGCTGAAGGCGCGCAGGTCGTACTTGCGGCCGGGCCGCAGCCTGAGCGGCGCGAAGTCCTCGAGCACCGTCTTGTCGCGCTCGCCGAGCGGGCTTTCGCCCAGCGCGCGCATGCCGACCTCGAACAGGTCGAACGGATCGCCCGGGTTGACCCGCGGCCAGTCCGCGACCGGCTCCGGCGGCGGCGTGGTGCGCTGGCGCATCAGCTCCTGGGTTTCGAGGATGCGCCTTTCGTTGCGCATGTCGGGACTCTCCAGCAGGACGCGCGACTGCAGCGTCCACACCGTCTCCTGGTCGGGCGGCCCGTCGACCAGGATGCGGCCGAGCAGCCACACGCTGTTGGTCGGCGCCCGCACCATCTCCACGTCGCGGTCGGCGACACCCTTCCAGCTCGGCCCGACGATCATGCGCGGCCCGGGCCGATTGCCGTCGAGCCGGCGCGAGACACACGCGAAGTTGTCGGTGAACAGGCTCATGAAGGCGAAGCTGTAGTAGCGGCCGCCCATGTCCGGCACGGTGAGGAACACCGGCTCGACCGAGAGATCGAGCCATGCCGAGGAGTAGAGCGTGTCGGCGTTCGGCGTGGTGACGGCGCGCGAACGATGGGTCGCGAGCGTCGGTACGTGCAGGATGTGGTTCAGCTGCTGCCGCGCCCGATTCTTCTCGTCGACCGTCGCATTCCAGCGCGTGCGGTACATCTCGTAGACCGGGAACAGGTAGATCGCCGCGCGGCGCGCCAGCTCCTCGAGCATCGGCTTCTCCTGCGCGCGGGCGAGCGCCGGCGCCGAGAGCGCGGCCCCGAGCACCCACCGGCGCGTCGCTTTCATGCCGCACGCTCGCGGGCGAGCCGCCGCTCCATCACGAACGCCGCCGCCGCGCGCCACGGCGCGATCGTCCAGAACGAGCGGGCGCGGCCCGACGGCGAGGCGAGCACGAACACCACGGCGCCTTCCAGCAACCCGGCTTGCCGGCCGTAGGCCGGCGCCTTGATGCCGAGGGCGAGGGAGGCGGCGTGCTTGCTGGTGAAGGCGATCGCGGCGGGCCGGTACTTCGCGACCTTGGCGTGCAGCGACCTGGCGTCCATCGCGTGCGCGCTCAGCTCATGGTCCGAGCCGTACTCGGTCTTGTTGAGATCGGTCAGGCCGATGCCCCATTCGAGCAGCTCGGGGTAGCGCTGCGGCGTGAAGCGCTCCGGCGTCAGGCCGACGGCGTGCAGGGTCGCCCAGAAGGCGTTTCCCGGATTGGCGTAGTAGGCGCGCGCCTTGAAGGAGGCGGGGCTGGGCGCGGTGCCGCAGAACACCAGGTCGAGGCCCGGCGCCAGCAGGTCCGGCACCAGATGCCTGGTGCGGCTGGCTGCCCGCGGCACCGATCACCTCACCACGGTGCGCGCTGCGAACGGGGGCGCGGCCGGTGCCGCCAGGAAGGTGCGTCTCCACATGGCCGAAGATTGACTCAGCCGGGTCGGCTTTTCACCTTGTCTTCGCAAGCGATTGGGAGGAAGAGGCATGAGGAAGATCGATCCGGCGGATGAAGCGCAGTTGTTCGCCACCATCGATCGCTGGGTCGAGCGCGAGGTGGCGCCGCGGGTCAAGGAGTTCGACCACGCCGACAGGTGGCCGGCCGAGATCGTCGAGCAGATGAAGGAGCTCGGCCTGTTCGGCGCCACGGTCAGCCAGGACTATGGCGGGCTCGGCCTGCCGGCCACGACCTACGCCCAGATCGTGATGAAGATATCGGCGGTGTGGATGGCGATCACCGGGATCTTCAACTCGCACCTGATGCTGGCGCTGGCGGTCGAGAAATTCGGCACCGAGCCGCAGCGGCGCCACTGGCTGCCCAGGTTCGCCTCGGGCGAGATCCGCGGCGGCCTGGCCCTGACCGAGCCCAATGCCGGCACCGACCTGCAGGCGATCCGCATGACGGCACGGCGCGACAAGGGCGACTACGTCATCAACGGCACCAAGACCTGGATTTCGAACGGCATCGAGGGCTCGTGCTTCGCGCTGCTGGTCAAGACCAATCCCGAGGCGAGCCCGCGCTATTCCGGCATGAGCCTGTTCATCGCGCCCAAGGGGCCGGGCTTCACGGTCGGCCGCAAGCTCGAGAAGCTCGGCTACCACTCGATCGATTCGGGTGAGCTGGTCTTCCAGGACTATCGCATCCCGGCCGATCACCTGATCGGCGAGGTCGAGGGCCGCGGCTTCACCCAGGTGGCGGGCGGGCTGGAGCTCGGCCGCATCAACGTCGCGGCGCGCGGCGTCGGCATTGCCGAAGGCGCGCTCAGGCTCGCGACGGACTATGCGCAGCTTCGCCACACCTTCGGCAAGCCGATCATCGAGCACCAGGCGATCGCGCTGAAGATCGGCGAGATGGCGACGCGCGCCCGCGCGGCGCGGCTGCTGACCCTGGATGCGGCACAGGCCTTCGATCGCGGCGACCGCTGCGACATGGAGGCGGGCATGGCGAAGTACTTCGCCTCCGAGGCGGCGCTGGAGAACAGCACCGAATCGATGCGCATCCACGGCGCCTACGGTTACTCGAAGGAATACGACATCGAGCGGCTCTATCGCGACGCGCCGCTGACCTGCATCGGCGAGGGCACCAACGAGATGCAGCGCCTGATCATCGCCCGCCAGTGGGCGCGCCGGAGCCAGGCATGAGCGCCGCCAGGCCGCCCTCGTCGAAGCCACTGGCCGGCATCCGTGTCCTGACGCTGGAGCAGTTCGGCGCCGGCCCCTACGGCACCATGTTCATGGCCGAGCTCGGCGCCGAGGTCATCAAGGTCGAGGCGCCCGAGGGCGATCCCTCGCGCCAGGTCGGGCCGTATCGCCTGGGCAAGGACGACAGCGAATACTTCCAGGCCTGGAACCTCGGCAAGAAGAGCGTGACGCTCGATTTGAAGTCGAAGGACGGCCGCGCGAAGTTCGAGGCGCTGGCCAGGACGGCCGACTGCGTGGTCAACAACATGCGCGGCACCCAGCCGGCCAGGCTCGGCATCGACTATGCGAGCCTGAAGCATCTCAATCCCTCGATCGTCTGCCTGCACATCTCGGCTTACGGCCGAAGCAACGAGCGGGCGGATTGGCCGGGCTACGATTTCCTGATGCAGTCCGAAGCCGGGCTGATGGAACTGACCGGCGATCCCGACGGCCCGCCGACGCGCGTGGGCGTGTCGCTGATCGACAGCATGAGCGGGCTCACCGGCACGGTCGGGCTGCTGGCCTGCCTGTTGCGCGCCAAGACCACGGGGCAGGGCTGCGACGTCGATACCTGCCTGTACGACGTCGCCATGCACCAGCTCACTTATCCCGGCCTGTGGTACCTGAACGAGGGCGACGTCTCGCCGCGTGTGCCGCGCAGCGCGCATCTGTCTCTCGCGCCGGTGCAGACATTCCCGACCGCCGACGGCTGGATCTTCATCATGTGCATGACCCAGAAGTTCTGGGTGTCGCTGGTGCAGGCGATGGACCGCACCGACCTGCTGGACGACCCGCGCTTCCCGGATCCCAACACGCGCGCCAGGAACCGCGCGGCACTCACCGACGCGCTCGATCCGACCTTCCGCACCCGCACCACTGCGGCGTGGCTGGAGACGTTGAACGGCGTGCTGCCGGCGGCGCCCGTCCATCGTCTCGACCAGGCGCTCGATTCCGATTTCGCCCGGGCGACCGGCATGGTCTCGTCCGTGCCGCATCCGGCGAAGGGCACCTTGCGCGTATTGGCCAATCCCATCCGCATCGACGGCGAGCGGCCGGCGCAGGCCGCCTGCTCAGCCCTCGGCGCCGACAACGCTCTGGTGGACAAGCAAGCATGAAGCTCGAAGGCATCAAGGTCGTCGACCTCTCCTGGTTCCTGCCGGGGCCGTATCTCACGCTGGCGCTGGCCGACCACGGCGCCACGGTCATCAAGGTCGAGCCGCCCGGCGAGGGCGATCCCGGCCGCCACATCCGGCCGCCCGACGAGCGCACCTCGGTGTTCTTCCGCAACATGGCGCGCGGCAAGAAGAGCGTCGTGCTCGACCTCAAGGGCGAGCAGGGCCGCGCCGATCTCTTCCGCCTGGCCGCGGAGGCGGACGTGATCGTCGAGTCGTTCCGGCCGGGAGTCGCGGCGCGCTTCGGCATCTCCTACGACGCGGTGAAGGCGGTGAACCCCGGCATCGTCTACTGCTCGATCAGCGCCTTCGGCCAGGACGGCGCCTATCCCGGCCGCGCCGCCCACGATCTCGCGCTCGAGGCGATGACCGGCGTGCTCAGCCTGACCCTGGGCGACGACAACCGGCCGGCGGTGCCCGGCATCCCGATCGCCGACCTGGTGAGCGGCCTGCATGGCCTGTCGGGCGTGCTGATGGCGCTGCTGCGCCGCACGACCACGGGCAAGGGCGACTACATCGACGTCTCGATGCACGAGGCGCTGATGGCGTCGTGCGCCAACGTGGTCGGCGAGGCCTTCACCGAGGGCAGGCAGCCCGACGTGAAGAACCAGCGCACCACCGGCGGCTCCGCCTTCTATCGCACCTACGATACGGCGGACGGCCGCCAGCTCGTGCTGGCCGGGCAGGAGATGAAGTTCATCCGCAACCTGCTGACGGCGCTCGGCAAGCCGGAGTTCATCGATCTCTGCGTCTGGCCGGGCGCGCACCAGAAGCCGGTGCACGATTTCCTGGCTGCGACCTTCAAGGCCAGGCCGCTGGCTCACTGGATGAACTGGCTGGCGACGCTCGACATCTGCTACGGCCCGGTCAACACCCTGCCCGAGGCGATCGAGGACGCGAATCTGCTGAAGCGGCGCGCGATCGTCGTTTCGGATGACGGTCGCAAGCACTTCGCGCCGGCGGTGCGCTTCAGGGACGAGCCGTCGCAGCCCCTTTATCGCGAGCCGCTGCTGGGCGAGCATACGAAGGAAATCCTGCGAGGACCGAAGCCATGACCGACACGCCTGCTCCCGACGCCGCGCTCCCGGGCGACGAACTGGCGGCCTACCGGCTCAAGGCAGGCCAACCGCTCGTGATGTCGGCGACTGGGCGCGACCGCGGCATCGGGCCGTTCAAGCGCCTGGTGCTGCGCGGCGCCACGGTGATCGACGGCACCGGCGCGCCGCCGATCGGGCCGACCGACATCGTGATCGAGAACAACCGCATCACCCTGATGAAGAAGGCGACCGGCAATCTCTCGACGGCCGCCAACCGCGTGCCGCCGGGCGACCACGAGATCGACTGCCGCGGCAAGTGGGTGACGCCGGGCTTCATCGACTGCCACGCTCATGCCGGCGTCGCCTATCATTCGGCCAACGGCTGGGTGCCGCCGGTCGACTACGTCTACAAGCTCTGGCTGGCGCACGGCGTCACCACGGTGCGCGAGATGGGCTCGATGAACGGGCTGGGCTGGATGCTCGACCAGAAGAAGCGCTCGGCCGACAACACCATCGCCGCGCCGCGCCTGCTCGCCTACGCCTACTTCCCGGCCGTCAACGACATGCTGAAGACGATCCATTCGCCGGACGAGGGCCGCGCCTGGCTGCGCAGGCTCAAGGACCGCGGCGCCGACGGCGTGAAGTTCTTCGGCGCGCCGCCGGCCATCATGGAAGCGGCGCTCGACGAGTGCGTGCGGCTCGGCCTGCGCTCGGGCTGCCATCACGCGCAGATGGCGGTGACGCGCATGAACGCGCTCACCACCGCGCGGTGGGGCCTGACCAGCGCCGAGCACTATTACGGCCTGCCGGAAGCGCTGTTCGAGGATCGCGTGGTCCAGCACTTCCCGCTCGACTACGACTACAACGACGAATACTTCCGCTTCTCGGTCTCCGGCCAGATGTTCCGCCAGGGCGCCGAACCCGGCTCGGCGAAGTGGAACGAGGTGCTGGAGAGCTTCCTCGGGATCGGCTTCACCTTCGTGCCGACCTTCACCATCTACGACGCCAACCGCGACCTGATGCGCGCGCGCCAGGCCGACTGGCACAAGGACTACACCTGGAAGTCGATGTGGAACTACTTCACGCCGCAGCGCGGCGGGCACGGTTCCTACTGGTATCGCTGGTCGACCACCAACGAGGTCGAGTGGAAGGAGAACTACCGGCTCTGGATGGCGTTCATCAACGAGTACAAGAACCGCGGCGGCCGCGTCTGCACCGGCAGCGATTCGGGCTTCATCTACTCGATCTTCGGCTTCGGCTATGTCCGCGAGCTCGAGCTGATGCAGGAGGCGGGGTTCCATCCGCTCGAGGTCATCCGCTCGGCGACCTCGCAAGGTGCGGCGCTGTGCGGGATCGAGAACGAGCTCGGCACGCTCGAGGTCGGCAAGTTCGCCGACGTGCTGGTGCATGACCACAATCCGCTGACCGACTTCAAGCTGCTCTACGGCACCGGCGCGATGCGCTTCAACGATGCGACCAACGCGGTCGAATGGCATCGCGGGCTGAAGTACACGATCAAGGATGGCGTGATCTACGACACCGCCGAGCTGCTCGCCGACGTGCGCGAGCTGGTGAAGGAAAGCTTCGAGCACGACGTGCCGCCGCGCTATGCGGCCCAGCAGCAGAAGGCGGCGGAGTGACCGTGGCAGGGATTTTCCTCATAGCTGGGAGCGCGCCACTTCAGTGGCGCTCATTTCATGATCATGAGCGCCACTGGAGTGGCGCGCTCCCAGCAAAGAAATGAACTCGCGCCCAGAAGGAACCGACTTCGTCGTCCTGACGGGTTTCCTCGGCTCGGGCAAGACGACGCTGCTGCGCGATTTCCTGAGCGGCCCCGACGCCGCCGATACCGCGGTCATGGTCAACGAGGCCGGCGAGATCGGCCTCGACGGCGTGATCCTGAACGAGGGCGGCGGCGATACGCCGATCGCCATGCTGTCGAACGGCTGCATCTGCTGCCAGGCCGGCAGCGACCTCGCCTACACGATCGACCGGCTGATCGCGACCGAGCGGCCGGGCGCCACCGGTCCGCTGCGCCGCATCGTGCTGGAGACCAGCGGGCTCTCGAAGCCCGGTCCGGTTCTGCGCCAGCTTGGCGGTCTCGCGGAGCATCGCCTGCGCGCCTCGGTGCTCGCGACCTACGACGCCACACGCGGCCCGGAGACGGCGGCGTTCGAGGAGGCGGCGGCGCAATGGGCCGCGGCGCATCGCATCGTCGTCACCAAGACCGATGCCGTTCCACCGGCGGCGCTGGTGCGGGCCAAGGACGAGATCGCCTCGATCAATCCGCTGGCGGAGATCGTGGCGCTGACCGATCGCAAGAGCGCAGTGGCGGCAGCCTTCGCGCCGCTCGCCGGCGTGGCGCCGATGCCCGTGCCGCCGGAACTCGCGGTCCAGGCGCATGCCCGTATCGCGGTCCGTCTCGCGCGTCCGACCGGTGTCCTCGCCTACGACGACCTCGCGACCTGGCTCGACAATCTCGCCGGCGCGCTGGGCGAGCGGCTGCTGCGCCTGAAGGGCCTGGTGCGCGTCCAGGAGAGCGAGCGGCCGCTGCTGGTGCAGAGCGTCGGCACGCTCTTCTCGCCGCCCCGGCCGTTCGGCACGCCCGACGCGACACCGCCGCTGTTCCTGGTGATCATCGCCCGCGATCTCGAGCCGGCCGAGCTGGAGATCGTCCCGCCGCCCGGGCTGTTCGCGCTTTCGTCTTCAGCTCGAGAGACCTATGCGCTTCCGAAACGCCTCGTCGCGCATTGAGACGTCCTGGCCCGTCAGGTCGTCGGCCGCGTTGTCGCAGAGGTAGAGCAGTCCGCGCACGGCATGCTCGACCGGCGAGAGGTTGGCACGGGGAATCTGGCTGACCTGGTTGAGGCCCGAGGCGCGGATCTTGACCTGCATGTCGGTGTCGATGGTGCCGGGCGAGAAGCCGAAGATGCGCAGGCCGCTGGTCTCGAGCACCAGCGAGCGGGTCAGCATGGCGAGGCCGGCCTTGGCCGCACAGTAGCTGCTCCAGCCCTCGAGCGGCCGGTAGGCGGCGCCCGACGACACGTTGATGATCGTCCCACCGCTCTGCAGCATGCCGTCGAGCACGGCGCGCACGACATGGTAGGCGCCGACCAGGTTGATCTGGATGTTGCGCGCCCAGGTGGCGGGATCGGACGCGGCGATCTCGGCGATCGGCTCGATGACGCCGGCATTGTTGACCAGGATGTCGAGGCCGCCCAGCCGCTGCCGGGTATCGGCCACCGCGCGCTCGACGGCGGGGTAGTCCGACACGTCACAGCCGAGTGCCTCGGCCTTGCCGCCGGCATCCACGATCTCGTCCGCCACCTTGCGGACGAGGTCGCCGTTGCGCGCCAGCAGCATGACGGCCGCGCCGTCGCGCGCCAGCGCCCGCGCGGCGCCTTCGCCCAGCCCGCGGCTCGCGCCGGTCACCAATGCGATTTTTCCCTGCAAGCTCATCGATCGTCCTCCGCTACAGTCCGCACCATAACCCACGGGAGGAACGAAATGGCCGGCAAGGTCGGTTTCATCGGCCTGGGCGCCATGGGCGGCCCGATGGCCCGCAACCTGATCGGCGCGGGCACGCCGCTGGTCGTGCACGACATCGATGCCTCGAAGACGGCGGGGCTCAATGCCGAGGTCGCTCGTTCGGCGAAGGAGGTCGCGTCGAAGGTCGAGCGCACCATCCTGATCGTCGAGACCACCGAGCAGGCGCAGGCGGTGATCGCCGGCATCGCCGAGGGGGCGAAGGCCGGTCACATCGTGGTCTGCATGTCGACCATCGATCCGTTCGCGGCGCGCGCGCTGGCCGACGACCTCGCGAAGAAGAACATCGCCATGATCGATGCGCCGGTGAGCGGCGGCACCGGCCGGGCGCAGTCGGGTGAGCTGTCGGTGATCGTCGGCGGCGATGCGGCGGTGGTCGCGAAGTGCAAGGACCTGTTCGACGTGATGGGCAGCCGGACCTTCCATGTCGGGCCGCTCGGCAGCGGGCTCGCCATGAAGCTCGTCAACAACATGCTGGTGCAGGTCAACACCGTGGCGGTGGCCGAGGCGATGGTGCTCGGCGTCAAGGCGGGCCTCGATCCGCAGACGATCTACGAGGTGGTGCGCGTCTCGACCGGCGCCAGTGCGGCGTGGGAGCTGCGCGTGCCGCGCATCCTGAGCGGCGACTTCGTGCCCGGCGGCACGATCGACATCTCCTACAAGGACCAGGAGCTGGAGACCGCCTTCGCCAAGCGGCTGGGCGTGCCGCTGCTGCTCGCCAACGTCAGCCAGCAGGTCTACCAGATGGCCCGCGCGCAGGGGCTCAACAAGCAGGACGGCGCGGCGATCGTGAAGGTGTTCGAGAAGCTGGCCGGCGTGACGGTGCCGACGGCGGGCAAGGGGAGCTGAAACGATGACCACGTTCGTTCTGTTGCACGGCGCCTATCAGGGCGGCTGGATCTGGAACCCGGTGGCCGAGCGCCTGCGCGCTCAGGGTCATCTCGTCTTCGCGCCGACCCTCGACGGCTGCGCCGAGCGCAGCACCCAGGTGCGGGCCGGCATCACCACCGAGACGCACGCCGAGGAGATCGCGGGGCTGCTGTTCTACGACGATCTCCGGGACGTCGTGCTGGTCGGCACCAGCACCGGCGGCATGGTGCTGGCGCGCGCCGCGGAGACCGCGCGCGAGCGGGTTTCCCGGGTGGTGTTCGCCGATGCGCTCGCCCTGCTCGACGGCGAAAAGGTGCCCGACATCGTCAAGCGGCCGACCGCGGTCAACACCGAGCTCACCACCGGACCGTCGCAGCACGACTTCGAGACCCGCCTGTTCGCCGATCTCGAGCCCGCGACGCGCAAGTGGGCGATCGAGCGCTGCACGCCGCATCCGATCGCGCCGCTCACCCGGCCGGTGAAGCTCGAGCGCTTCTGGAGCCAGGGCTGGAATGCCTCGGTGATCTGGTGCCGCAAGAGCACCAATCCGCCGGTCGCCCACCAGCGCCGCGCCGCCGACACGCTGAAGGCCCGCTGGCACGAGCTCGACACCGGCCACTACCCGATGCTGAGCGAACCGCAAGCGCTCGCGAAGCTGATCGTCGAGGGCTGATCTTTTGCCGGGGGCGCGCCACTCCGTGGCGCGATCATGACGCGCCACGGAGCGGCGCGCCCCCAGCCTAAGAGAGAAGTGCCACAGCCTTCGAGAGCGGCACCGGCGCGTCCTGCAGCAGCAGGTCCATCGCTTCCTGCTCCCACGGCGACTCATTCAGCGACAGCGGGTCCTGCGGGGCGAGGCGATGCTCGATGACGAGGCGCGACAGCAGGAGGCGGCGGGCGTCGCCGCCCTTCGCGCCGAGGGTCGCGCCTTCCCAGGCCAGCAGCGCGGCCGAAGCGGCGTGATAGAGCGCGCCGGCGGCGAGACGGGCGCGCTTCTCGTGCCTGGCGTCCGACGCGACGGTCTCGGCGAAGCGTTCGACCCGGTCGAGCGTGGCGCCGAGCAGGCCCTTGTACTGGCCCGGCAGGCTGCCGCTCGGTTCGTATTTGGCCTTGAGCGCCGCGGTCAGGGTCTTGTGGCCGCCGGCCTTGCCGACGGCGCGCTGCACGACGTCGAGCGCGTTGATGTTGGAGGTGCCCTCCCACAGCGTGCCGATCTGCGCGTCACGCACCAGCCGCGCGGTCACCCATTCCTCGATGTAGCCGATGCCGCCGCGCACCTCGAGCGCGTGGCTGGCGGCCGGGATGTTGTCGCGGCAGGCGCGGAACTTGTAGACCGGCGTCAGGATGCGCAGCAGCTTCTCCGCCTCCTTGTCGCCCGCCTGGGCCCGCCCCATCGCATCGGCCGAGAAGGCGTACATCGAGAGCGCCTGCTCGGTCGGCAGCATGATCTTCATGAGCTGACGGCGCAGCAGCGGATACCCGGCGATCGCCTTGCCGAAGGCCCGCCGGCCGCGCGCGGCGGCGAGCGCCTCGTTGAGGCAGCGCCGCATCATCGCCGCGGCGCGCACGCCGTGGCTGAGCCGCGACAGGTTCACCTGCTCCATCATCTGCTTGAAGCCGCGGTTGACGTCGCCGATCAGGTAGGCCGTCGCGCCATCGAGGACGATCTCGCCGGAGGCCATCGAGCGCGTGCCGAGCTTGTCCTTGAGGCGCACGATCCGATAGCCGTTGCGGCTTCCGTCCTCGAGCCGGCGCGGCAGGGCGAACATGGCGAGCCCCGCCGTGCCTGGTGCGCCGCCGCGCGGGCGCGCCAGCATCACCGCGACATCGGCGTCGGCGTGGCTGCAGAACCACTTCTGGCCGTACAGCTTCCAGCATTCGACGCCGTCGCCGCGGATGCCGACCCGCTCGGCCTCGGTCTCGATCGCGCCGACATCGGAGCCGCCGGCCTTCTCGGTCATGAACTGCGTGCCCTTCAGCATCACCGCCGGGTCCTGGCTCAGGAGCCGGTCGAGCAGCAGCTTCTTCAGGGCGTCGGAGCCGAAGCGCTTGATGATGAAGTTCGAGGTGTCCGACACCGACACTGGGCACATCAGCCCGAACTCGGCCTGCACGAACAGATAGGTGATGCCGTACTTCACCAGCGGATGCGCCGGCGTCGGGAGCCCCAGCACGCCGGCGCGATGGCTCATGGCGTGCATGCCGAACTCGTCGAAAGCGATCTTCTCCATCTCGCGATAGGCGGGATGGTAGTCGATCCAGTCCTCGTCGCGTCCGAAGCGGTCGCGCGGGTTCAGCACCGGCGGATGCTTGTCGGCGACCTGCGCCAGCTCGTCGAGCCGGTTGCCCGCCAGCATGCCCAGCCGGTCGAAATGCGGCGTCATGTGCCGGAGCAGCGCCGGCTCCATGTAGAGCGACAGCAGGTCCTGGAACTGCCGGTCGATGGCGTAGAAGTTCTGCCCGTGGATGTCGGGGGCGATGTGATGGGCGCCGTGCGCCTTCAGGGTCATGTCGGGGCTCATGTCGGGCATCGGGCCGTCTCCGTGGTTCATTTCCAGCCGTAGGCGAGCACGCGATCGACGAACGGCGGCACGGTGAGCGTGGCCGGGCCGTAGATGTGCTCGCGGAACAGGTTGGTGTTGCCCGTCGGCTCGAGGTTCAGCTCGACGGTGTGGGCGCGCGGGTTATGGCGGCGAACCTGCAGCACGTAACCCGCGGCCGGGTAGACCTCGCCCGAGGTGCCGATCGCCAGGAACAGCCCGCAGCGATCCAGCACCTCGTCGATCTCGTCCATGTGCTGGGGCATCTCACCGAACCAGACGATGTTGGGCCGCAGGTCGCCCACCGCCTTGCAGTGCGAACAGATCGATTGCGGCGTCAGATCCTCGTCAGACGCCGTGACCGTGCCGCAGTTCATGCAGCGGATCTCGCCGTCGCGCCCGTGCATGTGGAGCACACGCTTCGAGCCCGCCATCTCGTGCAGCGGATCGATGTTCTGCGTCACCACCGTGACCTCGCCGTCGTACTTCTGCTCGAGCTTCGCCAGCGCCTTGTGCGCCGCATTGGGCAAGATGTGGGCGGCCCGCAGGCTCTTGCGGGTGTCGTTGTAGAAGTCGAGCACCCTCTTCTTGTCGCGGCGCCAGGCCTCGATCGTGGCGACATCCTCCACGTTGACCCGGGTCCACAACCCATCCTTGTCGCGGAACGTATCGATCCCGCTTTCCTTCGAAATACCGGCGCCGGTCAGGACGACGATCCCCGGCGGCATAAAGTCCTGATGCATGGGACGCACTCTAGCGTGCTATAGGGTCCGGAGCATGGCCATCGGAGTCCTGTTCGTCTGCACCGGAAACATCTGCCGCTCGCCCATGGCGGCCGGCGTGTTCCGCACGCTCGTCCAGCGCGCCGGCATGGAGCCCGAATTCGTCGTCGATTCTGCGGGGACCTTCGACGGCCAGGTCGGCCAGCCGGCGTCGCCGCTCGCGGTCGAGACCGCCAAGCTGCGCGGCTACGACATCACCGCCCATCGCGCCAAGCTCCTGACGGTCGACCTCGTGAAGCAGTTCGACCTGCCGATCGCCATGGACCGCACCCACCTCGCGGCGCTGCGCTGGATGGTGCCGCGCGAGCGCCAGGATATCCCGACGCTGCTGCTGCGGTTCGCGCCGGAGCTCGATGTCGACGAGGTGGCCGACCCGTTCGGCGGGCCGGCGGCCGGCTACGACCAGGCGATGGACCTGATCGAGGCGGGCTGCCGCGGCCTGTTCGAGGGTTTCCGCTCGGAGCTCAAAGCGGCCAGGTCCGGTTGAGCTCGCCGAACCGGTTCAGCACGTTGAAGGTGAGCCGCGAGACGTCGTTGTCGAAGCCCCTGGCCGGCAGCGCGCCGCAGTAGCAGATCGAGCCGACCGAGAACACCGCGCCGCCCTTGGGCTTCTCGAAGTAGGTCATGTCGGCGCGGATCAACTGGTCGAGCGTCTCGCCGGTGATGGTGGTGTCGAAGCCCAGCCGCTCCTCGTGCACGACGACGAAGTTCTTGCGGTCATGGCCGCCCGACGAGGCGAGCACCACGGCGTTGAGCGGGCTGCCCTGCCGCTTGTCGAGGCGGTCGAGCTCGAAGCCCGCGGCGCCGCCGCCCGAGAAGCCGTAGTCGCCGAACACATCGTCCGACTTCACGCCGTCGAAGATCCACGCATGGTGGTTGTCGCGCGAGGCGCTGCTGCGGCGGTAGGCGTCGCCCCAGAAGGTGCCCTGGCTGGTGAAGCCGATGCCGCACAGCACCTGGGGCGGCCGGTCGCTGCGCCGCCACAGCCCGCCATAGGCGCCGTCGAAGGCATGGTAGTACTCGCCCGGCTCGGCGGCCCAGGTGCGGATGCCGCCCTCGGTGCGGCGCACCTCGATCGCGCCCGGCACCTTGTCCGAGAGCGCGACGCGCCAGTAGAAGCCGTTGCCGCCGAGATACATCAGCCGGCCGCCGTCATCGATGTAGTCCTGCAACGCATCGAGCGTGTTCGAGGTATGGTACTCCGGATGCGCGCCGGTCAGCACGACCTTGTAGGGCTCGAGCAACGCCTTACCCTCGGCATGCAGGTCGTGGTCGGTGACGACGTCGAAGTCGACGCCCATTTTGTCGAGCCAGGCGGTGAGATGCGAATCGGCCGGCAGGTGCCGCAGGCCCGAGCCGCGCGGGTCGAGCAGCGCCAGGAAGTTGGGCCGCCAGGTGAGCAGGGGGCGCAACCGCGAGGAATAGGCCACGCCCGAGCCGTCGCGATGATGGTTGTAGGTTGCGAGCCCGTAATCCTTGTGCTCGTCGGGATTGTTGGGAGCGGCCTTCCATTGGGCGACCCGCAGCCGGAAGGCGTCGTTGAACAGGTTGCGCTGGAAGTTGGTGTAGACCTGGTAGGTGAAGGTCGAGGCGAGATAGACGACCTTCGACGTCGGCTTGCCGGTCTCGGGCCGCACGAAGAACGGGATCACGTCGCGGTGCGTCCCGCACGACAAGGCCATGCCGTAGACGCCGCTCTTCAGGCCCTGCGGCACGGTGAAGCTGAAGCTGTCCTCCCAGCCGCAATCGTGCAGGTCGTCGTCGTGGAAATGGATGGCGCCGTACTGGTATGGCGCCTTCTTCCAGTCGCGCTCGTCGCCGGTCCAGTTTGCCCCTTTCATCGCGCGGGTCGGCAGGTTGACCAGCCGGCCGTGCAGGCCGTTGGGGCCGGTATCCTCGATCTCCAGCGACCCGATGCGGCGGGCGAAGTCCCAGGCGGCGATTCCGGCGATCGCCGGTGCCTCGATCTTGCCGTTGAAGCAGCGATGGGCAGGCCGATCCTTCGCCGCCTCGGCGCCGATCAGGATCGGCTGCGCCGCCTCGACCACCACGGTCGGTGCGGTGAGACTGGCATCGCCCTCGTCGTCGACCGCGTGGGCGCGCTTCAACGGCTGCTGGCCGACCCGCAGCATGCCGGTGCTGGTATCGGCGCTCGCCCAGACGCGATACCAGGTATGCGCGCGCAACGGCTTGCCGACCGCGACCCGGGCGTCGCCGGCCTCGAGCGTCATGCCGTTCGGCGTCAGCACCAGGGCGAAGCCCGCGCCCGATGCGGGATCGCGGCGCGAGATCACGGTTTGCGGGCCGTCGGCCGGCAGGGTGGGCCAGATCAACGCCTCGACCGACACCGCCTGCGGCAGGGCGATGTTCGCCGCGCCCTCGACGATGCCGTAGGAGCCGGGCCGGGCGTGCTGCACCTTCGACGGGTAGCGGCCGGCGAAGACGCTGGATCGATCCTCGAAGATCGGGCCGGTTCCCGCGGGATTGGGATCGCCACAGACGATGCGCACCAGGCTGGCGGAGAACGGGCCGGTGCCGTGGCTCGAGATCTTGAAGGCGACGGTCTCGCCAGCACGAACCGAGATGCGGTCGGCATAGCCGGTAAGCGGTGCAGTCACGTTGTGTCTCCTTTGTCCGGCGATATAGTCGCCGCACTTCAGGAGGAATGTCATGTCGAAGATCACGCGCCGCACCGCGCTCGCCGGGCTGGCCGCCGCCCCGTTGGTGGTTCCCTCCATGACGAGGGCCGACGCCTATCCCGCCAAGCCGATCCGCCTGATCGTCCCGTTCGCGCCGGGCGGCACCACCGACCTGCTGGGCCGCATCGCCGCCGAGCACCTGCAGAATGCCTGGGGCGCCAAGGTCGTGGTCGAGAACAAGAGCGGCGCCGGCGGCAATATCGGCGCCGACGCGGTCGCCAAGGCGCCGCCCGACGGCTACACGCTGCTGCTCGGCACGGTCGGCACCGCCGTCACCAACCAGTTCCTCTACAAGTCGATGCCCTACGACACCGCGACGGCGTTCGCGCCGGTGGCGCTGTTCGGCGAGGTCGCCAACGTGCTGGCGGTCAACAAGAGCCTGCCGGTCGGCACCGCCAGGGAGTACGTCGAGTATTGCAAGAAGCAGGGGCCGGGGAAGGTGAGCTTCGGCTCGCCGGCGATCGGCGGCACCGGCCACCTGGCGATGGAGTATTTCCAGTCGCTTGCCGGCTTCAAGGTCGAGCACATCGTCTATCGCGGCAGCTCGCTGGTGCTGCAGGACCTGCTTGCCGGCAACATCCCCAGCACGATGGACAACCTGCCGCCCTACCTGCCGCACATCAACACCGGCGCGCTGAAGGCGCTGGGCGTGAGCTCGAGCAAGCGCTGGTTCGCGCTGCCCGACGTACCGACCATCGCCGAGCAGGGCTTCGACGGCTTCGATGCCGCGCCCTGGTGGTACGTGGCGGCGCCCGCCGGCACGCCCGGGGAGATCGTGCAGAAGCTGTCCGAGGAGCTGGTGAAGGGCGGCAAGCTCCCCGCCACCATCAAGAAGATCCGCGACGCCGGCGCGGCCGAGCTGGTCGGTTCGTCCGACGAGCTCGCCGCCCACATCAAGAAGGAAACGGTGAAGTGGAAGAAGGTGGTCGAGGCCGCCGGCCTGCAGCCGCAATGACCCGCGATCGGCTGAGGGGCAGGATCCAGACCGTGCTCGGCCCGATCGAGCCGGAGAAGCTCGGCCGCACGCTGATGCACGAGCACGTGCTGTGCGACATCCGCCCGCCGTCGACTCGCTCGGACAACGATCTCGGGCCCGAGATCACGCTCGAGAACGTGTGGCAGCTCAACTACGGCCGCGGCATCAAGCGGGCCGGCCGCAAGTACATGCTCGACCTCGAGGACATCGCCACCCGCGAGGTCGAGATGATGAAGCACGACGGCGGCGACGCCATCGTCGAGCTGACCTGCGGCGGCCTCTCGCCCGATCCGGAGGGACTGCGCCGCATCGCCGAGGGCACCGGCGTGCATCTCGTCATGGGCTGCGGCTATTACGTCAACGACTACCAGGATCCGAAGAACCACGGCCGGGCGGTCGACGACTTCGCCCGCGAGATGATCGGCCAGATCCGGCATGGCGCCTGGGGCACCGACGTGCGCGCCGGCATGATCGGCGAGATCGGCTGCAGCGCGCCGTGGACCGACCTGGAGAAGCGCGTGATGCAGGCGGCGCTGGTTGCCGCCGCCGAGACCGGCGCGGCGATCAACGTCCATCCCGGCCGCGATCCCGACCAGCCGCAGGAGGTCGCCGACTTCGTCGCGGCGGCCGGCCATCCGACCGACCGCATCGTGATCAGCCACATCGACCGCACGATCTTCGACGAGCCGCGGCTGCTGAAGCTGGCGGACTGCGGCATGACCATCGAGTTCGACCTGTTCGGCCAGGAATCGAGCTATTACGGCCTCAGCGATATCGACATGCCCAACGATGCGACGCGGCTCCGCCTGATCCGCGCCCTGATCGACCGGGGCCATCTCGACCGCGTCGTGATCAGCCACGACATCTGCTACCGCACGCGGCTCGCGAGCTTCGGCGGCCATGGCTACGGCCACATCTTCCGCAACGTCGTGCCGATGATGAAGAAGCGCGGCTACAGCGCTGACGAGATCGACGCCATCCTGATCCACAACCCGCGAAGGCTGCTGACCTTCGCGTAAGAGTCCCCCTCCCTAACCCTCCCCCTGCGGGGGAGGGAAAAGAACATCACCTCCCCCGAAGGGGGAGGCCCGCTGCGGGGGAGGGAAAAGAACATCACCTCCCCCGAAGGGGGAGGCCGGGAGGGGGATGGCCACAAGCCAGGGTACTGATCACAGGCAGGGATTGGCTGCTGGCCAGCGTGGCACCTTGAGCGACTCCATCAGCTCGCGCCGGGACTTCTCGAGGTCGGCGTTGAACGCTTGCAGAAGCGGCTCGCCTTCGGCCCTCCCGCGAGAAGGAGTACGCTCGGACCATGCCTGAGCGTAGCGCGGCAACGCGGTCTCGTCGCGGGCGTTTGCTGGACAGGAGGTCGTCATGATCCGCAAGCTCGCATCGGGCGAATACCGGCTCTATTCGCGCAAGACCAATCCCAAGACCGGCAAGCGTCGCAACCTCGGCACCTTCAAGTCGCGCGCCGCGGCGGAGAAGCACGAGCGCGCGGTGCAGTACTTCAAGCGCCACTGAATTGCGCGCGGCCAGCGGATAGGCCGCGGCGACAAGAGCGGTCAGGTTCGCCGTCCAACCAGGGAGACGAACCATGGCGGAAGCCTTCTACAGCGTCGTGCTCGATCATCCGGCGGATGCGGTGTGGGCGGTGATCCGGCCGTTCGGCCACTATGACTGGGCCGGCGTCGATGCCGAAACGACGATCGAGGACGGCAAGGCGGATGCCGAGGTCGGCGCCGTGCGTCATGTCGCGATGCCCGGCCGCACCATCCGCCAGCGGCTGCTCGCCCATTCCGACCGCGAGCGGTCCTACACCTATTCCTTCCTCGAGCCCGCGCCGGTGCGCAACTATGTGGCCACGATCCGCGTGACGCCGGTGGCGGAAACCGGCCAGGCCTTCGTCGACTGGCGCGCGAGCTTCGACTGCGCCGCCGAGGAGCGCGAGCGCTGGCTCGAGCAGTTCGAGCAGAAGGGCTTTGCGGTGTGGCTCGCCGCGCTGCGCCGCTTCATGGACGATCGCGCAAACCAGCCCAAAGCCTGTGGATAAGCGCACTGCGGACAGAGGCACCTTGGGCATTGGCCCTACCGAGTCTCAAGCGTTTGCTTAAGGAACGCGCCAAGCCATTGCCCTTAATAGGAGTCTGGCACGATGTGGTGCAACATCGGGCCTGGCGGGTGCCTCAGAGATGCATTCTGAGTGGGGAGCGAGGGGTTACGCGGTGGGGAGGGAGGGGGTGCGGGCAGAGTGGCAGGAATGGCGAAAAACGCTGGCCAGGCTGCAACGGATCGCTGCCACGGTGCATGGCAGTCGTTGGCAGCCAGCCTAGAAGGCGAGGTCGTACGCCGCTTCCTCGCGGTAGACCGAGCCCGAGCGGTTCTGGCGGCTGGAGTAGAGCGCGAAGTGGTCGGCGAGCCAGGGGCCGGCCTGGAAGGTCGAGTGGCTCGCCATGAACTGGGCGATGTGGTGGCCGGTCTCGGCGCCGGAGGAGAAGCGCGCCAGGGTCACGTGCGGGCGGAACTTGCGCCGCTCGAGGGCGATGCCGCAGTTGCGCGCCACGGTCGACACCTTCTGCTGCAGCCAGTCGAGCCGGTCGTTCCTGGCGACGAGCGCGACCAGCGCCTTGGGCTGCTTGCCGCTGGAGAACTGCTCGACGCCCGACATCGCGACCGGGAAGCGCGGGCCGGCAATGTCCGACAGCTCCTCGACGAGGTCGTGCATGGCGCCGGCCTGCACCTCGCCGGCGAAGCACAGCGTCACATGGAAATTCTCCGTCGGCACCCAGCGCGCATCGGGCACGCCCGACTGCAACGTCGAGAGTTCGTCGGCGATTTCTTCAGGGATGGGAAGAGCGATGAACAGCCTGGGCATCGTCGAGATTCTTGGTCACGAAGGGCAGCAGCTTGTCGGCAACGATTTGCGCGCCCCTCGGGTTGGGATGGAGCCCGTCGGCCTGGTTGAGCGCCGGATCCTGCGCCACGCCGTCGAGGATGAACGGATAGAGCGGCACCTTGTACTTGTCGGCGATGCGTTTGTAGAGGCCGTCGAAGGCCGTGACGTAGTCCGACCCGAGATTGCGCGGCGCCATCATGCCGGCGAGCCACACGGTGACGTGCGCGGCCTGCAGCTTCTCGACGATCGCGGCGAGGTTCTTCTCGGTGGCCGCGGGATCGATGCCGCGCAGCGCGTCGTTGCCGCCCAGCTCGACCAGCACGATGTCGGGCCGGTCGGCCAGCATCCAGTCGAGCCGGTCGAGGCCGCCCGCCGTGGTATCGCCGGACACACCCTGGTTGAGCACCGTCACATTGCGGCCCTGCGCCTTCAGCGCCGCCTCGAGCCGCACCGGGAAGGCCTGCTCGGGCCTGATGCCGTAGCCCGCCGCCAGGCTGTCGCCGAGCACCGCTATCTTGACCGGGCTTTGTGCATTGGCCGGCCCCCAACCGCCGAGGAGAGCGAACAGCAGGACAAGCAGCAGTGAATTGACCGGCGCCGCAAAACGACCATATGCAAAGGCAAGATTCATGGCCGTGACCGTCCCGCACCCGATTGTCCGCTTCGCCGATGTCCATCTCGACATGGCAAGCGATGCCGGCATGGTCAATATCCTGCGCGGCATCACGCTCGACATCGCCTCGGGCGAGATCGCGGCGGTCGTCGGCCCGTCCGGGGCCGGCAAATCCAGCCTGATGATGGTGGCGGGCGGCCTCGAACACGCCACCTCGGGGCGGGTCGAGGTGGTCGGCCACGATCTCGCGCCGCTCGACGACGATGCGCGGGCGCGCCTGCGCCGCGACCATATCGGCATCGTCTTCCAGGGCTTTCATCTCATCCCGACCATGACGGCCCTGGAGAACGTCGCACTCCCTCTCGAGTTCGCCGGCCGAAGCGATGCCTTCGAGGCGGCGCAGGGTGCCCTCGAACGGGTCGGGCTCGGCCGTCGCCTCGGCCACTATCCGGCGCAGCTCTCGGGCGGCGAGCAGCAGCGCGTCGCGGTCGCGCGGGCATTCGTCGGCCGGCCGAAGCTTCTTCTCGCCGACGAGCCGACCGGCAATCTCGACGGCGCGACCGGCAAGCAGGTGATGGACCTGCTGTTCGAACTGGCCCGCGCCGAGCGGGCGACGCTCATCCTGATCACGCACGACATGGCGCTGGCCGAACGCTGCGACCGCATCCTGCGCATCGCCGACGGCGTGGTGGTGGGCGATCAGCGCCTGCCGCAGGCGCTCGCCGCGCAATGAGCACTCTTGCCGGACCGCGGGCCTCTGGCCCGCCTCGTACGCGCATATGAATGCGCTCTATCAGGAGCGGGCCAGAGGCCCGCGGTCCGGCAAGACGCTGCGCCTCGCCTTCACCCTGGCGCGGCGCGAGATGCGCAGCGGGCTGACCGGCTTCCGGCTGTTCCTCGCATGCCTTGCGCTCGGCGTCGGCGCGATCGCCGCGATCCTGTCGTTCAGCCGGGCGGTGCAGGAAGGCCTGAACGCCGACGCGCGCGAGCTTCTGGGCGGCGACGTCGCGATCTCGCTGCTGTCGCGCGAGGCGACCCCCGATCAGGTCGCCTGGCTGCGGACGCAGGGTACGCTGACGCGCTGGCTGGACAGCCGCTCGATGGCGCGGCCGGTGAAGCAGGACGGCAAGCCGGCGCTGGTGCAGCTCAAGGCGGTCGAGCCGGCCTATCCGCTGTATGGCGCCGTCGAGCTGCAAGGCGGCGGCTCCCTCGCCGATGCGCTCGCGACGCGGGACGGCGTGTGGGGCGCGGCGGTCGAGGAGGCGGCGCTGCAGCGCATGAATGCCGTGGTCGGCGACAAGCTGAAGGTCGGCGATGCGGTGGTCGAGATCCGGGCGGTGATCGCGCGCGAGCCCGATCGCGGCGTGAACGCGTTCGCGAGCCTCGGCCCGCGCCTGATGATCCCGCTCGGCGCGATCGCCCAGTCCGGCCTGGTGCAGCAGGGCAGCCTGCTGACCTGGGAATATCGCCTGCGCCTGCCCGCGGGAGCATCGGACCTCGATGAGATCGATCGCATGAAGGCCAGGTTTCCCGACGCCGGCTGGCGGGTGAGGGGGCTGGGCGATGCCGGCGGCGGCCTGCAGTTCTGGCTCAATCGCCTGACGCAATTCCTGAGCCTGGTCGGGCTGTCGGCGCTGCTGGTCGGCGGGGTCGGCGTCGGCAATGCCGTTTCGAGCTTCCTGTCGGCGCGGCTGCGCACCATCGCGACGATGAAGTGCCTGGGCGCACCCGGGCGGCTGGTGTTCGTCACCTATTTCCTGCAGATCGCGGCGCTGGCGCTGCTCGGCGTGGTCGTCGGCGTGGTGCTCGGCGCAGCCTTGCCGTTCCTCGCCAGGTCGGCGATCGCCGAGCTGCTGCCGTTGCGCGCGCGGATCGACATCTATGTCCGGCCGCTGCTGACCGCCGGCGTCTTCGGCCTGCTGGTGTCGCTGCTGTTCGCGTTGCTGCCGCTGCTGCGTGCCCGGGCGGTCTCCGCTGCGACCTTGATGCGCGGTGCCGCGGTTGGCCAGCGGCGCATCGTCTTCCGCGAGCTGGCGCTGATCGTCGCCGCGGTGGTCGTGCTCGCCGGCTTCACGGTGTACGTCGCCCCCGAGCGCCGCACCGCGGGCTGGTTCGTGCTGGGCGCGATCGGCGCCTTCATCGCCTTCCCGTTGCTCGCGCGCGGGCTGATGTGGGTCGCCGCGCGTGTCGGCAAGCCGAGGCTCGCCGCGCTCCGGCTGGCGCTCGCCAATCTCCATCGTCCGGGCTCGCCGACGCCGGTCGTCATGCTGTCGCTGGGCCTCGGGCTTACCGTGCTGGTGGCGACGGCGCTGATCGAGGGCAATCTCCGCGCGCAGATCACCGAGCGTATCCCGAAGAACGCGCCGGCCTTCTTCTTCGTCGATATCCAGAGCTCGCAGATCGCCGACTTCGAGAAGGCCATCGCCGCGGTCCCCGGCGCGGGCCAGCTCGAGGCGGTGCCGTCCCTGCGCGGCCGCATCGCCAGGATCGCCGGCCAGCCGGTGAGCCGGATCAAGGTGCCGACCGATGCGCGCTGGGCGGTCGACAGCGACCGCGGCGTCACCTATTCGGCGACGCCGCCGGAGGGCGCGCGGATCGTCGCCGGCGAATGGTGGCCGCCCGACTATCACGGCCCGCAGCTCGTCTCGTTCGATGCCGAGCTCGCCAGGGCGTTCGGCATCGGCGTCGGCGACACCATCACCGTCAACATCCTCGGCCGCGACATCGAGGCCCGCATCGCCTCGCTGCGGCGGATCGAATGGCAGACGCTGTCGATCAACTTCGTGTTCGTCTTCTCGCCCGGCCTGCTCGACAAGGCGCCGCACACCTATCTCGCGACGGTGAAAGCGACGCCCGAGGCCGAGGACAGGATCTTCGAGGCGGTCACCGGCCGCTTCCCCAACGTCACCGTGGTGCGTATTCGCGACGCCATCGACACGGCCTCGGAGGTGCTGGGCAATATCGGCCTGGCGGTGCGGGTGATCGGCCTGCTCAGCATCCTGGCCGGCATCCTGGTGCTCGCCGGCGCCATGCTGGCGACCCAGCGGCGGCGCATCCACGAGGCGGTCGTGATGAAGGTGCTGGGCGCTACCCGCGCGCGCATTGCCGGCACTTTCGCCTGGGAATTCGCCGCCCTCGGGCTGGCGACGGCGCTGGCGGCCCTGGCGGTGGGGACGGTCGCGGCGTACCTGGTGGTCCGCAATCTGATGGGGCTCGGCTGGACCTTCCTGCCGACGGTCGCCGTCGCGGTCGCCCTGGGGGCGATGGCGCTCACCCTGGCGTTCGGGCTGGCCGGCACCCTGGCAGCCCTGCGACAGCGGCCATTGGCCCTGCTTCGCAACGAATAAGGCCGAATTCCGGCACCGGTGGGTGGCGTTACCCCTACCGAACGTCCTTGATTCAGACGCGCTGCGTGCCCACATTGGCGGCGAAGGGGCGCGCTCAACGAGGCCTCTCGGAGGCGAGGGATATGGCAAACCAGAACTTCAACACTTTTGGCCGCGGCGGCGTGATCGCCGACCAGGCATCGTTCGATGTCGGTCTGCGCCAGCACATGATCCGCGTCTACAACTACATGGCGTCCGGCCTGGCCCTGTCGGGCATTGTGGCCTTCGCCCTGTTCAGCTCGACCGAGCTGGCCAGCCTGTTCTTTCAAGTGACGCCGGACGGCCGGGTGGCCGGCCTGAACATCCTTGGCTGGGTGGCAATCCTAGCGCCGCTCGGCCTGTTGCTGCTGACCGGTTTCCGCGCCGCGCAGATGAGCGTCGGGGCGATCCAGGCCGTCTACTGGGCGGTCACCGCGCTGATGGGCGTCAGCCTGTCGCTGCTGCTGTTCCGCTACACCGGCGCGTCGGTCGCCCGCACCTTCTTCGTGACGGCGGCGGCGTTCGGCGGCCTCAGCCTGTACGGCTACACCACCAAGCGGGATCTGTCGGCCTTCGGCAAGTTCCTGTTCATGGGCCTGATCGGCATCATCCTGGCCGGCCTGGTGAACATGATCTGGCCGTCGGGCACGATGACCTTCGTCATCTCGGTCGCGGGCGTGCTGATCTTCTCGGGCCTGATCGCCTACGACACCCAGACGATCAAGGAGCAGTACTCCGAGGCGTATGGCACGGCGGCGGCCGAGAAGGTCGCCATCTTCGGTGCGCTCAGCCTCTACCTCGACTTCGTGAACCTGTTCCAGTTCCTGATGAGCTTCATGGGACAGAGCCGCGACTAACCGGGTCACGACTTGAGACCGCAGGCGCCCGGGCCGAAAGGCCCGGGCGTTTTGCCGTATGCATGGTCCCATGAAGCGCTGGTTGGCCTTCCTGCAGAGCGACGCGGGCAGCGCGCTGCCCCTGCTGGCCGCCGCGGTACTGGCGCTGGTGCTCGCCAATTCGCCATTCGGCGCGGGAGTCGTCCACGTCCTGCACGCCGACGTCGCGCACGATTCGCTGGTGCACTGGATCGACGACGGCCTGATGGTCGTGTTCTTCCTGCTGGTCGGCATGGAGATCAAGCGCGAGGTCGTGGCGGGCGAGCTGTCGCGGCCATCGCAGGTCGCCCTGCCGGTCGCGGGCGCCCTGGGCGGCATCCTGCTGCCGGCGGCGATCTACGCCGCACTGAACCGGCACGACGGCGCGGCGCTCAACGGCTGGGCGATCCCGTCGGCGACCGACATCGCCTTCGCCGCGGCCATCGTCGGGGTGCTGGGCGCCAGGCGAGTGCCGCCGTCGTTGCGGCTGTTCCTGCTGACCCTGGCGATCGTCGACGATCTCGCCGCGATCGCCATCATCGCCGTGTTCTACACCGCGCAACTGTCGGCGCTGGCGTTGCTGCTGGCCGGGCTGTGCATCCTCGCCCTGGTCGCGCTGAATGCGCTCGGCGTCGGGCGCATGCCGCCCTATCTTCTGGTCGGCATCGTGCTCTGGCTGTGCGTGCTCGACTCGGGCGTGCATGCGACCCTGGCCGGCGTCGTGCTGGCCTTCTGCCTTCCGCTGGGCGAGGCCTTCGACCGACTGGAACATGTGCTCCGGCCATGGGTCCTCTATCTCGTGCTGCCGCTGTTCGCCTTCGCCAACTCCGGCCTCGATCTCGGCGCGGTGGACGCGGCCATGGTGCGCGATCCGATCGTGATCGGCATCGTCGCCGGGCTGTTCTTCGGCAAGCAGGTCGGCATCTTCGCGGGCGCTGCGTTGCTGATCGCCTGCGGCGCGGCGAGGCTGCCGGCCGGCGCGACCTGGCGGCAGCTCTATGGCGTCGCGGTGTGCGGCGGCATCGGCTTCACCATGAGCCTGTTCATCGGCACCCTGGCCTTCGGGAACGACGGCAAGCTCGCACTGGTGCAGCTCGGCGTGCTGGCCGGCTCGCTGCTCTCGGCCTCGTTGGGATATGCACTTCTGGCAGGGCACCGGCCCCGTCGGCGGTGACGGAGGCGGATTGCGCGGTTTCCGCCCCGGCCTATACTTTCCGCATGCGGCGCACCTCGTACGAACAGATGAATTGTTCGATCGCTTCAGCGCTCGATGTCGTCGGCGAGCCCTGGACGCTGCTGATCGTGCGCGATGCCTTCTACGGCGTGCGCCGGTTCGACGACTTCCAGGAGAATCTCGGCATCGCCCGCAATGTGCTGACCGCGCGCTTGAAGAAGCTCGTCGAGGCCGGCGTGTTCCGCAAGACCGCCTACCGCCAGCGGCCGCTGCGCCACGAGTATCGCCTGACCGACAAGGGCGCGGCGCTGTTCACCGTGATCGTCGGCCTGAAGCAGTGGGGCGACCGGTTCGGCCCGGCGTCGAAGAACGGCAAGCCGATGGACCTGGTGGACCGCAACGACGGCAAGCCGCTCGAGCCGGTGCTGATCGACGCGCTGAGCGGGCGCCGGATCGAGCTCACCAACGTGCGCGCGGTGGCCGGCCCCGGCGCGGTGCAAGCGACGCGCGACTTCTTCGACCGGCTGACCTTGAACAAGTCGGCGGTGCGCTGACTTCGATCAGTCCAGTTTCCTGTCGTCGTGCTCGCGGCGCCGGCGCTCGGCGGCGTCCTTGTCGGCCGCCTTCTGCGCCTTGGTGCGACCGAAGCGCTGGCGATTGGCTTCGGCCTCGCGTTCCCGCTCGCGCCGCGCCTTGTCCTTGCGGGCCTGCCTGAGGTTGACGATTTCAGCCATCGCATCGCTCCCGATTTCTCTATGCCGTGCACAGCCGCGATGCGCTAGTCTTCGATCGAGGCGATCGAGGGAGAAACCTATGACTTCTTCCAGGCGCAACAGGCTCCTGATTGCCGCGGCTGGCGTCGTAGGCGTGCTGATCGTGGCGCTTCTGATCGCGCCCTCGTTGATCGATCTCGACAGGTACAAGCCGCAGATCGTGGCCGAGGTGAAGAAGGCGACCGGCCGCGACCTGGTGATCGACGGGCCGGCCTCGCTCAGCCTGTTGCCGCTGCCGAGCGCCACCGTGAGCGGCGTGAAGTTCTTCAACATGCCGGGGGCGAAAAACCCCAACATGGTCGAGGTGAAGTCGATCACGGTGAAACCGTCGGTGCTCGCGCTGCTGGTCGGGCGGCTCGCGGTCGACGAGGTGACGCTGGTCGAGCCCAAGATCGTTCTGGAGATCAATGCCGAGGGCAAGCCGAACTGGGAATTCGCGCCGTCGGTCGCCGAGGCCAAGCCCGCCGCGCCCAAGCCCAGCTCGCCCATGCCCTTGTCGCTGGGCAGGCTCGCGATCGAGAACGGCACGCTGATCTTCAGCGATTCCAAGGCCGGCCTCTCGGTCACCGCCGAGAAGGCGAACTTCGAGGCCTCGGTCGGCTCGATCGACGGGCCGTATTCCCTGGCCGGCAGCGCCATGGTCAACGGCGCGCCGCTCAAGCTCGATCTCTCGGTCGGTGCGAAGGGCGGAGACGGCATGGCGACGTCGATCGCGCTCGAAGCGGGCGGCGGCAAGCTCAGCTTCAACGGCAAGCTCTCCGAGCTCGGCCCCAACGCCAGGCTCGTGGGCCAGGCCAGCGCTTCGGCCGATTCGCTGACGGCGTTCGCCGCGACCCTGATCGGGCTGGCGGGTCAACCGGTGCCGGCCCTGCCACCATTGCTCGCCAGCAAGTTCAGCTTCGACGGCGCCATCGAGGCCTCGCAGAGCCAGTTCGCCGCGCGCGACTTCAAGCTCGCGCTGGCGGGCGACAGCGGCTCCGGCTCGATCGCCGTCACCCTCAAGCCCGCGCTCGCGGTCGACGCCAGGCTGTCCCTGCCCAGGATCGATCTCGATCGCGTGCTGGCAGGCCTCTCGGCCCCGCCGCCCCCCGCCACGCCGGGCAAGCCCGCTTCGGCGGCGACGCCCACGAGCAGTGGCGGGGCGAGCTTCCTCGAGACCCTGACGGCGAAGATCTCGCTCGACGCGGCAGAGGTCGTCTACAACAAGCAATCGGTGCGCAAGGTCGCGATCGAGCTCGACGCCAAGGGCGGCGCGGTCGCCGTGCCGCGGCTCGCCGCCACGCTGCCCGGCGACATGGTTCTGCAGGCGCAGTCGACCCTGTCGGGCAGGGCGGTCAGCGGCGATTTCAGCCTGGTCGGGCCCAAGCTGCGCGACACGCTCGCCTGGCTCGCGATCGACACCTCCTCGCTGCCCCCCAACAAGCTCACCAGACTGAGCCTCAAGGGCCAGCTCGGCTCGAGCGGCGGCGCGGTACAGGTCAAGAACGCCGCCTTCGAGCTCGACGACGTCAAGGGCACCGGCGGCGTCACCATCACCTTCTCGGTGCCGTTGTCGATCGTCACCCAGATCGACATCGACTCGGTCGACCTCGATTCCTACCTGGCCAAGCCTGCGGGCGGCGACAAGAAGCCGGCGGCGCCGGCTCCGGCCGCGGCGCCCGGCAGCAAGCCGCCCACATCGGTCGGGCCGTCGATCGGGCTGAAGCTCAAGATCGCCAGGGCGATCTACAACAAGCAGGCGATCGGCGGCATCCAGGCCAACCTGGCGCTGAAGGGCCGCACGGTCTCGTTCGACGACATCTCGGTCTCGAACCTGGGCGGCGCGCGTCTCGCGGTGCGTGGCAACGTCACCGACTTCGACCAGCCGTCGCGGCGCTTCGACGTCGCCTTCAACTTCGAGGCGCCCGATCTCGCGCCCGTGCTCAGGATCGCGGGCGCCACCGCGCCGGACACCTTCGGCAAGGTTGCTGCGAAGGGTGGCGTGTCGGGCTCCGTCGAGGCGATGACGTTCCGCGAGCTCGAGATCGCGGCCGAGGGCCAGACCGCGCGGATCGACGGCACGCTGACCATGCCGGGCGCGGCGACGCGGCCGCCCTCGACGATCGGCTACAAGGGCAAGGTCACGGCCAACGGCCAGACGATCGAGGGCACGGTCGAGGCCAAGGTTGCCGATCGGCCCGAAATCAAGGCCGACCTGCGCACCAGCCTGCTCGACCTCGACAAGTTCGGCAGCGCACCGGCACCGACGCAGCGCGGCAAGCCGGCGGCGCCGGCGCAACCGGCGACGCAAACCATCGACACGGCGCCGCTGCGTGCGTTCGACGCTTCGTTCAAGCTGGTCGCCGGTACGCTGATCAGCTCGCCGCTTCGCCTCAACAACGCCGACATTGCCCTTACGCTGAAGGATGGGCTGCTCACGCTGCAGCACCTGAAGGGCGGTCTGTATGGCGGCGCGGTCGATCTCTCGGGAACGATCGACGGCCGCAAGCCCGCCCTGGCGATCGACTTCAAGGGCGACGCCAGGGGCATCAACCTCGCCGAGATGCTGCGCAGCACCTCGGGCACCAACGTGTTCGGCGGCAAGGTCCGGGTGACGGTCGACGGACAGCTCAACGCGACCGGCATCACGCTCAAAGGTGCCGGCACCACGCGCGAGCAACTGCGCGGCTCGATGGTCGGCGGCCTGCAGCTCAGCGGGCACGTTTTCGCCGGCGCCGACCAGGCGCTGATCACGCTCGGCACGGGCGCGGCAAACGCGGTCGGCGGCGTGGTCGACAACACGCTCGGCAACGTGCTGGGCGTGGTCGGCGCGCGCAGCCCGACCAACCTGCTGACGGCCGCCTCGGTGCTCCTAAACCGCTTCGTGAACCGCAACAACCCGATCTCGGGCCATCTCGACATCGCGGGCGGCATGGTGAGCGACAAGAGCCTGGTCGTCTCGGGCGACCGCGCCACGGCCAATATCGCGACGCGCACCAACCTGGTCACGCGGACGACCAACACGACCGTGAACTTCGTGCTCGCTGAGGATCCGTCGGCGCCCTACATCATCGCCTCGATCAACGGCCCGCTCTCGGGCCCGAGCTACAGCGTCAGTCGTGGCAGCGCCAAGGATCCGCCGGGCGTGGTCAACACGCTCACCAATGCAGTGCCCAACATCGTCCCCGGCGTCGGCAATGTCCTGCCCAAGGTGCCGCTGCCCAATCTTCCCCTGCCCAACCTCTTCGGACGCTGAATGCTCGACAAACTGATGGCTGCGCTCAAGGCGCGATTCGGAACCGCGCCCGCGCTCGGGGAGGCGCCCAGGAACTCCGACGTGCTGGCCGAGATGGCCAATCGTCGCGTGATCCGCCGCTACACGGACCAGCCGGTCGATCCGGCGCTGCTGGACACGCTGTGTGCGGTGGCGCTGTCGGCGCCCTCGAAGTCGGACCTGCAACAGGCCGACATCGTGATCGTCTCCGACAAGGGCCAGCGCGAGAAGCTCGAGGCTTTGCTGCCCGACAATCCGTGGGTGAAGGCGGCGCCGGTGTTCCTGGTGTTCTGTGGCAACAACCGTCGCCATCGCCTGCTGTTCGAATGGCGCAAGCGCCCGTTCGTGAACGACTACCTCGACCCGTTCTTCAATGCCTCGGTCGATGCCGGCATCGTGCTGGCGACCTTCATCGCCGCCGCCGACCGCGTCGGCCTGGGGAGCTGCCCGATCAGCGCCATCCGCAACCATGCCCAGGAGGTCTCGGACATCCTGTCGCTGCCGGCGCACGTTTTCCCGGTGGCGGCGCTGGGCGCCGGCTGGCCGTCCTTCGCAGGGGTGATGAGTCCCCGACTCGGCCTCGACGTCACGATCCACCGCGACCGCTATGACGAGAGCGGGCTCGAAGAGAAGATCGCCGCCTACGACAAGCGCCGCGAGACGGTCCAGCCTTACCGCACGCAGCGCTACACGGAAAAGTTCGGCCAGAGCGCCGAGTACGGCTGGTCGGAGGACAAGGCCCGGCAATATTCGGTGCCCGAGCGGGCCGATTTCGGTGCTTTCGTGCGCCGCAAGGGCTTCAAGCTCGACTGATCTTCCGCTTGGCCTGCTTCAGCGCGTAGATCCTCAGCGCGCTGGAGAGGTTCGTCCCCGCGCGCGCCTTGTCGATCTCGGTCACCAGCGCATTGAGGGACAATTTGCGTTGATGCGCGATCGCCGTCAGCTCGTCCCAGAACTCGTCCTCGAGGGACACGCTGGTCTGGTGCCCGTGAATGGTGATCGAGCGTTTACGCATGCGTGAAGTGTGACAGCGGCAAGAAGCCCACTCAACGTGCCTTGCCGGTGTCACAGCCCATGCGTATATACCCGCGCAAACACAGCCCCTTTCTTCCCCCGGAAACCGATCCCCTTATGGATATCCGCAACGTCGCGATCATCGCGCACGTCGACCATGGCAAGACGACCCTCGTGGACTGCCTGCTGAAGCAGAGCGGCACGTTCCGCGACAACCAGCAGGTCGCCGAGCGCGCCATGGACTCCAACGACCTCGAGCGCGAGCGCGGCATCACCATCCTCGCCAAGGCGACCTCGGTCGTCTGGAAAGGCACGCGCGTCAACATCGTCGACACGCCCGGCCACGCCGACTTCGGCGGCGAGGTCGAGCGCATCCTCTCGATGGTCGATGGCGTGGTGCTGCTGGTCGATGCCGCCGAAGGCCCGCTGCCGCAGACGAAGTTCGTGCTCGGCAAGGCGCTGCGGCTCGGCCTCGAGCCGATCGTGCTGATCAACAAGGTCGACCGGCCCGATTCCCGTGCCCACCAGGTGCATGACGAGATCTTCGACCTGTTCAGCGCGCTCGATGCCAATGACGCGCAGCTCGACTTCCCGACCCTGTTCGCCTCCGCCAAGCAGGGCTGGGCGGCCGAGTCGCTCGAGGCCGAGCACAAGGACATGGCGCCGCTGTTCGACCTGATCCTGCGTCACGTGCCGGCGCCCACGATCGATGCCGATCCGCAGTTCCGGATGCTGGTCACGACGCTGGAATCCGATCCGTTCCTCGGCCGCATCCTGACCGGCCGCATCCAGTCGGGCGTCATCAGGCCAAACACGATGCTCAAGGCCCTGAGCGGCCACGGCGACGGCAAGGGCGAGAAGATCGAGGAGACCCGGGTCACCAAGCTGCTGGCCTTCCGTGGATTGGAACGTCAGCCGATCGACCAGGCCGAGGCCGGCGACATCGTGGCCATCGCCGGCTTCAAGACGGCGACCGTGGCCGACACGTTGGGCGACCTCACGGTCGAGACGGCGCTGCCGGCCCAGCCGGTCGATCCGCCCACGCTGGCCATGAACTTCATGGTCAACGATTCGCCGCTCGCCGGCCGCGAGGGTGACAAGGTCACGACCCGCATGATCCGGGCCCGGCTGATGCGCGAGGCCGAGGGCAATGTCGCCATCCGCGTGCGCGATACCGAGAACACCGACTCCTACGAAGTCGCCGGCCGCGGCGAACTGCAGCTCGGCGTGCTCATCGAGACCATGCGCCGCGAGGGCTTCGAGCTGGCGGTCGGCCGCCCCCGGGTGCTGTTCCAGACCGATCCGCAGACCGGCCAGCGGCTGGAGCCGATCGAGGAGGTCGTGGTCGACGTCGACGACGCCTATACCGGCGTGGTGGTCGAGCAGATCAGCCAGCGCAAGGGCGAGCTGCAGGACATGCGCCCGTCGGGCGCCGGCAAGACCCGTCTGGTGTTCCACGCGCCGTCGCGCGGCCTGATCGGCTACCACGGTGAGTTTCTGACCGATACCCGGGGCACCGGCGTCATGAACCGGCTGTTCCACGCCTACGGTCCGTTCCGCGGGCCGATCCCGGGCCGGCGAAATGGCGCGCTGATCGCCAATGCCGAGGGCACGGCGGTCGCCTATGCTCTATGGAATCTCGAGGAGCGGGGCCCGATGTTCATCGATCCGGGCACCGCGGTATACGAAGGGATGCTGATCGGTGAGCACAGCCGGGGGAACGATCTCGACGTCAATGTGTTGAAGGGAAAGCAGCTCACCAACATCCGCGCGGCCGGCAAGGACGAGGCCGTCCGCCTGACCCCGCCCCGCCGGATGACCCTCGAGCAGGCAATCGCGTACATCGACGATGACGAACTCGTCGAGGTGACACCAAAGTCGATCAGGCTGCGCAAGCGGTTCCTCAATCCGGAGGACCGCAAGCGAGCCCGGAAGCAGGCCGCCCTGGCGGCCGAATAGTGGCGTAGCAGAGAGCAACAGAGGACAAGCTTGAAGAACAAGGACACCTTCACCGACCGGTTGGAAGCCCAGGCCAAGGCTAAGCAGGCACTGCTCGAGAAGGCCAAGAAGAACGACCCCGCGAGCGACCCGGAATTCGCCGCCCGCCAGCAGGCGCGCATCGAAGCCGCCCGCATCCGTGAAGAGCGCGAGGCCGAGCGCCGCCGCGCCGTGCAGGCGGAGCGTGAGCGCGTCCGCGCCGAGCGCGCTGCGATCGCAGCCGCCAAGGCCGCCGAGGCCGCTCGCAAGGCCGAGGAGGCCCGCCTCGCCGCCGAGCAGGCCCGCAAGGAGGCCGAGGAGCGCGCCCGCCGCGCCATCCGGACGGCCCCCAAGCCGGTCCAGCTCGGCCTCAAGGACCTCAAGGCCGCCCTCGAAGCCCGCACCGGCGGGAAATGATTCTTTCGCTGGGGGCGCGCCCCCAGCACAAGACTTACAGCCGTCCGCCGGTCAGGCTGGCGCGCTGGCTGATTTCGATGTGGTTGCCATCGGGATCGCAGACGAACGCGTACCGCACCGTTTCGCCCAGCACGCGCACGTCGCCACCCGGCGTGCCGCCGCGGCCGAGGATGCCCTCGTATTCGGCGACGCAATCGAACACCTGCACGGTCGTGTAGCGGTAGCCCAGCCCGCGCCACTCCTTGCCGCGGTGCTCGACCTTGCCCTGCTCGGCGATCACCATCAGGGAATCGCCGCAGCGGTAGCGGCCGTCGCCCACCCGCTCGTACTGCATGACGTGCGTCCAGAAGCGGTCGTGCGCGGCGGGGTCGTTCACGCGCAACAGGATGGCGATGCCCTCGACCCCGTCCCAGCCCTTGGGCACCAGGGTGACCTTGTTTCCGTCCGGATCGGCCAGTGGCCTGGGGGAGCTCAATCCCTCGCGGGCGATCTGCAGCCCGATGATGCCGGACGGGGCGATCGCCGGCAGCGGATCGCGGGCATGGTTCATCTTCAGGATCGAGCCGTTCATGTGATGGCGGTGCTGCTGCACCCCGCCGCCTACCTTGCCCATGTGGTCGTAGGGCAGGCCGACGGTGTGCTGCCAGAAGGCGAGTTGGGGCTCGCGCGCGTTGGAAAACAGGCCGATATCGAGATGGGGCTTGGCGAGATTCATGGGGATAACCAGGGTCGTCGGTTACAAAAGATACAAATGGCGAAACGACTCTTACACATCATGATTGATAGATTGATTTTTGGGTAATCGGCTGTCGGGTGGGGACTTGAGCGGCCATCGGATGGGAAGGAAGTCAGCCATGATGCGAGCCGTCATTGGCACGGTTGTCGTGCTCGCGGGTCTTGCGGTCCTCGAGGAGTCGGTCGACGCCAGCACCGGCCTTGCCGGCTCATGCAAGGCGGCACAGGCCTATGCCCTGATGCCAGCCGGCGAGCCGCTCGTCGTGCGCGCCACGCCGACGCCGGAAGGCGCCGTGGTCGGCATGATCGTGCCGCGCGAGATGGCTCGGGATCTCTCGTCGGCGACCGTCACCATGATCGGCAGCCAGGGCGGCTGGGCGCACATCGTCGTCGGTGGTCCGGACTACACCGCGATCGACAAGGTGACGCGCCAGACCGGCTGGATCCCGGCCGACGCGCTTTCGGTCGATACGCACCTCGATACGCCGGTGAAGATCTACGACCGGCCGGGTCTGCTGGGCCACGGGATCGGCAAGGTGCAGGACATGCAGTTCCGCGTGCTCGGCTGCAAGGGCGAGTTCCTGCAGGTGATCAACGCCGACAAGGGCAACGTCTGGCTCGACCGCTGGTGCTCCCGGCAGGACGGCTGCCGCGGCTAGCTAGCCGCGACGACTACGCCTCAGATCTTGAGTTCGCTGAAGAAGTCGTTGCCCTTGTCGTCGGTGACGATGAAGGCCGGGAAGTTCTCGACCTGGATGCGCCAGATCGCTTCCATGCCGAGCTCGGGGTACTCCAGCACCTCGACCTTCTTGATGCAGTTCTTGGCGAGGATGGCCGCCGGGCCGCCGATCGAGCCGAGGTAGAAGCCCCTGTGCTTCCTGCAGGCGTCGACGACCTGCCTAGAACGGTTGCCCTTGGCCAGCATCACCATCGAGCCGCCGTTCGCCTGAAAAAGGTCGACATAGGCGTCCATGCGGCCGGCCGTGGTCGGGCCGAACGAGCCCGACGGCATGCCTTCCGGCGTCTTGGCCGGGCCGGCGTAGTAGACCGGGAACTGCTTGAAGTAGTCGGGCAGACCCTGTCCCGCATCGAGTCGCTCCTTGAGCTTCGCATGCGCGAGGTCACGCGCCACGATCAGCGTGCCGGTCAGGTTCACGCGAGTCTTCACCGGGTACCTGGTCAGGACCGAGAGCGTGTGCGCCATGCCCTTGTCGAGGTTGACCGACACCACCTCGCCCGAGAGCTGCTGTGGCTCGACCTCGGGCAGGAAATGCGCCGGGTTGGTCTCGAGCTGCTCGAGGAAGATGCCCTCCCGGGTGATCTTGCCGACGGCCTGGCGGTCGGCCGAACAGGAGACCCCGAGGCCGATCGGCACCGAGGCGCCGTGGCGGGCGATGCGGATCACGCGCACGTCGTGGCAGAAGTACTTGCCGCCGAACTGCGCGCCGATGCCCATCTGGCGGGTGAGCTCGAGCACCTTCTGCTCCATCCCGCGGTCACGGATGGCGACGCCCTTGTCGTTGCCCTCGCTCGGCAGATCGTCGAGGTAGCGGGTCGAGGCGAGCTTCACCGTCTTGAGGTTCATCTCGGCCGAGGTGCCGCCGATCACGATCGCGAGGTGATAGGGCGGGCAGGCCGCGGTACCCAGGGTGCGGATCTGCGTGTCGAGGAACTTCAGCAGCGAAGCCTCGTTCAGGACGGCCGGCGTCTGCTGGTAAAGGTAGCTCTTGTTGGCCGAGCCGCCGCCCTTGGCGACGAACAGGAACTCGTAGGCGTCGCCGTCGGTCGCATAGATGTCGATCTGCGCCGGCAGGTTCGTACCGGTCTGCACTTCCTTGAACATCGAGATCGGCGAGACCTGCGAATAGCGCAGGTTGGTCTCGGTGTAGGTCTTGAACACGCCCCTGGCGATCGCCTGCTCGTCGCCGCCGCCGGTCCACACCGCCTGGCCCTTCTTGCCCATGACGATGGCGGTGCCGGTGTCCTGGCACATCGGCAGCACGCCGCCGGCGGCGATGTTGGCGTTCTTGAGCAGCTCGAGCGCCACATACTTGTCGTTCGACGAAGCCTCGCTGTCGTCCAGGATGTTGCGCAACTGCTGGAGATGGCCCGGCCGCAGCAGGTGGGAGATGTCGTGGAACGCAGCCGCCGTCAGCAGGGTCAGCGCCTCGGGCTCGACGGTGAGCACGTCCTTGCCGTTGAACCTGGCGGTGCCGACGAAATCGGAGGAGAGCTTGCGATACGGCGTCGTGTCGTGGCCGTGGGGGAACATCTCCTGGAACTGGAACTCGGGCATGGCTTCTCCTGACGGAAGCCGCCCTAAAACCGCAAAAAGCGCGGCGCGTCTAGCTTTATTGCGCGGGACGCGGCAACACCACCGGTGTCAGCGAGCTTACTTCTTTCGGAAGCTGTCGAGCTTGACGATCTTCGAAGCCGGATCGCCGGTCTTTTCCGGCGTCTCGGCCGGCTTGTCGGCGGTGTCGGCCTGGGGTTCGCCGGGCGCGGCGCTGGTGGGCGCGCCGAGCGACGGGCGCTTTTCCGGCGCGGGGAGGGGCGTGGCGCTGGCCGGCGCCGCGGCGGGCTTCTCGGCCGGCACCGTGCCCTTGTCCTTGCGGTCGAATTGCAGGCCGAACCGCACCGAAGGGTCGACGAACGCCGACAGCGCGGCGAACGGCACCTTTATGCGCTCCTGCTGCTTGTTGAAGCTCACCGTCACCTCGAAGAAATCCTCGGCGAGGACGAGGTCCCAGTACTGGTGCTGGAGCACGATCGTCATCTCTTCCGGATACTTGGCGCGCAGATAGTCGGGCAGGCGCACGCCGGGATCGGTGCTGCGGAACGAGATGTAGAAATGATGCGAGCCGGGCAGACCTTTGTCCGCGACCTGACGCAGCACGCGACGCACGACGCCGCGCAGCGCATCGTCGACAAGAGCGTCGTAGTGAAAGCGGTCGTTCATGAAACGTCGGTGCCCATTGGAAGTCTCGACCTGCCCTGCAGGAGAGTCAACGTCGCCAATACCGGGCATCGCACCGAAAGAGAAGAGCGGATCTGTGAGAAAGTGGGAGGGGCTTCTGTTGCCCGGTGCCCCTCCCGAAACCGCGCTTACGTCCGCTGTTTAGGCGGCAGCAGCGAGTGCAACGTCGTTATCGTTGGCACTTGTGTGTGGCCCGTCACGGCGGAACCATACCGGGCAAAAACCGCGCCTTTACCACGCTCGTCGATCCTGTTTCGCCCCCATCGGTCCCGCCCAGCCAGGCGAGGAGAAGATGGTGGAGGCGCCGGGTACCGCCCCCGGGTCCGATACGCTTATGCCACGCGGCGTTTATCGCCATAGTCGGTTGCCCGACAGAGCCTATATAGGCGTTCCGGCCGCCTTTTTGAAGGCGACGAACAGAGGTGCGTCGAACGTTGTGGATCGTCGCCGGTGGGCGGCGCCGGTCCCGGCAGCTAGAGTGCGGCCAAACAAGACCGGAAGACCGACATGCCCCTCTCCACCGACCAGCAGGCCGAGATCGACCAGGTGCGCGGCGACGCCCATGCGACGCGGCGGGCGATCGCGCCGGCGCTGGAGGAAATCCTGTACCAGGCGATCCCGGTGCTCGATCACGGCTTCGTTCGGGTGATCGACTACATGGGCGACGATGCGGCGGTCGTGCAGGCTGCGCGCGTCTCCTACGGCCGCGGCACCAGGAAGGTCAGCGAGGATCGCGGGCTGATCAACTACCTGATGCGCCACCGGCACACGACCCCGTTCGAGATGTGCGAAATCAAGTACCACGTGAAGCTGCCGATCTTCGTCGCGCGGCAGTGGATCCGCCACCGCACGGCGAACGTGAACGAGTATTCGGCGCGCTACTCGATCCTCGACAACGAGTTCTACCTGCCGAGGCCCGAGCATCTCGCGGCGCAGAGCAAGGCCAATCGCCAGGGCCGCGACCAGGTCATCACCGGCAAGGAAGCCGACCGCGTGTTCTCGTTGCTCAGGAAGGACGCCGAGCTCGTCTACGAGCACTACATGGAGATGCTGAACGAGGGTGAGGCGGGCGAGCCGCTCGATCCCGAGCGCTCCGGCCTGGCGCGCGAGCTGGCGCGCATGAACCTGTCGCTCGCCTTCTATACGCAATGGTACTGGAAGACGAATCTGCACAACCTCATGCACTTCCTGTCGCTGCGCGCCGACGCGCACGCGCAATACGAGATCCGGGTCTACGCCGACGTGATGATCGACACGCTGAAGCGCTGGACCCCGATCTGCCACGACGCCTTCATGGAGTACCGCATGGGCGGGGCACATCTGTCGAAGACCGGCCTCGCCGCGGTCAAGCGCATGATCGCCGGCGAGAAGGTCGACCAGAAGTCGAGCGGCCTCAATCCGCGCGAATGGCGCGAGCTGATGGCGGCGCTCGGCCTGGATTAGGGGGCTCCCGGCACCATCGCCTGGCCGTAACGGGGAAGGCGACGGTCATCAGGGCAGCCTCGGCAATGCCGTCTGGCCGGCGACCCACAGCCAACGGCCATCCTTCCAGGTGTAGACGGAGAGCGCGCGAAAGGTCTCGGTGATCTCCCGGCCGTCGATCGAGCAGCGGTCGTCCACCGCCATGGTCGCCACGGCGACGGCGTCGAACAGGTGAACCTCGAGTTCGCGCACCTCCTGGCTGTGGTACACAACCCTGTCGGAGTTGATGAATACGTCGATGTAATCGGCCTTGGTGAGGGTGCGGCCGCCGGCGGTGACGTGAACGAAATCGGGATGCATCAAGGCCGCCATGTCGTCCGCCGAGCGGCGCACCAGGGCGCTCGCCTTGGCGGCCAGCACGGCCCGAATCTCTTCGATGATCATCCCGTCATGGTAGCGCGTTGAGCGAGGCGTTGCCTGCTGTCATAACTCGATCATGCAGAAGAACCCAGGCCTCCTGCGCCTGCTGCGCGAGCGGCCGCGCGATGCGCAAGCGATCGAGGAGATGACGGCGGCGGCGTTCGGGCCCGACCGGTTCCACAAGACGGTCTATCGCCTGCGCGAAGACGTACCGCCGCTGAAGGATCTCTGCTTCGTCTGCCTCGACCAGAAGGACCGGCTGGTGGCTTCGATCCGCAATTGGCCGGTACTGATCAACGAGAAATGGCAGGCGGTGATGCTCGGGCCGCTCGCGATCGCGCCCGAACTTCGCGGGCTCGGCTACGGCAAGGCGCTGATGTGGCACGCCATGGCGCAGGCCCGCATGCAGGGCCACAGCCGCATCATCCTGGTCGGCGATCCGGAGTACTACAACCAGTTCGGCTTCCGCCGCGACCTTGCGCTGCATCTGCAGTTGCCGGGCTGGATCGAGGAGCGCCGCTTTCTCGCCCTCGAGCTGGTCGCCGGCTCGATGATCGGCGTGCACGGCATGGTCGGCAAGGCGTTGCCGAAGAAGGTCGCGCGCCGGAGAAAGCGATAGCTTTTCCTCCCCATCTGAATGGGGAGGAAGCCGCTACTCTAGCGCATCACGATGCGTGGCGCCGGTCGTGGCCCGCGCTGGTTGACGGTGAGCTGCTTCCACACCCGGCCAGCGATGTTCCTGTAGACCTGCGCGTGCGGGCTGTCGGGCTTGGCGACGACGATCGGGTGGCCGCTGTCGGACGTCGTGCGAATGTCGAGATGCAGCGGCACCTCGCCGAGGAAGGGGACACCCAGCTTGTCGGCCTCCTCGTGCGCGCCGCCGTGGCCGAAGATCTCCGACCGCTCGCCGCACTTGGGGCAGAGGAAGTAGCTCATGTTCTCGACGATGCCGAGCACCGGCACCGCCACCTTGCGGAACATGCTCAAGCCCTTGCGCGCGTCGACCAGCGCGATGTCCTGCGGCGTCGAGACGATCACCGCGCCGGAGAGCGCGACGCGCTGCGCGAGGGTGAGCTGCGCGTCGCCGGTGCCGGGCGGCATGTCGACCACCAGCACGTCGAGCTCACCCCACTGCACGTCGCGCAGCATCTGCTCGAGCGCGCTCGACACCATGGGACCGCGCCAGATCATCGGCGTGTCCTCGCTGACGATGTAGCCGATAGACATGGTGCGCAGGCCGTAGCGCTCGATCGGTTTCAGCATCTTGCCGTCGGCGGATTCCGGCTTCTCCTTGACCGCCAGCATGCGCGGCATCGACGGGCCGTAGATATCGGCGTCGAGCAGGCCGGTCGCGACGCCGTTGACGGCGAGGCCGAGCGCCAGGTTCACCGCCGTCGTCGACTTGCCGACGCCGCCCTTGCCCGAGGCGACGGCGATGATGTGCTTCACGCCCGGCACGTCGATGCGGTTGGGCGCGGCCGGTCCATGGCCGGTGCGCGGCCGTGACGGGCCCCGATTGGGAGAAGAGGGCGGGGCGGGACGTTCGGCGGTCATGACGGCGGTCGCCGACAGCACGCCCGGGATGGCGCGCACCGCCTGTTCGCACGCCTGGCGCAACGGTTCGAGGGCCGGGCCGCGGGCCGGGTCAACCTCCAGAGTGACTGCAACATGTCCGCCACGGGTGGCGATACCGCTCACCATCCCCAGAGCAACCACGTTCTTGCCGGTTGCCGGGTCGGTTACTGTTTCGAGAACGCCGCGCACGGCCGATTCCGTGATTTCCGCCATGTCGCTCGCCGCTTGATTGAAGGTGTGGCTGTCGTCACATATATGCTGTCCGGCGTGAAAGCAAAGGTCCCCCAGGACGGCCTCGAGGTGCGGATGGCGTGGAACAACAACAGCGGCGGCCCCTGGGGCGGCGGCGGTAGTGGTGGCGGAGGCGGCGGCCCCTGGGGCGGCGGCGGAGGCGGGGGCAATCGGGGCGGCGGCGGGCCGTTCGGCTCACGCCGGCCACCCGACATGGAAGACGTCATCCGCAAGGGCCAGGAGCGGCTGCGCAACCTGATGCCCGGCGGCTTCGGCTCCTTCAAGGGCATCCTGCTGATCGCGCTGGCCGCGATCGTGATCTGGCTGCTGACCGGGTTCTTCCGCGTCCAGCCCAACCAGGAGGCGATCCAGCTCATCTTCGGCAAGCCTTATGGCGGCCCGGTCGCGTCGGGCCTGCACTACAACCTGCCGAGCCCGATCGGCAGCGTCGTGGTGGTCAATGTGCAGGACCAGCGCCGCATGGTGATCGGCTCACGCAGCGCGGCGGACCGCAGCTCCTACCGCGGCTCGCGCGCGACCTCGACCGAGAACCTGATGCTGACCGGCGACGAGAACATCGTCGACATCGAGTTCGCCGTGCTGTGGCAGATCAAGGATGTCTTCAAGTACGCGTTCGCCGTGCGCAACGGCGAGGAGACGGTGCGCGCCACCGCCGAGGCGGTGATGCGTGAGGTGATTGGCCAGTCCAACCTGCAGTACGCCCAGACCGAGGGCCGCACCCGCATCGAGCAGGACACCAAGGACCTGATGCAGCGGGTGCTCGACGAATATGGCCTCGGCGCGCAGATTGCCCAGGTGCAGCTCCTGCGCGTGGACCCGCCGCAGGAGGTGATCGGCGCCTTCCGCGACGTGCAGGCGGCGCGCGCCGACAAGGAGAAGGCGATCAACGAGGCCAACACCTACCGCAACCAGGTGGTGCCGCGGTCCAAGGGCGAGGCCGCGTCCATCATCCAGAAGAGCGAGGCCTACAAGGCGCAGACGGTCAATCGCGCCAAGGGCGACGTGCAGCGCTTCACCCAGGTCTACGAGCAGTACACCAAGGCCAAGGACATCACCACCGAGCGCCTCTACCTCGAGACCATCGAGGACGTGCTGCGCAACGTGAACAAGGTGATGGTCGACAAGAAGGGCGGCCCGGGCGTGATCCCCTACCTGCCGTTGCCCGAGCTGAAGGCGAACCCGAACGGGGTGTCGCTGCCCCGAACGCCGCCGCCACCCCCGCCGCCGTCGACGTCGACGGGAGGTTCGCGATGAGCAACCGTTCCATCGTCGCGCTGGTGGTCGCCGCCATCGTCGTCTTCCTGCTGACGCAGACGCTCTACACGGTCGACCCGACCAAGCAGGTGCTGGTGCGCCAGTTCGGCGCCATCGTCGGCCAGCCCAAGACCGAGCCCGGTCTCTACGTCAAATGGCCCTTGATCCAGGACGTGGTGCGGATCGACCGTCGGCTGCTCGACTACGAGGCCGAGGAGTTCGAGATCATCGCCGGCGACCAGAAGCGCCTGGTGGTCGACGCCTACGCCCGGTTCAAGATCAACAACGCCCGGCTGTTCGTCGAGCGCGTGCCAGGCGGCGAGGCCTCCCTGCGCGGCCTGCTCGATTCGCTGATCAACTCCGAGATCCGTGGCGTCCTGTCCTCGGTGCCGCTGCACGCGGTGCTGACCGAGCAGCGCGCCAGCCTGATGGACGACATCACGCGGCGGGTGAACGGCAAGACCAAGGATCTCGGCGTCGACGTGGTCGACGTCCGCATCAAGCGGGCCGACCTGCCTCAGGCCAACTCGCAATCGGTCTACAACCGCATGAAGACCGACCGCGAGCGCGAGGCCGCCCAGCTGCGCGCCGAAGGCGACGAGGAGAAGCAACGCATCACCGCGACCGCCGACCGCGAAGTCGCCGTGATCAAGGCCGATGCCGGGCTGAAGGCCCAGACCACCATGGGTGCGGCGGACGGCGAGGCGACCAGGATCTATGCCGAGGCCTTCGACCGGGATAAGGATTTCTATGGTTTCTGGCGGCGGATGGAGGCCTACCGGCAGGCCTTCGGATCCGGCGGGACCATGATCCTGAGCCCGGATTCGGACTTCTTCCGCTACTTCAACGACCCCAATGCCGGTGCCGAGGCGGCCGGCAAGAAGTAGCCCCTTCGACAGGTTCCCGGGACGCTGTGGCACCCCTGCCACGGCGCCCGGGGAATCTTCGGAAACGTGCGGAAAACCCTGAAATATACAGCTACATCACGGCCTCTCTATTTGCGCCACATTCCGCCGCCATGTAGACAGGAACTCGAACACGCGGCGCCGGCCGGACCTCGTTTTGAACGCCTCGAGCGCCGTTGGAGGTCAGTCGTGATTCTCTCGGGGTTTTATGGGGTTGTGCGGGCCGTAGCGGTCGCTACGGTGGTGGCGTTCGGTACGGTAGTGGCGAATCCGGCCCTGGCGCGCGAAGCGCCGCAGAGCTTCGCCGACCTGGTCGACAAACTGCTGCCGACGGTGGTCAACATCACCACCACCCAGAACGTGCCGCAGCAGGGGCCGCGGCTGCGCGACATGCCGCAACTGCCGCCGGGCTCGCCGTTCGAGGAACTGTTCAAGGAATTCTTCGACCACAAGAACGGTGAGCAGCAGAACCGGCGCGGTACCTCGCTCGGCTCGGGCTTCATCGTCGATGGCGACGGCTACATCGTCACCAACAACCACGTGATCCAGGGCGCCGAGGACATCACCGTCATCCTGCGCGACGACACCCAGCTCAAGGCCAAGCTGATCGGTTCCGACAGCCGCGTCGACCTCGCCGTGCTGAAGGTCGATCCCCCGAACAAGAAGCCGCTGCCGGCGGTCAAGTTCGGCGACAGCGACAAGAGCCGGGTCGGCGACTGGGTGATCGCGATCGGCAATCCGTTCGGCCTCGGCCACTCGGTGACCGCCGGCATCATCTCGGCGCGCGGCCGTGCGCTCAGCGATTCGCTCGACGACTACCTGCAGACCGACGCCGCCATCAACAAGGGCAACTCGGGCGGTCCGCTGTTCAACGCCGACGGCGAGGTGATCGGCGTCAACACGGCGATCTACTCGCCGTCCGGCACGAATGCCGGCCTCGCCTTCTCGATCCCCTCCAACCTGGTGAAGGCGGTGGCCGAGCAGCTCCGCGAGTTCGGCAAGGTGCGGCGCGGCTGGATCGGCGTCAGCTACCAAAGCGTGACCGACGACATCGCCGACTCCTTCAGCCTCGACAAGGCGCGCGGCGTGCTGGTCGCCAACGTCACCGCCGACGGGCCGGCGGCCAAGGCCGGCATCAAGCGCAACGACATCATCCTGACCTTCGCCGGCCAGGAAGTGCCGGACCTGCGCCGCTTCCCGCGCATCGTCGCCAATACCCGCGTCGGCAGCACCGTCGACGTCGTGGTGTGGCGCGGCGGCAAGGAGGCGACTTTGAAGCTCCGGGTCGGCGAGCAGCAGGAGCCGGAGAAGCAGAACGCCTCGGCCCAGGGTTCGTCGAAGAAGCCGGCGCCGGAGCCCGACAAGGCGATCACCTCGACCATCGAGCAGCTCGGCCTGACGCTGCAGAAGGTCAACGACCAGCTGCGCGAGAAGTACGGCCTCTCCGACAACGTCAAGGGCGTGGTCGTCACCAAGGTCGTGCCCAACAGCCCGGCGGCCGACAAGCAGCTGCAGGCCGGCGACGTCATCCTCGAGGTCGACCAGAAGCCGGTGACCACGCCGCAGGAGGTCACCGAGATCGTCGCCAAGCTGCAGGCGCAGAAGAAGCGCTCGGTCCTGCTGTTCGTCGAGCGCCAGGGCGACCCGCGCTTCGCCGCGCTGCGGCTGACGAAATAGGTGTCCATCGATTAGCCGGAATTGCGGAAATTCGATTTTCCACATTTACGGCTGATGGATTGAGGTAAGCACACCTCTCCGCCCGCGTCTTCGCGGGGAGAGAGGGAGGGGCCCATCGCGTAAGCGATGGGAGGGTGAGGTGGGCCTCCCACCGCCAATGCACACCTTCTCTGTTGCGCGACCACCTCACCTCCCCGTTGCTGGCGCAACGGGTCCCTTCCTCTCCCCCGCTTGCGCGGCGGAGAGGACGTTTGAGCATAGGCGAACAGCCGTCGTGCGCAGCGCCGGCCGGAATCGGTGGATCCGGCAAAAACGGTGAAAACGGTCCGGCTAGCCGAGCTTCACCACCAGTTTGCCGAAGTTCTCGCCCTTGAGCAGGCCCATGAAGGCCTGCGGGGCCTTCGACAGGCCGTCGACGACTGTCTCGCGGCTCTTGAGCTTGCCGCTCTTCACCAGGTCGCCGACCTCCCGGACGAAGTCGGGCATCAGCGCGACGTGGTCGGAGACGATGAAGCCCTGGATGGTGAGCCGCTTCTGCACGATCGCGAACATCTTCGGCGGCCCGGCCAGCGGCGTGGTGTCCTGGTATTCCGAGATGGCGCCGCAGAAGGCGATGCGGCCGAAATTGTTCATTCGCCCGAATACGGCGTGGAACAGCTTGCCGCCGACATTCTCGAAGTCGGCGTCGATGCCCTGCGGGCAGAGCTTGTCGAGCACCGCACCATAGTCCTTCTCGGTGCGATGGTTGAAGCAGGCGTCGTAGCCTGCCTCGCGCACCGCCCATACGCACTTGTCCTGGTCGCCGGCGCAGCCCACGACCTTGGCGCCGGCGAGCCTGGCGAGCTGGCCCGCCACCTGGCCGACCGCGCCGGTCGCGGCCGAGACGAACACCGTCTCTCCGGCCTTGGGCTTGCAGATCTGCGTCATGCCGTACCAGGCGGTGAAGGACGGCATGCCGAGCACGCCGAGATGGGCCGACAGCGGCACGCCGGTCGCTTCGATCTTGCGCAGGCCCTTGCCGTCATGGACGGTGTGGCTCGCCCAGTTGAGCATGCCCATCACCGTGTCGCCCCTGGCGAACCTGGGATTGCGCGATTCCACCACTTCGCCGACCGAGCCCCCGGTCAGCGGCTGGCCGAGCGCAAAGGGCGGCGTGTAGGACCGCATCTCGGTCATGCGCGGTCGCATGTAGGGATCGAGCGAGAGGAAGCGGCCGCGCACCAGCAGCTGGCCGTCGGTCAGCGCCGGCAGGGTGACGGTCTCCTCGCGGAAGCAGTCGGCGGTGACGTCGCCGGTCGGGCGCTTGGCGAGGACGATCTGGTTGGCTTGGGTCATGGCAACACCTCAGGGATCAGGCCTGTCGACGATTTCGCTCTTACGGTAGCCCTGGAGATAGAGCAGGGCCGTGAGATCGCCATGGTCGATGCGGGCGGAAACCTCCGCCGCGACCACCGGCTTGGCATGGAAGGCGACACCGAGGCCGGCGGCCTTGAGCATCGGCAGGTCGTTGGCACCGTCGCCGACCGTCAATGCCTCGCCGATCTGCAGGCCGCGTTCGACGCACAGTCGATCGAGCGTGGCGAGCTTGGCCTCCTTGCCGAGGATCGGCAGCTCGACCGCGCCGGCCAGGGCGCGGCCGTCGTGTTTCAGGGTGTTGGCCGAATCGAGATCGAAGCCCAGCGCCTTGCGGACCATCGCCGTGAAGTAGGTGAAGCCGCCCGACACCAGCACGCAGATGGCACCGTGCTCCTTCATCGTGGCAACCAGGGTCGCACCGCCCGGCGTGTAGCGGATGCGCGTGGCGGCCTCGTCGAGCTTGCCGACCGGCAGGCCCTTCAGCAGCGCGACGCGCTCGTTGAGCGCTGCCGCGAAGTCGAGCTCGCCGTTCATGGCGCGCGCGGTGATGCCGGCGATCTTCTCGCGCAGGCCGAGGAAGTCGGCCAGCTCGTCGAGCATTTCGTTCTCGATCATGGTCGATTCCATGTCGGCCACCAGCAGCCGCTTGCGGCGGTTGGCGGCCGGCAGCACGACCGCGTCGATGCCGGGCAGGGACATTGCCTTCGCCGGGCCGTTGAACGGAATCTCGCAAGCCGTGCCGGGCGCCAGCCAGTCGGGCGTGCCGACCGAACCGCGGTTGCTCCACAGGATTTCCGACGCGCGCTGCACGATCGTGTCGTCGAGCGCGCCGATCAGGACGAGGGTGTTCTTCACGCTCCGGCTCTAGCGCGGCTTCCGGGCAAAAGGAACCGCTTGCGGTTCCTTTTGTCCGAAAACGCGTTGTTCCGGACGGCATACTCACCGGGCATATTTCGTCCGGCTGCAAGGCAGCCGAACGAAATAGGCTGTAAGCAAGCTGCCGCGCGCATGGCCAAGCATGTCCTCGTCGTCACCGGACCGACCGCCTCGGGCAAGTCGGCGCTGACGCTTGCCCTGGCCGAGCAGCGCGGCGGCACGGTGATCAACGCCGATGCCATGCAGACCTACGACGCCTTCCCGATCCTGACGGCCCAGCCCACGCCCGAGGAGCGCGCCCGCGCAATGCACAGGCTCTATGGCGTGCTGCCGCTCAGCGAGACCCTCTCGGCGGCCCGCTGGCGCGATCTCGCGACGGCGGAGATCGAGCGCGCCGATGTGCCGATCCTGTGCGGCGGCTCGGGCCTGTATCTGCGAACCCTGATGCAGGGGATCTCCTCGATCCCGGCTATCGCGTCCGAGGTCCGCGACCAGGCCAACGCCGACTGGGACGCGATGGGCGCGGACGCCTTTCGCGCGCGGCTGGCCGAGCGCGATCCGGAGATCGTTGCGCGCCTTAAGCCCGGCGACCGCCAGCGGCACGTGCGGGCGTGGGAGGTGGTAGACGCGACGGGTCGGCCGCTGAGCGAGTGGCAGAAGCAGGAAGGCAAGCCCGCACCCTACCGGTTCAAGATCGTCCTGCTCGCCCCCGATCGCGGTTGGCTCCGCCAGCGCATCGAGACGCGGTTCGACGCCATGCTCGAGCAGGGTGTGCTGGACGAGGTGCGGGCGGTGTTCGACCGCAAGCCCGATCCCAGGTCGCCGGGCCTGAAAGCGCATGGTGCGCCCGAGCTCTTCCGCTATCTCCGGGGAGAGATTACGTTGGAGCAGGCTCGGCAAACCGCGATCGACCACACGCGGCAATACGCCAAACGCCAGATGACGTGGTTTCGCCATCAGCTTACGCCAGATGTGGTGGCTAATCCTGCGGTTGAGAAATTTTTGGACAAAATAGAGGTCTGAAACTTTACTTTTCGGACCTCGACCCCTATGGTCCGCGCCGCCGCAAACCCCCCGTTTGCGGCGCATTTGTCAGGAAGGAGCAACGTCGTCATGCAGCCCGAGGAGCCCGCCACGACCGGCGCCGATCTGTTGGTGAAAGCCCTGATCGACGAGGAAGTCGAGGTCGTCTTCGGCTATCCCGGCGGCGCCGTCCTTCCGATCTACGATTCGATCTTCAAGCAGAACCAGCTTCGCCACATCCTCGTCCGACACGAGCAGGCCGCCGTGCATGCGGCCGAGGGCTACGCGCGCTCGACCGGCAAGGTTGGCGTGGTGCTGGTGACCTCGGGCCCCGGGGCGACCAACGCCGTGACCGGCCTGACCGACGCGCTGATGGATTCGGTGCCGATCGTCTGCCTGACCGGCCAGGTGCCGACGCACCTGATCGGCAACGACGCGTTCCAGGAGGCCGACACCACCGGCATCACCCGTCCCTGCACCAAGCACAATTACCTCGTGAAGTCGGTCGATGCGCTGGCGCGCACCGTCCACGAGGCCTTCTATGTGGCGCGTTCGGGCCGGCCCGGGCCGGTCGTGATCGACCTGCCGAAGGACGTGCTGATGAACAAGCACGAGTACTCGGCTCCGCAGAAGCCGGTCGAGCACAAGAGCTACAAGCCCATCACCAAGCCCGATCGCAACCAGCTCCACCGGCTGGTCGAGCTGATGGCCAGGGCCAAGCGGCCGGTCTTCTACACCGGCGGCGGCGTGATCAATGCGGGCCCCAAGGCGAGCCAGCTGCTGACGCAGTTCGTGCGCATGACCGGCTTCCCGATCACCAACACGCTGATGGGGCTGGGCTCGTTCCCGGCGTCGGATCCGCAGTTCCTCGGCATGCTCGGCATGCACGGGACGTACGAGGCGAACCTCGCCATGTACCACTGCGACCTCCTGATCAACATCGGCGCGCGCTTCGACGACCGCATCACCGGCAAGATCGCCGAGTTCTCGCCGAAGTCGACCAAGGTCCACATCGACATCGATCCGTCGTCGATCAACAAGAACGTGCGCGTCGACCTGCCGATCGTCGGCGATGCGCGCCGCGCTCTCAAGGGCCTGGTCGACATCTGGCAGAAGACGCAGCCCAGGATCGATCTCAAGGCGCAGAAGGCCTGGTGGGCGCAGATCGACGAATGGCGCGCCCGCAAGTGCCTCGCCTACAAGCAGGGCAACGAGATCATCAAGCCGCAATATGCGCTCGAGCGGCTGTATCACCACATCAAGGATCGCGAGCACTACATCACCACCGAGGTGGGCCAGCACCAGATGTGGGCGGCGCAGTTCCTGAAGTTCGAGAAGCCCAACCACTGGATGACCTCGGGCGGCCTCGGCACGATGGGCTACGGCTTCCCCGCGGCGATGGGCGTGCAGATCGCGCACCCGGATGCGCTGGTGATCGACGTGGCCGGCGAAGCCTCGATCATGATGAACATCCAGGAGCTCTCGACGGTGGCGCAGTACCGGCTGCCGGTGAAGATCTTCATCCTCAACAACCAGTACATGGGCATGGTGCGGCAGTGGCAGGAGCTGCTGCATGGCGGCCGCTATTCCGAGAGCTACATGGAATCGCTGCCCGACTTCGTGCGTCTCGCCGAGGCGTTCGGCGCGGTCGGCCTGCGCACCGACAAGCCCGGCGAGCTCGACGGCGTGATCGAGGAGATGATCCGCGTCAAGAAGCCGGTCATCGTCGATGTCGGCGTCGACAAGGCCGAGAACTGCTTCCCGATGATCCCGTCGGGCGCGGCCCACTACGACATGCTGCTGGGTCCGGACGACCGGGCCGCCAAGCCCGTGTCCGAAGAAGGCATGGTGCTGGTGTGAGCAACCGCGAGCTGACGTCGAGCCACACCATCTCGGTGCTGGTCGACAACGAGCCGGGCATTCTCGCCCGGGTGGTCGGGCTGTTCTCCGGCCGCGGCTACAACATCGAGAGCCTGACGGTGGCCGAGACCAACGCGGCCGAGAACCTGTCGCGCATCACCATCGTCACCACCGGCACGCCGATGGTGATCGAGCAGATCAAGGCGCAGCTCGACCGGTTGGTGCCGGTGCACAAGGTGCACGACCTGACGATGGAGGGCCCGCACATCGAGCGCGAACTGGCGCTGGTGAAGGTCAGGAGCACCGGCGAGAAGCGCGTCGAGGCGCTGCGCCTGGCCGACGTCTTCCGCGCCAAGGTGATCGACGCCAAGAACGATTCGTTCGTGTTCGAGGTCACCGGCAACTCCGACAAGGTCGATACCTTCATCGACCTGATGGGCGGCCTCGGCCTGGTCGATGTCGGCCGCACCGGCATCGTCGGCATGACCCGCGGCGGCGAGGCGCTGTGAGCCGCCGTCGTTCATGTTCTTCCGGACCGCGAGCCCCTGGCTCGCTCATGAGTCCGAGCGAGCCGGAGCCTCGCGGTCCGGAAGAGCATGATCATGAGCGGTCCCGCCGATGATGAACGCCGTCGTCGCCCTGCTGGGGCTGGCGGTCGTCCATCTGCTGGCCGTCGCCAGTCCCGGCCCTTCCACCGTCCTGGTCGTGCAGACCGCGGCGGTCGCCGGCCGGCGCGGCGGGCTGATTGCGGCCTTCGCCATGATGCTGGGCGCGGTCGCCTGGGCGGCGGCGGCGCTCTACGGGCTGCAGGCGCTGTTTGCCCGGTTCGCCTGGCTCTACCGCGTGTTCCAGGTCGCCGGCGGGGTGTTCCTGATCTATCTCGCGGTCATGATGTGGCGCCATGCGCGCGAGCCCCTGCCGGAGGTCGCAACGATCGTCCGCGGCAGCGACAGGCAGATTTTCGTCCGCGCCCTGCTGCTGCAGCTCGGCAATCCCAAGATCATGGTGTTCTTCGGCAGCATCTTCCTGTCGGTCCTGCCGCAGCACATGCCGGGCTGGATGGAAGCCGCCGTGCTGGCCCTCGTGGCGTTCGACGAGTTCACCTGGTTCGCGCTGCTCGCCTTGACGTTTTCGGGCGGCACGGCGCGGGCCTTTTACCGCCGGGCCAAGTTCTGGCTCGACCGGACGATGGGCGGCGCGCTGGCGCTTCTTGGCTTGCGCCTCGCCCTGTCGGCCCGGTAGACAGCGCGCCATTCAAAGGAGCAGGGAAATGCGTGTCTATTACGATCGTGATGCCGATGTGAACCTGGTCAAGGGCAAGAAGGTCCTTGTCGTCGGGTACGGCAGCCAGGGCCATGCCCATGCGATGAACCTGCGCGATTCGGGCGTGAAGGATGTGCGCATCGCGCTCAAGCCCGGCTCGGCGACGATCAAGAAGGCCGAGGGCGCGGGCTTCACGGTGATGAGCCCGGCCGACGGCGCCAAGTGGGCCGACATCGTCATGGTGCTGACGCCGGACGAGCTGCAGAGCGACATCTACAACGCCGACCTCGGCCCCAACATGCGCCCGGGCTCGGCGCTCGCCTTCGCCCACGGCCTCAATGTGCACTTCAACCTGATCACGCCGCGCCAGGACATCGACGTGTTCATGATCGCGCCCAAGGGCCCCGGCCACACCGTGCGCTCGGAGTACCTGCGGGGCGGCGGGGTGCCCTGCCTGGTGGCGGTGGCGCAGAACTCCTCGGGCAATGCCCTGGAGATCGGCCTCAGCTACTCGTCGGCGATCGGCGGCGGCCGCGCCGGCACGATCGAGACGACCTTCAAGGAAGAGTGCGAGACCGACCTGTTCGGCGAGCAGGTCGTGCTGTGCGGCGGCCTGGTCGAGCTGATCAAGGCGGGCTACGAGACGCTGGTCGAGGCGGGCTACGCGCCGGAGATGGCGTACTTCGAGTGCCTGCACGAGGTGAAGCTGATCGTCGACCTGATCTACGAGGGCGGCATCGCCAACATGAACTACTCGATCTCCAATACCGCCGAGTACGGCGAGTACCGCTCGGGGCCGCGTATCGTCACCGACGAGACCAAGGCCGAGATGAAGCGCGTGCTGGACGATATCCAGTCCGGCCGCTTCGCCCGCGACTGGATGCTCGAGAACAAGGTCAACCAGGCCTCGTTCAAGGCCATGCGCAAGAAGATGTCGGAGCATCCGATCGAGGAGATCGGCGCCAAGCTCCGCGCCATGATGCCGTGGATCAAGGAAAAGGCGCTGGTCGACAAGACGCGCAACTAAGCGCGTTCACACGCGCGCGGTTGCGCGTCGGCGGGCGGCAGCGCCTGTAATCAAGCGCGAGAGCCCGCGCAGTGCCGAAAGAATCGAGGCGCCGGACCCCGGCGCCTCTTTTCTTTGCTGGGACCGCGGCACTCCATGGCGCTCATTGGACCGCGGGCTCCTGGCCTGAGCGGAGCCGAAGGCTCCAGCCCGCCTCATGATCCTGAGCGCGCAGGATGGGCGCGGTCCAAAGATCATGAGCGACACTGGAGTGCCGCGGTGCCAGCTAAATGATGTAGCCGCCGCCGGCCGCGTCGATCATCGTGCCGGTGATGAACGAGGCCTGGTCGGACAGCAGGAACAGGATTGCGTCGGCGATCTCCGGTGTTCGGCCGACACGATGCATCGGGATCGAGGCCTCGATCTTGCTGCGGAACGCCGCGTCCCTCAGCCGGCCCTCGGTCATCTCGCTCAGCACCATGCCCGGCCGGATCGAGTTGACGCGGATGCCTTCGCCCGCCACCTCGCGGGCGAAGCCGCGGGTGAAGGCGTCGACCGCGCCCTTGGTTGCGGCGTAGGCCGACGACCCCGGCCGCCCGCCCGACGTCGCGGCAAACGACGAGACGTTGACGATTGCACCGCCCTTGCCGCCGTTCTTGGTCGACATGCGGCGCGCCGCCTCGCGGCAGCACAGCATCAGGCCGACGGCGTTGGTCGCGAACAGGTCGGTGAGCGTCCTGGCGTCGTAGTCCTCGACCCGCATCTGGCGGCTGAAGCCCGCGCTGTTGACCAGATGGGTGATCTTTCCGAACACGCGCTCGGTCTCGTCGAACAGCCGCACGATCTCGGCTTCGTTGGCCATGTTGCCGGGCAGCGCGACCGCCTCGCCGTCCTCGGCGGCGATGTCCGCCGCCACGCCCATGGCTTGCGAGTCGCGCGTGCGGTAGTTGATCGCGACCTTGTAGCCGCGCCTGGCCGCCCGCCGCGCCGTCTCGGCGCCGATGCCGCTCGCGCCGCCCGTGATCAGAAGTACGCCGGTCATCCCTTGATCGCTCCGCCGGTCAATCCCGAGACGAGATAACGCCGCACGATGAAGGAGAACACAAGAACCGGCAGCATGATCATGGTGCCGCCGGCGGCGATGCGGCCCCATTCCCAGCCTTCGTAGTTCATGAAGTTCACCACGGCGACCGGCGCGGTCATGGCGTCGGTACGGGTCAGGATCAGGGCGAAGAAGAAGTCGTTCCAGGCGAACAGGAAGCAGAGGATTGCCGTCGCCGCGAGGCCCGGCCCGGAGAGCGGCAGGATGATCCTGGTGAAGCCCTGCCACATCGTGGCGCCGTCGATCCACGCCGCCTCCTCGAGCGAGCGCGGCAGTTGGTCGTAGAACGGCCGCATCATCCAGATCACCAGCGACAGATTGAACGTCAGGTAGATCAGGACCAGGCCGGTCAGCGTGTCGAGCAGCTCGAGATAGCGGTAGGCGAGGAAGTACGGGATGGTGAAGGCGATCGGCGGCGCCATGCGGCTCGCCAGGATCCACAGCGTGATCGAGGCGCCGGCCCGCGTCGTCCAGCGCGACAGGGCGTAGGCGGCCGGCACGCCGATCACCAGCGACACCGCGGTCGAGGCGACGCTCACCACCAGGCTGTTGGCGAAGGAGGTCCGGAACTCGCTGGTCCACAGGGCGGCGTAGTTGTCGAGCGTCGGCGGGAAGAACAGCCGCGGCGGCCAGCGGAAGATCTCGGCGTTGGTCTTGAACGACATGACCAGCAGCCACAGGAACGGTGACAGCGCCAGGATCGCCAGCACGACGGCCAGCGCCTGCATCAGCCGGCGGTCGGTCCTTCTAGTCGACACGGACGCCCCAGCCGACGGCGCGGATGATCACCCAGCTCAGCGCGATGGTCGCCGCCAGCAGCACCACGGTGATGGCGCTCGAGAAGCCGAGGTAGGAGAAATTGAAGGCCTGCAGGAACGAATAGTAGTTGGTGACCTCGGTCAGGTTGCCCGGCCCGCCGTCGGTCAGGATGTAGATCAGCGGGAAGGCCTTGATCGAATCGATCAGGCGGAACAGGCCCGCGACCAGCAGAACGCCCTGGATGAAGGGCAGGGTGACGTGGCGCGTGAGCTGCCAGGGCGAGGCGCCGTCGACCTTGGCGGCGTCGAGCAGCTCCTGCGGCAGCATCTGCAATGCCGCCAGCACCATCAGCATGGTGAAGGGAAACCATTCCCAGGTGTCGGCGATGATGATCGAGGTCAGCGCCCAGTCGGGATCGGTGATCAGCGCCGGCACGCTGAGGCCGAGGCTGCGGAAGATGCCGTGCATCGGGCTGATATCGGGCGTGTAGATCACCTTCCAGATGATCGCGACCACGATCGGCGGCAGCACCATCGGGATCAGGAACACCGTGCGCAGCGCCTCGAGCAGCCGCGACTTGACGTTGAGCAGCAACGCCAGCGCCACGCCGATCGAAAGCTGCAGCGCCACCGTCCAGAAGGAGAGCTTGATCTGCACCCAGATCGAGTTGCCGAGCCGGTCGTCCGAGAGCAGCGCGCTGTAGCTGACCAGCGGCTCGGAGAAATCCCACGCCGTCTCCGGCCGCGTCAGGTTGAGCGGCGTGAAGCTGGTGACCAACAGGTAAAGCGACGGCAGCAGCGTGATGACCGCCAGCACCGCCAGGGACGGCGCGACGCAGAAGACGAAGAAGCGGTGTTGCGCCTTGATCGCCTTGGTCATGCAAACCGCGGGCCTCCGGCCCGCTCATGATCAAGAGCGGTCCGGAGGCCCGCGGTCCGGAAGAGCATGAGAACGCACTCCAGCTCTCAACCGTCGACCTTGAAGCCGGCCTTCTTGAGATCCTGGACGGCTTCGGCCTGCGCCTGCTTCATCGCCTCGGGCGCGGCCTGCTGCTTGGTCGCGATGCGTTCCATCGCCTTGTTGATCTTGTCGCCGACCTGCGGATAGACCGGCACGGTGCGGTACTTCATGTAGCCGGTCTTGCCGCCGAGCTGCAGCACCTCGAGGAACAGGCTCGCCACGTCCTGGCCGTTCAGCGTCAGCACCTGCTTGAACTCCGGGCTCTTGATCACCGACATGCGGCAGACGCTGGGATAGCCATGGTCCTTGACCACGGTGGACACGGTCTCCTTCGACAGCGCCCACTTGATGAACTCCCAGGCGGCCTCCTTCTTCTTGGAGCCCGCGGGGATGCCGAGCCCATGACTGTTTGAGCCCGGAAAGTTGCCGTCCGGGCCGGCCGGCATCAGGCCGTACCGCACCGTCTGGCGCACCGTGCTCTCGGCATGCTTGGCCAGCGGCACCATCCAGGTGATGGCCTGGGTGCGGATGTTGGCGCGGCCCGACATCTGCGAGCGCATCGACTGGTCGTCGGAATAGGACAGGATGCCGTCGGGCCCGTACTTGACCAGCAGGTTGGCGTACCACTCGGCCGACTTGGCGGCCTGCGGCGTCGCCAGCGTCGGCGTCAGGTTCTCCGGCGGCGCCTTGAAGACATTGCCGCCCATGCCCATCAGGTAGGGGATCCAGTTCCAGTGATGCAGCTTGTCGGCGGTGAAGGCGGCGACGTTGTCCTTGTTGTGGATCGCGTCGCAGACCTTGATCAGCTCGTCGAAGGTGGTCGGCATCTTGAGGCCGGCCTTCTCGATCAGGTCGTAGCGCGCCGCGCCTGCGATCATGGCGCCGGCCTCCCAGGTGTAGCCGAAGGTCTCGCCCTTCGCGTTCTGCATCGCCGACTGCGCGCCGCCGACGAAGTCCTGCGGCTCCCATTCGGCCGGCGTGTACTTCTTGTCCCTGGTGAAGGTGTCGAGGTTGGTGAACCAGCCGGCGCCGATCCAGCGGCCGGAATAGATGAAGGTGACGTTGCAGACGTCGACCGCCGAGCCCTTGGTCGACAGTTCGAGGTCGGTGCGCTGGTTGTAGACCGGGAAGGCCTGCATGGTGAAGTTCACCTTGATGCCGGTCTTCTCCTCGAATTGCGGGAAGTAGTTCTTCAGGTACTCGAAGTAGGTCGTCTGGAAGCACGAGGCGTTGATGGTCGTGCCGGCGTGGGGCTTGCCGCCCTGCGCGTGCACTGCGGGTGCCGCCAGCGCGCCCAGCGCGCCACCGAGGATCGTACGACGACGAAGAGTGCTCATGTGCTTCCTCCCAGAAGCTCGGCTCCTTATTATGTCTGACATATCGTCCGGCGACTCCCGATCCATGTCAACGCCCCGCACCCGCAATCGCATCGACGGCGCGCAGCGCATCGCCGAAGAGATCGGCGCGGCGATCGTCGCCGGTCGCTATGCGCCCGACGCGCCGGTGCCGGGCGAGATCGAGCTCGGCCGCCGCTATGGTGCCTCGCGCACGGTGGTGCGGGAAGCGTTGAAGCTGCTCTCGGCCAAGGGCCTGATCGCCTCGCGCAAGCGCACCGGCACGCGGGCGCGGCCGCGCGAGGCGTGGAACATGCTGGATGCCGACGTTCTCGCCTGGCGGCTGCGCGGCGGCCAGGCGGAACCCAAGTTCGTGTCGGACATGTTGCACGTGCGGGCGGTCGTCGAGCCGGCCGCTGCAGCAATGGCGGCGCGAAGCCACACCAGGAAGAGCCTCCGCCCGATCGAGGAAGCCTTCGCCGAGATGGAGCGGACCGCGCACGATCGCGTAGCGTTTGCCGATCCGGACCGGCGTTTCCACAAGGCGATCCTGGTGGCGACCGGCAACGACTTCATGGTCGCCTTCGCGGCCCTCACCGAGACGGCGCTCGGCGCCTTCGTGCGGATCGCCTCGCGCCATCGCGGGGCGCCGGGGCCATCGGTGCCGCTGCATCGCGCGGTCCTCGAGGCGATCCGCCGGCGCGATGCGGAAGGTGCGCAGGCGGCGATGACGGCGCTGCTCGACCGCACGGCCCGCAATGTCGAGCGCAATGTAAGAGGCAGGGCCCCGACGCGTGCCCGCAAGGCAAGGGTGTGCAAGACTGACCGGTGATAGCCGGGAGGTAATGCCATGAAGGCCGCCGTTCTGTTCAAGCCCAACGAGCCGTTGCAGGTGGTGGAGTGCGAGCTCGACCCGCCCAAGGCGGGCGAGGTGCGCGTCAGGATGAAGGCCGCGGGCGTCTGCCAGAGCGACTGGCACATCATGAACGGCGATTGGCCATCGCCGATGCCGATCGTGCCGGGTCATGAGGCGGCAGGTGAGATCGCCGAAGTCGGGGCGGGGGTCGCCACGGTGCAGCCGGGCGATCACGTGATCTTCTCGTTCCGCCCGCATTGCGGGCGCTGCCGGTACTGCACGACCGGCCGCACGGTGTTGTGCATCGGCCGCAACACGGTGCCGGCGGGCACGATGTTCGACGGCACGATGCGGCTCAAGCACAAGGGCCAGGGCATCGCCCAGATGGCGCGCATCGGCACCTTCGCGGAGGAGGTCGTGGTGCCGGAGGAGATGGTCGTGCCGATCCGCAAGGACATGCCGTGGCCGCAGGCCGCGCTGGTCGGTTGCTGCGTGGCGACCGGAGTGGGCGCCGTGACGCGTCACGCCAGGATCGAAGCCGGCTCGACGGTGCTGGTGATCGGCTGCGGCGGCGTCGGCCTCAACGCGATCCAGGGCGCGATGCTGTCGGGCGCGCGCACGATCATCGCGGCCGACATCCGTGACAACAAGCTGGAGATGGCCAGGACCTTCGGCGCGACCCACACGATCAACACCGCGACCGACAACGATCCGGTCAAGAAGGTCAAGGAGATCACCGGCCTGGGCGTCGACTATGCCTTCGATGCCGTCTCGGTCGAGGCGACGCAGGCGCTCGCCTTCGACGCGCTGGCACCGGGCGGTCACTCGGTCGCGGTCGGCATCTCGGCGATGACGGTCAGGGCGCAGTACTCGCCGTTCATGATGGTGTTCACCGAAAAGATGGTGAGCGGGACCTACTACGGCTCGGTGCGGCCCAGCATCGATTTCCCGGTGCTGGTCGACCACTACATGAACAGGAAGCTCAACATTGACGGTCTGATCAGCCGCACCTACAAGCTTCAGGACATCAACGAGGGCTTCAGGCGCATGATGGCCGGAGAGGTCGCGCGCGGAGTCGTCGTCTTCGATTGAGGGACCTTCCGACGATGAGCCGGCGATAACCGCATTTCGATCGTTCCGCTCGTCATGCGATGGGCGCCTGTGTGGGTTCCCGCTTCGGAGCTCGTCTTTGCTTCATCCTCTTCTCAATGCGCCCATCGGGCGGAGCCTGTTCAGGCTCGCCGGTCCCACGACGGCGGTCATGGTCGTGCAGATCGGGGTCGCCGTCTCCGAGGCGTGGGTCGTGGCCCGGGTCGGCGTCGATGCGCTGGCGGGCATCGCGCTCGTCATTCCCTTCATCACCCTGATGATGAACATGGCCAATGGCGGTATGGGCGGCGGCGTCGCCGCGGCGCTCGCGCGAGCGCTGGGCGGCGGTCGGGCCGAGGACGCGAAGGCGTTGCTGCTGCACGCGCTGGTGCTGGCGGCGGCGATGGCGCTGCTGTTCGGCGTGTTCGCCTGGACCGCATTGCCGACCATCTTCCAGTGGCTCGGTGGAACCGGCGATGTCCTCGATCAGGCGCTGGCGTTCAGTCGGGTCTGGTTCAGCGGCACGATCCTGCTGTGGATCCAGCCCTTCCTGTCGGCACTGTTGCGCGGCGCCGGCAATGCGGCCACGCCGAGCCGCATCGGCGTCGTGATGTCGCTGGTCTACATCCCGTTGCTGGCCGTGCTGACGCTCGGCGTCGGCAGCTGGTCCGGTCTCGGCCTGGCCGGCAGTGCGATCGCGCCCCTGATCACCGGCGCGGTCTCGGCGGCGCTGCTGGCCCACGCCATCGCCCGCGGGCGGCTCGGATTCATGCCGCGTTTCGCAGGCGTACGCCTGCAACTGCGGCTGTTCGGCGAGATCCTGAGAGTGGGAGCGATGGGCTCGATCACCACCGTCACCGCGACGATGACGGCGATGCTGGTCACCGGCCTGGTCGCCCGTTTCGGCACGGCGGCGCTGGCGGGTTACAGCATCGGCATGCGGCTGGAGTTCATGGTGGCGCCGCTCGCCTTCGGCATCGGCGCGGGCGCGACGACCCTGGTCGGCATCGCCGCCGGCGCGCATGACTGGCGGCGCGCGGTGCGGGTCGCCTGGGTCGCGGGGATGACGGCCTTCGTCCTCATCGGGGTGATCGGTTGGACCGTCGGGCTGATCCCCGAGACCTGGTCGCGCCTGTTCGCCACGCAGCCGGAAGTCATCGCCGCCAGTATCGCCTGTATCGTCCGTGTCGCGCCGTTCTACTGCCTGTTCGGCCTGGGTCTCACCCTGAACTTCGCGAGCCAGGGCGCCGGCCGCATGACCGTGCCGGTGGCCGCCAGCGTGTCGCGTCTCGCGATCGCCGCGGGCGGCGGCTGGTTCGCGATCGAGCACTTGTCGCTCGGCCTCGAAGGCGTGTTCGGCGCGATCGGCGCGAGCCTCGTCGTCTACGGCGGGTTGATTGCCGGCAGCCTGCTCGTGGCCCCCTGGAGGTCGCAAACCTAATTGCCGTATGCCTGCGCCCTGAATCGCCTTGCAGGTCCGGGCATGCCGGGATAAACCGGCCCGCCACACTTCACACGGGCACCTCGGGGCAGGGCGTGGCGCCGGCAATTTATATCTAAATAACAGAGACTTAAGCGAATGCTCTCGCGTTTGATCGGGCTCTTTTCGGCGGACATGGGAATCGATCTCGGGACCGCCAACACGCTGGTCTACGTGAAGGGCCGCGGCATCGTCCTCAACGAGCCGTCGGTGGTCGCGCTCACCACCCAGAGCGGCAAGCGTCAGGTCCTCGCGGTCGGCGAGGAAGCCAAGATGATGCTGGGCCGCACGCCCGGCAACATCCAGGCCATCCGGCCACTGCGCGACGGCGTGATCGCCGACTTCGAAGTCGCCGAGGCGATGATCAAGCACTTCATCTCCAAGGTTCACAATCGCCGGTCGTTCGCCCATCCGCAGATCGTGGTCTGCGTGCCGTCGGGCTCGACCGCGGTCGAGCGCCGCGCCATCCAGGAATCGGCCGAGAGCGCCGGCGCGCGCAAGGTGTGGCTGATCGAGGAGCCGATGGCGGCGGCGATCGGCGCCGGCCTGCCGGTCACCGAACCGACCGGCTCGATGGTGGTCGATATCGGCGGTGGCACGACCGAGGTGGCGATCCTGTCGCTGGGGGGCATCGTCTATCCGCGCTCGGTGCGCGTCGGCGGCGACAAGATGGACGAGGCCATCATCGGCTACATCCGCCGCAACCATAACCTGCTGGTCGGCGAGAGCTCGGCGGAACGCATCAAGAAGACCATCGCCTCGGCCTGCCCGCCGGACGACGGCGAGGGCCGCACCATGGAGATCAAGGGCCGCGACCTGATGAACGGCGTGCCGAAGGAACTGGTCATTACCGAACGCCAGATCGCCGAGAGCCTGCAGGAGCCGGTTTCGGCCATTGTCGAGGCGGTCAAGGTGGCGCTGGAGAACACCGCCCCGGAGCTCGCCGCCGACATCGTCGACAAAGGCATCGTGCTGACCGGAGGCGGGGCCATGCTGAGCAACATGGACACCGTCCTGCGCCAGGCGACCGGCTTGCCGGTCTCGGTGGCCGAGGACCCGCTGCTCTGCGTCGCCCTCGGCACCGGCCACGCGGTCGAGAACATCGACCGGCTGCGCGGCGTTCTGTCCACCATGTACTAAAACCGCCATCTACCGCCTGCTTGGGGTAGAATGGGCCGGACATGGCGATCCGGGACGATTTCGAGGAGGTTGCCGGCCAGGTGCGCCTGGCCCTGCAGCGATTCGCCCTCGTCGTCCTGGTGGTCGCCGCGTTCGCCGCCATGCTGATCGGCAAGGCCGATACGGTGCTGGTCGAGAATGCCCGCGTGCTGGCGCTCGATCTCGCGAGCCCCGCGCTCGAGGCGATTGCGCGTCCGGTGGCCGTTGCCAACCGCACCATCGCGGATCTCAAGGAATTCGCCACCCTGCGCGAGGAGAATGCGCGGCTGCGCGAGGAGAACACCCGGCTGCTCGCCTGGCAGACCGCGGCGCGCCGGCTCGAGAACGAGAACACCCGTCTGCGCGAGCTCGCGAACTTCCGCGAGGGGCCGGAGGCGTCGTTCATCACCGCGCGCATCGTCGGCGACAGCGTCAGCGCCTATGTGCGCGGCGCGCTGCTCAACGTCGGCCGCAAGGCCGGCGTCGAGCCGGGACAGGCGGTCGTCACCGGCGAAGGTCTCGCCGGCCGGGTTGCCGAGGTGGGCGACAACAGCGCGCGCGTGCTGTTCGTCACCGACGTGAACTCGCGCCTGCCCGTGCAGGTCGAGCGCACGCGCGAGCGCGCGATCCTGGCCGGCGACAACTCGGCGCTGATGCGGCTCACGCTCGCGCAGACCCTGCAGGGCGTGCAGCGTGGCGACCGCATCGTGACGTCGGGTCATGGCGGCAGCTTTCCGGTCGGCATCCCGGTCGGCGAGGTCGTGCAGACCGAGAGCGGCAGCGTCAAGGTGCGGCCGTTCGCCGACTTTTCGCGCCTCGAATTCGTGCGCGTCGTCGACTACGGCGTGACCGGCCTGGTCAGCACCGGTTCGTCGACTCCGGCGGCCGCGCCGAAAGGCCACTGACATGCGAGCCGACGGCGTTCTCGCCACGCTCGATCGGTGGGGCCGGCTGCTCCTGCCCGGCACCATCCTGCTGTTCTTCGTGCTGATGACGCTGGCGCCCCTGCGCGTGCCCTACATCGCCGATTCGCTGCCGCTGTTGCCGGCGCTCGCCGTTTTCCAGTTCAGTCTGGCGACGCCCGAGCGGCTGCCGGGACCGTTGCTGCTGGCGATGGGCGTGCTGCTCGATCTGCTGCTCGGCGGTCCCGGCGCGCCGGTCGGCGTGAGCGCGCTCGGCTTCGTGCTGATCCGCGCCGCCGTGGTCGCCAACCGGCGCTATCTCGTCGGCGTGCCGTTCATCTTCCAGTGGCTGGGCTTCTGCCTGCTCTGCTTCGGCTACGTCTTCCTGGTGTGGTTCTTCACCACGATCTGGACCTGGACCGACATCGATGCCGGCCCGGCGCTGGCGCAATATGTCGTGGTGGTGGTCGCCTACCCGCTGCTGGCGCCGCTGCTGGCGCGCGTTCGGCCACGCGATCCGCTCAACGTGCCCGAGGCGTCGCGCGGCACGGCGCAGCCCGGCGAGACCACGCCATGATGCGCTATCGCAAGGGCGACAACGAGCGCTCGAGCCTGTTCACGCGCCGTGCATTGCTGTTGGGCGGCGCGCAGGCGGCTCTGATGTCGGCGCTGGTCGGGCGGCTCTACCAGCTCCAGGTGCTGGAGACCAACCGCTTCGCCACGCTCGCCGAAGAGAACCGCGTCAGCCTTCGCCTGCTGCCGCCGCCGCGCGGCCTGATCTTCGACCGCACCGGCCAGCCGCTGGCGATCAACCGCAACAACTTCCGGGCCATGGCGACCTCCGACCGCGGCCGCGGCGCGGAGATCCTGGTCGACCGGCTCGACCAGATCCTCAATTTCGGCGAGGCGGACAAGGCCCGGCTGCTGCGCGATCTGCGGCGCAGCCGCAATGCGCAGCCGGTGGTGGTGCGCGAGAATCTCGGCTGGGAGGAGGTGGCGCGCCTGGAGTTCAACGCGCCCGACCTCCCGGGCATGTTCATCGATCTCGGCCAGACGCGCGACTATCCGGAGGGCCCGCTGATGAGCCACATCATCGGCTACACCGGACGCGTTTCGGACGAGGACCTGAACGGCCGGGACGATCCGCTGTTGTCGCTGCCGACCATGCGCTTCGGCAAGAAGGGGGTGGAGCGCTCGCTCGAGGACGACCTGCGCGGCCGCGCCGGCGCCGTGCAGGTCGAGGTCAATGCGGTGGGCCGCGTGGTGCGCGAGCTCGACCGCACCGAAGGCCAGGCCGGCGCCAACGTGCTGCTGACGATCGATCTCGACCTGCAGCGTTTCGCGGCCGAGCGGCTCGCCGAGCATCACAGCGGCTCGGTCGTCGTTCTGGACGTGGTCACCGGCGACGTCATCGTCATGGCCTCGACGCCGGGCTTCGATCCCAACATGTTCGCCCGCGGCATCACCCAGGGCGAATGGCGCGACCTGCTCGACAATCCCGAGCGCCCGCTCAACAACAAGGCGATCCAGGGCGTCTATCCGCCGGGCTCGACATACAAGATCTGCACCGCGCTCGCGGCGCTCGAGTCGAAGGCGATCGATCCCGGCACGGTCCTGCCCTGTCCCGGCTACCTGAAGCTGGGCGACATCAAGTTCCATTGCTGGCTGTCGGGCGGACATGGCGGCCTGAGTGTGCAGGGCGCGATCACCGCCTCGTGCGACTGCTTCTTCTACGAGGCCGCGCGCCGCGCCGGCGTCGACAAGATCGACGAGATCGCGGCGAAGCTCGGCTTCGGCAAGGTGAGCGAGCTCGGCCTGCCGGGCGAATCGGCCGGCAACCAGCCGTCGCGCGCATGGAAGCAGGACAAGTACAACATCCCCTGGCAGCAGGGGGACAGCTTCAACCTCGGCATCGGCCAGGGCTACATGACGGCGACGCCCCTGCAGCTCGCCATCATGACGGCACGCGTCGCCAACGGCGGCTACGAGGTCCAACCGAACCTCCTGCTCGCCAAGGCGACGGCGCGCGAGGAGCTGGCGCCGCCGCCGACGCGCGAGAAGCCGGGCGCACCGTCGCTCCGCCTCAATCCGCTGTACGTCAACATCGTGCGCCAGGGCATGACCGACGTGGTGAATTCCGGCAGCGGCACGGCCAACCAGTTGCGCCTCGACGCCCACGGCAAGCTGATCGAGCCGCAATATCGCTTCGCCGGCAAGACCGGCACGGCGCAGGTCAAGCGCATCACCGAGCGCGAGCGCGAGATGGGCATCACCCAGGCCTCGCTGCCCTGGCACCTGCGCCACCACGCGCTGTTCGTCTGCTTCGGGCCGGTCGACAATCCGCGCTACGCCTGCGCGGTGATCGTCGAGCACGGCATGGCGGGCGGCGCCACCGCCGGCCCGATCGGCCGCGACGTGCTGCTCGAGACCATGAAGCGCGATCCCTCGCGCCACACCGACCGCTACAAGAAGATGGCGTCGCGATGACCCTGTCGTCGCTCGGCCTGTCGACGCCGGCCCCGGTCGGCTTCGGCGAAAGGATCTGGCGCATCAACTGGGGCCTGATCCTGGTGCTGACGGCGATCGCCGCGGTCGGCGTCGTCGCCCTGTATTCCGCGGCGGGCGGACGCTTCGATCCCTGGGCCGGCAAGCACGCCATACGCTACGGCGTGGCGCTCGCTTTGTGCCTGATCGTGGCGCTGGTCAATCCCAAGGTCTGGCTGGCGCTCGCCTGGCCGATCTATGTCGTCTCGATGCTGCTGCTGGTGGCCGTCGACGTGATCGGCAAGATCGGCATGGGGGCGCAGCGCTGGCTGGTGCTGGGCCCGATCCAGATTCAGCCGTCGGAGATCGCCAAGGTGGCGGTGATCCTGGTGCTGGCGCGCTACTATCACGGGCTGACACGCGAGCAGGCCGAGCGGTTCCTCTATACCCTGCCGCCGCTGATGATCATCATGGCGCCGGTCGCGCTGGTGATGGTGCAGCCCGACCTCGGCACGGCGATGATGGTGCTGCTGGGCGGCGCGGCGCTGCTGTTCGTGGCCGGCGTGCGGCTCTGGATGTTCCTCGGCGCGGCGGTCGCGGCGGTCGGCTGCCTGCCGTTCGCCTGGTCGTTCATGCACGAATACCAGCGCAAGCGGGTGCTGACCTTCCTCGACCCCGACCGCGATCCGCTGGGCGCCGGCTACCACATCACCCAGTCCAAGATCGCCATCGGCTCGGGCGGGCTGTTCGGCAAGGGGTTCCTGAAGGGCACCCAGTCGGCGCTCAACTTCCTGCCCGAGAAGCAGACCGACTTCATCTTCACGACCTTCGTCGAGGAATGGGGGATGATCGGCGCCCTGGTGCTGCTGGCGCTGTTCACCCTGGTCCTGCTGTGGGGCTTCTCGATCGCGCTCCGCAGCCAGCACCATTTCGGCCGGCTGGTGGCGCTCGGCGTCACCTCGATGATGTTCCTGTACGTGTTCATCAACACCTCGATGGTGATGGGCCTGCTGCCGGTGGTCGGCGTGCCGCTGCCGCTGGTCAGCAATGGCGGCACCGCCATGGTCTCGGTGATGTTTGCGTGCGGCCTGCTGATCGGTGTCAACGTCCACCGCGACGCCCAATTGCCGCTGGTTCGGTAACGGCGGTCCGGTCTCCGGATCCGGTCGTTTTCGCCGCGGAAATTCCCGAATCCGCCCTATCGACAAGCCGGAAAGGCCTTGCTAAACCCGCGCCTCTTCCGGCGATGCCCCGGCTTCCGGGCGCATAGCTCAGTTGGTAGAGCAGCTGACTCTTAATCAGCGGGTCCCAGGTTCGAGCCCTGGTGCGCCCACCATCGCCGGCCCGAAGAAGCCCCGCAGTGTCGTGCTCAGCTTTCGATGCTGCGCCCTCTAGATCACAGATCGCTTCCGCTCGTTGGGACCTGCCGAGGATCCCGATGACATCGCGCGTTGAGCATTTCGTCGTATCCGGCGGGAGCACGGCGGCCGAGACTACCAACTAAGTGCATCGAAGGCTGAACGTGATCGTGCTGCACGCGGCTTGGGCTTAAGCTCATCTTCGGTAGGATCGAGTTCAGCGGCTTGGGTCGACAATCTCCTCTGGCGCGTGCACGAGATGTGCGAGACGAGGTGAGGTTCCCGGAAATCAAGCTCATTGACCGGTCACCCACTCGATGGCGTTCAAACGACAGTTCCTCCGAGCGTTGGTAGGACCGGCGGTGTTCGGCCTCGATGGAGCGGCCTCGACGGCGTTTGCCCAAAAGGACGGTTTCGATGGCAGTTGGTCCGTCGTGCAGGTGTGCGAGGACATGTCGGACGGGGTTCGAGGCTACACCTGGCGGTACGATGTGAACGTTCAGAACTCCCATCTGATCGGGGAGTACAAGTCGCAAGCGGCTCGAGGCCAAAGTGCTGCCACTTTCCGCATCGAAGGCCATATCAACAAGGATGGGACGGCGAGTCTCCATACCTCCGGAGCGTCGGGGTCTTCCGATCATACTTCAGGGTTTGGCCAATCCGGGACCCCCATTCGCTATACGGTGGCAGCTCGGTTCGAAGGTGTGCAAGGCACCGGCGAGAGGCAAGGGCCGCGACGCTGCCACTTCTCGTTCAAGAAGCGGTAAGGCTCGCGACCAGGTCCTCTCGTTTGCAAATCCCAGGTTCGAGCCCTGGTGCGTCCACCATTGCCGGAGATCAAAGAGAGCCCGTAAACGCGGGGGCTTTTTGTTGCTCGCACAAGAGCGCTCGATTGCGAACCGCACAAGGGGCGAACGACCACGCGGTCCGTCAGTGTTCCCGGACCGAAGCTCGGCGTGCCAGC
>JAFEFF010000016.1 GCA_018240745.1 Pseudomonadota bacterium
CGCGGCTTCACCCTGCGCGAATGCGCGCGGCGCGCCGAGGTCTCACACGCCGCGCCGGCGCATCACTTCGCCTCGATCGATGACCTGCTGGCCGAGATCGCCACGCGGGGATACCACGAGCTGGCAGCCGCCATGGAGAACGAGGCGAAGCGCGCCAAGTCCGAGCCGACCGCGCGGCTGGTGGCGCAGGGTGTCGGCTACATGGCTTTTGCCGCCGCCAACCCGGCGCTGTTCCAGCTGATGTTCAACCGCGAGGCCAGCCGCTTCGAGACGCCGGGGCTCGCGGCGGCGGCCAAGCAGGCCTATCACCTGCAGCTCGCCGCAGTCGATGCGGTCATCCCGTCAGCTTCCGCAGAGGCGCGCAAGCGGCTGGCCGATTTCGCCTGGGCGACGATGCACGGCTTCATCGTCCTGGTGCTGGAGGGCCAGATCGGCGAGGGCGACTCCCCGCGGGCGCTCAAGGCACGCAGCCTGGCGACGCTCGCGGCAATGGCCGAAACCGTGGTCCGGGTTGGGGGAGGCGAGGGCTAGGGCCGGGAGAGCGGCACTGGGCGCGACGCTCCCGGCTACAGCGCGATCCGCCAGCGCAGCGCCGCGTCGCCGCCGTGGGCTTCCGTCTTGTTGAAGCGCTCGACCAGCGTGCCGCCGTTGGCGAGGATCACCTTCTGCGACGGCAGGTTGTCGGTATCCGTAGTGAGCTCGACATGGGCCAGCCCTTCCTTGCGTGCCTCGGGCAGCAGCAGGGCGAGCGCACGCGTGGCGTAACCGCGGCCGCGCTTCGATGGCACCACGGCATAGCCGATGTGACCCAGCACATAAGGCGGCAGGGCCGACGTACCCGGCTGCCAGCGAAAGCCGATATGGCCGCAGAACTCGCCGTCCCATATCCAGCGGCGATAGCCGGGCAGGCGCGGGACCTGCGAGCCGTCGGGCAGGATGATCGGGCCGCCTTTGGCGTCGCGGTCGTCGAGCGAGGCCACGAACGCCCCCCGATCGGCCTCGATCTTCGCCAGCTCCTCGAGGGCGGAGCGCTCACGGCGAATGTTGTCGGGATAGAATCCGCCGCGGCGCAGGGCGTCGGCATAGGCATCGAGACGATCGAGGGAGGGAACGACGAGCTCCATGGCTTGCTGTAGCATGAATGGATGAGCTCCGATCCGGTCCTCGTGCTCGATATCGACGGCGTGGTCTCGCTCGCACACCCGGGCGGGCCGCAGCCCTGGGACGCCGGGCTCCAGCACGACTGGGGCTTGAGCGCCGAGGAAATGGTGCGGGATTTCTTTCGCAAGGACTGGCTCGAGGTCGTGCGCGGGCGGCTCGACCTCTACGTCGCGTTGCACGAGTACCTTGACCGCAAGGGGCTCGCCGACCGGCTGGAGGAGTTCGTCGCCTACTGGTTCGAGAAGGACGCAGCGATCGATCGCGAGTTGCTGGCGATCACCGACACCTGGCGGCGGCGTACCGGCGGACGGGTGTTCGCCGCCTCCAACCAGGAGCATCATCGTGCCGCCTATCTGCGAGACCAGCAGGGATTGGGCGCGCATTTCGACGAGATCATCTATTCGGCGGCGCTCGGCGTCTGCAAGCCCGACCGCGTGTTCTTCACCAATGCCCAGGCGCGGATGGGCATCAGCGCGGCGCAGTCGATCCTGTTCGTCGACGACAGCGCCGCCAATGTCGACGGCGCCCGGATGGCCGGCTGGCGGGCGATGCTCTACCGCGACCGCGACAGCCTTGGCCGCGCGCTGGCGGGGTGGGGCTAAAGCGCGCTAGAAACGTCGCCATGCTGATGTTCGACATACCGTTCGGCACGACCGCGTGGGACGACGTGGAGCGCACCGAGCACCCGGGCGAGACCGGCAAGGCGTACTGGCGCACCCGTAATTTCAACAACATCCGCGTGCGCATGGTCGAGTACACGCCAGGCTACCTCGCCGACCACTGGTGTCAGAAGGGCCATGTGCTGCTGGTGCTGGAGGGCGAGTTGCACACCGAGCTCGCCGACGGCCGCACCGTGGTGCTGAAGCCCGGTCAGAGCTACCAGGTCGCCGACAACGACATGGCCCACCGATCGCGCACCGAAGGCGGCGCCAAACTTTTCATCGTGGACTAACACGTCGTCTCGACCGAGGGCCGCAGGCCCGAGCGGAGAGACCTTTTCCCGAGAGACAGCCGGCTTTTCGCAGAGAATAAGGTCCCTCGACTTCGCTCGGGACGACAGGGAGATTGTTGGGGAGGAAGTGATGGCTGAAGCGATCGGATTCATCGGCGTCGGCACCATGGGCGAGCCGATGTGCCGCAACCTCGCGCGCAAGAGCGGCGCGACCATCCTGGCGGCCGACCGCAATCCGGAGCCGCTGAAGCGGCTGGCGGCCGACGGCGTGAAGACCGCCTCGCCCGACGAGATCGTCGCGCAGTGCCGGACGATCTTCTTGTCGCTGCCGGGCGGCAAGGAGGTGGAAGAGGTGTGTTTGGGAGCCGGCGGCCTCGTCTCCAAGGTGACGCTGGGCTACACCATCATCGACACCAGCACCGCGCCGGTGTCGCTGGCGCGCCGGCTCTATGCCGAATTCGAAGGCAAGGCCTGCGCCTTCGCCGACGCACCGATCGCCCGCACGCGGCAGGCGGCGATCGACGGCACACTGTCGATCATGGTCGGCGGCACGAAGGAGACCTTCGCGCGCATCGAGCCGCTGCTGCGGCATCTCGCGAGCGAGGTCACGCATTGCGGCGATGCCGGCGCAGGGCAGGCGGTCAAGATCCTGAACAATATGATCCTGTTCCAGACGGTGGTCGGGCTCGCCGAGGCCCTGTGCATCGCGCGCGCCAACGGCATCGACGGCAAGATACTCTTCGACACGCTGACCAAGGGCTCGGCCGATTCCTTCGCGCTGCGCAACCATGGCATGAAGGCGATGCTGCCGGGCGTGTTCCCCGAGCGCGCGTTCTCGACCAACTACGCGTTGAAGGATCTCTCCTACGCCATCCAGATGGCCGAGGAGCACGGCGTCCCGGCGCTCGGCGCCGACGTTGCCCGCGAGCTGATGGAGCGCGCCAGGGAGCTCGGCTTCGAGCACGAATACTGGCCGGTCCTGATCAAGGCGATCGAGGACGGCACGAAGAAGTAGATCCCGTCGTCCCGAGCGTGGTCGAGGGACCTTTTCTCAGCGATCTCGACCTCGATTGTGGAGACAAGGTCCCTCCACTCCGCGTCGCTTCGGTCGGGACGATGGTTATTTCAACGGCGGTTCGGGAGACGGCGGTTGTTGCGGCGGCGGCGCCTGGGTCTGCGGCTGCACCGGCACCTGCTCGTAGCCCTTGGTGCGCATGCAAAAGGCGGTGAGGCGGTTCTCGGCCAGGAAGCGCTCGTCGTCGGCCCGCATCTGCCACATCAAGCCGCCGTGATGGCCCCACCCCCAGCCACCCCAGCCACCCCAACCCCAAGGGTAGAACGGATAGTAGCGATTCGCCTCGACCTGCGCGGCGCGGCGGCACGCCGTCGTGTCGGCCGCCACCATCTGCTCGGTGGCGCCGGGCTTGTCCCAGCGCATCGGCGTGCCGCACGCCGAGACGGCGAGCATCAGCAGGAAAGGCACGACGCGGCGCATCGGAGTGATATGGTCACCGGCTATGGCTGAATTGTGAAGGGGAGCGTTATGGCGCGTATCGCCGTCGGGGGATTCCAGCACGAGACCAACACCTTCGCGCCGCAGCAGGCGACGTGGGACGACTTCGTTCGCGCCGACGCCTGGCCAGGCCTGCTGCGCGGGCCGGAGATGATCGATGCCGTCGAGGGCTTCAACGTACCGATCTCGGGCGCAGTGAAGCGGCTCGGCGAGCTCGGCCACGAGATCGTGCCGCTTGCCTGGGCCGCCGCGCCGCCCGCATCGTACGTCACCGAGGACGCCTACGAGCGCATGTGGGCGATGTTCGACGAGGATCTGCGCAAGAAGGGCCCGTTCGACGCGATCTACCTCGACCTGCACGGCGCGATGGTTGCGGAGAACACCCAGGACGGCGAGGGCGAGTTGCTGAGGCGCATCCGAACCATCGTCGGCGCCACGCTGCCGATCGTGGCAAGCCTCGACTATCACGCCAATTTGACGCCGGAGATGGCGAAGCTGTCGACGGCACTGGTCGGCTATCGCACCTACCCGCACATCGACATGGCAGTGACGGGCAAGCGCGCGGTCGAGCTGCTCGACCGGTTGCTCAGGGAGAAGCGACCGGTCTATCGCGCCTACCGTCAGCTCGACTTCCTCATTCCGCTGGTCTGGCAGTGCACCTTTATCGAGCCGGCCAAGAGTATCTTCGATCTGGTGGGCGAGCTCGAGGCGGGCGAGAAGAGCCACAATCAGGGCATCGTCAGCGTCACCCACACGCCGGGCTTCCCGCCGGCCGACATCGCCCAGTGCGGGCCGGCGCTGGTCGTCTACGGCCATGACAAGGAGGCGGTCGAAGCAGCGGCCGACAAGCTCGCCGCGGCGGTAAAGGCGAAGGAGAAGGCTTTTGCCGGCGAGCTGCTCGATCCCGACTCGGCCGCGCAGCGTGCGATCGCGCTGTCGAAGACGGCGAAGAAGCCGATCGTGCTGGCCGACGTGCAGGACAATCCCGGAGCCGGCGGCACCTCGGACACGGTCGGCCTGCTGGCGGCGCTGATGCGCAACAAGGCCACGGGCGCGGTGATCGGCATGATCGTCGACGAGGGCGCCGCGAAAGCCGCCGTCGCGACGGGCGAGGGCAACATCATGCGCCGCGGCATCGGCGCGGTGGTCGGCTATGCCGGCGAGAAGCCGGTCGAGGCCGACTGGCGCGTCGTGAGGCTTGGCGACGGCAGGTTCGTGGGCACCGGGCCGTTCTACGGCGGCGCGAAGTTCCAGATCGGCCCGATGGCGCTGGTCACCGACGAGGCGTCCGGCGTCTCCGCCGTGCTCGCCTGCAAGCGTATCCAGGCGGCCGACCAGGAGATGTTCCGCCACGTCGGCGTCGAGCCGAGCAATGTGCCGATCCTCGGCCTGAAATCGACCGTCCACTTCCGCGCCGACTTCCAGCCGATCGCCGAGACGATCATCGTCGTGCAGTCGCCCGGTGCCCACATTACCGATCCGGTCGAGATGCCCTACAAGCACCTCCGCAACGGGATGAAGCTTCGGCCTATGGGCCCAGTGCGGAGTGGAACGCCGGCCTGAGGGCCCACACCAGCGGCACGGTCAGCAGCGCCAGCGCGCCGACGCCGACCAGCGCTGGCTGCAGGCCGATGAAGTCGCCGAGCAGGCCGAACAGGAACGGGCTGCTCGCTCCGGCGATCGAGCCGCCGGTGTAGAACACGGCGAAAGCATGGGTACGGCGCTCGGCGGCGACGAACTCGGGGATGGTGCCGTACAGCACCGACGAGGTGCCGTTCAGCATGACACCGACCAGCGGCAGCAGGACGAGCGCGGGGGTCAGCGACAATGGCAGGATCGCGAGAATGAGCGCCGTGGTCGCGCCTTCGGTAGCGACGACCGACAGCACGACGCCGAGTCGCGCGCCAAGCCAGCCCATCACCAGCTTGCCGGCTGCGCCGCCGGCAAACAGCAGCGACAGCGCGAGGCCGATGGTCGGCAGGTCGGCACCTTTGGCCTTCAGCAGGAAGGGCAAAAAGATCAGGAACCCCGAGCGCACCGCGCTATCCGAGACGTGGATGGCGAACAGGAGCCAGAATGCCCACGGCCGATCCTCGCCGGCGACCGCGTTGTCGCTCTTGCTCTTCGCGGCCATCCCGGCGGATTGTAGCGTCAGGAGAATGACGCCGGCACCGGCAACGGCGATCGCGGCGATGACCAGCAACGCCTGGCGCCAGCCGAGCGCGGTAGCCACCAAAGCGAACACCGCGGGCAGAGCGACCTTGCCGACGTCGCCGGTGAAATTATAGGTGCCGAGCGCAGTGCGTGAGCGCAGGCCGGGGAAGGCGCCTGCCACCAAGGTCGAGGCGATGGGGTGCTGCGTCGCGCCGCCCAATCCGGCGAGCAGCAGGCCCGCGATCACTCCGTAGAGTGAGCCGGTGAGACCAGCGAGCCCGTAGCCCACGGCGACCAGCACGGTACCGGAGGCCAGCACGGTCACGCCTCCGACCCGCCCGGCCAGCCAGCCCGATGGAATCTGCCCGCTCGCCATGGCGCCGGAATAGACCATCTTGAGAGCGCCGATCGCAGCATAGGTCAGGCCGAACTGCGCCTGCAGCAGCGGATAGAGGACGTTCAGGAGATCGGTGAAACCGTCATGCAGTGCATGAGTCCCGCCGCACACCGCCAGCGTCTTGCGCGCCGAGCGGGTGGGAGGGACGGTGACTGTCATATCACCGTCACATTACTAGCGGCCGGGCATGCGGTCGACCCAGAAGGCAAGCTGCTTCTGGAAGTCGGCGTCGGCGAACGCGGTATCGGTGATGAAAGTCGGCCTGCCGTTCTTCGCGTAACGCACGGAGGCGAGCCGGTTGAAGTTCCTGTCCATGTTGTGAAAGATGAACACGTCGTTCTGGAAACGGTGCAGGACGAACTCCCAGACCTTGCGGATATCGGTCAAGGCGATGACATAGCGGCCGTCGGGGCCATACTCGCCGAGCAGCCGGACGGGGATGTCGCGGCCCTGGTTGGTGATGCCCATCACCGCCATCGGCTCGGGCGCCATCATTCGTTCTTCGCCGGCGTTGTAGACCCACCGGATCATGCGGTCGCCGCGCGACAGCAGCTTGGGCTGCGAGCTGCCGAACAGGCTCGACATCTGCCTGTTGTTGCCGCAGGCGCCGAGCGGCAGGGCGAAAGCGGCGCCCATCAAGGTGCGCCGCGAAAAACCACGCTGAACCAAAATTCAGTCCTTTCCGATGGTGGCCATGTCGACTTCGATCGGCGCGATCTCGGCGAGCTCGCCGTCGCGGATCGCGCGGAAGAAACAGTTATGCCGGCCGGTATGGCAGGCGACGCCGGTCTGCTCGACCTCAAGCAGCAGCGTATCGCCGTCGCAATCGACGCGCAGCTCGACGAGCCGCTGGATATGGCCCGACGTGTCGCCCTTGCGCCACGGCGCCTTGCGCGAGCGCGACCAGTAGCAGGCGCGGCCGGTGCGCATCGTCTCGACGACCGCATTGCGATCCATGTAGGCCATCATCAGGACTTCGCCCGAATCGTGCTGCTGGGCGATCGCCGGCACCAGGCCCTGGGCATCGAACTGGATGGCCGCGAGCATCTTGTCGATCGCGGCCTGCGGATAAGTTGTTGGCATCCGTTGGGGCATCGTTGGCCTCGAAGGGGAAGGGGGCCTATAATCGCGGAGCATCCGCTTGGCAAATCGGCATGGTGAAAAAAACCGCCAAGTCCCCCTCGCACGGCCACACTCCGGGCAAAGGCCACGACCACGAGCACTGCATCGAGGACGCGGTGGCGTCGGCGGAAAAGCTGTGCACCGACAAGGGACTGCGCTTCACGACCTTGCGCAAGCGGGTGCTCGAGCTGGTGTGGTCGAGCCACAAGCCGGTCGGCGCCTACGCGTTGCTCGACCAGCTGCGCGACGAGGATCTGGGCTCGGCGCCGCCGACAGTCTACCGCGCCCTCGATTTTCTGATCGAGCATGGCCTGATCCATCGCATCGAGCGCATGAACGCCTTCATTGGTTGCAGCCATCCGGGTGAGTCGCATCGCGGCTTCTTCCTGATTTGCGGCCAGTGCGGCAATGCGGAGGAGATGGAGAGCACAGGCGTTGCCGACTCCATCGCCGCGTCCGCGAGCCGCCACGGCTTTGCCGCGCGCGACATGACCCTCGAGGTGACCGGCACCTGCGCCGACTGCCGGCGCGCCTGAGCTAGACGATCAGCCCGCGGGCTGGCGCCACATCCTCGGAGCCCGGGAACACGTCGCGACCGAGCACCGCCGGCGAAGCGCCCAGAAGATCGACCGTGATGCCTTTCACGATGGAGCGCGCATCGATCGTGGCGGCGAGGTCGCGGCCGTCGCGCAGCTGGTTCGGCCGCAGGCCTGGCCAGTCGGCGACCACACGGCCGCCGCGCACCGCGCCGCCGGCGAGGAACATCACTGTGCCGGTGCCGTGGTCGGTGCCCTGCGTGCCGTTCACATGCGCGGTGCGGCCAAATTCGGTCATCGCCACGACGACGGTGTCCTTCCAGGCCGGGCCCATTTCCTTCTCGAAGCCGGCGATCGCGACGTCGAGCCCGCCCAGCAGGCGCGAGAGCCTCGGCAGTTCCTGCGCATGCGTATCCCAGCCGTCGAAGGCGAGGGCGGCAATGCGCGGACCCTCGGGCTGCGCCAGCAGGCGCGCCGCGCCGACCGCCATCTGCTCCATGCCATTGGGATCGCCCGGCCCGCCGCGCGCCTTCATGTCGAGGCCCGAGGCGATCTTGCCGGTCTGGATCCCCTCGGCCAGCACGCGCGCCAGCAGCGGATCGGTGTGGGCGTAGAGGTCGGTCAGCCGCTGCGGCAGCTCCGGATCGGCCTGCTTGAGCATCGGCGGCGCCCAACCCAGGACCCGCGCGGGACCGCGGATCACCAAGGGCGCGTTGGCACCGATCGCGAGGGCGCGGGTCTCCGCCGTGCGCGTCACGCGCGTGCCCTCGGGCAGGCCGGCGAGCAGGCGGTTGAGCCAGCCGGAGTCGGTGTGGCCCGGCCTGGGGAAACCCGATTCGAGGACGTCCTGACCGTCGAAGTGTGAGCGGTCGCGATAAGCGGTGGCGCTGGCATGGACAATCGCCGCCTGCTGCGCCCCATAGAGCCGCGCGAAGTTCGGCATCGCGGGATGCAACCCGAAGAAATTGTCGAG
>JAFEFF010000170.1 GCA_018240745.1 Pseudomonadota bacterium
GGGGGTGTCGTTGAGATGTGAAGGCATCATGAGTTCCTCTGTAGGTTCGGTTCTTGCAACTCCAAACCTACCTCTCGACCTCTCGTCGCCACATAGAATCTGAGCGAAGCGAAGGACCTCATGGCATTTCAACGAGCATACCGCTCGCAATCGCCATGAGATTCCTTCGCTTCGCTCAGGATGACAGTGTTGCTGGCATTCCTCACTCCCCAGCAAGAGACTAAGCCCTGACCCGGTCCCACCAGTCGCGGGTGCGGTACCAGGCGCCGACGAAGGGCAGCACCCATTCCGGATTGCCGTTGTAGAACGGCACCGTCGGGAACGGCTGGCCGTCGAAGGCATTGACCGGCGCGTTCGAGCCGCCGGCGATCTTGCGGGCGGTCTGGTAGCCGAGATAGCTCATCATCGCCACGCCCGAGCCGTTGCAGGCCATCAGGTAGTGCATGCCCTGCTCCATGCCCATGTGCGGCAGGAAGTCGAAGGCGAAGGCGACGTTGCCGGTCCAGGCGTGGGTGACCTTCACGCCCTTGAGCTGCGGCCAGCGCTCCAGCATGTAGCGGTGCAGCACCGGCGCGCTGACCTCGGGGGTCACCTGCGTGAAACGCGCGCGGCCGCCGAAGATCACGCGCTTGAAGTCGGGTGACTGGCGGTAATAGCAGAGCACCCGCTTGGTATCGCTGACCACGCGGTTCTTCGGGATCAGGCTGCGCACGAGATCTTCGGGGAGCTCCTCGGTGGCGATGATGTGGCTGGCGACCGGCACCAGCTTGCGCCTGAGCGTCGGCGTCAGCTCCGTGGTGTAGCCGTTGGTCGCGATCACGATCTCTTTCGCGTCGATCGGGCCCTTGGTCGTGAGAACACGGAAGCCGCCCGGCTTGCGCTCGATCCGCTCGGCATTGCATTGCGCGCAGAGCCTGGCGCCGGCGCGGTGCGCCGCCTTCAACAGGCCGCCGTAGTAGAGCGCCGGATGAAGCTGGCCGGTCCGCTCCACCACCATGCCGCCATAGTAGTAGTCGGACGCGATCTCCTCGCGCTGCTGCTCGCGCGGCACCATGTAGGTGCCGAGCCGGGCGCTTGCATTGTAGGTGCCGACCTTGGCCGCCTGCTCCTGGAAGTGGCGCGGCGTGTAGGCGCCGCTGAAGCGGCCGTTCATGCGCCAGTGGCATTCGATGCCCTCGCGCTCGATCACCGTCTCGACCTGGCTGAGCGAGTCGGCAGCGTCGGCCAGCATGCGCTGCATGATCTTCTTCCACGTCTCGGAGTCGCCGCCGACACCCTTGCCCGAGAAGCCCTTGCCCATGGTGGTGCCGCCGCTGACCCCGCCGCCATTGCGGGTCGAGGCGCCGACGCCGAAATCCTCGCGCTCCAGCACCGTGACGTCGATCCCCGAGCGGCCGAGCTCGAGCGCGGTCGACAGGCCGCCATAGCCCGCGCCGACCACCAGCACGTCGGTCTTGAGCGGTGGGTCCTGGCTCAGGTCGTTGTTGGGATGCCACCATTCCCACCACCACGGCATCGCCTTGAAGTCCTTGTGGAACACGCTGTCAGCCATGGCACTCCCCTTCAGCGCGCGCTGCCCTGAAGCCCGCGTCCGAAACGACCGATCAGGACGAGCACGATCGAGACCAGCAGAATCTGCATCACCGACACCGCGGCGATCGTAGGATCGATCTCCATCATGATGTTGTCGAACATCTTCTTGGGCAGGGTCATGTTCGGCCCTGCCAGGAACAGCGCGACGACCAGCTCGTCGAACGACGAGATGAAAGCCAGCAGCCCGGCCGAGACCAGGCTCGGCCGCAACAGCGGCAGCGTGACCCGCAGCAGGGTCTGCACGCGACCGGCACCCAGCCCTTCGGCGGCCTGCTCGAGCGCGCGGTCGAAGTCGCGCAGGCCGGCGACGGTGACCAGCACCACGAACGGCAGCGCCAGCACGGTGTGCGCGGCGACCAGCCCGTACCATTCGCCGATCAGCTTCAGCTTGGCGAACAGGCCGTACAGGCCGACCGACAGGATGATGGTCGGCACGACCAGCGGCGCCAGCGCGATCCGGTCGACCAGCAGGCGGCCGGCAAACCGCCCGCGCGCCAGGCTGAAGGCGAGCGGCACGCCCAGCGCCAGCGCGAGCACAGCCGTCGCGCCGCCGATATAGAGCGAGCGCACCGTGGCATCGATCCATTGCGGATCATCGAGATAGCGCTCGTACCACTGCAGGCTGAAGCCGGGCGGCGGGAACTGCATGTAGAGCGCCGAGCTGAACGAGATCGGGAAGACCACGACCAGCGGCAGCATCAGGAAGGTGTAGATCGCCGCACACAGGACGACGAGCAGGCGGCGGCTCATGAGCGCGCCTCCTGCCGGGTGAAGAGCTGGGCCAGGCTATAGACGCCGACCGTCAGGGCCAGCAGCACGGCCGACAGCGCCGCAGCGAACGGCCAGTTCAGCGTCTGGTGGATCTGCTGCTCGATCAGCACCGCCAGCATCATCACCTTGCCGCCGCCCAGCAGCGCCGGGGTGATGAAGAAGCCGAGCGACAGCACGAACACGATGGTCGCGCCGGCGAAGATGCCCGGTGCCGTGAGCGGCAGGTAGACCCGCCAGAAGACGCGCCAGCTCGAAGCCCCAAGTCCTTGCGCCGCCGACACCAGCGCCGGATCGAGCCGACGCACGGCGCCGTAGATCGGCAGTACCATGTAGGGCAGCAGGACATGCACCATGCCGATCAGCACTCCGGAGAAATTGTTGAGCAACGGCAGCGGATCGCTGACCAGGCCAATATCGATCAGCCAGCGATTGAACACGCCGTTGCGGCCCAGCAGCACCATCCAGGCGTAGGTGCGCACCAGCACCGAGGTCCAGAGCGGCAACAACACGAAGATGAAGCCGAGCGTTGCCCAGCCCGGCGTGGTGGTGGCGATCAGGAAGCCCACCGGGTAGCCCAGCAGCAGGCAGACCGCGGTGACGATCATGGCGATCTCGAACGTGTTCCAGAAAACCTCGAGATAGAGCCCCTCACCCAGCGCCTTGGCGTACCAGTCGAGGGTGCCGGCCTCGACGCTGAAGCCAAGCATGCGCACGACCGGGAACAGGAAGAAGCAGAACAGGAGGATGAGCGCGGGCAGCGCCGGAAGGAAGCCGCGAACCTTCACAAAGCACCTCGCTCCCCCGAAGACAGGAGAGGAGAAGGGAGTGCTAGAAGACATGGATCGACTCCGGCTCGATGCCGGTGCTGATGCGGCTGCCGGACGCCGGGAGCGGGCCGGTCACGGGCAGGCGGACGATCAACTCCAACCCGTCGTCGCAGGCGAGCCGGAGCTTGAGCGAAGAGCCGAGGTAGACGGCCTCCCTGATCTCGCCATTGAAGGTGTTGGGGCCGCGGCCGAAGCGCTCGGGCCGCATCAGCACGCCGACCCGGCTGCCGACCGGCGCGGAATGGGTGATCAGCAGGCGGCGGCCCGATTCGAGCGTCACCGAGCCCGTTTCCGTGACGGTGCCGTGGAAGATGTTGCTCTCGCCGACGAAGTCGGCAACGAAATCGTTGGCCGGCCGCTCGTAGATTTCGGTGGTCGAAGCGACCTGCTGGATTGCGCCCCGGTTCATCACCGCGATCCGATCGGAGAGCACCAGCGCCTCCTCCTGGTCGTGCGTGATGAAGACGGTGGTCAGCCCGAGCCGTCGCTGCAGGCGGCGCACCTCGAGTTGCATGGTCTCGCGCAGCTTGCGGTCGAGCGCGCCGAACGGCTCGTCGAGCAGCAGGAGCCGCGGGTTGAAGACGATGGCGCGGGCAAGTGCCACGCGCTGCTGCTGGCCACCGGAAAGCTGGCGCGGCAGGCGATTCTCGAAGCCCTTGAGCTCCACCAGATTCAACGCCTCGCCGACCCGCTTGTCGATCTCGGCTCGCGGCGCATTGCGCATCTCCAGCGGGAAGGCGACGTTGCGCGCGACCGTGAGATGCGGGAACAGCGCATAGTTCTGGAACACCATGCCGATATCGCGCTTGGCGGGCGGCATGGTGGTGATGTCGATGCCGTCGACCTTCACCGCGCCGGCATCGGGCGTCTCGAAGCCCGCCACCACCTTGAGCAGCGTGGTCTTGCCCGACCCGCTCGGCCCCAGGATGGTCAGCAGTTCGCCGGAGGCGATGTCGAGGGAAACGCCGTCGAGCGCCACGACCTCGCCGAAGCGCTTGACCAAGCCCTCGACCTCGAGGTCAGCCGAGCGTGACGCCACTCCCTACGCCTTCTTGAGCTTCCAGGCGTTCCATGCCTCCAGCGCCTTGTTGCCGTTGTCGGCCCACCACGCGTCGTCGATCCAGAACTGCTTGTCGATGTACTGCGTCGGCAGGTAGGGCTTCACCTTGGCGTCGACGTAATTCAGCGCCTCGAGATTGAGGCCCGGGTAGCCGAGCTCGGTGGCGTAGACCGCCTGCTGCTGCGGGATCGACATCTCGGCCAGCATCTTCTGGCCCCAATATGGGTTCTTGGCGCCGCGCGGAATGACGAAGCTGCCCTGCTTCAGCGCGCCCTGGGTCCATTCGATCTCGATCGGCGCGCCCTTCTTGATAAGGTCGTAGAAGCGGCCGTTCCAGCCGGTCGCCAGCACGACCTCCTTGTCGAGCAGCAGCTGCGCAGGCTGCTGGCCGGTCGCCCACCATACGCTGACATGCGGCTTGATCTGGTCGAGCTTCTTGAAGGCGCGGTCCATGTCGAGCGGATAGAGCTTGTCCATCGGCACGCCGTCGGCGATCAGCGCGAACTCGAGATTGTCGACCGGATGGTCGCGCATCGAGCGCGCACCGGGGAACTTCTTGACGTCCCACCAGTCAGCCCAGCTCTTCGGCTGGCTGCCGTTCTTGAAGACGTCGGTACGGTAGCCGATGATCGTGGTGTAGACCGACGAAGCGAACACGTAGGGGGTCCGCACCTTCTCCGGATACTTCGAGCGGTCGACGATCTTGTCGTCGATCTTCTCGACCAGGTTCATCTTGGTGGCGCGGATCGCGTCCTGACCGCCGATTTCGGTGATGTCCCATTCGACGTTGCCGGACTCCACCATGGCGCGGAGCTTGCCGAAGTCGGCCGGGCTCGTCTCCACCACCCGGATACCGTACTTCTTCTCGAAGCCGTTGAAGAAGGCCTTTCGCATGGCGGCGCCCATCGAGCCGCCGGAATGGTTGACCACGATCTGCGCCGGCTTGGGCGGCTCCTGCGCGAGCGCCCCGCGTCCAGCCAGAACGGCCGCTCCGCCGATCATCATCGCCTCGCGGCGCCGCATGTTCCTCATCGACTGTCCTCCCCGATTGCTTTGGCAAACTGTAGGAGGGCGACAGGGCAAAGAAAAGGCCCGCCGGTGGGCGGGCCTTCCCGATAGGCGAACCCGGTCGGCGACCGGCGAAGACTTACGGCATCCGTCCTATGGGCGTAGTTGCCCTATGGCGTGGTCGTATGTGGAGAAATGACCCGGCCGTACGCGTCTATGCGATCGCCGCGCTCGTCGTAGCGGAAGCCGTATTCGTCACGAAAGGCTTCGCGATGACGCATGGTGCCGTGATAGGGCGAGACGGCCTGGGCCTGCTGGTCCATCGGCTGCGGACCCGGAGTCTCGCGAGTATAGTCGCCCGGGCTCGGCTGCGGAGCGCTGCCGACGTACGGGCGGCCGTACGGATCGCGCGCCGCGTCATACCGCTGATACATCTGCGCGTGGGCGACGCCCGCGGCGCCCATCAGGGCCAGGGCGAGCAAGGTGTAGCGGATCATCTTTGCCTCCTGAGCAGTGATCTTCCGGACTAACGCCGGTCGGATGGAGGCGTTGCGGGCAGCTCGCCTTGGGATATCGTTCTTTCGGCACGCATTGCGGCTGAACTGCGCCGATTTCGGGGATTATCGATGATCCGCCTGTCAGAGAATTTCCGAGCGCTGTTCTATGCGCCGTTCTATGCCGCTCACGCGACCGGCGCTTTTGCGCAAGCAGGAGTCGAGGTCGAACTGGTCGCCTCGCCCAGCCCGCCTCAGACCGCGAAGGCCTTGCGTGCCGGCGAGGTCGACGTGATGTGGGGTGGACCGCTGCGCGTGATGATGACCCGCGACAGCGAACCCAACTCCGACCTGGTCTGTTTTTGCGACGTGGTGGCGCGCGATCCGTTCTTCGTCATCGGCCGCGAGCCGCGGCCCGACTTCAAGTTCGCCGACCTCGTGGGACTGCGCTTCGCCTCGGTCTCCGAGGTGCCGACGCCGTGGATCTGCCTCGCCGACGACATCCGCCGCGCCGGCATCGATCCCGAGTCGCTGCAGCGCATTGCCGACCGGACGATGGAGCAGAACGAGGCGGCCCTGCGCGCGGGCGAGCTCGACGCCATCCATGTCTTCCAGCCCCATGCCGAGCGACTGATCGCCTCGGGCGCCGGCCACCTGTGGTACTCGGCGGCAAGGCGCGGCCTCACTGCCTACACCACGCTGGTGACGCGCCGCGAGGTGCTGCACCGGCGCGAGGACGAGCTCGTGAAGATGACCCGCGCCGTCCATCGAACCCTTGGCTGGTTTGCGAAGACGCCGGCGACGGAAATCGCCGAAAAACTGCAGTCGTACTTCCCCGATGTACCGACGCCGATCTTCGCCGCCGCGATCGACCGCTACCGCGCCCTCGAGCTGTGGGGCAGCGATCCGGTGATCAAACGCGAGGGTTACGATCGCCTGCACGCGGCGATGCGGGCGGAGGGAGCGCTCGGCAAGGACATCGCCTTCGAGGACTGCGTCGATACAAACCTCGCCAGACGCGCCATGGCCTGACGTGCTAGCGTCCCGGCAGTGGGGGCTACCATGTTCAAGACTGTCCTGGCTGTAGCGCTGTCGTGGATGCTGCTCTCGACGGCGGCGCTGGCGGAGACCGGGCTCGAGCGGTTCGAGCGCGAGGTCAAGCCGCAGATCCAGCTCGAGACCTTCACCTACAAGAGCGCCGAGGCGCTGGGTAACGACGGCTTCGTGCTGCACGATGTCGTCGCGGTGATGCCGGCCAACCACGCGACCGGCGACAAGGACAGGACACTCAAGGTCGACAAGGTGACGGTCGAGGCGCTCGACTTCGAGCGCGTGAACGGCAACACCGACGACGCGCCGCGCTTCGCCAAGCTCCGGCTCGAGGGCATGACCGGCGACGAGGACACCGCGGCCCTGCTGGATGCCTATGGCATCCCGCGCGTGCCGATGGACATCGCACTCGACTACCGCCTCGACAGCGCGACGAAGATATTCACCCTGAACACGCTCGAGATAGCGCTGCGCGGGCAGGGCAAGCTCAGCCTGTCGCTGGTCATCGATGGCGTGAGCGACAAGACGAGCGAAGCCGCCGACGCCAAAGACAACGGCCGGTTGCGCACCGCCTCGCTCACCCTCGACGACCACGGTCTGCTGGCCAAGCTGCTGCCGGCCATTGCCAAGGAGCAGGGCCAGAACGCCGAGGGCATGACGGCGCTCGCCCTGATCTCGATCGCGGCGTTCACCGAGGGCCAAGGGGCGCCGACCCTCAAGGCGCTCGACTCGGTAGCCTCGTTCATCGGTGACTGGCAGACGCCCAAGGGGCCGCTGGTGCTGGCGCTCGCGCCGGCCCGGACGGCGTCGATGGCCGACCTCGACAAGGTCATGCAGCCCAACGCGCTGGTCGACATTTTCGGCCTCACCGCGAGTTATCCCGGCAGCCGCGAAGGGGCCGCTAAGGCCGGGGCCGCCGTCAAGTAAAAGTCTTTTCCGATCAATACCTTAGGTCAGCAACCCGGTCTCTCCGCGACGCGTTTTTCCAATGGCGGCGGTCATCCCGGCCGCCGCATTGCGTACGTGGAGAGAGGAACCATGAACGAGCAAAACAACAATCCGAACCAGAACCCGTCGCAACAGCAGCGTGAGCAGCCGCAGCGCGCGCAACAGCAGCGCCAGCGTCAGAGCCGGAAGCCCAAGACCCAGGCTCAGGCCCAAGGGCAGGGACAGCCTCAGCCTCAGTCGACTCCGGGCATGGGCAAGGACATGGACGACCAGCACCATCAGTAAGACCCATCGCCACGCAGGAATGCCCGCCGATGAGGCGGGCATTCTTATTCAGGGAGACATGACCATGGCCGACAAGCCGGACACCCCGCCTGACATCCCCCCGACGCCGCCGACACCCGGCAAGACACAGCCGATTCCGCCGGAGATGCCGCCGACCGAGGTGCCTCAGCCCGAGATCCAGCCGCCGCCCGCGCCGCATCCGCCGGGGCCGCCGGGTCCCGTCGCCTGAGCTGCTTCTTCACGGCGCCAGTCAGCGCGGAGAGTCGAGGAACGACGAATAGAAGATCGCGAGCGGCAGCGAGCCTGCCATCAGCACGCGCCCTGGCAGACACCGCACGCTATCAGCTCGGCCAGGATCGCTAACGGAATGGTGACCGCTGGGCACAAGGCAGACTCGATAAACTCTGCGCATCGCGGGCCGGAACGCCTGGCCCCCAATAATGGGGATTGTGAAAATGGAAACAGTTCTGCAGTCGTGGACGCCGATGCTGCTCAGCATCCTGCGCTTCATGTCGGGCTTGCTGGTGCTGCAACACGGCCTCGGCAAATGGTTCAAGTTCCCGCCGGGCGCCTTTCCGCCAACCATGAATCTGAATTCCATGCCCGGCTATGCCGGCATCATCGAGCTGGTCTGCGGCATCCTGCTGGTGCTGGGCCTGTTCACGCGGCCGGCTGCTTTCATCATTTCGGGCATGTGCGCGGTGGGCTACTTCCTGGTGCATGCCCCCCAGGGCTTCTTCCCCATCCTCAACAAGGGCGAGCTCATCGTCCTGTACTGCTTCGTCTTCCTCTACCTCGCCGCCGCCGGCGCGGGCCCGTGGAGCCTCGACGCCTGGGTCCGGAAGAAGCAGTAGCCCGGTCGATCGCGGCCCCTTCGCGGCCCTTGCAGCGTCGGCGCTTTTTCGCGCCGGCGCGCAGCCAGGCGGACAGAAAGCGTCGATGGCCGTCCGCGGGTCGATGCGTTGCTCGACTCCTGCATCCAGGCGCCATGGTACAAGGGGTCCGGCCGGGTACCGCGGCTTCGCCGAGCAATACTTTCGTCGAGATGAAGCCGCGGCCCATCGAGGCGGGCTGGCAAAGGCCTGAGGGAGGAAACGATGGCATTGAAGCGCGTGGCGCTCGAGATCGGCATGGGCACCGACATCCGCGGCGGCGACTACACCAAGGCGGCGGTGCGCGCCCTGCGCGATGCGCTGTGGCACAACTCGCTCACCGTCGCGACGGCCGTCGGCAAGTCGAGCGACGACATGCAGGTCGAGGTGCTGATCGGCGTACCGCAGCCCGACAAGGTCGACACGGCCGAGGTGCTGAAGATCCTGCCGCACGGCACCGGCTCGGTGAAGGTGTTCCAGGGCGGCCTGGAGATTCCCAACGAAGCCGGCACCGACAGGACGGTGATCGCGCAAGCCGCCGCCATCGTGCGGCTGGATCTGTAAGGGAGACGAGCGATGGCCCAGAAGCGCGTGATCCTCGAGCTCGGCACCGGCAACGACCTGCACGGCGGCGACTACACCAAGGCGGCGCTGCGCGCGGTGCAGGACGCCCTGCATCATTCGTCGCTCACCATGCTGCGGGCGCTCGAGGTGAACCCCAAGACCAGCATGTTCGTGAACGTCACGATCGGCGTGCAGCAGCCCGACAGGGTGGACATCGAGAAGGTGCGCGCCTCGCTGCCGCACGGCATCGTCACCGTGAAGGCAGTGAAGGGCGGCCTCGACGTCGCCGATCCCGAGAACAACGACCCGGCGGTGATCGCCTCGGCCGCGGTCGAGGTCAGGCTGGAGCTGCCGTGATGCTGCTCTACGAACACCCGCTGTCGTCCTATGCCCAGAAGGTCAAGATTGCCCTGCGCGAGAAGGGCCTCGTGTTCGACAAGGAGACGCCCGGCGCGATCGGCACGGGCAGGGCCGCCGGGCCGTTCGCCGCAGCGAGCCCGCGCAACGAGGTGCCGGCGCTGATCGACGGCGCCGCACGCATCTTCGACTCGACCATCATCCTCGAATATCTCGAGGACAAGTATCCGACGCCGCACCTGCTGCCGGCCGATCCGGTGATGCGCGCAGAGGCGCGAATGATCGAGGAGGTCTGCGACACGCTCTACGAGGCGATCAACTGGGGCCTGAGCGAGATCCGCTGGTTCAAGCGCGCCGAGGGCGCCAAAGCCGAGGAAATGAAGGCGACGGCGGCGCGCCAGACCGCCGAGGTACAGGCCTGGCTGACGGGCAAGCTCGGCACCAACGACTTCTTCAACGGCGACAGCTTCGGCTGGGCCGATGCCAGCGTCGCGCCCTACGTCAACCGGTCGTTCCATTACGGCATGGGCACGCCCGACGGCTCGCCGTTGGCGCGCTGGCTGGGACGCATCCGCGAGCGGCCGTCGGTGGCCGAGACCTTCAAGGAGTTCGAGGCGGCCGCGGGCAATATGGGCGATGCCGCCGAGCGCGTGGCGTCAGGCCAGATCCGCCGCGAATATCGCGATCACCGGCTGGAATGGATGATGAAGTCGGGCGGCGTCCAGATCGTGCTCGACGGACTCGAGAAGAACACCATCCGCTTCACCTGGCCGCTCTGACCTCCTTCCCCCAGGGGGAAGGACTGAGGAGGGGGGAAGGCAACCGGCGGCGAGGTCTTCGGCTCGTCCCTTCCTGTATCCTCCCCCTGCGGGGAGGAGAAGAGATGAGCTAAGCTCTCTTGCGGCCCATGAACACGAGGCCCAGTCCGACGACGATCGCGGCAATGCCGGCAATGGTCGGGATCGGCACGACCTTCTGCTCGTCGGCCTGGACCTTGAGCGGGCCGACATCGAGCACGGTCTTGCGCTCGGTGAAGGAGACGTTCTCGACCACGAGACCGGCGACACCGAGGACGATCAGCACGATGCCGATGATGGCGAGGGGTTTCATGCCCTCGCAAACGCCTGTCGGCGGTTCAGGTTCCCTGCTGCACCAGCAGCTTGCAGCCCTGCTCGATCGCAGCCCGCGCTCGCGCCGCAAGCTCGCTGTCGGAAGCGCTGCTGACCGGATGTGCGATGGTCGAGAAGGCATAGCCCGGCATGCCCAGCACCCGGCCCATCGTCTCGGCGGCGCTGACGAAGCGCTCGGTCATGACCCCGAAGGCGGGGACCCCTTCTTTCTCGGCAGTGACGGCGTCGTGCAGACTGCACGATGAGCAGCTGCCTCAATCTCCTATGCCGGAGACGACGGCATCCCACTGCTTGATCTCGGCGACGATGTGGGCGTCCGCCGGCGCGCTGTAGTTCGACTTGGTGCGGCTCACGACCTTGGCGACGCCGTACTCCTCGCGCAGGATCTTCTCGAGATGGGCAAAGAAGCCCTTCGTCCCGACCTTGCCGTTGGAGATGAAGCCGACCGTCTTGCCTTCGAGCGTAGCAAGGCGCGGCGCGCGCTGGCCGGTGGTGGCCGTCTCGCCGGCGGTGGGATCGAGAACGCGGAAGGTCATGGCTGCTCCTTTACTTCTTCGGCGGCTCGCAGTCGACGCAGGCGCCGATCGGCAGGGTGACGGCGCGGCTGCGGTTGCCGAGCCACGGCGGAATGACGGCGCCGAAGCCGCCGGCCGGCCCGCCGGCGGCGACCACCAGCAGATGGTCGACCGATTCGAGCGCGGGATAGACCTTGTCCGCCTTGTCGCGCACCACCGCGCCCTTGCCGACCTCGGCCCATTCGCCGCGTTTGATGCGCGCGCGCTTCCAGATGAAGTCGGCGATGTCGCTCTTGCTCCACCTGGCGTTCTGCAGGTGCTCGCGCAGCTGCTTGGGAATGATCATCGCGTAGTTGCCGGGGTGGATCGAGTAATGCCGCAGGTTGGCGCGGATGTCGGCGGCAAAAGTCTCGAGGATCTCCTCCGGCCTGGTCGTCCATTCGTTCATGATCTGGCGCGGCGCGCCGGCCGCCATCACCGTCACCGCCGAGGCTTCCCTCGGCAGCCCGCGCTGCTCGCTGAGCGACTTCCAGCTCGTGTCCTCCTCGTCCTCGGCGACGCAGAAGCTGAACTTGCCGGGGTGCCCCAGGGTCGAGCGGTCGATCGCGCCCGGCCGCGCCTCCAGAAGATTGATCAGGCAGAGTCGGATGGCGCGGCCGATCACCGATGTCGCGCGATCGCTGTTGCCCAGCGCATTGAAGGTGCCCGAGGCGCCGATCTCCCGGCGGATCGGCCCGTTGATCACGACCAGGATGGCGCAGCCGCCGGTGCTGGCGGTGGCGCCATGGAGCAGGAACGGTTCCTGCATCATCGCCGTCCAGGCCGTCACGACGACGGGAAAATGCATCGGCAGGCAGCCCGCCATCACGGCATTGATCGCCAGCTTCTCGGCGGTGATGGCGAGCCCGCGTACCGGCTCGACGCCGATCAACTGGTCGGGCGGCATCATCACCCAGTCGAGGCAGGCGCGCACGGCGTCCTCGGTCGGCGGCACGATCGGCAGGCCATCGGTCCAGCCGTTGGAGTGGTAGAGCTCCTGCACGGCGGAGACGCTGTCGGCCTGATAGACGCGGGATGCGAGATGCTGCACGAGAACCTCCACGAGCAGCATAATCGCCAGGGCCGCTATGCCAAGATCAACCTGATAGCCGGAATTGTTGCACTTCCCGAATCAATTCGATCGCGACCCGCGACGGCGCGGCAACGCCATCAGGCCATTGATGCGAATTGCATCGGCAAACTCTACTTCCTCCCCATTCTGATGGGGAGGTGGCGCGGTAATCCGCACCGGAGGGGCCGTGAGCGCAGTCAAGATCGCGGCTCATGACCCCCTCGCCCGCGTATGACGCGGGCACCTCTCCTTGGCGGACTCCGCCAAGGGGAGGAAGGGCTCTTTCTAAGCCGCCAGCATGCGCTCGCGGTTGCGGTCGCGCAGGATGGGCATCACCCACTTGCCGAAGCGCTCGGCCTCCTCGTCATGCAGGTAGCCCGACAGGCAGAAGGAGTGGCAGCCGAGATCGATGAAGTCCTGCAGCGTCTCGGCGCACTGCTCCGGCGTGCCGACCACGGCGATGCCGGCGCCCGGCCGCACCTTGGTGATGCCGGTGAACAGGTTGCGCTCGATCACGTCACCGGTCGCCGCCAGCTCGCGCACGCGGCGGTTGGCTTCGGAGGTCGCGAAGCGCTCCTTCACGAAGGCCTTCTGCGCCTCGGTGGCGTGGCCCACCAGCTCGTGCGCGAACTCCCACGCCTCCTTCGCGGTCTCTCGGCAGACGATCTGCAGGCGCATGCCGAAGCCGATCTTGTCCTCGCGCCCGTGCTTCGCCGCCATGCCGCGGATCACCGCCATGTTGTCGCGGATGCGATCGTAGGTGTCGCCCCAGAACAGGTGCACGTCGGAGTGCTTGGCCGAGATCTCCCACGCTTGCCGGCTGCCGCCGCCGAGATAGAACGGCGGGTGCGGCTTCTGAAACGGCCGCGGCCGGACCTGCGCGCCCTCGAGCCGGTAGAACTTGCCGTCGAAGGTCACCGACGGCTGGGTCCACAGCAGCTTCAGCAGCGAGACCTCCTCCTCCATGATCTCGTAGCGCTCTTCCTTGGCCCACTTGATGCCTTCGGAAGCGTTCTCCTGCTCGCTCTGCCCGGCGATCAGGTTGATGCAGATGCGCCCGCCCGACAACTGATCGAACGCCGCCACCATCTTCGCCAGCAGCACCGGATTGATATAGCTGGGCCGCGCCGCCACCAGCATGCGGATCGACCTGGAGCGCGCGACCATCATCGCCGAGGAGATCCAGGCCTCCCAGCATGCGGTCTGCACCGGCACCAGCATGTACTCGAAGCCGGCCGCTTCGGCCGCCGCCGTCACTTTGTCGAACAGCCCGAGCGACGGCGGAATCTGTGCGCTCGCAACGCCGTAAGCGGTCGTGTCGCCGGCCGTCGGCAGGAACCAGCCGAATTCGAGTTTGCGCATGACCGCAGTCTAGTGCCTATTGCGGGAGAGCACACCATCAGGGGGCGAGGACATGCTTCAGCACGGCAAGCGGCCAACCGTTGCATCGCGGCACGGAATGGTGGCCGCGGCGCATCCTTTGGCGGCCGCGGCCGGCGCGCGCGTGCTGTCCAATGGCGGCAATGCCTTCGATGCCGCGGCGGCGACCGCCGCGACGCTGAACGTCGTCGAACCCTACATGTCCGGCTTGGGCGGGCAGGGTTACGCGACCTGCTACGTCGCCTCGGAGCGCCGCGTACGCTCGCTCAATTTCATGGCCCGCATCCCGCGCCGTTTCCCGCTCGACAAGCTCAGCCGCCGCGAGCAGATCCTGCGCGGGCCGGTCGCGGTCGGCGCGCCGGGCAACTTCGGCGGCTGGTGCGAGATGGTGAGCCGCTACGGCAGGAAGAAGCTGCCCGAGCTGTTCGCCCCGGCGATCCGTATCGCCCGCGACGGCTTCGGCATGATCGAATTCAACGTCGAGGAGTTTCGCGGCGTCACCGGTGAGCTGCGCGGGCACGCGGCGCTTTATCCCGAATGGTCGCGCAACTACGTCGAGGGGATCGAAGGCGGCCAGCCGAAGCTCGGCGCGCTGCTGAAACAGCCCGACCTCGCCGACACGCTCGCGGCGCTGGGCAACGAAGGCCCCGGCCTGCTGTACGGCGGCGCGCTCGGCAGGAAGATCATCGAGCGGCTGACCGAACTGGGCGGTTGCCTCAGCATGGACGACCTCTCCGACTTCAAGGCCGAATGGGTCGATCCGGTGGCGGTGACCTATCGCGGCCGCACGATCCATGTGCCGCCGCCGCCGTGCGAGGCATTCCAGTATCTGGTGACGCTGCGCATCCTCGAAGGCTTCGACCTCGGCGGGATGGAGCGCAACGGCGTCGACCATGTCGACACGGTGCTGCGCGCCATCCGGATCGCCGCCGGCGTGCGCATCGCCAACGGCGTGCCCTCGCCGCAGAAGCTCGCCGAGCTCCTGTCGGACGGCCACATCGAGTCCTTGCGCGCGCGGGTGCGCGACGGCAAGCCGGTCACCGGCCCGACCGAGCAGTGGACGCCGCCGCCGGCCGACGGCCAAGGGAGCGATACTGGCGAAGGCCATACCACGTCGTTCTCGATCGCCGACGCCGACGGCAACCTGGTCTGCGTGACCCAGAGCCTCGGCAGCGTGTTCGGCTCGGGCGTCGTGGTGCCGGGCACCGGGGTCTGCCTGAACAACTTCCTCTATTGGGCCGACGTCACGCCGGACAGCCCCAACCGGGTGAAGCACGGCGACCTCATGCCGGTCTGCGTCGCGCCGTCGATCGTCACCCAGGACGACAAGCCGGTGATGGCGCTCGGCACGCCGGGCAGCTACGGCATCCTGCAGACCCAGCCGCAGGCCTTCGTGCAGTTCGTCGACTTCGGCCTGCCGCTGCAGCAGGCGATCGAATCGCCGCGCGGCCGCCTGACCGACGGCCGCGACGTGCTGCTCGAGGGCCGGCTCGCGGCCGACGTGCAGGCCGAGCTGCGCAAGCGCGGCCACAACGTCACGACCGGCCCCGACTGGACGATGAAGGTCGGCGGCATGCAGGGCGTCGCGATCGATCCCGCGACCGGCATCATGACCGGCGGCTGCGACCCGCGGCGCGACGGCTACGTGGTGCCGGCGTAGGGCACAGCCCTTTTGTCACATTCCTCTCCCCGCGAGCGGGACAGGTTCGGAGAGGGGGTTACGGGGGATGTGCGCTACCCCCTCATCCGCACTCTCCGCCTAGCGGCGGAGAGGAGGAAGACTCCCGCAGGACGTCCCTGAAAATGCCGGACTGCAGCCGGAACGCTTGCGGGCTGTAGTCCTGGTAGTATCCGGCGGTCACCACGACGACGAGATCGAGCAGCGGGACGATACGGATCGACTGCCCGCCTCGACCGAGCGCGCCGATCCAGCGGACTTCCCGTCCATCGACCACAGAGCGGTCGAGCCACCAGAGATATCCATAGAAATAGGTGCCCGTGGCTTTCAGCCACGGTTTCGTCGACGCCTCGATCCATGCCTTCGAGACAACCTGGCGGTCGTTCCAGCGGCCGCCCGCGAGCACGAGCTGGCCGATCTTCGCCATGTCGCGCGGTCGCAGACGCAAGCCGCCGCCGGCATCGCTGTCGCCCCTGACCCGAGCCCACTCGACGGAGGTGATGCCCAGAGGTTCGAACAACGCCGCGCGCGCAAATTCATCGAGGGGGCGACCGGTCGCCTTGCGAACGATGGCAGACACCAGTGTCAGCGCGCCGGTGTCGTAGAAGAACTCTTGTCCTGGCGGGGCTGTCACGGGAAGACCGAGGACGTAACGACAAGGATCCAACGACATCTGCATGCGCACCTCGTCGTTGTCGTAGTTGTTGCTCGGGGTCGCCTCCACCCACTTCAGGCCGACCGACATGGTGAGCGCGTGCACCAGCTTGAGGTGGTCCTTTTCGGGAGAGCGCAAGTCGGCCAGTTCGGGGAAGAATCTGATGATCGGTTCGTCGACGCTGCGGATCAGCCCGCGGTCGATCGCGATCCCGACCGCGAGTGACGCGACGCTCTTGGAGACCGACTTCAGGTCGTGCAGCGTACCGGCGTCGAAGGCGATGTTTTCCGCCTTGCGATTGTTCACCTCGTCGGGACCGCTGAAGTACCGCTCGAAGAGGAGCTTCCCGCCGCGTGCGACCAGAACGGCGTGCACGTTGGCGGTGCCCGCGAGCCGGTCGGCCATCTGGCACAGCGCACCGCGGTCGATGAGGTTGTCGTCATGGGCGGAGGCGACGGGCCAGCCGTCGTCCCGCGCGACCGGAACGCTGCAGTCGTCGGGCGCGTCCGCGTACACTGGCCACACCGTGAACGGCGCCAGCGCAGTCCCACCGAGAAGAGAAACAAACTCCCGCCGTCTCACGCGCCCTCTCCGAGCTTCGGTATTGTGCGTGTCGCGCCGATGAACTGGCAACGGAGTCCGAGCGCCCGCACCCGCTCAACGGCCACCTTGGAGGTGCAATGATTGCACAGGACAAGATATCGGGCTACGCCGTGAACCTGATAGGAGAGCAGTTGGCCTGCGGACCGCGCCGGCTGCGGGGGCGGCCTCCAGAGCCGCCGGTGTCCGGCCCATGAAGAGAGAATCATGAGAACGTCATATGCTTCGTGGCTCAAGATCTTCGCGTTGATCCTGCTGCTTGTCGTCTATCGCGATTATCTGCCTGGTGAGCCGTCGCCATTCATGATTGTCAATCTGGAGATCGCTTCCAAGTCGTCCGTCGCCAGAGAAGTCGGCACATTCATATTTCCGGTCGTATGGATCGGTTCTCTAGCGTCAATTGTTTTGAGCCCATTCCTCTCCATAGGGATTTTGCGTGTTTCTTTGACCGCTATATTTTTGACTTCCTGGCTGTTCAATATAGCCTTCCTGAAATTGAGCCAGGAAAGTGATTCGGTCGGTATTCCGAAGGAGAACATGATCGATTCAGGAACGCTCGCATTCTTTTGGGCGTTAAGGCAAAGACTGCTGGAAACCCTCGAGACCTATTCGGAATTGATACCGACGATAGTTGCGTTTGCTTGTATTCTGTTGATATTTGCATGGAAACCCAGCCCCAAGGTGTCCATTCGGGGGAAGTGGAACATTGCTGCGTGCTTGCCGATTGCCGTGGTTGTTGCGATGGCGCTCTATTCGCGGGGAGGCACATCGACGTTTCCGACCCCGGTTGGACTCCCCATCCGCTTCGCCAGCGCCATTGCCGCCGTTGCGAAACAAGATGAGGTCGCGGAGCAATTTCACGCCAGGCCCGTAACACTTCATCCCGAAAAGAGGCGTTTCGAGAAAATCATCTTGATAATGGATGAGAGCGTTCGCGCCGGCTTTGTGGATTCAACCTTGTTCGAAAGGTTGGGTTTGATTGACTACGGCGCAACGGTTTCCGTGGGCAACTGCTCTCATTTCTCGCGATTTATCTTCAAGCGTGGCTTCAGGGAAGCGGATTTGCCGAACGTGTTGATACCGAACGGCCTTGCGAGCGAAGAGCCAACGATGTGGCAGTTTGCCAAGTCCGCTGGATTCAAGACCGTCTACATCGACGCGCTGGACGATGGTGTTTTCCACGATGGCATAAACAGTGACGAGCGGAGCTATATAGACGAAAAATATCATATTCACACCCAGCCGAATTATCTGAGGGATTTTGACGCTCTCAAGCGATTGACTGCTGTAATGTCTCGGCCCGGTAGCGCTTTCATCTTTCTCGACAAGCAGGGTGCGCATCATGCCTATCAAAACAAATATCCGCCCGGCCAGGCACTAAGCTTCGAAGGACCACCCGTAAGACCGCCGGAAAACAAGGACCTTCGCGAATATCAACGAGACCTGTTGGGACGCTATAACAGGGCGGTGGATTGGTCCGCCAACAGATTCATGTCCGAATTGTTTGCTCATGGGCTGCCCGAAGATACCCTATTGATATACACATCCGACCATGGGCAAAGCCTGGTGGAGAACAACACGAAGTTGACTCACTGTACCTCCGGACCGATCACCGTGGACGGGGAGGGTCTGGTACCCCTGTTCGTGTACCTGCGCCAGGATACGCCATTCTCGCGATTGCTTGGAGAAAACGGACGGAAATTCCACGACAGGTACTCGGACTTCCAAGTATTCCCCACCGTGTTGATTGCCCTGGGGTACTCTCGGCAAGCGGTCACGCAATCCTATGGCAGCTCCCTGCTCGATCCGCCGCCCGCCACACGTCGATTCCTGAAAGGGGGTGACGTTCACCAATTGGAATGGCAAACGGTCGAATGACCGCTTCGTCCGAGGTGTCCACACCCAGCGTGGACCCGGCGTGGACGGGTGGCGGGCGGGCTATTTCCGCGGCCGGGAAGGCTCGGAAATCTCCGCCACCGCGGCACCGACGCTGCCCAAAGCAGCCGCCCGCGGCTCGGTCGCGACGTCACCCAGGGCGACGATGCCGGCCAGCTTCTTGTCCCGATCGAGGATCGCCAGGCGGCGGACCTGCAGGACCTTCATGCGCTCCAGCACCTCGTCCGCCTCCTCGTCGCAGTAGGCATAGGCGATGTCCTCGGTCATGCAGTCGCGCACCAGCCCGTCGACTGGCGACAGCCCGGCTGCAACGCCGCGCACCACGATGTCGCGATCCGTGATGGCGCCAACCAGGCGTCCGCCGTCGCATACCGGCAGCGAGCCGACCCCCATCGCCTCCATGGCAGCGGCGGCCTGCTGCAGGGAGGCATCGGGCGGGACCGTCTCGACCTCCCGGGTCATGATCTCGGACACCTGCATAATAGGTTAATGCCGGCCCATTTGGTTGGTTCCGGCACGCAACAGACCCGGCAGGCCCGTCGTTGTCTCGCCATGAGCAAGAGCCCGGTCACACGGCGCGGCCTTCTCGGGACGGCCGCCCTTGGCACTCTAACAGGGGGCGCTCTGGCGGGGACCGCCCGCGCCCAAACCGCTCCCGTCCCCGCTACGGCCTCCGGAGCCGCTCCGATGACTGTCGATGTCGGTCTCACCGTGAACGGCGTGCGCCATGACCTGAAGGTCGATTCGCGCACCACGCTGCTCGATCTGCTGCGCGAGCATCTCGGCCTGACAGGCACCAAGAAGGGCTGCGACCACGGCCAGTGCGGCGCCTGCACCGTGCTGGTCGATGGCGTGCGCAAGAACGCCTGCATGAACCTCGCCGCCTCGCTCGACGGGCGCGGCATCGTCACCATCGAGGGGCTGGGAACCGAGCAGGCTCTGCATCCGATGCAGGCCGCCTTCATCGAGCATGACGGCTTCCAGTGCGGCTACTGCACGCCGGGCCAGATCTGCTCCGCCGTCGGCATGCTGTCGGAGCTGAAGCGCGGGCTGCCGTCGGCCGTCACCGCCGATCTCAGGGAGGCGGCGGTGGACATGGTGGAAGCCGAGGTTCGCGAGCGCATGAGCGGCAACATCTGCCGCTGCGCCGCCTATCCCAACATCGTCGCCGCCATCCTCGACGCCGGAAAGGCCTGACCCCATGCGCGCCTTCACCTACGAACGCCCGGTCGACTTGGCCGCCGCCCTGGTGGCGATCGGCCAGCCCGGCGCCAGGTTCCTCGCCGGCGGCACCAACCTCCTGGATCTGATGAAGGTCGAGGCCGAGACGCCGCAGCACCTGGTCGATGTCTCGCGCCTGCCGCTCGACCAGATCAGCGAGGAGAACGGCGGCCTGCGCATCGGCGCCATGGTGACCAACACCGCCCTCGCCGGCGACAGCCATGTGCGCGAGCACTATCCGGTGCTGGCGCGCGCCGTGCTGAACGGCGCCTCGGCGCAGCTGCGCAACCAGGCGACGACCGGCGGAAACCTGCTGCAGCGCACGCGCTGCTACTACTTCTACGACCCATCGACGCCGTGCAACAAGCGCGCGCCGGGCAGCGGCTGCTCGGCCCTGCAAGGCTACAATCGCATCCATGCGATCCTGGGCGCGAGCGACGCCTGTATCGCCGTCCATCCGTCCGACATGGCGGTGGCGATGATGGCGCTCGATGCCGAGGTCGAGGTCGAGGCACCGCACAGCCATCGTCGCATCAAGATCGCCGACTTTCACCGCTTGCCCGGCAACACCCCGCAGAACGACACCATTCTCGGCGCCGGGGAGCTGATCACGGCGGTGATCCTGCCGCCGCCGCCCCCGGGAGGGCAGGTCTATCGCAAGGTGCGCGACCGCGCCTCCTACGACTTCGCGCTGGTGTCGGTGGCGGCGGTGGTCGAAACCGACGGCGAGCGCATCCGCTCGGCGCGCATCGCGCTGGGCGGCGTGGCGCACAAGCCGTGGCGCGCGCTGGAGGCCGAGCGCCAGCTCGCCGGCGTGCCGCTCTCCGACGATGCCCTTGCGGCGGCGGGAGAGACGGCGGTCAAGGGCGCGCAGGGCCACGGTCACAACGACTTCAAGATCCCCCTCGCCGCGCGCACGGTCGCGTCGGCCCTGGCCGAGGCCGCGAAGCAAAGGAAGGCCTGACATGCCCGACACGATCCTCGGCCAGCCGATCGATCGCATCGACGGCAAGGCGAAGGTGACCGGCGCGGCGCGCTATGCCGGCGACCGGCGCGCCGAGCATCCGGCGTTTGGCGTGATCGTCACCAGCACGGTCGGCCGCGGCACCATCAACAAGGTCGACATCAAGGAGGCGCAGGCCGCCCCCGGCGTGGTGCTGGTGATGAGCCACGAGAACGCGCCGGCGCAGGCGCCGTTCAAGCACGCCGGCGACCGGCATGCGCGACCCAAGCCCCAGCTCAACGGCGCGCGGGTGCACTATTATGGCGAGCCGGTCGCGCTGGTGGTCGCCGACACGTTCGAGCAGGCGACCGCCGCGGCGCGGCTGGTCAGGGTCTCGTACCAGACCGAAATGGGCGCCTACGACCTCGCCGGCAATCGCCGCTTCGCCTACACACCGGCCGAACTGGTGCAGGGCAAACCGGATTCGTCGCTCGGCGATTTCGACAAGGGCTTCGCCCAGGGCGCGCAGACGGTCGACGCCACCTACACCACGCCCTACCAGAGCCATAACCCGATGGAGCTGGTGGCGAGCCTGGCGCAATGGGACGGCGACCGGCTGACCGTCCATTGCGCGACGCAGCTCGTCGATGCCGCGCATCACTCGATCGCTTCGACACTCCGGATCCCGCTCGAGAATGTCGAGGTGATCAGCGAGTTCATCGGCGGCGGCTTCGGCGGCAAGCTGCCGATCTATGGCGATGCGATCCTGGCCGCGCTGGCGGCACGGCAGCTCAAGCGTCCGGTCAAGGTCACGCTGACCCGCCAGCAGATGTTCTCGGTCACCACGCATCGCGCCGCGACCATCCAGCGGGTGCGGCTGGCCGCCGGCACCGACGGCAAGCTCACGGCGATCGCCCACGAGGTGATGTCGCAGTCGGCGCGGATGGACGAATTCGTCGAAAGCGCCGCCGCCAGCACGCGCTCGATGTACGCCGCGCCCAACCGGCTGACGCGCCATCGCGTCGTGCCGCTCGACATGCCGGTGTCGGATTCGATGCGCGCGCCGGGCGACGCGGTCGGCCAGCTCGCGATCGAACAGGCGATGGACGAGCTCGCCTACAAGCTCGACCTCGATCCGGTCGAGCTCCGGCTGCGCAACGAGCCCACGGAGGATCCCGAGAAGCACGTGCCCTACTCGACCCGCAAGCTGGTCGAGTGCCTGAAGCGGGGCGCCGCCGAGTTCGGCTGGGACAAGCGGCCCAGCGTCCCAGGCACGCTGAAGGACGGCCAGTGGCTGGTCGGCTTCGGCGTGGCTGCGGCGATTCGCGGCAATTACCGCCGGCCGGCGACCGCGCGCGTACGCATGGACGAGAACCGGCACGTCACGGTCGAGATGGACATGACCGACATCGGCACCGGCTCGTACACGATCTTCGCCCAGGTCGCGGCGGACGCGCTCGGCGTGCCGATCGGGCAGGTGACGGTGAAGCTGGGCGACAGCTCCTATCCGCAGACGCCGGGATCCGGCGGCTCGTTCGGCGCCGCGAGCTGCGCCCCTGCGGTGCACGATGCCTGCATGGAGATCAAGAAGAAGCTCGACGCCGGCCAGGGCCCCGGCAATCTGCAGGCCGAGGTCAAGTCGGCGCCGGGCGAGGAGTTCAAGAAGTTCTCGCAGTACAGCTACGGCGCCCACTTCGCCGAGGTCGGCGTCGACACGAGCACCGGCGAGGCCCGGCTGCGGCGCATGCTGGGCGTGTTCGACGCCGGCCGCATCTACAATTCCAAGACCGCGCGCTCGCAGTTGGTCGGCGGCATGATCTGGGGCGTCGGCTCGGCGCTGCACGAGAACGCGGTGGTCGATCAGCGCTACGGCCTGTTCGTGAACCACGACCTCGCCGGCTATCATGTGCCGGTGCATGCCGACGTGCCGGCGGTCGACGCGATCATGCTGGCGGGCTTCGACGGCAAGTCGAACGAGATGGGCTCGAAGGGCGTCGGCGAGCTCGGCATCTGCGGCGCGGGCGCCGCGGTCGCCAACGCGATCTATAATGCCTGCGGCGTGCGCATACGCGACTACCCGATCACACCCGACAAGGTCCTGAGGGGCCTGATGCGACCGGCAAACCTGGCGCAGCAGCGCTGATCTGGATCTGTGGATAACCCGCCACGCGGGGCCACGCCCCGTTGGGACCGGTGGGACGGTCTCAGCGAAGCGCCAGCACGACCCGGGTCTGCGAGCGCACTCGCGATGCGAACGGGCCCCAGCCGCGCATCGTCGTGAACTCCTTCGTCTCGACCGCCGCCGGCGAGTCCAGCTCATAGACCGTGGTCCAGAGCGTGGTGCGGCTGCGTCGCCGCTCGCCACGGTCGCTCTCGGCGATCTCGCCGACCGAGCGATAGCGCCGGCCCGACAGGACGCCGGGACAGGCGAGCGCATCGGGCAGATGGACGTCGTCGTACCAGCGATTCCATTCGGACTCGACCTCGGCATCGACTTCGGCAGTGACGATCAGCAGGCAATTTGGCAGCAGGCCATTCGGCAGGCTCATCGGCATTCCTCTTGCACGCAGCTTCGAGGCGCGATGGAATGCCGTCCGACAGGTTTGTTCAAGGGGAGATGCTGATGCGCATATTGGTTTGGTCGGCCGTCGCCGCTTTCGCCCTGATGGGCGCAGGTGTCGCCGATGCGCAGCAGGCGCAGACGCCCCGTAAGGGCGGCGTCATCCGCATGACCGCTCCCTATGCCGCGAGCTTCGGCAGCCTCGACCCGCAGGCCACGCCGCGTGCGCAGGACGACATCGTCAACAAGGCGATCCATCGCACGCTCTACAACTGGGACACTGCCAACTCCAAGCTGGTGCTCGAGCTCGCCAAGTCGGTTTCGGTGTCCGACGACGGGCTGGTCTATACCTACAAGCTGCGCGACGACGCCTACTTCCACAACGGCCGCAAGATGACGGCCGACGACATCATCTATTCGTACACGCGCATCATGGACGGCAAGAAGGGCTATCCCGGCGCGCGCTACATCCGCCTGATCAAGGGCGCGACCGATGTCGAGAAGGGCACGGCCAAGGAGATCTCCGGGCTCAGGAAGATCGACGACTACACGCTCGAGATCACCATCACCGACCGCGTCGACCCGGGCTACTACCTGTTCTCCGGCAGCACCGCGATCCTGCCCAAGGAAGAGGCCGAGAAGCCCGACTTCGCCTCGCATCCGGTCGGCCTCGGGCCGTTCAAGTTCAAGGAGCACATCCCGGGCAGCCGCGTCGTCATGGAGCGCTTCGACAAGTTCTACAAGCCGGGCAAGCCCTACGCCGACCGGCTGGAAGTGCTGATCATGGCCGAGGCGGCCGCGCGCGACGTCGCCTTCCGCAACAAGGAAATCGACACCTCGATCCTCGGCCCGGCGCAATACGTCGCCTATCGCGCCGACCCGCAGCTCGCCAAGGGCATCCTCGAGGTCCCCGAGATGTTCACGCGCTCGATCCAGTTCAATCTGGCGGACGGCGGCGCCAAGCCGTTCAAGGACAAGCGGGTGCGCCAGGCGTTCAATCTGGCAATCGACAGCGACCTGATCATCAAGCGGCTGGTCAAGGACAAGGCCTATCGCGCGGTGAGCTGGCTGCCGCCCTCCTCGGCCTCGTTCGACAAGACGATGAAGCCCTATGCCCACGATCCCGAGAAGGCCAAGAAGCTGCTGGCCGAGGCGGGCTATCCCAATGGCTTCGAGTTCGAGCTGACGACCAGCCAGAACGAGAGCTGGGGCATGCCGATCGTCGAGGCGATCATGCCGATGCTGGCCAAGGTCGGCATCAAGATCAAACCCAAGCTGGTCGAGGTGACGGTGCTGACCGAGATCGCCATGAAGGGCGAGCACCAGGCCTATATCGGCTCGAGCCTGACCGGGCCGGATTCGCTGGCGACCCTGCGCTGCTACTACTCCAAGACGCCGCGCACCGCCTGCAACTACACCGGCTTCAGCAGTCCGGCCTTCGACAAGCTGCTCGACGAAGCCGGCCAGACCGGCGACATGGCCAAGCGCACCGATCTCCTGAAGCAGGCCAACAACGTGCTCTACGACGAGGCGCCGGTGTGGTTCTTCAACTACAACAAGGCCGTGCTGGCCCATCAGCCGTGGATCCACGGCCTGCAGGCCAACCCGACCGAGATCACGCACCAGTATCCGGAGGACATCTGGGTCGACGCCACGTCGCCCGCCAAGTGACGATGCCGAAGGCATCGTCACCCCGATCGAAGCGCAGCGCAGTCGAGGGGTCTCTTTTGTTGCAAGAGAGATCCCTCCGCTTCGCCGCGCTGCGCGCGGCTTCGGTCGGGATGACGGGCTAGCCCGTCATGCTCCTCGTCCTCGCGCGCCGGCTGGCCAATGTCGTGCCGACCCTGGTCGCCGTCATCGCGCTGGTCTTCCTGCTGTTCAGCGTCCTGCCCGGGAGCTTCATCTCGGGCATGGGCGAGGACGGCCGCACGACCATCGACCCGGCGGTGATGGAGCGGATGCGCAAGGAGATGGGTCTCGACGACCCGCTGCCGGAGCGCTTCGCCAAGTACATCGCCCACACTGCCGTCGGCGATCTCGGCAAATCGTTCCGCACCCGCGAGCCGGTCACCTACCTGATCGGCCAGCGCATCTGGCCGTCGCTCAAGCTGATGTTCGCCGCCATGGCCTTCGCGATCGTGGTCGGCGTGACGCTGGGCTTCCTGGCCGCGCTCCGGCCCGGCAGCCTGGTCGATACCGTATCGATGGTCGCGGCGATCTCGGGCCTGTCGCTGTCGCAGTTCTGGTTCGGCCTGATGCTGATGTACCTGTTCGCGCTGACCCTGCAGTGGCTGCCGAGCTTCGGCTACGGCGACGGCGGGATCATGCACCTGATCCTGCCGGCGATCGCGCTCGGCGTCGGGCCGATGGCGCTGCTCGCCCGCACCACCCGGGCCGCCGTGCTCGACGTGCTGAACGCCGACTTCGTGCGCACCGCCCGCAGCAAGGGCATGAGCGAGCGCCGCGTCGTCGAATGGCACGTCCTCCGCAACGCGTTGGTGCTGGTGATCACCATCATCGGCCTGCAGTTCGGCTCGCTGATGGGCCAGGCGGTGGTGGTCGAGAAGCTGTTCGCCTGGCCCGGCGTCGGCTCGCTGCTGATCGATTCGGTGTTCCAGCGCGACATGCCGGCGGTCCAGGGCTGCATCCTGCTGATCGTGCTGTTCTTCCTCGCCATCAACACGCTGGTCGACATCGCCTATGTCGCGATCGACCCGCGCATCCGGTACGGCCGATGACTCTGATCCCGATCAAGCTGATGCCCAGGCTCCGGGGCGGCACCTCGCTGTGGATCGGCGGCGGGCTGGTCGGGCTCGCGGTCTTCGTCGCCATCGCAGCTCCTCTGATTGCGCGCACCGATCCGGTGATGGACGCCAACCTGATGAACGCCGAGATCCCGCCCGGCTGGGAGTTCCCGTTCGGCACCGACGCGCAGGGCCGCGACATCTATTCCCGCATCGTCTACGGCGCGCGCATCTCGCTGACCGTCGGCGTCGGCAGCCAGATCCTGAACAGCCTGATCGGCGTGTCGCTCGGCCTCACCGCCGGCTACTGGGGCGGCTGGTGGGACGACTTCGTCACCGCCCTCACCAACCTGATGCTGGCCATCCCGTCGCTGATCTTCGCCCTCGCCATCATGGCGATCCTCGGCCCCGGCCTGTCGAGCCTGCTGATGGCCCTCGGCCTCACCGCCTGGTCCTACTCCTGCCGTATCGCCCGCGCGCAGGTGCTGTCGCTCAAGAGCCAGGGCTACATCCAGGCTGCCCGCATCCTGGGCTACGGCGATCTGCGCATCATGTTCACCCAGGTGCTGCCCAACATCCTCGGGCCGCTGATCGTGATCGCCACGCTCGGCATGGGCACGGCGATCCTCTCCGAAGCCGCGCTGTCGTTCCTCGGCCTCGGCATCCGCCCGCCCTTCCCGAGCTGGGGCAGCATGCTTTCGGAGGCACGTGACCAGATCAACACGGTGCCCTGGCTGTCGATCTTCCCGGGCGTGGCGATCTTCCTCACCGTGCTCGGCCTCAACCTGCTGGGCGACGGCCTGCGCGACATCCTCGATCCGCAATCGACGACGCGCCGTTCATGACCGCGGATTCACTCCTCCGGGTCGAAGACCTGCGCATCGCCCTGGCGGGCGACCGGACAATCTACAACGCCGTCGAAGAGGTCTCGTTCGAGATCCGCCGCGGCGAGGCGTTCGGGCTGGTGGGCGAATCGGGCTGCGGCAAGAGCATCACTGCGCTCGCAGTCATGGGGCTGCTGAAGCGGCCGCTGTCGCTCGGCGGCGGGAAGATCCTGCTCGACGGCGAGGAGATCCAGAACGCCTCGGCTGCCAGGATGCGCATGCTGCGGGGCAGTCGCATCGGCATGATCTTCCAGGAGCCGATGACGGCCCTCAATCCGCTGTCCCCGGTCGGCCGGCAGATCGCCGAGATGTTCGTCCTGCACCAGAACGCCGGCTGGAGCGAGGCGATGGACCGCGCCGAGGAGGCGCTGCGCCAGGTGCGCGTGCCCTCGCCCGGGCGACGCGTCAAGGATTACCCGCATCAGCTTTCGGGCGGCATGCGCCAGCGCGTGATGATCGCCATCGCGCTCGCCTGCAGCCCGGAGCTGCTGATCGCCGACGAGCCGACCACCGCGCTCGACGTCACCGTGCAGGCCGAGATCATCGACCTGATGGCCGAGTTGTGCGCCGCCAAGGGCACCGCCATCCTGATGATCAGCCACGATCTCGGCCTGGTCGCCAACATGTGCAAGCGCGTGGCGGTGATGTACGCCGGCCGCATCGTCGAGGCCCAGCCCGCAGAGGCGATCTTCGCCAAGCCGCAGCATCCCTATACGCAAGGCCTGGTGGACTCGCTGCCGCGGCTCGGCGAGCGCTCCAGGCGCGGCCAGCAGAGACTACGCGAGATCGCCGGCGTCGTGCCCTCGATCCAGGCCTATCCGGCGGGCTGCCGCTTCAACCCGCGTTGCCCGCGCGCGAGCGATGTCTGCCTCACCACCGCGCCGGCCATCACGCCGCTGCCGGCCGCCAATTCCATCGAAGCACTCGTGCGGTGCCACCACCATGGCTGAGCCGCTGCTCGCCCTCGACGACCTCGCCGTCCATTTCAAGGTCGGCAGCGCGCTGGCCGGCGGCGTGCACACGCTGAAGGCGGTCGACGGCGTCACGCTCGACGTGAAGCCCGGCGAATGCCTGGGCCTGGTCGGTGAATCGGGCTGCGGCAAGTCCACCCTGGCGCTCGCCATCATGGGTTTGATCCCGCCGACGCGCGGCCACATCGCGCTCGACGGCCGCGATCTCGCCCAGCGCGGGCGGCTGGAGACCGCCCGTACCGTCCAGATGATCTTCCAGGACCCCTATGCATCGCTCAATCCGCGCCAGACCGTGCGCCGCACCCTCGCCGATCCGCTGCGCATCCACGGAGTCACCGACAGGGCCGAGGTCGAGGCGCGCGTCGTCGACATCATGGCCAAGGTGGGTTTGCGTCCCGAGCACGCCGACCGGTACCCGCACGAATTCTCCGGTGGCCAGCGCCAGCGTATCGGCATTGCCCGCGCGCTCATCCTGAAGCCCAAGCTGGTGATCTGCGACGAGCCCGTCTCGGCGCTGGACGTCTCGATCCGCGCCCAGATCATCAACCTCCTGCTCGAGCTCAAGGACGAGCTCGGGCTGGCCTACATCATGATCAGCCACGATCTCGGCGTGGTCGAGCATGTCAGCGACCGCGTTGCGGTGATGTATCTCGGCCGCATCGTCGAGCAGGGCGGCTGGCAGGAGATCTTCGAGAACCCGCGCCATCCCTACACGCGCGCCCTGATCGCCGCGATCCCGGACCCTTTCCATCGCGCCGCCGTCTCGGCACGCGCCAAGGCCCGGGGCGAGGTCCCGAGCGCGCTCGATCCGCCGCCGGGCTGCCACTTCCATCCGCGCTGCCCATTGAAGGCCGACATCTGCGTCTCACAGGACCCGCCCCTCGAACCGGTGGCGGCCGGCCATCGCGCCGCCTGTCACTTCCGCGACCGCATCGGCTGAGCAATCCTGCGTGGCGATGCTTATGTAGAGGCCATGACTCCTGCCGACACGGATCGTCTCGTCTCATGGCTCGTCCGCCGCGGACTGGCAGGAACGTCCGAGCACGACCTGCTGCGGCTGTTCTGCGAGAAGTGCGGCGCCGCCGGCCTGCCGGTGAACCGGGCGCTGATGTTCATGGACACGCTGCACCCGGTCCATGAGGGCCGCATCTTCTTCTGGCGCAACGACGGCGGTGAGGATGCGGGGCCGGTGCGCGAGTACGGCCCCAGCACCCAGGGCGAGGTCGCAGCGGCCTGGCAGCGCAGCCCGTTCTTTCACCTGCTGCAGACCGGCGGAGAAGAGCTGCGCCGGCGGATCGGCTTCGGCGAAGCGCCCGACTACCTGATTATCCAGGAGATGAAGGACGCAGGACACACCGACTACATCCTGTTCGTCCACCGCTTCGCCGCCGAAGGCACGATCGGCGAGATGGACTGCTTCTACTCGGCATGGTCGACCAAGCATCCCGACGGCTTCAGCGAGGCCAACATCGCAGCCCTTCGGCGCCTCACCCCCGCGCTCGGCCTCGCCGCCAAGAGCGCGTCGCTGGCGCGCATCGCCGCCACCGTCGCCGACGTCTATCTCGGCCGCGATGCCGGCCGCATGGTGATGGAGGGCCGCATCCAGCGCGGCATTGCCGACCGCATCGAGGCGGTGCTGTGGTTCTCCGACCTGCGCAGCTTCACGGCGATCACCGACACCGCGCGACCGGTCGAGATCATCCCCCTGCTCAACGACTATGCCGACGCGGTGATCAGCGCCATCCAGCACGCCGGCGGCGACGTGCTGAAGCTGATCGGTGACGGCACCCTGGCGATCTTCCGCGCCGATGCTCGCGGCACGGCGTGCGAGAATGCGCTCAGGGCCGAGGCCGACATGCGCCGCCGCGTGGCTGGGCTCAACGAACGCCGCAAGGCCGAGGAGCGGCCGACCACCTCGGTCTATGTCGGGCTGCACGTCGGCGCGGTGTTCTACGGCAATATCGGCAGTGTCGACCGGCTCGACTTCACGGTCGTGGGACCGGCGGTGAACGAGACCAGCCGCATCGCCTCGATGTGCCGCTCGGTCGACCGTCCGTTGCTGATCTCTTCGGCCTTCGCTTCGGCCTTGCCGGAGAAGGAGCGCGGCCATCTCGTTTCAGTCGGCCGTTTCGCTCTTCGCGGCGTCGGCCGTGCGCAGGACCTCTTCACGCTCGACCCCGAACTCCTCCCGATTCGCCGGTAATAATTCCCGGTCCCGGCTTGCGCGCATCGTGCGCCGATGCCTACGATGCAAGCCAAGAACAAAGCCGTTTGTTGCAGGGTTTTCGGGAGGAATAAGGTAAATGCTCAAGCCCAAGCGTCGTAGCGTGATTAAGCTTGCCGGCAGCGCGGCTGCCGTGGCCTCGACCGGCATGGCCGGCATCCTGGCCAGCGGTCGCACACCGGCCTATGCCCAGCAGAAGACTGTCCATTGGTTGCGTTGGGTCGATTTCGTTCCCGCGTCGGATCAGTTGTGGCGCAAGGAACTGGTGCCGCAGGCCGAGAAGGAACTCGGCATGAAGATCAACATCGAGACGGTGAACGGCAACGACCTGCAGCCGCGCACCACCGCCGCCATCCAGTCGGGCTCCGGTCCCGACCTGATCATGGCGTTCAACAACACGACCTACATCTACGCCAACAGCGTGGTCGACCTGACCGATCTCGCCGAGGATCTCTCCAAGCGCGAAGGCGGCATCTTCAAGTACTGCCGCTCGTTCTGCAGCGACGGCAAGATCTTCATGAGCATGCCATGGGCGGTGCCCGGCGCGATGATCTCCTATCGCAAGTCGTGGCTCGAGGAAGCGGGCGCGACCAACGGCTTCCCCAAGACCTGGCAGGAGTACCGTACGGTCGGCAAGAAGCTGAAGGCCGCCGGCCATCCGATCGGCCAGACGCTCGGCCACACCTTCGGCGACGCCCCGACCTTCACCTATCCGTACATGTGGTCGTGGGGCGGCAAGGAGGTGGAGCAGGACGGCAAGACGGTCGCGATCAACTCCAAGGAGACGATCGAGTCGGTGAAGTTCATGACCGACTTCTGGAAGGAGGCGCACGACGAGGGTGCGCTCGCCTGGGACGACACCAACAACAACCGCGCCTTCCTGTCCGGCACCATCTCGGCCACGCTGAACGGCGCGTCGATCTACATCGAAGCTTCGCGCAAGCCCGACACCTACCAGACGGAGAAGGGCAAGCCGATGAAGGACGACATCCAGCACTCGCCGCTGCCGGCGGGACCGGCGGGGCAGTTCGGCATGCATCTGATGCAGTCGACCATGCTGATGAAGTATTCGAAGAACCAGGACGCTGCGAAGCAGTTCCTGAAGTGGGTCCATACCGAGAAGAACTACGAGAAGTGGTTCCTCTCGCAAAAGGGCTACTCGACCCCGTGCACGGCGAAGTGGGAAGAGCACCCGCTGTGGAAGCAGGACCCGGTCATGGCGCCGTTCAAGGTCGCGGCCCGTCTCGGCCAGGCCCCCGGCTTCGCCGGGCTGCCGAACCAGAAGGCGGCCGAGGCGCTCAGCAAGTATATCGTCACCGACATGTACGCCAAGGCGGTGCAGGGCATGCCCGCCGAGGAGTCGGTGAAGTGGGCGGAGAGTGAGTTGAAGAAGATCTACTCCGCCTGAAGTCGGCGGGTTCGACACAACGAACGGGCAGGTCGGGCATGGCGGTTACCGCGGTTCCGGGGATGGTGGGAGGCAGACAGCCTCTGCCGTGGATGCGGAAACTGGAGGACGAGCGCTGGCTGGCGTTCACCCTCCTCCTGCCGACCGCCATCCTGCTCGGCCTGTTCATCGCCTATCCCTTCGTCGAGGGCATCTTCCTGGCATTGAGCGATGCCAGGGTCGGCGACCCCGGCCACTTCGTGGGCCTCAAGAACTTCGCCAAGCTGTGGGACGACAGCATCTTCTGGACGTCGGTCTGGAACACCTTCTGGTACACGGCGGTCACGACCGTGTTCAAGCTGGCGCTCGGCCTGTGGCTGGCGATGCTGTTGAACCGGCATTTCCGCGGCAAGGCGATCGTCCGCGCCTTCATTCTGCTGCCATTCATCATCCCGACGGTTCTGTCGACCTTCGCCTGGAAGTGGATGTTCGACCCGACCTTCAGCGTCATCAACTGGACGTTGTTCAATCTCGGATTCATCAAGGCGCGCATCAACTGGCTGGGCGATCCCAGCCTCGCCATGACGTCGATCATCGTCGTCAACATCTGGCGCGGCGTGCCGTTCTTCGCCATCAGCCTGCTGGCTGGCCTGCAGACCATCAGCCCGGAGCTGAACGAGGCCGCCGCGATCGACGGCGCCCGCCCGTGGGCGCGCTTCTGGCTGATCACCTGGCCGCTGCTGCTGCCGGTCACCATGGTGGTGATGCTGTTCTCGGTGATCCAGACCTTCGCCGACTTCCAGCTCGTCTATGTCATGACCGGCGGCGGACCGGCGAACGCCACCCATCTGTTCGCGACCTACGCCTACCAGATAGGCATCGGCACGGGATTGCTGTCGCAGGGCGCGGCGGTGTCGCTCGCCATGTTCCCGTTCCTGTTCCTGATCGTCGTGATCCAGCTGCTCTACATCCGCCGCGTGGAGGTCCGCTGACATGATTGAAGGTGCGGTCTGGCGGAAGTGGGTGTTCTACAACATACCGCTGATCCTGTTCGTCTTCGTCCTGCTCTTCCCGTTCTACTGGATGATCATCACCAGCTTCCGTCCAGACGGCGAGCTGTACCGCCCGTGGAACGCCGTCAACTACCAGCCGTTCTGGACCAACAAGCCGACGCTGGAGCATTTCGTCTACCTGTTCGAGGAAACCGACTTCGGCCAGTGGATGATCAACACGATGTTCATCGCGGTCACCTCGACCCTGATCTCGCTGTTCTGCGGCGTGCTGGCGGGCTACGCGCTGGCGCGGCTCAACTTCCCGTTCGCCGGCAGCCTCGGCACCGTGATCTTCGTCACCTACCTGGTGCCGCAGACCCTGCTGTTCATCCCGCTGGCCGAGATCATCCGCAATTTCCATCTCGGCGACACGCCGTGGTCGCTGATCCTGACCTACCCGACCTTCCTGATCCCGTTCTGCACCTGGCTGATGATGGGCTACTTCAAGGCGATCCCGAAGGAGCTCGAGGAGTGCGCCCGCATCGACGGCGCCTCGCGCTTCAAGGCGATGGTCTACATCATCGTGCCGATCGCGGTGCCGGGCATCCTGTCGGCCGGCATCATCGCCTTCACGCTCAGCTGGAACGAGTTCATCTACGCCCTCGTCTTCCTGTCCTCGCCGGAGGAGAAGACCGTGGCGGTCGGCGTCACCTCCGAGCTGATCCGCGGTGACGTCTTCTTCTGGGGTTCGCTGATGGCGGGCGCGCTGCTGGGCTCGGTGCCGGTGGCGATCGTCTACTCGTTCTTCGTCGAGCACTACGTCTCGGGCCTGACCGGCTCGGTCAAGGGATAGGGGCAGTCATGGCCGAGGTCACGCTGACCAAGCTGAACAAGTACTTCGACACCACGCATGTGGTGAAGGACGTCGACCTGCAGATTCGCGACAAGGAGTTCATGGTCTTCGTCGGCCCTTCGGGCTGCGGCAAGACCACGACGCTCCGCATGATCGCCGGGCTCGAGGCCGTGAGCAGCGGCGACATCCGCATCGAGAACACGGTGGTCAACCAGGTCCCGCCGATGGACCGGGACATCGCCATGGTGTTCCAGAACTACGCGCTCTATCCGCACATGAGCGTCGCCTCGAACATGGCGTTCGGCCTGAAGATGCGCAAGTTCCCCAGGGATCAGATCCAGGACCGCATCAAGCGCGCCGCCGCCATCCTCGGCATCGAGAACCTGCTGGGCCGCAAGCCGCGCCAGCTCTCGGGCGGCCAGCGCCAGCGCGTCGCGCTCGGCCGCGCGATCGTGCGCGACCCGAAGGTGTTCCTGTTCGACGAGCCGCTCTCCAACCTCGACGCCAAGCTGCGCGTCCAGATGCGTGTCGAGCTCAAGAAGCTGCACGAGCGGCTGGCGGTGACCTCGATCTACGTCACCCACGACCAGGTCGAGGCGATGACACTCGGCGATCGAGTGGTGGTGATGCGGGACGGGGTGGTACAGCAGGTCGGCGAGCCGCTCGAGCTCTACAATCGCCCCGCCAACCGCTTCGTCGCCGGCTTCATCGGCTCGCCGGCGATGAACTTCGCCGACGTGACGATCAGCGACCAGGGCGGCAAGGTGGTGGCCGAGGCGACCGGCCTCAAGATCGTCCTGCCCGGCGAGCTCGCCGCGCGTGCCCGCACCCACATGAACGGCGCCGGCACCAGGGCCACGCTCGGCATCCGGCCGGAGGACATCCACGTCGCCGGCGCGGCCGATTCACCCGATCATTGCCTGGAGGCGGAGGTCGAGGTGGTGGAGCAGCTGGGTTCGGAGATCCTGCTCGACACCCGCGTCGGCCAGGCGCTGGTGGTGGCCAGCATCGATCCCAACGTGCGCGTGCGCACCCACGACAAGCTCAAGCTCGCGCTCAACCCCGAGCGCCTGCACCTGTTCGACCCCGAGACCGAGAAGGCGTTCTGAGGCTGTGGCGCGTCTCTTTCATGCTCATTCGGACCGCGAGCTTCCAGCTCGCTCATGATTCATGAGCGAGCTGGAAGCTCGCGGTCCAGAAGATCATGACGCGCCACCGGAGTGGCGCGCGCCCAGCACTTACTCCTTGGGCCCGGCCCACCCCTCGAGGACGTCCCACTTCGCCTTGCGCTTGTCGGCGTCGGACTTCTTGTAGTCGAAGCCGAACGGCGCGGCGTCGAACGAACCGTAGGTCGGGTTGGCGATAACCAGCCATTCGCGGCCCCAGCGATCCCTGTTCTCGTCGAAGAACTTCAGCCGGTCGACCTCCGGCGAGGTGTAGCGGTCGTCGAAATCGCCGAAATTGTCGCCGAACTCGAGCAGGATTCGATAGTCCTTGGCGATGAAGGCCCGGCGCGTCCCCTTCTTGCTGCCCCAGTCCTTCTGCTCGTTCTGCATCAGGAAGGTGTCGACATTGCCGCCCATCGGGTAACCGAGCTTCTGCATGTTCTCGCGCGTGTCCTTCTCGGTCACCACGTCGCGGTTGCTGAGGTAGAACACCTTCACGCCCTTGGAGTCGGCGTACTGGGTGAACTCGACGGAGCCCGGGATGGCGCGCGAGATCTGGGCGGCGCAGAACTCGTTCCACGTCTTCAGGCTGAAGCTCTGGCCGGCCTTGATGTTCCAGACCTGGTAGGCCGAGTTGTCGAGCACGGTCTCGTCGAGGTCGAGCACGATGGCCGGCGGCAGGTTCTGGTAATCGCCCTGCTGCTCGACGGGCGCCGCCGTCCACTTGCTGTCGGCCAGGGCCTGGTCGAGGCGAATCTTGGCGAGCGCATAGACGGTAAGGGCATTGCCCTTGAACTCGACGGAGCGCTGGGTCCACAGCGTCGCCTCCAGCAGGTCGTTGGGTTGCGGCTCCTCGGCCCGGACGGCGCCGGCGCCCAGAACGACGGTGATGGCGCCGAGCGCCAAGGTCCGTGCGATGATCATGCTGCTACCCCCTTCAACAGCTTGGCCTTGAGTGATTGTTCGGCGAACGAGACCTCGATCGCCGTGCGCGTGATCTTACGCAACGTCGCCGCATCGAGGCCGGCATTGTCGTACTCGGCCCCGAGCGTGGTGTGGAAAAAGGGCGGATCGTCCGAACTCAGCGTGACGCGAACACCCGACTCGATCAAGCGATGAAGCGGATGGGCGGCGCGCTCGGGGTACAGGCCGAGCGCCAGGTTGCTGCCGGGGCAGACTTCCAGAGCGATGCCGCGGCGGACCAGCTCCTCGAGCAGCTTCGGATCCTCGCTCGAGCGCACGCCATGGCCGATGCGGGTGACCGGCAGGTCGCGGATCGCCGCCCAGACGCTCTCCGGACCGCGCACCTCGCCGGCATGGATGGTGCAGCCGAGACCGTTCTCGTACGCAAGTCGGTAGGCGGGCGCAAAGTCGGCCGGCGTGAACTTGCCCTCGTCGCCGCCCATGCCCAGCGCCACGACATAGGGATGCGGCTCGGCCACCACCTGCTGCGCCAGCGCGAGCGCGCGATCGGGGCCGAGATGACGGATGCAGATCGCGATCAGGCGCGCCTCGATGCCGAAGTCGCGCCTCGCCCGGTCGACTGCGTCGACCAGCGCGCCCAGCCAGACGGCGTAGGGGATGCCCAGCGCCTTGGGCCGCTCGGGAGAGCAGAACATCTCGACATAGACCGCACCCTCGGCGGCCGAGCGCTGCAGATAGGAATAGAGGATGTCGCCGAAGTCGCGAGGCTTGCGCAGCACGCCGCACACCCGGTCATAAGAGTCGAGAAAGCTCAGGAAGTCCGTCCAGGCATAGTGGCCGTTCGCACCGAACAGGCCGTGCGGGAGGTCGAGCCCGTTGCGCGCCGCCAATTCGCGCGCCAGACCGGGCGGCACGGAACCCTCGAGATGGCAATGAAGCTCGGCCTTGGGAATCACGAAAAACCTCTCAACGGAAAGTCCGGCCGCTGCAGCCAGTTGTCGGCACTATACGTCGCCCGCCTGTCGATCAGATGCAGGGCATAGGCGTGGCGCGGACGGGATGAGCGGTTGGCGGTGCTGGCATGCGGCAGCAGCCCGTGCAGCACGACGAGGGTCCCGCGCCGCACCTCGATGGCCACCGGCTCCTCGGACGGCCACGGCTCGGAATCGAGCTCGTCCATCACCATCCCCTCGCCTGACCGACGAAAGCGCTGGCGCAACCGCCCACGGTGCGCGCCCTCGAGTGCCAGGAGACAGCCATTGTCGCGATCGGCGTCGTCGAGGGCGAACCAGAAGCCGGTGACGGTGATCGGCGTGGTGTGGAGGTAGCTCGCGTCCTGGTGCCAGCCGACCTCTCCGCCGATGCCGGGGTTCTTGAAGATGTACATCGATTGCAGCAGCAGCGGCTCCTCGAGGCCGACCTCGTGCGCGAGAGCGGCCAGCCTTGGTTGGCGCGAGACCCGCTCGAACACCGGATCGAGGTCGTGCAGCGCATGGCCAATCTTGTTGAGCTGGTCGGGCGCCTCTTCCTCGAAGAAGAAGCGGATCGCGCCACCCGATTCGAGGAAATAGCGGTCGCGCGCATGGCCCTGGTCGCGGGTCGAGAAGACCGTGCGGGCCGGCCCGGGATCGAAGCCCGCAACGAGCTCCGCTGCGCGCGCCTGCAGCGCATCGCAATCGGCGGCCGGGAGGAAGTCCGGCACCACCAGGAAGCCATCGCGCTCGTAGTCGGCATTCATCCGGCACGTTCCTCGACAACGATCCGGTCGATCACGACCGGCCCGGGCCGCGGCGCCGGCCCGCCGATGCGGATTGCCCGGCGCACCTGGTCGGCCGCCGTCTCGGCGGCGGCTTCGCTGGCGGCGTGGACGAGGCACAGCGGGCTGCCGATCTGCACCTCGGCGCCGATATCGATCATCCCGCTCAGGCCGACCGACGGATCGATCGCGTCGTCGGCGTGGGTGCGGCCGCCGCCGAGGGCCACCACCGCGAGGCCGACCTCGCGCGCATTCATTCCGATCACGAGGCCCGGCCGTCCGGCCGTGCACGGACGGACGATCCTGGCCTGCTCGAGATAGCGCTTGGGCCGCTCGAGGAAGTCGTCGGGCCCGCCCAACGCCGACACCATCCTCGCGAACTTTTCGGCTGCCCGGCCGTCTTTCAGCGCCGCCTCGGCGCGCGCCCGGCCGGCGGCGACGCTCGGAGCGAGGTCGCCCAGCGCCAGCATCTCGCCCGCCAGCGCCATCACCACCTCGTGCAGGCGCGGGTCGCGAGCGCCCTCGCCCTTCAGGTAGGCGACGGCCTCCATCACCTCGAGCGCATTGCCGACCTCCCGCCCCAGCACGCGGTCCATGTCGGTGATCAGCGCGGTCGTCGACAGGCCTGCATCATTGGCGACCGACACCAGGGTGTGCGCCAGCTCGCGGGCCATCGCCTCGCTGTCGCAGAAGGCGCCCGAGCCGCACTTCACGTCCATCACCAGCCCGTCGAGGCCGGCGGCGATCTTCTTGGACAGGATCGAGCTCACGATCAGCGGAATCGATTCGACGGTCCCGGTGACGTCGCGCACGCCGTAGAGCCGCCGGTCGGCCGGAGCAAGATCATCGGTCTGGCCGATGACGGCGCAGCCGACCTCGCGCACGACGCGGCGAAAAGTGGCGATGTCGGGCCGCACGTCGTAGCCCGAGATCGAGGCGAGCTTGTCCAGGGTGCCGCCGGTGTGGCCCAGGCCGCGGCCGGAGATCATCGGCACGAAGCCGCCGCATGCGGCGACGATCGGCGCCAGCATCAGGCTGACCTTGTCGCCGACGCCGCCGGTCGAATGCTTGTCGATGACCGGGCCCGGCAGATCGAGGTCGTCCCAGTCGAGCGTCCTGCCGGACCGCGCCAGGCCGAGCGTCATGGCCGTCAGCTCGCGCGGCGTCATGTTGCGGAAGAATACCGCCATGGCGAAGGCGGCGACCTGGCTCTCGCTCAGGCTGCCGTCGGTGATGCCGCGGACGACGAAGGCGATCGCCTCTTCGGTCAGCTCCTGTCCGTCGCGCTTCTTGCGGATGATCTCCTGCGGCAGCATGCGTTCAAGAGTAGCCTTCGAGGAAGCGCCGCAACACCCGCCGCACCTTGCCCGCCGCCTCCCGCGCCACCGCCATGGTCTGGAGGTGGCCGAGCGGCTCGCGCGTCATGCCGGCGGCGTAGTTGGTCATCAGCGACAGGCCTGCAACCCGCAGGCCGGCATGGCGGGCGACGATTGTCTCCGGCACGGTCGACATGCCGACGGCGTCGGCGCCCAGCACGCGAGCGGCCCGGATCTCGGCCGGTGTCTCGAAGCTCGGGCCGCCGAACCAGATGTAGGTGCCCTCGAACAGGCCCTCACCCGCGGCGACAAGCGCGGCCCGCAGGGCCGGGTCGTAGGCATCGGCCATGTCGACGAACCGGTTGTTGCCGGTCTCGCCGAACAGCGGATTCTGGCCGGTGAAGTTGATGTGGTCGGTGATCGCCATCAGCGCACCCGGCGGCATGTCGGGGCGCAGGCTGCCCGCGGCATTGGTCTGCAGCAGCGTCTCGCAGCCGAGCTCGGCCATCGCGCGGATGACGGGCTTCATCTCGTCGGCGCGGCCGCGCTCGTAGTAGTGCGCGCGACCCTGCAGCACCGCGACCGGCGTCGGGCCAACCGTGCCCAGCACCAGCCTTCCGGCATGGCTGCCGACGGACGTCGGCGGAAAGCCCGGCAACTCGCCATACGGGATGGTCGCGACCGGCTGGACTTCCTCGGCAAAGATGCCGAGGCCTGAGCCCAGGACGACCGCAACCCTGGGCGCGAAGCCGGGCGCCCGGCCGCGGATGACGTCGGCCGCGCTCATGCGACGTGCAGGGGGCCGAACGACATCGGCAACAGCGAACCCAGCGTCACGGTGCAATGCAGGCCGTCGGGGCCGCAGAGATGGACCTTCATGTCCTCGGCGCCGAACTCGCGCAGCTTCTGGCGACAGCCGCCGCACGGCGTGATGACCTCGGGGCCCGGCCCGATCACTGCGCACTCCAGCACACGCCGGCGGCCGGCCGCGACCAGCGCCGCGATGGCGGCGGCTTCCGCGCAAAGGCCCTGCGGGTAGGCCGCGTTCTCGACGTTGCAGCCGCCATGGATGCCGCCCTCCTCGTCGCGCACCGCGGCGCCGACATGGAACTTCGAGTAGGGCGCATAGGCGCGAATCATCATGGTGCGCGCCAGACGCACGAGGTCCTCCATCTCAATGCTCCTTCTCGTAGGGCTGACCGATTGCCCTCGGTGCCACGGCGCGGCCGATGAAACCCGCCAGCAGAAACACCGTGAGAAGATACGGCAAAGCCTGGATGAGCTGCACCGGCACTTCGAGCCCGGCGACCCGCACGCCCTGCAGCCGGATTGCGATCGCGTCGAGCAGGCCGAACATCAGGCAGGCGCCGAAGGCCGGGAACGGCCGCCACTTGCCGAAGATCACCGCCGCCAGAGCAATGAACCCCTGCCCCGCTGTCATGTCGCGGGTGAAGCCGGCATTCTGGGCGATCGCGATGTAGCTGCCGGCGAGGCCGGCCAGCAGCCCGCACAGCAGGACCGCGCGATAGCGCAGCCACGCCACCGAGATACCGGCAGTGTCGACCGCCAGCGGCATCTCGCCGACCGCGCGCAGGCGCAGGCCGAAGCGGGTGCGGGCGATCACCCACCAGGTGATCGGCACCGCGAGCAGCGCGAGGTAGACCAGGATGCTGTCGCCGGCGCGCGGGAAGAACAGGGGCAGCAGACGCTCCCCCTGCCCCTCGAGCGCCGGCGTCTGGCCGCCGCGATGGAACCAGGCATTGCCCCAGACGATGGTGAGTCCGGACGCGAGGATGTTGAGAGCAACGCCGCTCACCACCTGGTTGCCGCGATAGGTGATGCAGGCGAGGCCGTGCAGCAACGCCATCGCCTCGGCCGCAACGATGCCGGCGGCGACTCCCCACCACGCCGAATGGGTGACCGCGGCGATCGCCGCGGAGAAGAACGCCGCCATCAGCATCTTGCCCTCGAGGCCGACATCGATGATGCCGCTGCGCTCGGAGAACAGCCCGCCCATGGCGCACAGGATGAGCGGCGTCGCCACCCGCAGGGTCGCGGCGGCGGTGAGGAAGACGAGCGCCAGCGGGTCTTCCATCACGCCCACCTCATGAGGAGCGCCGCAGCGCGAACAGGGCCTGCAGCCATGGGCGCGGCAGGTGCACCAGCGCACCGGAGAACAGGATCACCAGGCCCTGGATCACCACCACCATCTCGCGGGTGATGTTGGGGATGTCGAACGAGAGCTCGGCTCCGCCCTGCTGCAGGGCGCCGAACAGCACCGCCGCCAGCACGATGCCGAGCGGATGATTGCGGCCCATCAGCGACACGGCGATGCCGGCGAAGCCGTACCCCGCCGGGAAGTCGAGCACGATGCGATGGTGCACGCCCATCAGCTCGTTGACGCCGACCAGGCCCGCCAGCGCGCCGCTCAGGCACATGCCGAGCATGATCATGCGGCGCAGGTCGGTGCCGGCATAGACCGCGGCTTCGGGATTGTGGCCCATGGTGCGCAGCGCATAGCCCCACGGCGTGTGCCACAGGAAAACCCAAACGGCGACGCAGCAGACCAGCGCCAGCGCCAGCGAGAGGTTGAGCGCATTGCCGCCCATTGCCGGCATGAAGGCGGACGGCTCGAAGTTGCGGCTCTGTGGCGTCATCGAGCCGGGCGCGATCAGCACGTTCACCATCAGGTAGACCATCAACGCCGCGGCGACGAAGTTGAACATGATGGTGGTGATGACGATGTGGCTGCCGCGCCACGCCTGCAGCCAGGCCGGCACGGCGGCCCACGCCGCACCGAACAGCGCTGCCGCAGCGATGCCCACCGGAATCATCAGCCAGATCGGCAGATAACGGTCGAGCGCCAGCACGGCGAGCCCGCAGCCCAGCCCGCCGATATAAGCCTGCCCCTCGCCGCCGATATTGAACAAACCGCCATGGAAGGCGACCGCCACCGCGAGGCCGGTGAAGATGAAGTTGGTGGCGTAGTAGAGCGTGTAGCCGATCGATTCAGCAGAGCCGAAGGCACCGACGACCAGCAGCACGAGCGCATGCAGCGGATCGACGCCGATGATGCGGACGATGATGCCGACCGTGACGAAGGCCAGCGCGATATTGACCAGAGGCAGCAGGACGATCTCGGCCCACGCCGGCAGGGGACGACGAATCATGCCCCTTCGGCTCCGCCCAAGGCAGGCGCCCTGGCTCCCGCCATCATGAGGCCGATGGTGCGCTCGTCCGCACGACCACTGGTGACCTCGCCGACGATCTTGCCGGCGAACATCACCAGGATGCGGTCGGCCAGCGACAGGATCTCGTCGAGCTCCACCGACACGACCAGTACCGCACAGCCGGCATCGCGGCTCTTCACCAGCTCGCGATGGATGAACTCGATGGCGCCGATATCGACCCCGCGCGTCGGCTGGCCGACCAGCAGCACCTTGGGCTGCTGCGCCATCTCGCGCGCCAGCACCAGCTTCTGCTGGTTGCCGCCAGAGAAGCTCGACGAGCGCAGGCCCGGCACGCGCGGGCGGACGTCGAAGCGTTCCATCAACTTCGCGCAATAGGCGCCGACCGCCGGCAGGTTCAGCAGGAAGGTTCGGCTGAATTGCGGCTGCTCGTGGTAGCCCAGGATTGCGGTTTCGGAGGCGCGGAAGGCCGCCACCATGCCCTGCCGCTGGCGATCTTCGGGCACGTGCGCCACGCCGAGGTCGCGCATCTCGGCCGGGTCGCCGGGATGACCGGCATCGATCGTGCGGCCGCAGACCGTCAGCGTGCCCCTCGACGGCGGGCGGATGCCGGACAGCACCTGCAGCAGCTCGGTCTGGCCGTTCCCCGAGACACCGGCGATGCCGACGATCTCGCCGGCGCGCAGCTCGAGGCTGACGTCGTCCAGCAAGCGCACGCCGCGCCGGTCGATCAGGCCCAGATGCTCGGCCCTGAGCCGCACCTCGCCGGGATGCGGCGGCGCCTTGTCGAGCTGAAGGCGCACCTTGCGGCCGACCATCAGCTCGGCCAGCTCCTCGGGACTGGTCTCAGGCGTGGCGCGCACCGCCACCATCCGGCCCTGGCGCATGACATAGACCCGGTCGGTCGCCGCCATGATCTCGCGCAGCTTGTGCGTGATCAGCACGACCGTCACGCCACGCGCCTTGAGCGTGGCGAGGATGCGGAACAGCCGGTCGGTCTCCTGCGGCGTCAGCACCGCCGACGGCTCGTCGAGGATCAGGATGCGCGCGCCGCGGAACAGCACCTTCAGGATCTCGACTCGCTGCTGCTCACCGACCGACAGCTCGGCCACCACGGCGTCGGGATCGACGGTGAGGCCGTAGTCGCGCGACAGCCGCTCGAGCTCCGAGCGCGCCGCCGCCGTCCCCTTGGCGAGCAGCGGGCCGCCTTCGGCGCCGAGCACCACGTTCTCCAGCACGGTGAAGCTGTCGATCAGCATGAAGTGCTGGTGCACCATGCCGATGCCGTGGGCGATCGCATCGTGCGGGCTCTCCATGCGCACCGGCTGGCCGTCGACGCGAATCGTGCCGGCGTCGGCGTGATAGAGCCCGTAGAGGATGCTCATCAGCGTCGACTTGCCGGCGCCATTCTCGCCGATGATGCCGGTGATGGCGCCTTTCTCGATCGCCAGCGACACGTCGCGCACGGCGTGTACGCTGCCGAACGACTTGTCTATCCGCTCGAGCTCGATCGCCGCGGTCACTGGCAGGCGATCACTGGCAGGCGTTGTTGCTCATGTAGTCGTGGACGGTGATCTTGCCGGCGATGATGTCGGCCTTGGCTGCCTCGACCCTGGCCTTCATCTCGGGCGTGATCAGCTTCTCGTTGTACTGGTCGTAGGCCCAGTCGACGCCGCCTTCCTTGAGGCCCAGCACCTGCACGTCGCCGCGCCAGGAGCCGTTCTGCATCGCCTTGAAGCTGTTGTAGGACGCAACGTCCACCCGCTTGACCATCGAGGTCAGCATCGTGCCGGGATGCAGGTAGTTCTGGTTGGAATCGACGCCGATCGCCAGCTTGCCGCGATCCTTGGCGGCCTGCAGCACACCGGTGCCGGTATTCCCGGCCGCGGCATAGACCACGTCGACGCCGCGATCGAACTGGCCCTTGGCGAGCTCGGCGCCTCGGCCGGGATCGGTCCAGGCGGCTGGCGTCGTGCCGGTCATGTTGGCGATCAGCTCGGCCTTGGGATTGACGTACTTGATGCCCTGCTCGTAGCCGCACTGGAAGCGACGGATCAGCGGGATGTCCATGCCGCCGACGAAGCCGACCTTGCCGCTCTTGGACGCCATCGCCGCCAGCATGCCGACCAGGAACGAGCCTTCATGCTCCTTGAACACGACCGACTGCACGTTGGGCAGCTTCACCACGCTGTCGATGATGGTGAAATGGGTGTTGGGGAACTCCTTGGCGACCTTCTCCAGCGCCACCGCCTGGGAGAAGCCGACCGCGATGATCGGCTCGTTGCCGCGCTGGGCGAAGCGGCGCTGCGCCTGCTCGAACTGGGTCTCGTTGGAGGGCTCGAAGTCGGCGACGGCGATCCTGGTCTCCGCGGTGAACCTCTTGGCGCCGTTCGACACGCCTTCGTTGAAGGATTTGTCGAACTTGCCGCCGTTGGCATAGACGATCGCCGGCTTGACGGTCTGCGCGTGGGCCGAATTGACACTGGCGAGACCGACGCTGGCCACCAATGCCAGCAGCGAGACATACCAACCTTTCATGAGGCTCCCCTGCCGTTGTTGCAATCAGTGTGGACCGGCCCGGCCAGCCGGTCTAGCCATCCTGGGACCGACACGCCTCTCGCAGCATCCGGAACGGGGGAGCCAATGGCCGAATACGATCTCGTGATCCGCAACAGCACCATCGCCACTGCCGCAGACGTCGTGCAGGGGGATATCGGCGTCACCGGCGGGCGGGTCGTGGCCCTGGGCGAGCGGCTCGACAAGGGCCGGAAGGAGATCGACGCGACCGGCCTGATCGCCGTACCAGGCGGCATCGATGCCCATGTCCATTTCGACCAGGACACTGCCGATGGCTCGGTGTTCTGCGACGACTTCGAGAGCGGCAGCCGCGCGGCGGCGGCCGGCGGCACCACCACGATCATCCCCTTCGCCTACCAGAACAAAGGCCAGCCCCTGCGCGACGCGGTCAACCGCTATCACAAGCGCGCCGAGGGCAAGAGCCTGATCGACTATGCCTTCCATGTGATCCTGTCGGACGCCAGCGAGAAGATCATGGGCCAGGACTTCTCCGCTCTGGTCGCCGACGGCTACACCTCGTTCAAGGTCTACATGACCTACGACGACGTGAAACTCAGCGACCGCCAGATGCTCGATGCGCTGGCCGCCGCGCGGCGCGAGCAGGCGATGCTGATGATCCATGCCGAGAATTCGGACTGCATCACCTGGCTGACCGAGCGGCTGGAATGGAAGGGCATGACGGCGGCCAAGTTCCACGCCACCTCGCGTCCCTTCGTGGTCGAGCGCGAGGCGACGCACCGCGCCATCTCACTGGCCGAGCTGCTCGACGTGCCGATGCTGCTGGTGCATGTCTCGGCCAAGGAGGCGATGCACGAGATCCAGCGGGCGCAGGCGCGCGGGCTGAAGGTCTACGGCGAGACCTGCCCGCAATACCTGTTCCTGAGCGAGGAGGACTTCGACAAGCCGGGCGACGAGGGCGCCAAGTGCGTCTGCTCGCCGCCACCGCGGGGAAAGGACAACCAGGAGCACATCTGGACGGGCCTCGGCGCCAACACCTTCCACGTGCTGTCGTCCGACCATGCGGCCTTCCGGTACGATGACCCGCGCGGCAAGAAGCTGCCCGGCGCCGCGCAGAGCTTCCGCAAGATCCCCAACGGCGTGCCGGGCGTGGAGACGCGCCTGCCGCTGCTTTTCTCCGAGGGCGTAACCGCGGGCCGCATCACGCTGCAGCAGTTCGTGGCGCTGTCCGCGACGAATGCCGCCAGGATTTACGGCCTGCATCCGCGCAAGGGCACGATCGCGATCGGCGCCGATGCCGACATCGTGCTGTGGGATCCCGGGCGCAAGGTCAGGCTCACCAACTCGATGCTCCATCACAATTGCGACTACACGCCGTACGAGGGCCGCGAGCTGACCGGCTACCCGGTCATGACCCTGTCGCGCGGCGAGGTTGTGATGGAGGACGCGAAGATGAGCGGCTCGGCCGGCCGCGGCCTCTTCCAGAAGTGCGACCGCCCCGAGGCCGCCCGCCCGCGCGGCCGGCCGCTGATCGACCCGTCTATCTTCGGCTGAGAAGAGAAATTGTCACAAGCATTGTCACGCCATGACAATCGTCAAGTGCAAGCGGGCGTACATCTCAGGCATTTTTTGTCATTTGTCACCAGCCCTTGTCACGCTCGGGACGCCCTCCCCGTCTTCGCAGGGCTATCGCATATGCCCCTCCCGTCGTCTCGACCGGAGCGCGAAGCGCGGAGCGGAGAGACCTTCTCTCAGCGATATGCGGCTTATCGTAGAGGGAAGGTCTCTCCACGCGGCCCTTCGGACCTTGGTCGAGACGACGGGAGGGGCATATGCGATAGCCCTGCGTTTTCGGGGAGGGCAAGAAGCATTGCGTAACGGCTGGCGATCGAAGCCGCGGGACAGAAAGAAATGGTAAGCGGACAGGACCGGTTCCGACCGACGGCGGCGAGCGGCTGGTGAAGGCGCGCATGGCATTCCGGTTGGCCGGCACCTTTGCTGCCGAGACGGCGACGCGCATCGTCGAGATGCTGGCCGCCGGCGCGGGATCGGCGTCGATCTTCGAAACCTGCCGGCTCGAGCGCGCGGTTCGCGACGCGCATGCCGCTGCCCGGCACGTTGCGATCAGTCCCAACAACTACATCGCCGGTGGTCGGCTCGCCCTCGGACTCGACATCGACAACGCGAGATTTTGACCGGCCGGCGTCAGCCGAACCGCCGGATCGAATAGGGTTCGACCGGCAGGCTGGTCTGCTTGCCAGCGATCAGCTCGGCGGTGAGCCGCGACAGCACCGGGGCGAGCGTGTAGCCGTTCGAGCTGACACAGTTGTAGAAGCCCGTCAGGCCCGGCACCTCGCCCAGGATCGGCGCACGGTCGATGTTCACGTTCATGCCCGCCCAGATGCGGATGGCGTGCAGGTCCCTGAGCATCGGCACCGCGCGCGAGGCGATCCACAGATTGCCCTCGACGCTGGCCCGCAGCGCCTGCGACAGCTTCCGCTGCTCGTCGAGGCCCGCCGTCCAGCCGCCGCCGATCATGAAGGCGCCGGAGCTCATCTGCTTCAAGGTCAGGTGCCGGCCGGCATAGGCCACCAGCCGGGCGAGCGTGGGCGCGGTCGGCTCGGTCACGATCATCTGCAGTGGCGCGCCGCGCACCGGGATGATGACGCCCGCCAGCGCCGCGACCTGCGCCGCCCACGGGCCGGCCGCGTTGACGATGCGCCGGCAGCGGATCTCGCCGCGGCTGGTGCTCACCTTCCAGTCGCGGCCTTCGCGCTCGATCGCCGTCACATCGGTGCCGCGCCGGAAGCGGGCCCCGAGCTTCTTTGCCCGAGCGATCACGGCGTAGGTGCCGCGCAGGGGATTGATCTTGCCCTCGCCCGGGCACCATTCGGCGGCGATCGCCGCTTCGCCGATGCAGGGCTCCATGCGGCGCAACTCGTCGGCGCCGATCAGCTCGGCGTCGATGCCGCGGCTCTTTTCGAGCGCGATCTTGCCCTTGAGGAACTCGATGTCACGCTCGCTCTCGCCCAGCATCAGGCCGCCGGTGACCTTGATCTCGAGATCCTCCCCGCTGTCGCGCTGGATCTCCTGCCACAGCTTCACCGAGGCCGGGCCCAGAGGCAGGGTATCGGCCGCGCGGTTGCCCGCCGGCGGCGCGCCGGCAACGAAGTCGAACGACAGGAGCTGGACATGCAGGCTGCCGGCGTTGGCGCCGGACGCCTGCAGGTTCATGTCGTCACGCTCGACCACCAGCGTGTCGATGCCCTCGTGCGCCAGCCAGTAGGCGGCACACGAGCCGGCGACGCCGCCGCCGATCACCAGCGTGTCGACCGTCTCGCGCGGCAGGAGCTCGGTCTCGCGCGGCCGCGCCATGTCGGGCGGCACGAAGTCGGTATGGCCGAGCCATTCCGGCTGCTCGACGGTGAGGGCACGAATCGGCACCGGCTTGGCCGGCGGTCGCGGCGCAAAGAAATCGAACTCGCCCGGCTCGCCCGAGCACATGCGCGCCAGCACCGGCGCACAGTAGCGGCCCTGGCAGCGGCCCATGCCGGCCCGCGTCATCCGCTTCAGCTCGGCCAGCGTGTTGTGACCGCTCCGGACCAGAGCCCGCAGCTCGTTGGTCTGCACCTCTTCGCAGCGGCACACGACCGAGTAGGCGTCGAGCGCGCCGGCCTGCAGGGGCGCGCCCTCGAACAGCCGCCACAGGGCCTGCTGGAATCGTTCGGCCCGCGTCAGGCGCCGCCGGGCGCGGCGCGCAGACGACGCCGTGAGCCCGAGGTCGCCGGCGGCCGCGGCTGCCGCGATCGAGCCCGCGGCCATCGCCACCTGCGCGCCGCCGAAGCGCGCACCGTCGCCGATCGCGAAGACTTCCGGCAGGCTGGTGCGGCCGTCGGCGTCGGTCACCGTCTCCATCGAGCCGTTGCCGCGGGCAACGAAGCGATGGGCGCAGCCCAACGAGCGCGCGAGCTCGCTCGAGGAGGTGAAGCCGTAGCCCAACGCCACGATGTCGGCATCGATGGCGAGATCGGCCGCCTCGACCCGCCGCACGCGGTCGTCGCCCAGCAGGCGCGTCACGCGCCGCCGCCAATGCAGGACGGGCTTCAGCCGCGACGCCAGGGCGACGCCCTCGGCCAGCAGCGCGGGATCGTTCCACGCCGCCTGCATCAGCTCGGGCAGGTCGGCCAGGGTCGGACGGGACGCCGATTCCAGCACCGCCACGACATTGGCGCCGCCGTCGATCAGCTCAGCCGCGGTCTGCAGGCAGAGCGGCCCGTTGCCGGCGATCACGATGCGCTCGCCCGGCGCGACGCGATAGGACCGTGCGAGCGTCTGCAGCGCGCCGACGGTCATGACACCGGGCAGGGTCCAGCCGGGCACCGGCAGCGACTGCTCGAAAGCGCCGGTCGCCAGGATCAGGCGCCTGGGACGGAACAGGGTCGAGCGGCCCGCGACGATCGCCGCCACCTCGGTCGGCGAGAAAGCCGCCCACACCGTGGTTTCGTTCAGGATCCGCACGCCCGCGCGCAACGCCTCCTCGTGCAGCGCGAGGCCGGAGCGGAACTGACGGTCGAGCTTGCGGCGCTCGATCACCTGCGACGGCGCAAGCGGCTTGAAGTACTGCCCGCCGGCATGCAGCCGCTCGTCGGCGACGATCACGTCGGCCCCGGCACGCGCGAGGTCGCGTGCCGCCGTCAGCCCGGCCGGGCCCGCGCCCACCACCAGCACGTCGCACGGAACCTCGTCGGCCGGCGCCGTCTCGCCGCCCCCGCCTCGGCGGTTTGCGCCGGGCTCGGACAGCACCTCCATGCCGGCGGCGACCCTGGTCAGGCAGGCGCGCTGGTTCGCACGGCCGTCGACCGTGACCAGACAATCGAAGCAGGCGCCCATGCCGCAGAACGGTCCGCGTGGCGCGCCCGAGCGGGCCTGGCGCACGGTGACGATGTCGGCGGCGGCCAACGCGGCGAAGAGGGTCTCGCCGGCCAGCGCCTCGATCTCGGTTCCGTCGAAACGGAAGCGAACCGGCGCGCCGGCCGGCCGCATGTCCGGGTGCTTCAGACGCATGGCGGATGGTTTACAATGGCGCGCCGGAGGAGCGACATGAAGAAATTTCGCGGCACCTACACCGTCCTGATCACGCCTTTCACGGCCGACGGGAAGAAGGTCGACGAGGCGGCGCTGAAGCGCCTGGTCGACTTCCAGATCGAGCAAGGCATCCACGGCCTGATCCCGCTCGGCAGCACCGGCGAGTTCCTGAGCGTGACGCCGGACGAGCGCCGGCAGATCGTCGACATCGTCGTCAAGCAGGCGGCCGGCCGCGTCCCGGTGCTGATCGGCACCGGCGCGGAATGGACCGACGAGGTGGTGCGGACCAGCCGCGAGGCCGAATCGATGGGCGCCGACGGGGTGATGATCATCCCGCCATTCTACAGCGTGCCGACCGACGACGAGCTTTATGCGCACTACAAGAAGGTGTCGGACGCGATCGGCATCCCGATCATGGTCTACAACAACCCGGCGACCGCCAACGTCGACATGCAGCCGGAGCTGATCGCGCGGCTGGCGCAGATTCCCAACTGCCGGTACGTCAAGGAGTCGACGCTCGACCCGACGCGCGTGCGTGACATCATCCGGCTTGCCGGCGACAGGATGACGGTGTTCGCGGGCGTGCTGGGCTACGAATCGTTCTGGCTCGGCGCCGAGGGCTGGGTCGCGGTGTGCTCGAACGTCATCCCGCGCTGGTCGGCCGAGCTGTTCGAGCTGGTCGCCGACAAGCGCGACATGGATGCAGCACTAGCCCTCTACAGGAAGATGACGCCGCTGCTGTGGTGGGTCGGCGGCCCGCGCTACGTCTCGGGCACCAAGGCCGCGTTCGAGCTGATGGGCATGGACATGGGCCCGCCGCGCGCCCCGCGCCTGCCGCTGCCGGAGGCCCAGCGCCCGGCCCTGCGCGAAGTCCTGAAGCAGATGGGCGTGCTGGCGGAGGAAAAGGCGCGGGCGCGCGCCTGATCAGTGATCGTCGCGCGCGAGCTGGCGGTCGGCGGTCGCGCCGTATGCCTTGCCGTAATAGGCCTCGATGCGACGCTGGACGAAGTCCCAGCAGGTGGTCATCACCAGGTAGATGATGGCCACGACCATGAAGACCTCGAGGACCTGGAACTTCTGCTGCATCAGGATCTGGCCGCGCCGCAGCACCTCTTCCATCGAGATCACCGAGGCGATCGAGGTCGTCTTCAAGAGGCCGTTCACCGAGTTGCCGAGCGGCGGAATGATGACCCGCAGCGCCTGCGGCAGCACGACCAGGCGGAAGATCTGGAACGGCTTCAGGCCCAGCGCGCGGGCCGCCTCGCTCTGGCCCCTGGCGACCGACAGGAGGCCGCCGCGCAGGATCTCCGACAGGTATGCCGCCTCATTGAGCGCCAATCCGATGATCGCCGACTGGACCACGTTGAACCGCACCAGGCCGAGCTGCGGCAGGCCGGTGTAGATGATGATCAGCTGCACCAGCAGCGGCGTGCCGCGAAAGATCCAGATATAGACCTGCGCCGCGCCCGACAGGGCCTTGTGCCGGCTCAGCCGCATGACGGCCAGCAAGAGGCCGATCAGGCCGCCCAGCACAAGGGTGCTGATCGTCAGCCCGATCGTCCACAGGGCGCCTTCGAGGAGATAGAGATTGGTGAAATAGCTCCAGAAGCCTTCCCAATTCCAGACTTTCATGGCTCCCCCGTCGCCCCGAGCGGAGCGAAGCGAAGTCGAGGGGCCTCTCTTGTCGACGCCCGCTCAAAAAAGGTCCCTCCACTCCGCCCTTCGGGCTTCGGTCGGGACGACGGAGTCAGCCCGGCCCGGGGCCGCTGATGGCGAAGGTCGGCGAGTCGATCTTCAGCACGCCGTACTGGTCGAGCAGCTTGTCGTAATAGCCATCCTTCTTGAGATCGTTCAGCGCGCCGACCACCGCTTGCGCCAATGTCTTGTTGGCGAAGGCGAAGCAGGCGGTCTGCGGGAACACGCCCGAGATCGCGCGGGTGAAGTCGCCGTGCTGCTGCTGGTACATCGCCGTGGCGTCGATGCAGGTCGCGGCGTCGGACTGGCCGGCGCGCAGCGCCTGGAAGGCCTCGCCGAAATTGTTGAAGGTCATCACCGTGACGGGCTTCAGGCCTTTCTTGGCGATCATGTCGGCGACTTCGCGGGTGCGCTTCTCCTCGATGCCGCCCAGCTCGACCGAGATGCGCTTGCCGGCGAGATCGTCGACCGTCTTCAGGCCCAGCGGATTGCCCTTGGCGGCGAGGAAGCTGATCGCCGCCTGCTCGTAGGGCACCATGTACATGAGCTTGGACCGCTCCTCGGTGAAGAAGATGCCGGTGTTGATCATGTCCCAGCGCCTGGCGGCAAGGCCGGGGATCATCGTCGCGAACTCGGTGCGAATGTATTCCGGCGTCAGCCCCAGCTTTTTGGCACAGGCGTTGGCGAGCTCGACCCGCATGCCCTGCAGCTCGCCCTTGTCGTTGACGTATTGCAGCGGCGGCAGGGTCGGGTTGATCGACATCACGAGCGCGCCGGCCTTGATGATGTCGGGCGGCGCGATCTTGGGTTGGGCACGCACGCCTTTCGACGCCATGGTCGGCACGAGCGCGAGTGCAGCGCCTGCCCTGAACAGGCCGCGGCGGCGGATCATCGGCTGCTTCATCTCTGTCCCCCTTGTGATCCCGATTTGTGGCGCCAAGTGACCTGCAAGTTTGACGCCGTTCGCGGCCAGCGTCAGCCGGGAAGCACGTGACCGTGGCGCGAATTCGACGGATCGCGGCCGTCCGTTCGTACTGCGCCCGGATTTCGGTGAAGCGACCGCCGCTACCGGAAACGCGGCATCACCTTGGTCCAGAACGCCTCGATCGACTTCATCAGCACGGGATGCGGCACCAGGCTGTTGTAAGTATAGCAGAACACCCAATCGACCGGCTGGCGCTTTTGCTGGGTCTCCATCGCGCGCAGCACCGTGTCGACCGTGCCGACATAGGCATAGCCCAGGGCGATCACCTCTTCCGGCGTCGGGAACTTGCCGGTCTTGGGGTCCTGCATGCCGCGGCGGAAGCCGAAGGGCTCGAACCAGGCGCGGCCGGAGAACTGGCCGGAATCGCGCCACAGCGCCATCGCCTGCTCGTCCGTATCGGCGATGACGACATCGCGCAGCACGCCGACGCCCTGTCCCCTGGGCCGGCCCGAGACCTCCGCATAGACGCTGTAGAGCTTCTCCTCGTAGACCGGGAGCATCGGCGGCAGGATCGGCGTGATCCCTTCCTTCGCGCAGAAGCGGACCGTGTTCTCGGAGCTGGCAAACGGCTGGAACAGCGGCGGATGCGGTTTCTGCAAGGGCTTCGGCACGACGCCGACCGATTGCAGGATGCCGTTCTCGACGCCCTTCCCCCACTTCGCCGTCGTGTCGAGCGTCCACGGCGTCGGACCGGCCGGCACCTTCCAGAACTTGCCGTCGAAGGTCAGCATCTCCTCGGTCCAGCACTTCTTGACGATGCGGAAGTTCTCCTCGAAGGCGAGGCGATTGGCATTGTCGATCTCGTCGTGCTGGTTGGGCAGCGCGCCGTGGATGCCGTGCGTCTGCTGCGCCATCACGTCGACCCAGCGGCGCTGGTAACCGCGGGCGAAGCCGGCATTGGCGCGGCCGCCGGTCATGTGGTCGAGCATGGCGATGTCTTCGGCGACGCGGATCGGGTTCGACGCCGGCAGCACGATGCCGAGCTGGCCGACGCGGATCCGCTTGGTCTGCATCGCGAAGTAGAGATCGAGCAGCACCGGGTTGTTCGAAAGCTCGAAGCCCTCGATGTGGAAGTGATGCTCGGTGAACGAGACCGAGTCGTAGCCCAGCGCGTCGCCGAGCTTTATCTGCTCGGTGAGCTCGCCCAGCATGCGCTGGTAGAAGTCCGGATTCATGCCCGCCATGCCCTGCTCGATCTCGGCCCGGCTGGCGATGGTCGGCAGGTAGAACAGCGACGCTTTCATTGTTTCCTCCGGAAGCTTTCCTCCCCATTCATATGGGGAGGTGGCGCGCTCACAGCGCGACGGAGGGGTCATGAGCCGCAGTCTGAGGCTGCTGACCCCTCCGTCAGCGTATGACGCTGACACCTCCCCATCTGAATGGGGAGGAAAATCAGGCCGATGGTGGCACGGTCCCCGGCCTGGGGTCGATGGGCAGGAGCTTGTCGAGGCCGAGCAGCTTTTCGAACAGCGATGCGGCCTGCAGGAGCGCCGCCTCGCCGCGCGGCTTGCCGACGAGCTGCAGGCCCGTCGGGCGGCCCCATTGGTCGAAGCCGCAGGGTACGGCGATCGCCGGGCTGCCGGTGACGGTGATGCCCGAGTTGAGCGTCGAGCCCGACATGTAGTTGGCGAGCTTCTTGCCGTTGATGGTCGCGGGCGCGCGCAGGTTGACGTCGAATGCCGCGGTCGGCGCGCTCGGCGTCACCAGCAGGTCGTACGTCCGGAAGAACTCGACCATGCGGCGAAACAATGCCGCGCGCTCGCGCTCGGCCCAGGCGAGCTGGCTGGTGGTCTGCTTCAGCCCGAGCTCGGTGTTCCAGATGATGTCGGGCTTGAGCTTGTCGCGCTGGTCCTTGAGCTGCAGCTCGCGATCGACCACGAACTGCTGGCTGCGCAGCGCCATGAAGACCTCGTCGACCGGACCGAAGTCGGGCGAGACTTCCTCGACGATGCAGCCCAGCTCCTCGAAACGGCGCGCCGCCCGGGTGCAGATCTCGCGGATGTCGGCATCGAGCTCGAAGCGGCCGCCGAAGTCGGCCGTCCAGGCGACGCGCTTGGGCGCAATCGGGCTGGCGACCGCCGCGCTGAACGAGACGGCCGGCGCGTCGAAGGTCATCGGATCGTGCGGGCAGAAGCCCGCCATGGTGTCGAGGAACAGCGCGAGGTCCGGCACGTTGCGCGCCATCGGCCCCTGCACGGATTGCGGCGACCAGAGATTGTTCGAGGTGCCGCGCGTCACGCGACCGGGCGACGGGCGGATGCCGACGGTCGAGCAGTAGGTGCCCGGCCGGCGCAGCGAGCCGCCATGGTCCGAGCCGTGCGCCAGCCAGACCTCGCCGGTCGCCACCGACACCGAGCCGCCGCCGGTCGAGCCGCCGCAGGTCAGCGAGGTGTTCCAGGGATTGCGCGTGCGGCCGAACACCTCGTTGAAGGTGCTGCCGCCGGCGCCGAACTCGGGCGTGTTCGACTTGCCCATGACGATGCCGCCCTTGCGCTCGATGCGCTCGACCAGCGGATGCGACTGGGTGGGTACGTGATTGGCGAAGATCGGCGAGCCGTAGGTCGTGCGCACGCCGGCGACGTCGGTCAGGTCCTTGATCGACACCGGCAGGCCGGCGAGCCAACCGGCCTCGCCGGAGGCTTCGCAGGCGGCACCGCCGGCCATGATCTTCTTCGCGTGGTCGCGGGCGCGATCGAGGCAGAGGGTGGGCATGGCATTCACCGCCGGCTCGACTTCCGCCATGCGCTGCGCCGAGGCCTCGACCAGATCGAGCGGGCTGATCTCCTTCGTCTTCAGCCGCGCCACCGCCTCGACCGCGGTCATCTTCCAAAGCTCGTCACGCGACATCGAGATAGCCCTCCCACAGGTCGAGATGGACCGAATCGCCGGGGTTGGCCGACTCGCCCCACAGCTCGCGCGCCGAGAAGCGCACGGTGTACAGATACTGCGGGTTCTCGCCCTCGAACCTGGCATTGGAATCGGGAAAGACATGCGCGCCGTGATCGCGCTCGACCGTGCCGCGCCGGCCGCGCACGTAGCGCGGCAGCCGCGTGTGGCTGGTCGGATTGATGTCGCGCGCTCGCACCGCCTGGCCGGCCGCAAAGCGGGGCTTGGCCGCCGTATCGCGATGCGTCGGGCTGCCCTTCAGGATCGCCGGCATCACCATGGCCGCTGTCAGCGGCGGCGTCGCCACCGGCGCCGACGGATCGCGCTGCCCCGTCTCGAGCTCGCGCTCCGTGATGAGGCCGGCGCCGAGCGCCAGCTTGATCGCCGAGGCGAGCCACTTCTCGTAGTAGCTCATGCGCAGGTAGTCGGCCGGCGGCAGCGTCTCGATGCTGTGGCGGCCGGCATCGATGTTCCATTTGCGCCACGCGCCGAGCGCGCGACGGATCGCCAGCACGCGGCCTTCCCACGGCGCATGGAACACGGGCTCGTTGGCCTCGGGCTCGACCGGGCCGAAGCCGTGCATGCCGCCCATGTCGTGGACGCCGTTCATGGCGCCGCGACCCTGGCGGTGCCGATCATGGTGTCGCGCGTCACCAGGGCCTCCAGCGCCTCGACGCTCAGGCCTTCGGTGCCGGGCGGCCGCTCGGGCAGCACGAGGTAGCGAATCTCGGCGGTCGAATCCCATACGCGCACGGCGACGTCGTCGGGCAGGGTGAGGCCGAAGTCCTGCAGCACGCCGCGCGGATCGATCACCGCGCGCGAGCGATAGGCCGAGGACTTGTACCAGACCGGCGGCAGGCCCAGCACCGGCCACGGGTAACAGGAGCAGAGCGTGCAGACGACGAGGTTGTGGACGGCCGGCGTGTTCTCGACGACGACCATGTGCTCGCCTTGCGCACCCGAGTAGCCGAGTTCGGCGATCGCCGTGGTGGCGTCCTCCATCAGCCGCGCCTTGTAGGCGGGATCGGTCCACGCCTTGACGACGACCCGGGCGCCGTTGCGCGGGCCGATCTTGTTCTCGTAGGCGTCGATCATCGCGTCGAGCGCGGCGGGATCGACCAGGCCCTTCGCCACCAGCAGCGTTTCGAGGGCCTTCACCCGCAACACCATCTCGGAGAGATGGTTGTCGTGGCCATGGTCATGATCGGGGTCGGTAGCCATCAGGTGATCCTATACCGCGAGACCCGCCATTGTCCGCCGGCCGCCGATCAAGAGAACTCCGAGCAGCATGAAATTCAGGAGGTCGAAGGCGAGGGCGACCTGGAAGGCCGGCCGATAGCTCAGGGTCCAGTCGAAGATCGCGCCGCCCATCCAGCCGCCGGCCGCCATGCCGGCCATGGCGAACAGCATCACCACACCCAGCCGCCAGCCGGCGATGTTCGGTCCGTAGAGCCGGCGCAGGATCAGCGCGTAGCCCTGCACGATCGCGATGTAGGGAATGCCGTGGATCACCGCGAGGGTGTAGATGCCGGTGAGGCCCTGCACGAAGACGTAGCCGGTCAGCGACACGACCTGGATCGCCGAGCACAGGAGGCTGACCTTGAGCGGGCCGATGTGATCGCTGAGCCGGCCCATGGCGAAGGTCGCGCCGACCGCCGACAGCAGGATCAGCGAGATCGCCTCCGAGCCGCGCGCCGGCGACAGGCCGAGGTCGCCGCAGAACGCGACCATGTGCACGAACGGCACCGCCATCGCCGCGCAGCAGCAGAAACCGGCGGCGGACAGCAGCGCCATCAGGGACGACGACGGAATCGGCAGGATCGACAGATCCTCCTTCGCCCGCGCCGCTTTCGCCCGCGCCATCGGCGACGGCCGGACATAGAAGGCACAGAGGAACAGCAGCGTGCCCGCTGTCACGCCGTAGATGACCAGCGACTGGCGCCAGCCATGCTCGGGCAGCAGCCAGCGATAGACCTGCGGCCAGATGAATCCCGAGATCGCCGGACCGACCGAGATGATCGACACCGCGGTGCTGCGCCGCTTCTCGAACCAGCCCTGGATGTTGTTCATCGCCGGCGTGAAGGTGGCGGCGTTGCCGAGGAAGCCGAGCGGCAGGGCGTAGCCCAGATAGAGCAGCCATTCGCTGCCGCTCACCGCCAGCCAGCCGCCGGCGAAGATCGACACGCCGGCGATCAGCAGCGGCACGCGCGGGCTGGTGCGATCGGCCAGCCAGCCCATGAACACGCCGCCGAGGCCCATGCAGAAGAAGCCCAGCATGTAGGCCGTCGACGGCACGGCGCGGCGGTCGCCGAACTCGGCGGCGATCTCCTTCAGCCCGACCACCGGCAGATAGATCGCACCACCGCCCAGCCCGATGCAGAACATCGACAGGAAGGCCAGCCGCCAGGCGTAGGGACTGTCCACGCCCGGGCCCGTGCCCGACGGACGATCGAGCACTGCCGTCATTCGCGCGCCAGCGTGGCGTCGGCCGCGGCCGCGGCGTCGAGCGCCTGGTCGTCGTCCATCACGACGGTGACCTTGCGCAGCTTGCCGGTGAATTCGAACGGGGCCTCGTAGTGCGACACCGGGCTGCCGCGATCGCGGCCGATATCGAGGCCGGACCACGAGATGAAGCTGATGAAGCCATGCTGCTCGTCGAAGCCGCCGACCGCCTCGCCGTCGATCAGCAGCGTTGCGACGTTGCGGCCGTTGTTGCGCCGCATGCGCACGGCCAGCCGACGATTGCCCGGCGCCACCGGCCGGTCGGAGGCGATCACGTGATGCACGCCGCCGACGTTCATGTCGTAGGTCAGCCGGCCGTCCTTGATGTAGAGCGAGTAGCCGCAGGTCATGTCGCCGTGCGCGATCAGCACGCCCTCGGTCCCCGCCTCGACCCGCGCGTCGGCCTCGATGGTATAGGTGCGGCTGCGCACATCCGGCGCCACGTCGGTCGGCACATGGCCCATGCCGGCATGGAAGACGAAGCGGTTGCGCGGCCCATGGAAGCGCTTGGCGTTGTCGGCGAAGCGCGGCGCGAAGCGGTCGTCGAGCGGCAGGACCTGATGCGCCTCGGCCTGGCGCCACCATTCCTCGATCATCGCCTGCAGCCGCTCCGGCTCCTTGGCGGCGAGGTCGTCGGTCTCGCTGAAGTCCCGGTCGAGATGGAACAGCTCCCACTTGTCCTGCTCGAAGCTCGAGCCCATGGGATGGAACGCGACCGCCTTCCAGCCGCCCTGCACCAGCCCGCGATGGCCGAACATCTCGAAATACTGCGCCCCCTTCTTCGACGGCGCCTTGGCGTTGCGGAGGCTGCGCGCGAAGCTGATGCCTTCGATCGGCATCTGCTTGATGCCGTTGATCGTCTTCGGCGGCTTGACGCCGACGACATCGAGCAGCGTCGGCACGAGGTCCGAGGCGTGACAGAACTGATGGCGCAGCTCGCCGCGCGCCGGCAGGCCCTTCGGCCAGGAGATCACCAGCGGGTCGCGGATGCCGCCGCCATGGGTGTTCTGCTTATAGCGGCGCAAGGGCGTGTTGGCCGCCATCGCCCAGCCGAGCGGGAAGTTGGAATGCGTGTCCGGCCCGCCGATATCGTCGATGCGCGCGATCTTCTCCTCGATCGGCTCGCGGCGCAGGTTGTACGGGCCCATCGCATTGACCATGCCTAACGGCCCGCCCTCCTGGCTGGCGCCGTTGTCGGACATGACGATGATCATCGTGTCGTCGAGCTGGCCCGCCTTGTCGAGGAAGTCGACCAGCCGCGCCAGATGCCGGTCGGCATGTTCCAGCATCGCCGCATAGGCCGCCTGCAGGCGCGTATAGAGCCGCCGTTCGGGATCGGGCAAATCCGCCCACGGCCGCACCGCGTCGTTGCGCGGCGGCAGTCGGGTGTTCTCCGGCACGATGCGGGTCTTCTTCTGGCGCGCCAGCCGCCGGTCGCGCTCGTCGTCCCAGCCATTGGCGAACAGCGCGTCGTATTTGGCGATCAGGTCCTTCGGCGCCTGGTGCGGGGCATGGCAGGCGCCGAGCGCCACCCAGGTCAGCCACGGGATCTCCGGATCGTCGGCGACATGATCGGCGAGGTAGCGGATCGCCTGATCGACCAGGTCGGCCGTCAGGTGATAGCCGGTCTCGTACGTGCCCGGCGGATCGATCGGCGTGTTGTCGCGCACCAGCTCGGGCGAATACTGGTCGGTCTCGGCATCGAGGAAGCCGTAGAAGCGATCGAAGCCGCGGCCCAGCGGCCAGCCGTCGAACGGCCCGGTCGCGCCCGATTCGGTGAGCGGCGTGACGTGCCACTTGCCCAGCATGTAGTTGCGATAGCCGTGCGGCCGCAGCATCTCGGCCAGCGTCCCGGCCTCTTTCGCGATCTTGCCGCGATAGCCGGGGTAGCCCGAATCGAAATTGGCGAGGCAGCCGACGCCGACCGAATGATGGTTGCGGCCTGTCAGCAGGGCGGCCCGCGTGGTCGAGCACATCGCCGTCGTATGGAAGCCGGTGTAGCGCAGGCCGCGCTGCGCGATCGCGTCGATGGTCGGCGTCGAGATCGGCGAGCCGTAGCAGCCGAAATCGGAGAAGCCGACATCGTCGAACAGCACGAGAAGGATGTTGGGCGCGCCCTTGCCCTTCGATCCGGTTGGCCGCTTGGGCGCCATCGGCCAATACGGCTGGGACTCGCCCACCGTCTTTCCGATTCTGGCCGCCATTCTCAATTCCTCCCTTTGCGGACTGTTCTAGCGCAGGTTTCCTTCAACAGGGGTAGCGCACTAGCGCCAACAGCGCTAACTCGCCGCCCTGCCACGACTGCCAAGCAGGTTGGCAGTGCTCCGATGCAAGCGGGCCAACGTTTTCGGCGCTTTCTGCCATTCTGCCCGGCCCCCTCCCCCGGGACGAAGCGTTTAGTGCCAACCGCCGAGCGAGCGCAGGGCGAAAAGGCGTGCGGAGCATGAGGCGAAGCATCGTCACCGTTTCACCCTGCACCATTCGCGCGCCGAACACCTAATATGGGCAATGGCCGCTCAATTCCGTCAGAGGATTCGGGCAGTGGAACCGGGCCATTGCCCATAATGAGACTTCGCCACGAGCACTTACCCACAGCCTTTCAGTCGTCGTCGAGCTAGCATCGGCCATGGCTCAGTTCACTTCCGACGGCTTGGCCCTCGCCTATGACGCGTTCGGTCCCCAGGACGCCCGCAAGGCGGTCGTGCTGCTGCACGGCTTCTCCGCCAACAAGTACGAGAACTGGAAACGCATGGGCTGGTATGACGCCATCGCCGCCAAGGGCATGCGCGGGCTGGCGCTCGACCATCGCGGGCATGGCGAGAGCGCCAAGCCGCACGAGCCGGAGAAGTATGACCGCAAGGCGATGGCCGGCGATGTCTTCGCCCTGATGGATCACGCCGGCCTCGAGCGCGCACACCTGATCGGCTTCTCGATGGGCTCGCAGATCGCGCTGACCGCTGCTTTGCAGGATGGCGGCCGTATCGACCATCTGGTGGTGAGCGGCGTCGGCGGCCGCATCTTCGAGCCGCCGCGCGATCCCGACGGCATGGCCAAGGCGATGGAAGCGGCGACGCCGGACGAGATATCGGATCCGATGCTGAAGAGCTTCCGCCACTTCGCCGACGAGCAGAAGGAGGATCGGCTGGCGCTGGCCGCCTGCTCGCGCGGGCCCCGCACGCCGTTCACGCCGGACATGCTGATGGGGATTCGCCGGCCGACCCTGGTGATCGCCGGCATGCGCGACCAGCTCGCCGGCCCGCCGCAGGGCCTCGCCGACGCCATCCCCGGCGCCAAGGCGGTGACCGTGCCGGGCTGCGACCACTTCTCCCTGATCAGCCACGGCCTGTTCAAGGCGAGCGTGTTCGACTTCTTCGACGGTTGGCTCGAGTAGCCATGGCCAAGGTCTCTTTCAAGTCGATCCGCGAGCGCGCGGCCAAGCGCAAGGGCGGCGACAAGGTGCTGGCGAGCCTGATGCCGAACAAGCCGAACAACAAGGCGCTGGCGAAGCTGACCGACGATCGGGTCCTGTCGGAGATGGCGGCGCGCATCTTCTCGGCCGGCTTCGTGTGGGACGTGATCGACAAGAAGTGGCCGGGCTTCGAGGAGGCGTTCCTCGGCTTCAATCCCAAGCGGCTGTTGTTCCAGCCGGCCGAGTACTGGGAGAAGCTGGTGGCGGATACGCGCATCGTCCGCCACCCCGGCAAGATCAAGGCGGTGCGCGAGAACGCGAAGTTCGTCATCCAGATCGCCGCCGAGCACGGCAGTTTCGGCAAATTCCTTGCCGCCTGGCCGGCCGATGACCAGGTCGGCTTGCTCGACCTGCTGGCCAAGCGCGGCTCGCGGCTGGGCGGCTTCAGCGGCCAGTACTTCCTGCGCTTCCTCGGATGGGATGCGTTCGTGCTGTCCGGCGACGTCCTGCTCTGCCTGCGCGATGCCGGCGTGCCGATCGGCAGCGGGACGTCGAAAAAGGACCTCCGGCTCGCCCAGGCGCAGTTCAACGCCTGGGCGAAGGAGAGCGGCCTGCCGATCACTCACATCTCGCGCACCTGCGCCCTGTCGATCGGCACCAACCACGACGTCGCGCGGCTGAAGGAGATCATGCAGCTATAATCTCCGTCACCCCGAGCGAAGCCGAGGGGCCTCTCCTTCGCGACCGGCGTGACATGAACAGGTCCCTCCACTACGCCTCGCTGCGCTCGGCAAAGCGCGGGGGTTACCCCGCGCGAGTCGGGATGACGGGAAACGTTATGACTGAAATCCTTCTCATCAATCCGAACACGACGAAGTCGATCACCGACCTCGTTCTCGAGACCGCGAAGACCTTCGCCTCCAAGGGCACCAACCTGCGCGCGGTGTCGGGTGCGTTTGGGCCGCGCTACATCGCCTCGCGCGTGGGCTATGCGATCGCGATCCATGCGGCGGTCGATGCCTTCGCCAACGACAAGGGCCCCAAGGACGCCGTCGTGCTGGCCTGTTTCGGCGATCCCGGTCTCGCGGCGCTGAAGGAGATCAGCCCGGTGCCGGTGGTTGGCATGGCCGACGCCTCGATTCTGCAGGCCTGTGCGCTGGGCGGCCGGTTCTCGATCGTCACCGGCGGCGAGCGCTGGCAGTCGATGCTGGAGGAGTTCGTCGCCGGCATGGGCCTGTCGTCGCGGCTCGCCTCGGTGCGCACCGTCGCGCCGACCGGCGCCGACATCGCGCGCAACCCGAAGGCGGCCATGGCGCTGCTGGCCAAGGGCTGCCAGGCCTGCGTGACGGAAGATCGCGCCGACGTGGTGATCCTGGGGGGTGCCGGATTGGCCGGGCTTGCCGCCAGGCTCGCGCGCAAGGTCGACGTGCCGCTGCTCGACGGCGTCGCCTGCGCGATCTCGACGGCCGAGGGCCTCGCCGCGCAGAAGCCGGAGAAGGCGCGCAGCGGGCGCCTGTCGAGGACGGCGCCGGTCGAGAGCGTCGGCTTGAGCCCTGCCCTCGCCCGGCTGCTCGGCCGTTAGGTTGTTGTGCTGGGCGGGCGAGCCGGAGGCTCGCGGTCCGGGAGAATATGATCAGACGCGGCTGCAGAGCCTTCCGTCGAAGCCGGCACCGCTCTCGACGGCCGAGAACCTCGGGAACAGGACATTGTTCTCGAGATGAATGTGCTCCATCAGATCGTCCGTCAGCTTGGCGAGGCCGGCGTAGAGAGCCTGCCAGGTCCGGCACGCGTCGGCCGGCGCGGTGATCTCGTTGGTAAGCGCCGCAAGCTCGCGCAGATGCTCGCCATGACCGTCGTGCTCGTGGCGCATGCGGGCGATCGGCATGTCGAGCCCGGCGGCCACCGACTGCTTCATGGCCGGGAACAGGATCAGCTCCTCCTTCGCCATGTGCTGATGCAGCTCCATGGACATGCGCTCCAGCAGGTCGGCCAGCCCGCGCGGCGCATCGTCCCGCTTGGCGTGGACCTTCTCGACCGTGCGGGCGAGCCGGATCAGCTCGGGCAGCTCGCGGCGATGGGTGTCGTGGTAACGGGAGAGGATGTGATCGACCAGCGCCGCCGAGTCCTGCGGCGTGGCCGACGGCGCAGCGCTATCGAGCGCGGCCAACGCGCGCTCCACGGCGGCGGGGTCGATCCCGCGCTCGCGCGCCGAGTCGGCCAGCGCCACGTTGCCCTTGCAGCAGAAATCCATGCCGAAGCGGCGGAACACGGCGGTCGCCCCCGGCAGCCTGGCGGCGATCTCGCCGACGGTGGCGCCGCTGGCCATCAATTCGTTCGTCATGACGCTTCTCCTCGATGAAACCGTTCGCCCATGCGCAGCCGCGCGCCGGCCTGCAGGGCGACGCCGAGCTCCAGGCTCTGGGCGATCCGCCGGGCACGCTCGATGAAATGCTCCGCCGCGACCGGCGGACAGAGCTCGGCAGCGGTCTCCTCGAACAGCGCCAGCCAGCGGTCGAAGTGCTTGGCGTCGATCGGCAGCGGGATGTGCTTCATCATCGGGTTGCCGTGGTAGGTGCCCGACATGGTCGCGACCGAAGACCAGAAGCTGCACATGCGTGCGAGGTGATGGTCCCAGTCCTCGACCCTGGAGTCGAACACCGGCCCCAGGATCGCGTCGGCCCGCGCCTTGTCGTAGAAGCGGTGAACCAGGCGCTCGATCATCGGCTCGTCGATGCCGGTCCGGGCGACGATGTCCGCATGCGTCAAAGAGGTATTCATGCTACCCATTTGATCTCTGCTAAGTGGTATTTCCAATACCTATTTGGACCGAGCGACAATGCGCCTCACGAGCTACACCGACTTCGGACTGCGCGCGCTGATGCGGCTGGCCGGCGAGCCCGACCGCTCCTTCACCACCGATGAGATCGCCGGCGAGTTCGAGATCTCGCGCAACCACCTGATCAAGGTGGTGCGCGGGCTGGCCGAGGCCGGCTACGTCACGACCCGGCGCGGCGCGGCAGGCGGTTTCCGTCTCGCGAGGCCGGCCCGGGACATCACCCTCGGCCAGGTGGTGCGCGACCTCGAGGACGATCAGCCGATGGCCGAATGCTTCCGCGCCGACGGTGGCGCCTGCGTGCTCACCCCGCGCTGCCGGCTGAGGAAGCGGCTGGCGGCCGCCCGGCAGGCTTTCCTCGACGAGCTGGACACCACGACCCTTGCCGAATGCGCATACCCGGCCCCTCGGCGAAGGATCTAGCCGAGGCTTCACTTGACTGGCGCGGGCCTCGCGTCATGTTCCATGCATGCGGTTGGTCAGCTTTCGCCATGCGGATGCGTCGAAATTTGGCGCGCTCGTGGACGGCGGTATCGTCGATTTCAGCGCGCGCTGGCCGAGCTTGCGTGAGGCGATCGCGGCCAAGGCGTTGCCCTCGCTGGCCGCGGCGGTGAAGACGGCCAAGCCGGAGATCCCGCTCGACGCCGTCGAGCTGCTGCCGACGATCCCCAACCCGGACAAGATCCTCTGCATCGGCTTGAACTACGCCAGCCACGTCGGCGAGGTCGGCCGCCAGCTGCCGACCGTGCCCAGCGTGTTCTCCCGGCTGCACAACACCCTGGTGCCGCACGGCGGCAACATCATCCGGCCGTCGGCCTCGACCCACTTCGACTTCGAGGGCGAGCTCGCGGTGATCATCGGCGAACGCTGCCGCCACGTGCCGCGGGCCCGCGCTTTGTCGGTGGTCGCCGGTTACAGTTGCTTCCTCGACGTGAGCGTGCGCGACTTCCAGAAACATTCGGTGACCGCCGGCAAGAACTTCCCGGCCACCGGGCCGCTCGGCCCGTGGATGGTCACGACCGACATCCTGCCCGATCCGCAGAAGCTCACCCTCGTCACCCGCCTCAATGGCGCCGAGGTCCAGCGCGACACGACCGATCACATGATCTTCGATGTCGCCACCATCATCGAGTACCTGTCGACGGTGACCTGGCTGGAGCCGGGCGACGTCATCGCCACCGGCACGCCGGACGGCGTCGGCATGGGGCGCAAGCCGCCGCTCTGGATGAAGGGCGGCGACAAGCTCGAGGTCGAGATTTCCGGGATCGGGGCTCTGCAGGTCAATGTCGTCGACGAGTGAATCGGTCCGGGCGCGGGCCGATGTCGGCTGGCTGCGCGATGCCAGGATCATCTCGATCGTGGCGATCGCGCACTTCGTCAGCCACGTCTACATCATGCTGCTGCCGCCGATCTTCCTGCTGGTGAAGGATCACTTCGACGCCAGCTACGCCGAGATCGCCTTCGCCATCACCATCTACAACGTCATGTCGGCGCTGCTGCAGACGCCGGCCGGCTTCCTGGTCGACAGGATCGGCGCGCGGGTGATGCTGACCGCCGGGCTCATCTTCAGCGGCGTGGCGATCTGCATCGCGGCCCTGCTGCCGGGCTACTGGTTCTTCCTGATCGGCTATGCGCTGCTGGGCGTCGCCAACACCGTCTACCACCCGGCCGACTATTCGATCCTGTCGGCGACGATCGACGGCAAGCGCATGGGCAAGGCCTTCTCGGTCCACACCTTCGCGGGCTACCTCGGCAGCGGCGTGACGCCGGCGATGGTGGTCGCAGCGGTGGCGATCTGGGGCTGGAACGGCGGCTTCCTGGTCGCGGCGGTCTTGTCGTTCGCCGCAGCGATCCTGCTGATGGTGACCGGGAGCGTGCTGCCACGGGCGCCACGCAGGGCTGCCGCTGCGCCCCGGGCCGGCGACGGCAGGGTCGGATGGAAGCTGCTGCTGTCCGGCCCGATCCTGCGCAACCTGCTGTTCTTCTTCTGCCTCGCCATGGCCAATGGCGGCATCCAGACCTTCTCGGTGGTGTCGCTCGGCGCGATCCACGGCACCTCGGCCGAGGTCGCCAATATCGGCCTCTCGGGCTTCCTCCTGTTCAGCGCCGCCGGCGTGCTGCTGGGCGGCATCATCGCCGACCGCACGCCGCATCACGAGCGGGTGGCGGCGATCGGCTTCGCCTGCACCTCGACCATGGCGGTGCTGCTCGGCTGGGTCGACATGCCGGCGGCCCTCCTGATCTTCGTGATGTCGCTGGGCGGGCTGCTGAACGGCATGATCCAGCCCAGCCGCGACATGATGGTGCGCGCCGTCACGCCGCCAGGCTCGTTCGGCAAGGTGTTCGGCTTCGTGACCACCGGCTTCAACCTCGGCGGCATGGTGGCGCCGCTCACCTATGCCTGGCTGATGGACCACGGCCGGCCGCAGATGATCTACGCCATCGTCGTCGTGTTCATCCTGCTGGCGCTGGTCACCTGCATGACCCGCCGCAAGCCCGAAGGGGTACCGACATGGACTCACTGACACCCGCGACCTCCTCGCAGAAGGAGGCGCTGCTGCGCCGCTACGGCGCGACCGGCCTTTCCGCCATGGGGCCGGCGATGGGACCGTGGAACGAGGTGATCGCGACCATGCTCGATCACCGCTCGGTGCGCGGCTACAGGCCCGACCCGGTGCCGGCCGGCACGCTGGAGACGATGGTCGCGGCGGCCCAGTCGGCCGCCACCAGCTCGAACATGCAGTGGACCACGGTGATCGCCGTCGGCGACCCGGCCAAGAAGAAGGCGCTGGCCGAGATCGCCGGCAACCAGAAGCACATCGAGCAGTGCCCGCTCTATCTCTGCTGGGTCGCCGACATGACCCGCAACGGGATGATCTCGACCGAGCAGAAGGTCGAGTTCGAGACCATGCCGTGGCTGGAAACCTTCATGGTCGCCTGCATCGACGTGGCGCTGGCGGCGCAGAACGCGGTGGTGGCGGCCGAATCGCTCGGGCTGCGCACGGTCTATATCGGCGCCATGCGCAATGACCCGGAGCGGGTGGCGAAGCTTCTCGGCCTGCCCAGGCAGTCGTTCGTCGTGTTCGGCCTGTGCGTCGGCTATGCGACCGCCGAGGGTGCCGGCGAAGTGAAGCCGCGGCTGCCGCAGAGCATCGTGGTCCATCACGACGCCTACGACGGCGATGCCAAAGCGGCCGCGCGCAAGGCCTATGACGGCGAGATGGCGACGTTCGCCGCCCGCCACGAGATGCAGGCCTCGACCTGGACCCAACGGGTGCTGAACCGCCTGGGGCCGATCAAGTCGATGAACGGCCGCGAGCGCATGCGCGCGGCGCTGGCGGCGCTCGGCTTCGAGGTGCGTTAGGCCGCGGGGCACGTCCCGCAACTCCCGTCCGTCGGCTGGCGTCGCCACGATCACGATGACGCTCAGCGCCGCTCGAGCCAGTCGTGCTCGAGCGCGCGCATGCGGCCGGTGACCGAGATCAGGAAAGCGGTCGACCAGCCGAACAGCAGCAGCCCGTTGGCGCCCTCGATGGCGCCGACCAGACGCCAGCGGTGGTCGAGCACGACGTCGCCGTAGCCGATGGTGGTGAAGCTGGTGGTCGAGAAATAGAGCGCCGCCTCGAGGTCGTGCAGCGCCCCCATCGCCAGGTAGGCGAGCGCGTAGAGCCAGACCTCGATCGTGTGCGTGACCATCAATCCCAGCACCACGAACACGATCGCCGCGCCCTGCCCGACCCAGCTTTCGTGCGCGCGAAAGCGATGGCCGTGGCTTCGCAGCACCCACAGCAGGATCAGCAGGCCGAAGAAGTGCACGGTGACCGTCAGCCCGACCATGACCGAGGCGGAGGCGAGGCTGGCGATCATCCCGTCGGCAGGTCCTTCTCGTGGAAGGCCGAACAGGCCATCATCGGGCGATCATCCGTGCGGGACCAGCACCTGGCGCACGGTGGCGACGTCCTGCAGGCGGTCGAAGCCCTCGTTCAGCTCGTCGAAGCCGATGCGCCGGCTCATCATGCGGTCGACCGGCAGCTTCCCTTGTTGATAAAGCGAAATGAATCGCGGGATGTCGCGCACCGGCACGCAGCTTCCCATGTAGGAGCCCTTGATCGTCTTCTCCTCGCTGACCAGCGAGCTCTGCTTGAAGGCGAAGTCGGCGGAGATCGGCGACAGGCCGGCGGTCACCGTCGTGCCGCCCCAGCGCGTCACGAGATAGGCGGTCTCCATCGACTTGATGGTGCCCGCGAGATCGAACGCATAGTCGACGCCGCCATTGGTGAGATCGCGCACCTGCTGCACGTGGTCGGCATCCCGGGCATTCACCGTGTCGGTCGCGCCGAGCTGGCGGGCCAGCCCGAGCTTGTCGTCCGAGAGATCGATGGCGACGATCCGGCCGGCGCCCGCCAGCACCGCGCCGAGCAGGCCCGACAGGCCGACGCCGCCCAGGCCGACGACGGCGACGGTGCTGCCCGGCTCGATGCGGCCGGTGTTGACCACGGCGCCGACCCCGGTCACCACCGCGCAGCCGAACAGCGCCGCGAGGTCGAGCGGCAGGGTCGGGTCGATCACCACCACCGAGCCGCGATCGACCACGGCATACTCGGCGTAGCACGACACGCCGGACTGATGGTTCACCGGCTTGCCCTCATGGTGCAGCCGGTGCTTGCCCGAGAGGAGCTGGCCGGCGGCGCGCGGCGCGATCGAGCGCTCGCAGATATACGGCCGGCCCTCGAGGCAGCGCCGGCAGCGGCCGCACGAGACGTTGAAGGTGAAGCAGATATGGTCGCCGGCCTTGACGTCGTGCACGCCGGCGCCGACCTCGACGATCTCGCCCGCGCCCTCGTGGCCGAGCACGATCGGCGTCGGCCGCGGCCGGTCGCCGTTGATCAGCGACAGGTCGGAATGGCAGAGCCCGCCGCCGCCCACCTTGACCAGCACCTCGCCCTCGCCCGGCGGATCGAGGTCGAGCTCCAGCACGTGGATCGGCCTGGACTTGGCGAACGGGCGCGGGAGTCCGCATTGCGTCAGGACGGCGGCTTTGATCTTCATCGAGTTCCTCCTGCTGCAGCCTAGCAAATCAGGGAGCGTGTGGTCTTCTTTGCTGGGAGCGCGCCACTCCAGTGGCGCATCTTTATCATCGCTTCAACGATTCCATGAGCGCCACTGGAGTGGCGCTCTCCCAGCGATGACTCATGAGGCGCGTCAGACGCGCCATGGCGCGCCCACGGTCCGGCAAGAGTCCATGAGAGTCCACTTCGGTGTGGACCGGTCGGAGGCCGATGGCATCGAGGTTTTCGGCCCGGAGTCCACGAGTCCACCGATCTTCCGTCCCAAAAAAAAGCACGCACTCTCGCCCGCCATTTCGTCGTCCCCACTCGCGCGGGGTAAGCCCCGCGCTTTAGCGCGAAGCTTCGCTCGGCTTCGGTCGGGACGACGGGGGGATGTGCATTGCTCCAAAACTTCCTATTGACGTTAATTTACGTCCATCATATATGGAACGGATGCAGAACGCAACCGATCTTCCCATCCTCACCGCCGCCCAGCTGATGGCTGCCGGCCGGCGGCCGCGCAGCGATCTCCTGCCGCCGTGGCTGGCGTCCGACACGAGGGCACTGGTCTACGGACCGCCCGGCATCGGCAAGAGCTTCCTTGCCCTGGGCATCGCCTGGGCGGTCGCCTCGGGCGGCAGCTTCCTCGGCTGGCGCGCACCGCGGCCGCGCCGCGTGCTCTACGTCGACGGCGAGATGGGCGCCGCCGAGCTCAGCGATCGCCTCGCCCTGTTCGGGCCGCTGCCCGATCGTCTCTCGATCGTGCCCCACGATCGCCCCGGCGGGGCGCGCCTCGATCTCGGCGGGGTGGACGGGATCGTGCGGCTGATGGCGGCGTGGAACGATCCGCAGCTTCTGGTCCTCGACACGCTGTCGGCGCTCACCCCCTCGGCGCGGGCGGACCGCGATCCCGAGCGTCGCGACGGGCTCGACTCCTTCCTGCTGCACCTGAAGCAGAGCCGGCGCGCCGTCCTGATGGTCGACCATGCCGACAGGCGCGGCGCGCCGAACGGAAGGGCGCGGCACTCCAGCGCGGCCGACCTGGTGATGGCGCTGCGGCCGCCCGGACCGGGAGCCGTCTGCGGCAACGCCCGCTTCGAGATCCATTTCGAGAAGACACGACAGCGGGTGCCGCTGTTTCCGATCCTGGCCGAGCTGCAGACGGTGGACGGCGCCGGCGCCTGGCGCTGGGACGCAGCCTGCCGCGTCGACCGCCTCGCGGCGCTGGTCACGCGCGGCGTCAGCCGGCGCGACGTGTGCGAGGCGCTCGGCATCGAGCGGAGCTGGTTCTTCAGGCTCAAGGCCGAGGCCCGCGCGCGCGGGCTGCTGCCGCCGAAGGGGACGTCATGAGCGAGCGCAAGATGAGCGACCGCCCCATGAGAGAGGGCAGACGTGAGGCCTTCGAGCTGCCCGACACGACCGACATCGACGCGGTCAACGCGGCCCAGGTCGCGCTGATCCGGCTGGTCGCGCAGGACCGGCTCGACGCGCGCGAGGCGCTGTACATCAGCCGGATGCTGGAGCATCGCCGCCGCGCCATCGGCACCGCCACGCTGTGGCAGAAGATGCAGGAGCTCGAGGCGCAGGGCCGGCAGATGAGGGGCGAGGCGCCATGAAGAGCGAGCGGACGATGGACGCGTGGGTCGACCAAGAGCGCGCCCGGCGCGAGGCGTTCGTGCGCAAGCCGGATGACGCGGCGACGCCCCAGCAGAAGCTCGTGCGCGCGGCCGAGAGCGGCCGGTTCGAGACGATCGTGGCGGCGGCGCAGCCGGCCGAACCGCCGAAGATGGTGTCGCCGGAGGAGCGCGAGGCCGAGCTGCGCCGCACCGGCAAGTGGCCGGACGAGCCGGAGGCCAAGCCCAAGGCGGCGCCGAACCCCGAGCCGAAAGAGCCCGAGCGGCCGCTCACGCCGCCCCTGACTCCGGGCGAGGCGTACATCGCCGAGCACTGCCGGTGGCGCGCGCGCGGTCCCAGCGACCGGCGCGCGCGCGTCCGATACGGCCGCTGCCTGACCGAGTACGACGTCCTGACCGGCGAGATCATCGGCGACGGCTACGACCCCCGCTTCGACGAGGACGACGCATGGTGACCCTCCGTCGTCCCGAGCGAAGCCGAGGGACCTCTTTTCTGCGGCAGGCACCATCAAAAGAGGTCCCTCCACTGCGCTTCGCTGCGCTCCGCTTCGGTCGGGACGACGGGAATGAGCGAGACCGAGCTCCTGCTCGCATGGAAGGCCGATCCGCGCCACTCCAGTGGCGCTCTCGTCATGCTCATGCGGACCGCGGGCCTCCAGGCCCGCTCAGACTCATGATGCGGGCCTGGAGGCCCGCGGTCCGGAAGATCATGAGCGCGCTGGAAGCGCGCGCTCCACAGACATGAGCGAGACGGAGCTCCTGCGCGCGTGGAAGGCCGATCCGCGGCGCTTCGTGCGCGAGCAGTTCGGCGTGACGCCCGATCCGTGGCAGGACGAGGTGCTGGCGGCGTTCCCGCGCAACCAGCGGCTGGCGATGAAGGCGTGCAAGGGGCCGGGCAAGACCGCGGTGCTGGCCTGGCTCGCCTGGAACTTCCTGGTCGTCAACCAGGACCCCAAGATCGCCGCGACCAGCGTGAGCGGCGACAACCTGGCCGACGGGCTGTGGGCCGAGATGGCGAAGTGGCAGGCGAAGTCGCCTCTCCTGAGCGCCGGCTTCAAATGGACCCGCGACCGCATCTTCGCCAAGCGCCGGCCGCAGACCTGGTGGATGAGCGCCCGCGCCTGGGCGAAGTCGGCCGACCCGGCGAGCCTCGGCCAGACGCTGGCCGGGCTGCACAGCGACCACATCCTGTTCCTGCTCGACGAATCAGGCGGCATCCCCGACGCGGTGATGGCGACGGCGGAAGCGGCGCTCGCCTCGTGCGTCGAGGGCCACATCGTGCAAGCCGGCAACCCGACCCATCTCGACGGCCCGCTGTACCGCGCCTGCACCCGCGAGCGGAGGCTGTGGCACCTCACCGAGATCACCGGCGATCCCGACGACCCCCGGCGCGCGACCCGCATCTCGGCGCAGTGGGCGCGCGAGCAGATCGAGAAGTACGGCCGCGACAATCCGTGGGTGCTGGTCAACGTGTTCGGCCGCTTCCCGCCCTCCTCGCTCGACACGCTGATCGGCCCCGACGAGTGCGCCGAGGCGACCAGGCGCGCCTACCGCGCCGAGGATATCGCCGAGCAGCCGCGCATCCTCGGCGTCGACGTGGCGCGCTTCGGCGACGA
>JAFEFF010000171.1 GCA_018240745.1 Pseudomonadota bacterium
AGCGCACGGTCGGCACCAGCTTGGCGAATTCGACGGCGGCCTTGCGTACGTCCGCCTGCTGCTCCGCCCGGCCGGCGAGCAGCGCGCCGCGCGGTGTCAGCAAGGGATGGTCGGTGAAGCCGTCGGGCGGTTTGCGATAGAAATGGCCGGCGGCAACGGTGATGGCGCGGATCTCGGCTGAGCCGTAGGTCTCCGAATGCAGCGCCGCCGAGCGGCCGGTCGTGTGATAGGCCGGCACGTGCTCGCGCTCGAGGATGATCACCCTGGCCTGCGGCGCCAGATAATAGGCGAGGGAGACGCCGGCGATGCCCGCGCCGACGATGGCGAAGTCGAATTCCTGCATGGCCTCACATTGCAAGGGCTGCGGCCGGCCTGCAATAGTCGGGCGCCATGAACATCGCCCATTTGCTGCTGGGAGCGGCCCAGGAGTTCCGCGACGTCACCGCGCTCGCACGCGGCGAGCAGGCATATCTCAGCTACCGCGACTTCTGGCGCAAGGTCTCGGTGATGAGCACGCACCTGCGCCAGCGCTTCCGGCTCGACAGGGGCGATCGGGTCGCGTTCGCCATGACCAATTGTGTCGAATCGCTCGAGGTCATGTACGCGATCTGGCACGCCGGCCTGTGTGCGGTGCCGATGAACGCGAAGCTGCACGCCAAGGAGTTCGCGTTCATTCTGGAGAACTCGGGCGCCAGGCTGTGCTTCGTCACCGACGATCTCGCCGTGACCATCGCCGAGGCCGCCAGGGAGGCGCCGGCGCTCGAGCAGATCGTCGACGCTTCGACCAGGGCCTACCGCTTCATGGAGGTGGGCGATCCCAGCCCGATCGCCGACTGCGAGCCGACCGATCCGGCCTGGCTGTTCTACACCTCGGGCACCACCGGCCGGCCCAAGGGCGCCACGCTCAGCCATCGCAACCTGCTGGTCATGGCGCTGAACTACTACGCCGACGTCGACCGGCCGCCGACCGGCAGCTCGATGGTGCATGCGGCGCCGATCAGCCACGGCTCGGGCCTGTGGAACTTCTCGATGGTGGCGCGCGGCGTCACCCAGATCTTCCCGGAGAGCGGCAGGTACGAGGTGCCCGAGACCGTCGCGCTGATGAACCGCTGGCCGGATTGCAGCATCTTCCTTGCGCCGACCATGGTGAAGCGGCTGATCGAGCATCCGAGCGTGCACGAGCTGAAGCCCGGCGCGCTGCGGCTGATCTCCTACGGCGGCGCGCCGATGTACGTCAGCGACCTCAAGCGCGGGCTCGACCTGCTCGGCAACGTGCTGTGCCAGCTCTACGGGCAGGGCGAGAGCCCGATGACCATCACCCACTTGAGCCGCGAGGTCCATGGCCAGCGCCAGCATCCGCGCTGGGAGGCGCGGCTCGCCTCGGCCGGCGTCGCCGATACCTGCGTCGAGGTGCGGGTGGTCGACGAGGAGGGGCGGCGGCTGCCGGTCGGCGAGGTCGGCGAGATCGTCGTCAAGGGCGACACGGTCATGGCGGGCTACTGGAACAATCCCGAGGCCACCGCCAAGTCGCTGCGCGACGGCTGGCTGTGGACCGGCGATGTCGGCGCGTTCGACGAGGACGGCTTCCTGACGCTGAAGGACCGCTCGAAGGACATGATCATCTCGGGCGGCTCCAACATCTACCCGCGCGAGATCGAGGACGTGCTGAACCTCCATCCCGCGGTCGCCGAATGCTCGGTGGTCGGCCGGCCCCATCCGGAATGGGGCGAGGAGGTCGTGGCGTTCATCGTGCCGCGGCCTGGCAGCAACCTGACCCCGGCCGAGCTCGACCAGCTCTGCCTCGACAACATCGCGCGCTTCAAGCGGCCGAAGGACTACCGCTTCATCGACGCGCTGCCGAAGAACAACTACGGCAAGATCCTCAAGACGGAGCTGCGTACGAAGCTATAAGTAGTCTGTCATCCTGAGCGAAGCGAAGGATCTCATTGCGCCTGCCATGAGGTCCTTCGCGGAGTTTATCCTGAGGGGCGGCTGCGCCGCCCCGAATGGGCTCAGGACGACAGAAGAAACAGGAGGAAACCATGGGCAACATGATCGACGTCACGCGGCCGGACGGCGGCACCTGCAAGGGCTATCTGGCGGAGGCGGGCCCAGGGACGCCAGGGGGCAAGCCGGGCATCGTCGTCATCCAGGAATGGTGGGGCCTGAACGACCAGATCAAGGGCGTTGCCGACCGCTTCGCCCAGGCGGGCTACAACGCGCTCGCGCCCGACCTCTACAAGGGCCGCGTGACCCAGAAGCCCGACGAGGCCAACCACATGATGAACGGCCTCGACTTCGTCGGCGCTTCCGACCAGGACATTGCCGGGATGGTCAAGCACCTCGCCGGCATCAGCCGCAAGGTCGGCGTGATGGGCTTCTGCATGGGCGGCGCGCTCACGATCGCGGCGGCGGCGCGGGTCCGCGGCATCGCCTGCGGCGTGCCGTTCTATGGCATTCCGCCGGGCGCGCTTGCCGATCCGGCGAAGATCAGCATTCCGATCCAGGGCCACTTCGCCAACCAGGACGACTGGTGCACGCCGCAGCTCGTGAACGACTTCGAGAAGGCGATGACCAACGCCGGCAACAAGCCGGAAGTGTTCCGCTACGACGCTGCGCACGCCTTCGCCAACGAGAGGAGCCCTGCCTACGATGCCGCCTGCGCCACCAAGGCGTGGGACCGCATGATGGCTTTCCTGGGCACGCACCTCTGAGCGTTCGTCCGGCGCTCGGCCTGACGCCAGCCTTCGGCTTGGTAATCGTCGGGATGGGCGCGTCGCTCGCGCCGCTCGACATCGCCGTCAACGTGGCGTTGCCGGCGATCACGGCGTACTTCAAGCTGAAGCTCGGCGACGTGCAGTGGCTCGTGATCTGCTACGTGCTGGTCTACGGGTCGCTGATGCTGGTGTGCGGCAAGCTGGGTGACCTGTTCGGTCATCGGCTGATCTTCCGTCTCGGGCTTGCGGTCTCGGCGGTGGGCTGCGCGGCCTGCGCCGCGGCGACCGACTGGTCCTGGTTTCTTGCCGCGCGGGCGCTGCAGGGCGTCGGCACGGCGCTGGCGATCTCCTGTACGCCGGCGCTCGCCGTCTCGCTCTACCCGCCGGCCCAGCGGTTGCGTGCGCTGGCGGCCTTCTCGATGACGGTGTCGCTCGCCTCGGCGATCGGCCCGATGCTGGGCGGCGTGTTGGTCGAGCTGGGCGGCTGGCCCGCTGTCTACTGGATCAGGGTGCCGGTTTCGCTGGCGGCGTTGGCGATGTCCGTCATGCTGCCGCGGCCCACGATCGACGCGCGGCCGTTCGATTTCTGGGGCGGCGCGCTGGTCGCGGCGATCATGAGCACCTTCCTCGCCGCGCTGGTCATGGCGCAACACAAGGAAGTGTCGCTCTGGCTGGCGTTCGCGGTGTTCCTGGTCTCGGTCGGGTTGACGCTGTGGTACGTGCGGCGGAGCCGCCATGTCGCGGAACCGATCATCCGGCCGGGCCTGTTCGCCGATCCGACGTTCACGATCCCCAACGTCATGAACTGGTTCGCAAGCCTGGCAGCCTTCTCGATCCTGTTGCTGACGCCGTACTACCTCGTCAACGTGCTCCAGCTCTCGGCGGTCGTCAGCGGGCTGGTGCTGGGCATCGCCTACGTCGCCGGCCTGGCGGGCGCGCCGGTCGCCGCCTGGCTGGTGCCGCGCATCGGCCGACGCCAGACAGTATTCTGCGGCGTCGCCCTGATCGGCCTGGTCCTGATCCCACTCGGCCTGACCAATGCGCGCACACCGCTCGGTGTGGTCGGGCTTCTGCTGGCGGCCGAGGGCTTGGGCATCGGCCTGCTGGGCGTCGCCTACACCGACCTGGTGGTCGACACCTTGCCGGCGCATGACCGCGGCGTCGCCGGCAGCCTGGCGCTGCTTACCCGCACCATGGGCAATGTCAGCGGCGCGGCGGTGCTGAGCGCCCTGTTCACGGCCGGCGCGGTCGGCGGCAACTTCCTGATGGGCTATCGCTTCGCCCTCACCACGGCAGGCGGCGGGCTGCTGGCCGTCCTGGCGCTGTCCTGCCTGCAGCCGCGCGCCTGGTTCTCGAGATAGAGGGACGCCGATGCTGTCCAAGCGCTCAGGCTGCTGGGCGGCGTGCTGGCCAACGAGACCGACCGGATGTTCGTCAATCGCAAGCGATAGGAGAGCCGGGCGCTACGAAGGTCGCTTGCCGGTGTTGACGGCCAATTGAGCGGCGAAAGCCCGCCTGTAGGCGGGCCGCGCTTCGCCGCGGGCGACGTAGGCGGCCAGGTTCGGAAATTCGTCCAGGATGCCCGATGATCTCAGCCTGAGCAGCACCGACACCATCATCAGGTCGCCGGCGCTGAACGCACCGTCGAGCCAGTCGGCATCGCCCAGGCGAGCGGAAAGCAGGTTCAGCCGGTCGCGGACACGATCCTCGACCAGAGGCATGCGCTCCTTGTTCCAGGGCTTGTCGCCTTCCAGGAGCCTGGCGGTTGCGAGTTCGAGGATCGGCGGCTCCACCGTGTTGAGCGCGGCAAACATCCAGGCGGTCGCGCGCGCCCGGGCATTGGCATCGTCCGGCAGCAGGCCTGCATGGCGTTCGGCGATATGCAAGACGATCGCCCCTGTCTCGAACAGGGCGAGATCGCCTTCCTCGTAGGTCGGAATCTGGCCGAAAGGATGAAGTGCCAGATGCGCGGGTTCCTTCATCGCATGGAACGACAGACGGCGCACCTCGTAGGGTTGGCCCACCTCTTCGAGCGCCCAGCGAACGCGTGTATCACGCGCCAGTCCCTTGCCGCCATCGGGTGACCGTTCGAAGGCGGTAATGATGATGGTCATCGCGAACCATAGTCCGTCCCCATCTGAATGGGCCATCCGAATGGGGAGGACCAGCTAGTTGAGCGTGACGTGCCCGCGCTTGATGATGTCGGCGAAATAGCGCGATTCGGTGTCGATCTGCGCCCGCATTGCCGCCGGGTCGAGATAGGTCGCCTTGAGGCCGCCCTTGTCGAGCTTGTCGACCACGTCGGGTGATTTCAGCGCCTCGTCGATCGCCTGCGACATGCGCGTGACGATCGGCGCCGGCATGCCGGCGGGTGCCAGGATGCCGAACCAACTGTCTCCGCCCTGCTTGCCGTAGCCGGTTTCCTTCAGCGTCGGGATTTCGGGCTTGTGCGGCCAGCGCGTGTCGGACAGCATCGCCAGCCCGCGCAGGCGGCCGGCCAGGATATGCGGCAGCACGGTCGAATCGAACTGGACCTGCACCTGTCCGCTCAGAAGATCCTGGGTCGCCTGCGCGCTGCCCTTGTAGGGCACGTGGACCATCTTGATGCCGGCCTCGAGATTGAGCATCTCGCCATAGAGTTGAGTGATGGTGCCGAGGCCGGACGAACCCCAATTCACCTTGCCGGGATTGGCTTTCACGTAGGCGACGAACTCGGCCACGTTCTGCGCCGGCACCGAGGGATGGACGGCCATCGCGCCCCATGAGGTCGCCATGCGGGCGACCGTGAGGAAGTCCTTGTCGGGATCGAATGGAATCGTCTGCAGGTGCCGCGTGATCGCCATCATGGCGATGGTGTTGGCGAGGAAGGTGTAGCCGTCGGCGGGCTGGGTCTTGGCGTACTCCGCGCCGATCATGCCCGAGGCGCCGCCCTTGTTGTCGAACAGGATTGGCTGGCCGAGCAGATGGCCGACCTTTTCCAGGACGATGCGGGTCGAGATGTCGGTCGGCCCGCCGGGCGGGTAGGGGATCACGACCTTGACCTGGCGCGTCGGCCATTGCTGCGCCCTCGCGATCGAGGGCGCGGGCACGACGACGGATGCGGCGGCCGCGGTGACGAACTGACGACGAAGCAAGGCAACCTCCCCGGAACTCTGTGGCCCATTCAGCGCTGGAAGAAGCGGCTGCGCAACATCTCGCATTCCGTCTGGAGGATCCCCGAGGTGACCTTGATGTTGGCGTCCATGAACTTCGCGAAGGCCTCGGCCGAGTAGCGGCCGAGATCGGTACGGCCAACCGACTTGAAGCGCCCGCCCAGTACCCAGTGGCCGACCTTGGCGTTCAGGAGCGCCCCGGCGCACATCGGGCAGGGCTCCATCGTCGTATAGAGCGTGCAGCCCTTGAGGGTGTCGGTGGCGAGGACGCGGCAGGCGTCGGCGATCGCCTCGGTCTCGGCATGCCCCATTGGATCGAGCCGGGTGCGGATCCGGTTGCGGCCACGGCCGACGATCTCGCCGTCGCGCACGATCAGGGCGCCGACGCCCATGTCGCCGTCCCGGTCGGCCTCCTCCGCCAGCTCGAGCGCCTGGCGCATCAGCGTCTGGTGATCGGTGTTCGTCATGGCGCCGGTTTCTCTCTACTGTGCCCGTATGAGCACCATCGTCTACGCGGCACGCCGCATCGTCACCATGAATCCGGACAATCCGTTCGCGACCCACGTTGCAGTGCGGGACGGGCGGATCCTGGGGGCGGGCACGCTCGAGTCGCTCAGCGGCTGGGGCCGGTTCGATCTCGACGAGCAGTTCAGAGACAAGGTGATCCTGCCGGGCTTCGTCGAGGGCCACAGCCACGCCTACGAGGGCGGTGTCTGGAAGTTCCCCTATGTCGGGTTCTTCGAGCGCACCAGCCCCGACGGCAAGCGCTCGCCGGGGCTGAAGAGCATCGACGAGGTGGTGGCGGCGCTGCAGGTCTACGAGAAGACCATGCCGAAGGACGGCTCGACCCTGTTCGCCTGGGGCTTCGACCCGATCTACTTCACCGGCCGGCGCATGAACCTCGGCGACCTCGACAAGGTCTCGACCGAGCGGCCGGTGCTGGTGCTGCACTCCAACTTCCACGTGCTGAACGTCAACACACCGGTCTTCGCCAGGGCCAACATCACGCGCCATACCAACGTCCATGGCATCGTCAAGGACGACAAGGGCGAGCCGACCGGCGAGCTGCAGGAGAACACCGCGAAGTACCTCGCCTACAAGGCGGTCGGCATCGATCTGTCGGGCCTGCTGTCGGACGAGCCCGCGACCTGGGGCTTCGCCAGGGTGGCGCAGCTTGCCGGCGTGACAACGGCGACGGACCTGCACAACACGCTGCCCGACAGCACCGTGTTGGCCTACGAGAAGGCGACGGCGTCTGTCGACTTCCCGCTGCGCCTGCTGCCGGCCTTCGCCGCACTCGCCATGCCGCCGGACGATGGCATCGCGCGGGTCAGGGCGCTGAGGAAGAAGAACAGCGAGCGGCTGCGCTACGGCCTGGTGAAAATGGTCACCGACGGCTCGATCCAGGGCCTGTCGGCGCGCATGCGCTGGCCGGGCTACTACGACGGCACGCCCAACGGCGTCTGGAACGTCGGCCCCGACGAGATCGACAGGATCCTGCTGGCCTACCATCGCGCCGGTTTCCAGGTGCACATCCACACCAACGGCGACGAGGCGTCGGAAGTCGCGATCGAATCGGTCGAGCGGGCATTGGCGACCGCGCCGCGCTGGGACCACCGCCACACCCTGCAGCACGCGCAGATGGCCGATGCGGGCCAGTTCCGCCGCATGAAGGCGCTGGGCATGTGCGCCAACCTGTTCGCCAACCACATCTTCTACTGGGGCGACGTCCACTACGCCCGCACGATGGGACCGGAGCGCGCCGAGCGCATGGACGCCTGCGGCACCGCGCTCGGCCTCGGCGTGCCCTTCGCGATCCACTGCGATGCGCCGGTGACGCCGATCGGGCCATTGTTCACGGCGTGGTGCGCGGTCAACCGGCTGACCGCCTCGGGCCGCGTCCTGGGCACGGCGGAAAGGATCTCCGTTGCCGACGCGCTGCGCGCGATTACCCTGGGTGCGGCCTATACGCTGAAGCTCGACGAGGAGCTGGGCAGCATCGATGTCGGCAAGCGCGCCGACTTCGCCATCCTCGACGAGGATCCGCTCGCTGTGCCGCCGGAAAAGCTCAAGGACGTGCCGGTATGGGGCACCATGGTCGGCGGCAGGATTTTCCAGGCGCCGCGGACATGATCGTGCATTGGGGGCACGCCACGGCAGTGGCGCGTCATGTCTTGCGGACCGCGAGCCTCCGGCTCGCTCATGTTCATGAGGCGAGCCGGAGCCTTCGGCTCCACTCAGGCCAGGGGCTCGCGGTCCATAAGAGCATGAGAAGGTGCGCCACCGGCGTGGCGCGCCAGCCATGATCCCGTTCACCGTCATCGGCGGCTTCCTCGGCGCAGGCAAGACGACGCTGCTCAACCGCCTGCTGGCCGGCGCGGCGGGGCGGCGCTTCGCCGTGCTGGTCAACGACTTCGGCGCTCTGGATATCGACGGCAAGCTGGTCGCCGCGCATGGCGGCGACACGGTCGCGCTCGCCAACGGCTGCCTGTGCTGCACCATAGGCGATTCGCTGGTCGAGACCTTGCTCGAGCTGCTCGAGCGACCGGAACGGTTCGATCACATCGTCGTCGAGGCGTCGGGCGTTGCCGATCCTGCGCGCATTGCCGACATTGCCGTGCTCGAGCCGCAGCTCGAACGGGACGGCGTGATCGTCGTGGTCGACGCCGCCGAGGTGCAGGAGCGCGCGGCCGACCGGCGGGTGGGCGATACGGTGTTGCGCCAGATCAAGGCCGCCGATCTGCTTGTGCTGAACAAGATCGACCTCGCGGACGATCCGGCTGCCGTGCACGACTGGCTGTCCACGCAGGCGGCGGCGCCGATCCTCGAAGCCCGGCAGGCGGACGTGCCGATCGACGTGCTGTTCGGCCTCGACCGTTATGGCGTCGCCGGCAGCAAGCCCGATCAGGCTTTCCGGTCGTGGTCCTACGCCTGGAGCGAGCCGGTCGGGCGCGAGGCGCTGATGGCGATGCTGAGCGATACGAAGGACGTGCTGCGCGCCAAGGGCGTCGTGCGCTTCGCCGATGCACCCGACCGCCGGTCGATCGTGCACATGGTGGGGCGGCGCATCGATATCGGCGACGGCGGGCCATGGACCGAAGAGGAGTCGCGCCTGGTGCTGCTGGGACCGAAGCCTGTGCTAGGGTCGCTGCAAAGGGAGTGAGGGCAATGGCGGGCAGGCTGCAGGGCCGGGTGGCAATCGTGGTCGGCGCGGGCTCGAGCGGACCCGGCTGGGGCAACGGCAAGTGCACCGCCATCACTTTCGCGCGCGAGGGCGCCCGGGTGATGTGCGTGGACCTCAGACGTGCTGCGGCCGAGGAGACGGTCGGCCTGATCCGGAAGGAGGGCGGGGAGGCAATGGCCTTCGAAGCCGACTCCTCGAGGAACGCCTCGATCAAGGCGATGGTCGACGCCTGCCTCGCCGAATGGGGCCGGATCGACGTGCTGGACAACAATGTCGGCATCGGCTCGACCGGCGGTCCGGTCGAGCTCGGCGAGGACGAATGGGACCGCGTGTTCGAGGTCAATGTGAAGAGCTTCTTCCTGACCGCCAAGCACGTGCTGCCGGTGATGGAGAAGCAGGGCGGCGGGGCGATCGTCAACGTGAGCTCGATCGCGTCGATCCGCAGCCCGAAGGGGGTGAGCTACATCGCCTACAATGCCAGCAAGGGCGCAGTGAACGCGCTCACCATGGCGATCGCCTCGCAATACGCCGACAAGGGCATCCGCTGCAACGCCATCCTGCCCGGCCTGATGCATACGCCGATGATCGACTTCCTCGCCGAGCAGTACGCCAAGGGCGAGAAGGATCACAATCAGGCCTACGACAAGATGATCGCGATCCGCCACCGGGCCTCGCCGACCGGCAAGATGGGCACCGGCTGGGACACCGCGAATGCCGCGCTGTTCCTCGCCTCGGACGAGGCGTCCTACGTGAACGGGCACCTGCTGGTGGTCGACGGCGGCATCACCACGCGCGCGTAGCTCCCGTCTACGGCGCGCCCGACCGGCCTGTCGTGGCCGGTGATGTGCTTGCGCTCACGGCGCGAACTGTTCCTTGAGGATGCGCTCCTCGAGGTCGTGCTCGGGATCGAACAGCAGGGTGAGTTCGATGTCGGTCGCCTCGGTCACGACCACTTTCACCACGTTGGCGATCTCGACCGAATCGGCCGCGGCGGCGACCGGGCGCTTCTTGTGCTCCAGCACGCTGAACTCGACGGCCGCATCGCGCGGCAGCAGCGCGCCGCGCCAGCGCCGCGGCCGGAAGGCGTTGATCGGGGTCAGCGCCAGGAGGTCGGCGCCAAGCGGCAGGATCGGGCCATGAGCCGAGAGATTGTAGGCGGTCGAGCCGGCGGGCGTGGCGACCATGGCGCCGTCGCAATAGAGGTCGGGAATGCGCATGTTGCCGTCGACCGCGACGGCGATGCGCGCGGTTTGGCGGCTGGAGCGCAGCAGCGAGACTTCGTTGATGGCCACCGCTTCGTGGCGATGGCCGCGCGCGTTCGTGGCGACCATGCGCAGCGGCGTCAGCGACACACGGCGCGCCTTCTTGAGCCGCGCCGGCAGGCCGGCCGCACGGTATGTGTTCATCAGGAAGCCGACCGTGCCGAGATTCATGCCGAAAATGGGCGTACGCCGGCGCAGGTTGCGGTGCAGCGTCTGCAGCATCAGCCCATCGCCCCCCAAAGCCACGATAAAGTCAGCCTCGGCAGGCGGAACTGCGTTGTAGCGTTTCTCCAGCGCGGCCTTGGCGGCGCGGGCGATCGGCGTGGAAGCGGCAACGAAAGCAAGGCGGGGAGCGGAGGAGGCGGCCATCGGTATCTGCGCTGCTTTCGGAGGGGGAATCGCACTATAGCGATGGTTGGCTGCGTTGCGATAGAATCCGTGGGGAATCGGGTCGCGAGGAGAACGATCATGGAGCTGGTGCCGCTGGGGCCGGGATTCGGCGTGGAAGTGCGCGGGGTCGGCATCCTCGACGTCGCCACCGACGCTGACGCCTACAAGGCCGTGCGCGCGGCGTTCGAGGAGCATTCTCTGCTGCTGTTCCGCGATCAGCCGATCGCCGACGACATCCAGGTCGCCTACAGCCGCGCCTTCGGGCCGCTCGAGCTCACCAAGGTCGCCTCACTGGGCGCCGGCGGCTTCTATTCGCGGCTGACCAACATCGGTTCCCAGGGCGAGATCGTGCCGCCCGATCATCGGCAGGTGCTGGTCGCGCAGGCCAACGCGCTGTGGCACACCGACTCTTCGTTCAAGAAGACGCCGGCGCTCGCTTCGGTCTTGAGCGCACGCGTGCTGCCGGGCGCCGATGGCGACACCGAGTTCACCTCGACGCGGCTCGCGTGGGAGCGCTTGCCGGCCGACCTTCAGGGCAAGCTCAGGGACGCGGTAGCGACGCACTCCTATGCCAACAGCCGCGACCAGATCCATCCCGACCTCGCCAATGCCGAGGAGCGCAAGGCGCTGCCGCCGGTACGCTGGCGCATGAACTGGCTCAACCCGACCAACGGCCGCCGCGCGCTCTATATCGCGAGCCACGCCTATGCGATCGACGGCATGGACGACCGCGACGCCCGCCAGCTCCTGGCCGAGCTGATGGACGAGACGACGAAGCGCGACTACGTCTACGTCCACAAGTGGCGGCCGGGCGACGTGGTGATGTGGGACAACCGTGCCATGCTCCATCGCGGCCGGCCGTGGGATTACAGGAAGGAGCGGTCGATGGTGCGGACCACCATCTCCGCGACCGACGCCGACGGGCTGGCCAACGTCAAGCCGCCGCCGACGGTGCACTGAGCCATGCGCCGGCGCATCTTCGCAGCCCTGCTGGTCACCGCCCTGCCGTCGATCGCGTCGGCGCAGCACCAGCCGCCAACCAACAAGGACCGCGGCAGCGGGAACAATGGCAACAAGAGCATGTCGAACACGTCGAAGGGCGGCGGCGGCGGTCCCAATGTCAACCACAAGTTCGACGGCAAGAAGGACAACAAGAAGGGATCCGGCGACCAGTAGGGTCGGACCGGGGGAAGCAGGCCATCGAGGCCAAGCTCACGTCATCACGCTTCAGCGCAGTCCGTAGATCGCCTGCGGCTGGTCGATGTCCTTCATCGCGTGCTGGCCGACCGGCTCGATCTCTGCGGGCGACAGCAGCTCGGCCATCGGGGCCGACAGCAGCACCGCGCGGTCGAGCGGGCCGCACAGCTTCTCGAGCCGCGCGGCGTAGTTCACTGCCGGGCCGATCACGGTGAAGTCGAGGCGCTGGCTGGCGCCGATGTTGCCGAACATCACCTCGCCGAGATGCAGGGCGAGGCCGAAGCGCACGGCCGGCTCGCCTTCGGTCGCGCGCACGCGGTTCAGGACCAGCATGGCATCCACCGCCGACGCCGCCGCCCGCATTGCGCGCGAGGCGGTCTCGCCGCGTCGGTCGGGCGAAGCGACCGGGAAGATCGCCAACATGCCGTCGCCCATGAACTTCAGGATCTCGCCGCCGGCGCTGGTGACCAGCGCTCCCATCGTGTCGAAGTAGTCGTTGAGCAGGGCGATGATGGCGTCGCGCGGCAGGCTGTCGGAGGCGCGGGTGAAGCCGCGCAGGTCGCAGTACCAGATCACCGCCTCGATGGTCTGGCCCTCGCCGCGCCTGACCTCGCCGGCGAGGATGCGCTGTCCGGCGGCGCGGCCGACATAGGCGTCGAGCAGATGGGTCGCGGTATCGCGCAGGGAATGGATCTCGACCAGCCGGGTGAAGGCGAACTGCAGCAGGAACATGCGGTCGAGGTCGGTCATGGTGAAGCCGCCGGCTGCGTCTGACACCACGCTCAGCGCATCGACATGGCCGTTGGTGAAGAGCAGCGGCAGGGCGACGTAGTCGGTCGCGCCCTCGGCCTTGAGCTGGCGCAGCAGGGGCGCCTGCGGCTCGACCCGGTCCAGCCGTACACGCACGGTCTTCTGCTGCTCGAGGACCGGGGGCAGGGGGTTGTCGCGGTATTCGGAATCCTGGTTGTCGCCGTGCGGGCGGACGCCGGTCTCGACGCCGTGGCCGCGCCGCCAGAAGTAGCCCCGGCCGGCGAACTCCGGATGAAGGGTCAACTGGAAGTAGGCGAGGCGGTAGAGCGGGATGCCCGACAGCACGAGTTGCTCGCCGGCTGCCGCGACCAGCGCCGCGGTGTCGGTGATGCGGTAGGCCTCGGTGACGAACCAGCGCGCGACAGGGTCGCTGTAGACGCGCCGGGCGATGTCGTCGTCCATGAGCGCATCATAATCCTCCCCATTCATATGGGGAGGTGTCAGCGTCTTACGCTGACGGAGGGGTCAGGAGCTGCAGTCGTGGTGGGGGCTCATGACCCCTCCGTCGGCGATTACGCCGACACCTCCCCATGTGAATGGGGAGGAATCACTCCGCCGCTTCGAGGCGCTGGTTGTGGGCGGCGGCGGCCTTGGCGCGGGCGAGGTCCTCGTTGCGCACCTTGGCGAGGGCGGCCCCGCCGCCCGCCGTCTCGGCGAACAGCGCGAGCTTGTCGTCCTCGTCGTTCACCGGCGAGAGCGCGAGGTCCATGTACTCGTGACGCCTGGGATCGTGCTTGACCTTCTGGCCGATCCGCCAGCCCTGCCAGGCGAGCTTCGCGTAGATGCGGATCTTCTTCCAGCTCTCGATCGCGAGCTTCCAGTGGAACACGCCGATCGGCTCGATCGGCAGGCCGTAGCGACGGTCACGGCGGTACTTCAGGCGCAGCACGCCGCCTTCCAGGGGATGGATGCCCTCGGCCTCGAACATGATCTTGAACATGGTCATGAACTGGGCCGGCTCGGCCGGATTGCGGCCCTTCACCGAACCATGGCGGCGCGCCACCGTCTCGATGTGCTCCGGCGTGTAATAGGCGCGCCAGCAGTCGAGGTAGGTCCGGTAATACTCGTCGTCGCTCATCTTCGGATGGTGCACGACGCGGTGGTGCAGGTCGTACTTGTTGAGGTCGGGATCCATCCACACGCCCTGCTTCCAGAACGTCTGGTGGTCTTCCGAGCCCGGCAGCGGCGTGAGCATGAACAGCTCGAGGATGTCGAGCGGCAGCTCCTTCTTGATGATCTCCATGTCGCGCAGGATCGATTCGCGCGTGTCGCCGGGGAAGCCGAGGATATAGCCCGCCCAGGTCGAGATGCCGACCTTGTGCCAGGCCTGCAGCATCTTGCGATATTCGGTGATCTTGTTCTGCCGCTTCTTGGCCGCCAGCAGGTTGTCGGGGTTGATGTTCTCGAGCCCGATGAAGACGCGATAGACACCCGCCCAGTCCGCCTTCTGGATGAAGCGCGGGATGCGGTGGCACTGCGTGTCGACCTGGATGAGCAGCGAGACCTGGATGCCCTCGTTCTCCTTGAGCTCGATGATGCGGTCGAAGAATTCTTCCCAATGGCGGTTGCGCGCCATGTTGTCGTCGGTGATGAAGAACGAGGTGATGCCCTGCTTGTGGTTCTCGCGGATGATCGTCTCGAGGTCGTCGGCGTTGCGGAACCGGCTCTTGCGGCCCTGCACGTTGATGATGGTGCAGAACGAGCACTGGAACGGGCAGCCGCGGCCGAGATCGAAACTCGACTTCTTGCCTTCGTTGCGGGCGAGCGCCGTGGCCGGCAGATGCGGCGTCGGCGCGTTCTCGATGCCCGGCAGGTCGTCCATATAGTTGTAGAGCCGCTTCAGCGTGCCGTTCCAGGCATCGAGGATGACCTCGTCGAAGCGGCCTTCCTCGGCCTCGCCGGCATAGATCGAGACACCCATGTCCATCGCCGCCTGGATCTCCGGTGGCACCACCGGCAGCATCGACAGGCAGCCTGCCGCATGGAAGCCGCCCATCGCCACTGGCAGGCCGGCCTCGATGAACTTGCGGGCGAGATCGACGGCGTGCGGGAACTGGTTCGACTGTACGCCGACCAGGCAGATCAGGCCCTTGCCGCCCGAGCGCCTGAAGTCGCGCACGATGCGGTCGACCCGGACGCGGGTGTTGGTCTCGTCGATCGGCCGGACCGTGATATCGACGTCGGGGCCGAGCACGGCACGCCGTCGGCAATCGTCGGCCAGGCCGTAGAGCGCGGCCAGCGTGTTGGAGGGGATGTGAGAGCGCAGCCAGGTAATCGGATAGCCGTCGTCGTCGTAGTGCGTCGGCTTGATCAACACCAGCTGGAATGTCTGCTTCATTGCCCCGCCCATTACGGATCTACTCCACCAATCCGCGTGCGGCGCCCGGTTTGGCCGCGTGACGGTATGCTTGTTGGATATGTTACCACGTGCGTGGAAAAAGAACCTGCCTTTATGACCTTAATCGGGGCAATGAATATTTACCGTCGGGCCTTGTCAATCGGCTTTCGGTCCCAAGCCTTGCTCTTGCCGCCATGTCGGCATGAGCAGGAGTTAGTTGCACTGGCGGTGGCATGCCCGCACTTTGGCTAGGGTGAAGGCGCGCCACCAGGGTCGGCCGGAGGAAAACGAACAAGACTGTGACTGCCCTCTCACGCGTCCCGCTACTGGCGCCATTCCAGGTCCGGAGCTTTCGCTTCCAGTGGCCGGCCGACCTGTCGACCTCCTGGGCCTTCGAGATGGAAGGCGTGATCCTGAACTGGTTCGTTCTGGTTTCGACCGGTTCGGTCCTGGCGTTGGCGGTCTTCGCCTCGCTGCAGTTCCTCGGCACGCTGATCTCGCCGTTCTTCGGCATGGCCGGCGACCGCATCGGCAATCGCAACCTGCTCTGCCTGATGCGGCTGGTCTACATCGCCGTCGCGGCAATCCTTGCCGCGCTGTTCCTGGTCGATCAGGCGACGCCGGTTTCGGTGTTCGCGCTCGGCATCGTCGCCGGCCTCGTGCGGCCGTCCGACATCACCATGCGCAACCTGCTGGTCGGCGAGACCATGCCCAAGGAGCTGTTGATGGCGGCGATGGGCGTGTCGCGCACCACCGCGGATTCGGCACGCGTCGTCGGCGCCCTGAGCGGCGCCGGCCTGGTCGCGCTTCTGGGATCGGGGTTCGCCTATGTCGTGGTCTGCGGTGTCTACATCGTCAGCCTGCTGCTGACCCTGAACGTCGGCATCAGGCGGCTGCGCGTGCTGAGCGAGAGCGCCATCGCGGTTTCGCCGATCCAGGCCCTGCGCCAGGGCTTCGCCTATGTCTGGTCGACGCCCGACGTGCGGGCCGCGACGCTGCTCGCCTTCCTGATGAACTTCGCCGCCTATCCGTTCGTCGGCCAGCTGCTCGCCCATGTCGCCAAGGACATCTACGGTCTCGATCAGAGCGGGCTCGGCTGGCTCATCTCCTGCTTCGCGCTCGGCGCGCTGGCGGGCTCGATCACGTTGAGCACGCGCGGCGCCTGGATCCGGCCGGCCCGCACCATGCTGGTCGGTGCGATCCTGTGGTTCAGCCTCAACTTCGTGTTCGCCTGGATCACCGTACCCCTGCGGGGCGAGATCCTGCTGGTCGCGATCGGTTTCGTACAAAGCCTCTGCATGGTGCCGATGGCCGTGATCCTGCTGAAGACCGCCGATCCCGCCTATCGCGGGCGGGTCATGGGCGTGCGCATGCTGGCTGTCTACGGCCTGCCCCTCGGCATGCTGCTGAGCGGGCCGTTGATCGAGCGCATCGGCTTTGCCTGGACCGGCACGCTGTACAGCCTGCTCGGCCTCGCTCTCGCCGGCCTGACCGCCTATCGCTGGCGCGAGCAGCTCTGGCATCCCGAGGCAGCGGCCAACCAGCTATAGCCGGAACTTTTCACGCGACCTCGCGTTTGCGCCGCATGGCAAGGATGCTCCCCTTGGCCGCGGCGATCGCCGTGCTGCTCGTCGCAACCTCCGCCAACGCCCAGCGCATCCCGATTGACACTGCCCCGTCGCCGGACGAGCTGCGCAACATCTTCACCTTCCAGGTCGAGAACGACGTCTTCAACCGCATCGGCAAGTCGGACCGCGATTACACCAACGGCGTACGGCTGGGTTGGCTGTCGCCCGCGTTGCCCGACCTGCCGGAAGGGTTGGCGCGGCTCACGACCATCCCGACCTTCTTCGGCGAGGATCCGGTGTCGTCGGTGACCCGCCGCTTCGGCATCTCGATCGGCCAGAACATCTACACGCCGCAGGACACCGACACGTCGGCGCCGATCCCGAACGACCGCCCCTATGCCGCCTGGCTCTATGCCAGCTTCGCCCTGCAGTCGACCTACAAGCGGGTCGACCCCAGGACCCTGACGGACGTGCCGGTGCGGCTCGACACCTTGGCGCTCGATGTCGGCGTGGTCGGCCCGGCGGCCGGTGGCGAGTTCGTTCAGAACAACTTCCACAAGCTGATCGGGGTGGCGACGGCCAATGGATGGGCCAACCAGCTGCACAACGAGCCGACGATCGACCTTACCTTCGAGCGGCGGTGGCGCACCAACCACGGGGTGCTGTTCGAGGACCCCAAGCTCGAGTACGACCTCGTGCCGCGCATCGGCGCCACCCTCGGCAATGTCGCCACCTATGCCAGCGCCGGCGGCACCATCCGGATCGGCAAGGAGCTGCAGAACGACTTCGGCCCGGCGCGTGCGCGGCCGGCGTTGCCGGGCTCGGAAGGCTTCATCGGCGAAGGCTTCGGCTGGTATTTCTTCGTGGGCGCCGGCGGCGAGGCGGTCGCGCGCAACATGTTCCTCGACGGCAACAGCGACGGCCACAGCCTGGTACATGTCACGCATCGACCGTTCGTCGGCGAGGCGCAGGCCGGCATCACCGTCCTCTTCCGCGGCGTGCGCATCAGCTACACGCAGGTGCTGAGGACCCCGGAGTTCTACGAGCGCGACCGTTGGGACCAGTTCGGCTCGATCAACGTGACGTTCCGCTACTGACGTCGCGCTGCCGATGGGCCGCTACCGATGGCCCGCTAGCGACAGGCGCCCAAACGAAAACCGCGGGCCCTGGGGCCCGCGGTCGCTGTTCGCTATATCCGTCCTGCCAGCAACAGGACGATCACGATGATCAGGATCAGGCCGGCGCCGCCGCTCGGGTAGTAGCCCCAACCGCTGCTGTACGGCCATGTCGGCAGGGCACCAATCAGAATCAGGATGAGGATGATCAGCAGAATAGTGCCCAGCATGTGACGTCTCCTGGTTAGCCGAGGTTCTTCTCTGCGAACGACCAGTTCGCGAGCTTCTCCAGCCAGTCCTTCACGTGGTCCGGCCGGCGATTCTGGTAGTCGAGGTAATAGGCGTGCTCCCACACGTCGCAGGTCAGCAACGGCGTCTTGCCATGGGCGATCGGCGTGTCGGCGTTCGACGTGGTGACGATCTCGAGCTTGCCGCCCGAGCCCTTCACCAGCCAGGCCCAGCCGCTGCCGAACTGGCCGACCGCGGCCTTCTGGAAGGCCTCGTTGAATTCCTTGACGCCGCCGAAGCTCGACTTGATCGCGTCGGCGATCTTGCCGGCCGGAGTGCCGCCCTTCGGCGCCATGCTGGCCCAGTAGAAGTTGTGGTTCCAGATCTGGCCGGCGTTGTTGAAGATGCCCTTTTCCTTGTCGTTGCCGGCCGACTTCTTGACGATGCCCTCGAGGTCCATGTGCTCGTACGGCGTGCCGACGATCATCTTGTTGAGGTTGTCGACATAGGCCTTGTGATGCTTGTGGTAGTGGAAAGAGATCGTCTTGGCGGAAACAACCGGGTCCAGGGCGCTCTCATCGTAGGGAAGCTTCGGGAGGGAAAACGGGGCTTTCGGATTGTCCAATGGCATGACTTGCTCCTCTGCTTCCCCGGAACTCAGGCTAAACGCCGCCGTGGGGAAGACGTTCCGGCGGCGGCGCAACCTCCAAAGAAATATGGGCGTTAAGCGTGAAGCCCATGTTTCCCCGGAGATATTGCGATGGATGCGATCATCTATCTTGTCGGACTGGTCGTCGTCGTGATGGCGATCCTGTCCTTTTTTGGCCTGCATTGAAGAACGCACGTGGCCGCACCCTCGATATCAGCGTCGTCTTGATTTTTCCCACGAACCGTTCGCAGCGGCGCGGGTCTTTTGTTGCATCGCCCCCAACAAAGGGTATTTAGAACGAACGCTCTCTAGGGAGGTTCGTCGTGCAAGGCAATCCGCAGATCATTGCTGAGCTGAACAAGCTCCTGAAGAACGAGCTCACGGCGATCAACCAGTACTTCCTCCACGCGCGCATGCTGGAGCACTGGGGCTTTGGGCGTCTCGGCAAGAAGATCTACGACGAGTCGATCGGCGAGATGAAGCACGCCGACCGCCTGATCAAGCGCATCCTGTTTCTCGACGGCCTGCCCAACCTGCAGGACCTCGGCCGGCTCGGCATCGGCGAGACGGTGGCCGAGTGCCTGCAGGCCGACCTGCAGCTCGAGACGGGCGCGCGCTCCGATCTTGTCGCTGCGGTTGCGAAGTGCGAGGCGGCGCAGGATTTCGTCAGCCGCGAAATCATGGTCCACATCCTCGAGGATGCGGAGGACCATATCGACTTCCTCGAGACTGAAATCGGCCTGCTCGAGAAGGTCGGCGAGCAGAACTACTTGCAGAGCCAGATTGGCAAGGGCAAGGAGTCCTGATCAGCGGGGCCGGAGCCGGTTGATCTCCCGACTGATTGCAGGGTCATCGGGACGAAGTTGCTGCAAGGTTTCGAGGCGGCCCAGCGCCACGTGGCTGTCGCCCCGTCGCATCGCCCAGATCGCAGCGGCCGAAAGCGCCTCGGGCGGTGACGTGGCAATCACATGAAGTTCGCGGTCTGCTGGATACCCGTCCAATGCAGCGCGTCCCCGGAAACGAGCTTCTGCAGGGGCTCGACGCCGAGCGTGAACTTGACCGGGAAGTCGCCCACCGCGCCACCTGGCCCCTGGGTCACGAAAAGCAATTGGCCGTCGCGCATCAGGAACCGGGTTTCGATGCCTTCCTTCACGAAGGCCGAACCATCGAAACGGCCGAGCGCCGAAGCGGGGGTTGCATGCTGGAGCGCACCGGCGTGCCGGCTGGTCTGCCAAATCCGATACTCCTGCTGGTGACACGAGCTGCAGCGCTCGCTACCGACGAAGGAGGTCCCCGTTGCGGGCGTCATGACCGTACTTCTTCACCTGCCGGCGACCACGACGATTGATGCGCATCAAGGCGCGATTCGAGCATCATCGCAGGATACCAACATGATTGAACGACGCATTTTCCTCGCCCTTGGCGCAGCCGCGGCTGTCACGGCGGGCCGCGGCAGCAAGGCGGCCGAACCGGCCAAGGTCCTCGAAACGATGCCGGCCAACGGGGCCAGGATCGATGGCGCTGCGACCGACTACTACGTGCGCTTCAGCCAGCCGGTCGATCACATCCACTCGGTGCTCCTCATCAAGCAGAACGGGTCCGTGGTCCAGACACTGCAACCGCGGTTCAAGACCGAGCCGACTGTCCTCTTCGCACGGGCTCCCAGCATGAAGCCCGGCGACTACACGTTCCACTGGGTGGTCAAGAGCTTGGCCGGGACCGAGACCACCGAAGGCGAGGTCCCTTTTTCCGTCGGCCAATAGCGGCACGGACGGCCGGAAGGCATGCGACGGGTGCCCGCCAAAAGGTCGGCGAGCAGAACCACTTGCGGAGCCGGATCGGCGAGGGCAAGGAGTCCTGATCCAAAGGGAGGTGCTCGCCCATGATCGGACGATGTGCTGTTCTTGTCGGCCTGGTGATCCCCGCGGTCGTCGCTGGAGGTCCCGAGGTCGTGGCCCAGAAGGTCATCGAGACGATGCCGGCAAAGGACGGTACGCTATTGGGGCTCAGCGGCGACTACTTCGTCCGCTTCGACCAGCCGGTCGATCACATCCACTCGACGATCGATATCGTGCAGGACGGCAAGACGGTGCAGACGCTGCACCCGCGGCTCAAGAGCGAGCCCAACGTCCTGTTTGCGCGGGCGCCGAACCTCGCACCCGGCAAGTACGTCATGCACTGGTCGGTCCCGGCGGCAAACGGATCCACCGTGTACCAGGGAGACGTTTCGTTCTCGATTACGGCGGGCCGACCGTAAATCGGCTCCTAAGTCCGCCGACCCTAATCCGCAGCAAGCAGCGACGGCTCGGCAGCCTGTTCGCAGGCGATGGTCTTGTCGATGCGCTTGCGCAACTCGGGGACACAACCGCCGCATTGCGGGCTCTTCCCGCAGGCCCGGAAGATATCGACCGGGCGACGGGCGCCGGCCCTGACGGCGGCGTCGACTTCTCGTTCCCGGATGGCCCGGCAGACGCAAAGATACATGTGCCCCTGACTCTTCCGTTTTGCAGTTGAGACTTACTCGCAAGACAGAAGTTAAGAGCCGTTCGCAAGTGAGTCAAGGGGTGGCTGACAGGAATGTCCTGAAATGCACCCCCGCTTGAATCTAAAAGGCTGTCAAGCGGGTGACAGCGTGCGTGACGGTCCGCCTCAGATGCCCTTGAGGCGGTACTTCTCCAAAGCCGCCCGGAAGGCCTCGTCGATCGGGTGGGGCGCCTTGCCCTTCAGCCGGACCACGGTCATCTCGGCGGCAGCAATGCACAGGTCGTCCCTGAAGGCGGCCGAGGCCACGGTAATCGAGCTGGTGCCGATCTTGAGCACGCCGGTGCCGAGCTCGACCTTGCCCGGCCAGTGCGATTCGGCGAGGAACGACACGGTCATGCCCGCCGAGATGCCGCGCAGCCCGTCCTCGCGCGGCGCCATCATTCCCATGTCGCGCATGAAGGTGAGGCGGGCGGTCTCCATGTAGGCGCAGATGGCGACGTTGTTGACGTGTCCCGCCGCGTCCTGGTCGGAGAAGCGGACGGTGTCGCAGCACCAGTGCGGGTAGATCGAGCGATCCTGCAGGCGTTTGTCGCGTGACATGGCGCGAGTGTAGGGGAGGCCTTGGCGGCTTGTCATGCTGAGCGCAGCGAAGCATCTTTCGCGCGCCGCAAAGATCCTTCGCTCCGCTCAGGATGACAGCTTTGACTTCCCCCATCTTCACCGAAGAGCACGATCTCATCCGCGCCCAGTTGCACCGCTTCGTCGAGGAGAAGGTGAAGCCCGAGGGGCCGAAGTGGGAGGAGGCGGGCTTCGTGCCGCGCGAGGTGTTGCGCGAGATGGGCTCGCTCGGCTTCTTCTCGCTGCGCGTGCCCGAGGCGCTGGGCGGCGTCGGACTGGATGCGCGAGCCTCCGTCGTGCTGGCCGAGGAGGTGGGCCGTTCGACCCACGGCGGGTTCGCCATCACCGTGCTGGTCCACACCGACATGGCAAGCCCGCACCTGATCCGCTTCGGCACCAAGCGCCAGCTCGAGAAGTACCTGCCGGGCGTGATGGCCGGGACCTGCATCACCGCGGTCGGCGTCACCGAGCCGGGCGCCGGCTCCGATGTCGCCGGCATCCGCACGCGCGCCGCGCGCGACGGCGACCACTACGTGCTGAACGGCGCGAAGATGTTCATCACCAACGGTGTGCACGCCGATCTCTACTTCATCGCCGCCCGCACCGATCCCGAGGCCAAGGGCAGCCGCGCCATCACCATGTTCATCGTCGAGAAGGGAACGCCCGGCTTCCGCGTCGGGCGCGCGCTCGACAAGACCGGCTGGCGCAGCTCCGACACCGCCGAGCTGGTGTTCGAGGATTGCCGCGTGCCCGTGGAGAATGTGCTGGGCGAACCCAACCGCGGCTTCTACTCGATCATGGCCAACTTCCAGACCGAGCGGCTGGTGATCGGCGCCATGGCGATGGCGGAGGCGCGCGAGGCGATCCGGCTGACCTTCGACTACGTCAATCAGCGCACCGCCTTCGGCGCGCCGCTGTGGGAGAAACAGGCGATCCGCCAGCGCCTGTCGCGCCGGCTGGCCGAGGTCGAGGCGGCGCGCCAGCTCGTGCACCACACCGCGTGGCTCGATGCGCAGAGCACCGACTGCGTGGCGCAGGTCTCGATGGTCAAGGCGCTGGCCGGCGATCTGGTGAACCAGGTTCTCTACGACTGTGTGCAGTTCCATGGCGGCATGGGCTTCATCCGCGAGACCGCGGTCGAGCGCATGGCGCGCGATGCCCGCGTCCAGGCGATCGGCGGCGGCGCGT
>JAFEFF010000172.1 GCA_018240745.1 Pseudomonadota bacterium
CGGTGCGCGATCAGGTCGCGCCAGTGCGCGCGCTCCGGCGTGGCGAGGGGGGCGGTGGCGATGCGGAAGTCGATCGCGTCGCCGGCGTTGGTGAGGATGTACAGCTCCTCGCCGCGATCCTCGGCACTGTAGCGCACGCCCTTCTCGCGCGGCTGGATCAGCCGAGGGGTGGCGTTGGGATCGGCGAGGTCGATCAGCCATTCCTCCGATGTCTCGTGATCGCCGCCCGAGACGGTGCAGAACCGGCCGCTCGCGCTGCGGCCGATATGCGTGAACCAGCCGGTGTCCTTCTCCTCGTGGACCAGCACGTCGTCGGACTGTGGTGTTCCGAGACGGTGGCGGAACACCTTGAGCGGCCGATGGTTCTCGTCGACCTCCACATAGTAGAAGAATGTCGAATCGCTTCCCCACACCACGCTGCCGCTGGTCTGCGTCAGCATGTCGGGAAGGTCCACGCCGGTGTCCCAGCGGCGCACCCGGATGGTGAAATACTCGGAGCCGCGCAGGTCGGCGCTCCATGCCTCGAGCCGATGGTCGGGCGAATGCCGCCGGCCGCCGAACTTGAAATAGTCCGAGGTCTTGGCCAGCGCATCGCCGTCGAGCACGGTCTGGAAGTCGCCGCCGCCCCGCGGCGTGCGGCCGACCAGCTCGTGCTGCCCGCCCTGGCGATACTGCCAGGTGTAGGCGAACGGCCCGTCGGGCACCGGCACGCCCGAATCGTCCTCCTTGATGCGGCCGCGCATCTCGGCCACCAGCGTCTTCTGCAGCGCCTCGGTCGGCGCCAGTATCTCCTCGGCGTAGCGGTTCTCGGCCTCGAGATAGGCGCGGATGTCGGGCTGCAGCAGCGACGGATCGCGCAGCACCTTCTGCCAGTTGGGATCCTTCAGCCAGGCATAGTCGTCGGCGACGGTGAGGCCGTGCCGTGTGACCGGCGCCGGTCGCCGCTCGGCGACAGGCGGCTTGCTCAACTGTAGTTGCCCGCGACCCTGGCCGGCTTCGTCGCGGCTGCCTTGACCTTGCCGTCGACCATGCCGCGCATCTCCGCGCCCTTGGCGTCCCACCAGTCGGCGAGGATGCGAACGTCCCAGCCGATGCAGAAGTGCTGGACACCCATGTCGAGGTACTTCGCGGCCTGGCTCGGATCGCGCAGCTCGACGCGCGGGTTCTTGCCCATCCTCAGCGCCGTCTCGATCGTGTACTTCTCCGCCGCCAGCACCTCGGGATCGCTGTACTGCGCGGGCTTGCCGATGCTCATCGAGAAGTCCGATGCGCCGAACTGCACCATGTCGATGCCGGGCACCGACAGGATCCGCTCGAGGTCGTCCACGCACGACTTCTTCTCGACCATGATCGCGATCACCACGTCGTTCAGCGCCTCGACATAGGCCGGCTGGCCGCCGTGCCGCACCACGCCGACGTCGCGCCGCATCCCGACACCAAGTCGCCCGCGGCCGCGCGCACCCGGCACGATCGTGGTCTCGGCGCGCACCGCATCGACCGCCAGCCTGGCGTCCTCGACCGAGCGGATGTCGGCGAACAGCATGCTCTGGAAGCCCGCGCCGATCGCGCGCATCGCCTGGTGGGTGTATTGCGTCTGCTCGATCTTGATCATGCCGCCGAGGCCCGCAACTTCGAAGGCGCGGCCGAGATTGTCGAGATCGTGCATGTCGAACGGCGCGTACTCGGCGGTGAACTCGACATAGTCGTACTGGCCGGAATGGCCGATCAGCTCGACCAGGGTCGGCCAGCAGGAGAGGATGTGCGTGCCCACGGTGGGTTGGCCGGCGTTGAGACGTTCGCGAAGCAGGTTGCGGCGCATGGCCATGGCAGTTCCCCCATCGATCAGGTTCGGTCTAGTGTCGCATTTTGAGAGAGGGGAGTTCCAATGTTTCCGGCGAAGGACGCGCTGACCATCTGCTTTGCGCACGCGGCATATCAAATGCGGGCCCGCTTCGAAGCGCGCAAAACCGGCATCCGGAACTTCGAGGTGCGCGCTTACGATGACCTTCAGAAGCGGATCGGCGAGGCCGATGTCGTGGTGGTCTCGGGCATGTGGAAGAACGACCTGATCCCTTCGGCGAGCAAGCTGAAGTTCATCCAGTCGATCAGTTCCGGCATGGACCAGTATTCCAAGGACCAGCTTGCGGCGAAGAACGTGAGGCTGGCCAGCGCCGCCGGCGTGAACGCGCGCGCCGTGGCCGAACATGCGATCGCCTTGATCCTCGCCGTCGCGCGGCGGCTGCCCGAAGCGCGCGATAACCAGCACAAGAAATTCTGGCGCGGCATGATCGGCGACCTGACACAGCGCGAGGACGAGCTCGGGGCCAAGACCATGCTGGTGGTCGGCATGGGCCGCATCGGCAGCCGTCTCGCCATGCTCGGCAGGGCGTTCGGCATGAAGGTGATCGGCATCCGCCAGGATCCCGCCAAGGGCACGAACGGTGCGGATTCGATCCATGCCATGGCCGATCTCGCGAAGCTGGTGCCGCAAGCGGACATCGTGGCTCTCACTTGCGCGCTCACGCCCGAGACCACCGGTCTGATGAATGCGGCGGCCTTCGCGGCGATGAAGCCGTCGGCGATATTCGTCAATGTGGCGCGCGGCAAGGTCGCCGACGAGGCGGCGCTGATTGCGACGATGAGGGCGGGAAAGATCGCGGCGGCGGCGCTCGATGTCACCGCGGAGGAGCCGCTGCCCGAGGCATCGCCGCTCTGGACGATGCCCAACGTGTTCATCACGCCGCACACTGCGGGAGAGACCCGGGCCTACGAAGACAATGTGCTGGACATCCTGATGGAGAACCTGGAGCGCCTTTGGACAGGCGGCCAGGTTCTCCGCAATCAGGTCTTGTAGCGGCGGGCTACTTCTCGCCCGGCTTCTTCTGCTGCTGCTGCGGCTGCTGCGACTGAGGCGCCGGATGCGGCTGCTGAGCCTGCTGCGGCGCCGGGTGAGGCGCCTGCGGCGGCGGCGCAGAGGGATGCGGCGCAGGCGGCGGAGCCGGATGCGGCGCCTGCGCCTGCGGAGCCGGATGCGGCATCTGCGGTGGCGGTGCCGGAGCGTGGGCCTGCGGCGGCGGCGCCTGATGCTGCGGCGGCGGTGCCGGCGCATGGGCCTGCGGCTGGGGCGCCGGATGCGGCGGCTCGGCCGGATGCTGTGGCGCCACGTTCGCCTGCGGGTGCGGAGGCTCCGGTTGATGTGGGGGCTGGACCGCGTGGTTCGCCTGCGGATGGGGCGGCTCGGGCTGGTGGGGCGCCGGGACCGCGTGGTTCACCTGCGGCGGCTGCGGTGGGTGCTGCTGGTTGGGCCGTGGCGGTTCGCCGGGATGGGCTGGCGGGACGGCCTGGTTGGCTTGCGGATGCGGCGTCTCGCCCGGCTGCAGCGGCTGGCCGGGATGCTGAGGCTGAACTTGATGGGCCTGGGGGGGCCCACTCGGCCGCGGCGGCTCGCCGGGACGATGCTCGGGCTGGACCGCTTGGTTGGCTTGCGGCGGCTGACCCGGATGCTGCTCGTTGGGCCGCGGCGGCTCACCGGGACGGTTGGGCGCTGGCACCTGCGGCGTCGCTGCGGCGTTGGGATGCGGCTGGTTCGGCGCCGCCGCATTGCCGCCATGCGGCGCGAGCTGCGGCAGGTTGGGCTTGGCCCCCTGGGTTGGCGCGCTCGGCTGCGTCGAGGTGATGCGCGGTCCGGGCACATGGTGCTGCTCGGCCGGGTTGGGTGCGGGCCGCGCAATCGTCTCCATGGCGGCGAAGCGCGTCTTCGCCACCGCCGGCTGACCCGGCTGCTGGCCCGGATGATTGACGGGCTGAGCCTGCGGTGGCGGCTGGCCGGGCTTGGCGGCCTGCGCTGCCAGCGCCATCGTCGGGGCGGGTGGGGCGGAGACAGCGGCCACCGGCGCAGCGGCGATCTTGTCGGCCGCGACGTGCAGGCGGGCCTGCTGGACCGGTCGCGAGCGGGAGAAGTCGTCGGCCGAGACCACTGTCGCGAAGCGGCGATTGGCGAGTTGCTCGTTGTGCTGGTCAGCGCGCAGCGCCTCGTGATGCTCGGCGCGCTGCCAGCGGTCGTTCAGCGCCGCCTCGGGCACGCGCGCATTGGCGTTGATGCGTTGATAGTAGTGGCGGTCGGCCGTGTAGGGCGGCACATAGGCCTCACGTGGCCCCAGCGGGAACCAGCCGACCGGCCGGCGATTCTGCGCACCGATCGCGGCACCGAGCTCGGTGCCGCCGACGAAGGCGACCAGCGCCGGTGCGTAGACGGCGTGCTCGCGGCGCTCCGGCGGCACCCAGAACCAGCGATTGTCGCGATGCGCCCACCGGCCGTAGTGGTACGGCGCGAAGCCCCACGGCGCGGAATCGACCCAAGTCCAGCCATACGGGTCGACATAGGACCAGTAACCGGTGCTGTAGGGCGTCCAGTCGGCCGCGACGGCCTGCGGCACCCAGACTTCACCGTAATCGGGGTCGTTGGTCCATGTGCCGTAGGCCGCGAGATCCTCGTAGCCCGTCACGTCAGCGCCGAGATACTGGACCGGTGCGTAGTTGATCCGTTGGTCGCGCTGCGCCCAGTAGGTCGGCAGGGGCGGCGGCGCCGTCTCGACCTTGCGAATCTGGATCGAATCGCCGTCACCGGTCACTTGGGCCTCTTCGCCGCTGTGCAGCGCAACGGTCTGGCCATTGGGCGCCTGGAAATCGGCGGCACCAGATCGTACGCCCATCACGGTCGGGTCGGCGGTCGTGCCGGCATGGACGTAGTAGTCGCCCTGGTCCTTGAGCGCCGCGATGCCGCGCGGGGTGACGATCTGGTAGGGCTGATTGGTGTCGAGCGCGAAGGTCTTGATGTCGAGCCGGCCCTGGTCGAGTTGCAGGCGGGTCTGGCTGTCGTCGAGTGCGGCCACGTCGAGCTGCGTGTCGCCGTCCATGCGCACCCGGGTGCCCGAGATGGAGAGCTCGTCATGGCCGTTGGGCTCGGTCCACACCGAATCGCCGGTGGTGAGCGGTGTGTTCACCGCGGCCGGCGACCAGGCATCGGCCTGGGCGTCGTGATAGGAGACGGTTCCCTGGAGATAGGAGAGACGGCCCACCCGGGCCGGGGGATCGCCGGACGGCCCTGTCTGGGCGAAGGCCGCACCGCTGAACGCCAAAGTTCCGGCGACCAAAATGGTGACCGAACGACGCACGACCATGGACGGACTCCTGCTATCTTCCGAAGCTGAGGACAACGCCACACGGTTGTGGCGAGTTCCGGAACGGGAGGCGCGAATGAGCGTTGCAGACCCAAATCGCACGATTCTCACGGGCGAGAATCCTTTCATCAGGCTGAGCAGCAAGGACGGCGATCCCAATTCGACCGACGCCAGCTTCTGGCGGATCGTCCATTGCCCGAGGGGCCCCGGGCACGTGCTCTATCTCAAGAGCGAGCTGACCGACGGCCGCTGGCGCATCTATTCCGACAACATCGCGATGGCGCGCTGGTTGCAGCAGACCGTGCAGGGCATGCTCAATGCCGAGTTGAAGGATCTGACGATTCCCGTCACCGATGCTTCGTTCAGCAAGTCCGGTGACCCGAGATACTTCTGGACCGAACATGTTTCCGCCACGGACTGCGAGGTCGCGCTCACCTGGTACGACATCGGTGAACCGCTTCTCATTCACACCCAGCCGAACCAGGCTCCCAACCCTCGTCCTTACGGCGTCTGCACGCTGCTCATCCCCGCGCTCGGCACCCGCCTGACCGTCGACGGCAAGCAGGCCAAGGGCCAGGCGTGGAAGCGCGAGCGCGAGGGCCAGCCCTTCAGCACCTGCGCCCTCGCCTTTTCGGAAAGTTGGACCGAACCGCGGTAATTGAGTGGCAAACCCTCCCCATTCAGATGGGGCCATTCAGATGGGCCATTCGGATGGGGAGGAATTTTAGAAGGCCTTCGCGAGCTCGGTGTAGCTCTGGCGGCGGACGGCTTCGTCGTAGGTCCAGGTGACGACGGCCATCTCGTCGACACCGACTCGCTCCTTGAGCTCGACGATCCGGGCCATCACCTCGGGCCCGGTGCCGACGAACGTGTCGCGGCGGATTTTGGCGATCCGCTCCTGGTCGGCCGAGGCCAGCAGCTTGGCGGCGTCCTCGGGCGCGGCGAGGGGCCCGAGAATGCCGCGGTCGCGGTTGATGCGGGAGAGCACGCGCGAGGTGAGATGGTGCTGCGCTTGCTCCATGGTCGGCGCGGCGAGGGCCCAGACGCACAGGCCGCAATGCGGCGTCGGATGGCGCGCGCTGGGACGATAGGTGCGCTTGTAGAGATCGATCGCCCGCTCGCCGCCTTTGCCGTCGCTGAAGAACCAGGCGTAGCAGTAGGGCAGGCCGAACAGCGCCGCGACCTGGGCGCCGTAGTCGGAGCTGCCGAGGATCCAGATCTCGGGTGCCGTCGGGCCGCTCGGATAGGCCTTCACCTTGGCGAAGGGATGGCCCTGGACGAGCGGCTCATCGTGTACCCAGGCCATCAGGTCGCGAATATCGGACGGGAAGTGCTCGGGCCGTTCGTTGGCCAGCGGGTTGAGGGCATAGGCAGTGAGGCCGTCGGACCCCGGCGCGCGGCCCAGCCCCATGTCGATGCGGCCGGGCGCGAGCGCGTCGAGCACGCGGAACACCTCGGCGACTTTGAAAGCGGAGTAGTGCGGCAGCATGATGCCGGCGCTGCCGATGCGGATGCGCTGGGTGGTGGCGGCGATCGCTGCCATGATGATTTCGGGCGCGGTGCCCACGATCGTGGGGTGGTTGTGATGCTCCGACACCCAGAAGCGTTCGTACCCCAGGGTCTCGCAGTGCCTGGCGAGCGCTACGGTGTTGCGGATCGATTGTTCGTGGGGTCGGCCGGCGATGGCCACGGACTGGTCGAGGACGGAAAGACGCATCGCTGGCAACTTAGGCAGTCGGCGCCGGTTGTCCAACTGGCAGCGAGAGGAGGAAGCCATGCCCGTTTCGAAGGTCGTCGGGATCGACCATATCTCGATCAGGGTCCGGGATTACGAGAAGTCCAAGGCCTTCTACTCGAAGCTTTTCACCTTCCTGGGCTTCGAGGTCTCCGAGGACTACGGCAGCACGATCGGCTGGACCAATGGCAAGACCCGCTACTGGATCGCCGAGGCCGAGGGCCGCAAGCAGTACAAGATCGGCGATGTCGGCCTGCACCACTACGCCTTCCAGCTGCGCAATCGAAAGGACGTCGACGCGCTGCAGGCCTTCCTCGAGAAGGAGAAGGTGAAGATCGTCGACCCGGCCGACGAGTATTATGAGGATTACTACGCCGTGTTCTTCCTCGATCCCGACGGCATCAAGCTCGAGGGCATGAAGTATGGCGAGTTGACCGCAAGGAAGAAGGCAAAGACCCGCAAATCAAGGGGTTAGACCCGACGGGCTGGTCTGGCCGGCCGACAGCAAGTACGTCATCTCGCCTGAGCAGGTGCAGGCGGCCATCGCACCGCAGCCGCTGTGCACGCAGCGGCCGGACGGTGGCGGCTGAAGAGGCGCTGTTTCTGGCGCGGGCCAGGCGGCTTCTTCCGACGCATTGATGTCGGCGGCGATCCAGCGCCGAAATCTTGTGGGGTGCGCGCACGATCCGCGCTAGGGTTCGGTCGGGGATGGGCTGCGAGCGGGAGAGGCATGAAGCGGCGGCTTCTTATTTGTGCGGCGCTCGCACCGTCGGCCGCGTTGCGACCGACATCGGGCCCGCCGACTTGCCGGTCGAAGCGCCGCCGCGCATCCTGCTTGCCGTCGACATGAAGACCGCCGCCGCATTGGGAGCGACGATTCCCCAGGTCGTCCGGCTGCGCGCCGACCGGATGATCGAATGAGGAGCGAGCGGTGAAGCGCGGCCTCTTCCTCAAGTACGTCACGCTGTTCGTCGGCCTCGTGGCTCTCGTCGGCGTGATCAATGCCGCGCTCAACCTCTACTTCGTCTATCAGGACAACCGCCAGGCTTCGATCAACGTGCAGCGGGAGAAGGCCGTCGCCGCGGCCCAGACGATCGAATCGTTCGTGAAGGAGATCGAGCGCCAGATCGGCTGGGTGGCCTACGCCCAGTTCGATAGCCTGCCGGCCGACCAGCGCCGCTTCGATTATGTCCGTCTCCTGCGTCAGGTGCCGGCGATCACCGAGTTGGCCCAACTCGACCGCGCCGGCCATGAGCAACTGCACGTCTCGCGGCTCAGCATGGATGTGATCGGCAGCAACGCCGACCGCTCGAACGAGCCCGCCTTCATCGAGGCCAGGGCCCACAAGGTCTATTACGGGCCGGTTTACTTTCGCAAAGGCAGTGAGCCCTATCTCACCATGGCCGTGTCGCATGGCGGGCGCGGCGGCGTGACCGTTGCCGACGTCAACCTGAAGCTCATCTGGGACGTCGTCTCGCAGATCCGGATCGGGCGCAACGGCTATGCCTACGTGATCGACCGCCAGGGCCGGCTGGTCGCGCACCCCGACATCTCCCTGGTGCTGCGCGGTACCGACATGGGCAAGCTCGCCCAGGTCGAGGAAGTGCTCAAGTCACGGGACGATCTCGGCGGCCAGCAGAGCACGGCGATCGATGCACGCAACCGCAACGGCGTGGCGGTGCTGTCCGCCCATGCCGTCATCCAGTCCCTGGACTGGATCGTGTTTGTCGAGCTGCCGATCGCCGAGGCGCAGCAGCCGGTCATCGACTCCGGGCTGCGCGACCTCGCGCTGCTGGTGCTGGGCCTGCTGATCGCGGGCGCCGCGGCGGCGCTGCTGGCGCGGCGCATGGTGGTGCCGATTCGGGCCATGCAGGAGAGCGCCCAGCGCATCGGCGGCGGCGATCTCGGCCACCGCATGTCGATCACGACCGGTGACGAGCTGGAGGCGCTGGCCAACCAGTTCAACCACTCGGCCGAAGCGCTGCAGGAATCGTACGAGACCCTGGAGCAGCGGGTCGAGGACCGTACCGCCGAACTGCGCGAGTCGCTGGAGCAGCAGACCGCCACCGCCGACATTCTCCGCGTCATCTCGCAATCGCCAACCGATGTGCAGCCGGTGCTGGATGTGGTGGTCGCTTCAGCCCGCCGTTTCTGTGGTGCCGCCGACGCAGCGATCAACTTGCGCGACGGAACCGATGTCGTGACCAGCGCGCACGACGGTCCGCTTTCGGCAGTGGTCGGCGGGCGGCGCCCGCTCGATCGCAGCTCCGGTGCCGGGCGTGCCATCATGGATGGCGTCACGGTTCACATCCCCGACGTTGCCGCCCTCGATCCGGCGACGAACGCCGCAACCCTGGCGCTGGCGCGCGATCACGGGTTCAAGTCGTCGATCTCGGCTCCTATGCTGCGCGAAGGCGTTGCGATTGGCGCGATCGTTCTGCGCAAGATCGATGCAGGTGCCTTCTCGCCGCGACAGATCGGGTTGCTCGAAACCTTCGCCGCCCAGGCGGTCATCGCCATCCAGAACGTGCGACTGTTCACCGAGCTGCGCGAATCGCTGGAACAGCAGACCGCAACCTCCGAAGTCCTCAAGGTCATATCGGAATCGCCGACCGACGTTCAGCCCGTCCTCGATGTCGTTGCCGAGTCCGCACGTCGATTCTGCGGCGCGCTCGACGCGCTGATCAATCTGCGCGACGGCGAGGATATGATCGTGGCTTCGCACGATGGGCCGATCGCTTCGCGGCTGGGCGAACGTTCGCCCCTGGATCGAACCAGAGTGACCGGCCGTGTGATCCTGGACGGCGAGCTGATCCACGTACCCGACACCGAGGAACTCGATCCGGTGGAATTCGCCACCACATTGGCGCTCCTCAAGACAAACGGCGCCCGGTCGGCGCTGGCGGTTCCCATGCTGCGCGAGGGTGAAGCCATCGGTTCGATTCTGCTCCGCCGACCAGACCCTGGCGCCTTCACGCCACGTCAAATCGAGCTTGCCGAGACCTTTGCCGCCCAGGCGGTGATCGCCATCGAGAACGTTCGCCTGTTCACCGAACTGCGCGAATCGCTCGAGCAGCAGACCGCGACGGCCGAGATTCTGCGCGTCATTTCGCGATCGCCGACCGACGTGCAGCCCGTGCTCGATGCCGTGGCCAAGGCAGCAGTGCGCTTCTGCGGTGCCGACGACGCAATGGTCGTCCTGCGCGAGGAGACGGACCAGCTCTTGGCCACGCATCAAGGCTCGCTGCCGTCGCTGGTCGGCAACCGCTTTCCGCTTGACCGCAGCTCGGCCACGGGCCGGGCCACCATCGACGGGCAAACATTTCACATTCCCGATGTTGCTTCACTCGACCCGGTAGAGCACGCCTTGACCATAGAGCTCACTCGAAGGACCGGCGTCCGTTCGCTATTGGCTGCCCCCATGCTTCGCGAGGGCCATGCGATCGGATGCGTGCTGCTCCGCAGGCCCACACCTGGCGCATTCACACCGCGACAGATCCAATTGCTCGAGGCGTTCGCGGCCCAGGCGGTCATCGCGATCGAGAACGTGCGCCTGTTCACCGAGATCCAGGAGAAGAGCCACCAGCTCGAGGTGGCGAGCCAGCACAAGTCGCAGTTCCTCGCCAACATGAGCCACGAGCTGCGTACGCCGCTCAACGCCATCCTCGGTTATACCGAGATGATGGTCGACGGCCTGTACGGCAATCTGCCGGACAAGGCGCAGGGCGTGCTGGAGCGGGTGCAGAGCAACGGCAAGCACCTGCTCGGCCTGATCAACGACGTGCTCGATCTCTCCAAGATCGAGGCCGGCCAGCTCACGCTGGCAACGGAGGAGTACAGCATGGCCGACATGGTGGCGACCGTGATGTCGGCCACCGAGTCGCTCGCCAAGGCGAAGAACATCACGCTGCTCTCGACAGTGCCGTCGGGCCTGCCGCGCGGCACCGGCGATGCCCGCCGTCTCACCCAGGTGCTGCTCAACCTGGTGGGCAATGCCATCAAGTTCACCGACGAGGGCAAGGTCGAAATCCGCGCCCGCCAGCAGGGTGACCGCTTCAAGATATCGGTGATCGACACCGGGCCCGGCATCGCCAGGGCCGACCAGGCCAAGATCTTCGAGGAGTTCCAGCAGGTCGACAACACCAGCACGCGAAAGAAGGGCGGCACCGGTCTCGGTCTCTCGATCTCGCGCAAGATCGTCGAGCTGCACGGCGGGTACATCACCGTCGAGTCCGACCTCGGCAGGGGCTCGAACTTCAAGATCACCATTCCCGTCAATGCCGCTCCCATTAAAGCCGATTCGCCGAAGGAAGCCGCCCAATGACCAAGAAGATCCTTGTGGTCGAGGATACGGAGGACAACCGCCAGATCCTGCGCGATCTCCTGAGCATGGCGGGCTACGACATGGTCGAGGCGCATGACGGCGCCGAGGGCGTGCAGAAGGCGGCCGAGCACAAGCCCGACCTGATCCTGATGGACATCCAGATGCCGGTGATGGACGGCTACGAGGCGACGCGGCGCATCAAGGCCAATCCCGACCTGAAGTCGATCCCGATCGTGGCCGTGACGTCCTATGCACTGTCCGGCGACGAGGAGAAGACGCGCGCGGCCGGGTGCGACGGCTACATCGCCAAGCCCTACAGCCCCCGACAGATGCTCGCCAAGGTGCGCGAGATCCTCGGGGCGTAGAGGACGAGAATGCGCGATCCCGCCCGCATCCTCGTGGTCGACGACGTCGCCGACAATGTCGAGATCCTCCGCATGCGCCTCAGCGCGATGGGCTACGAAGTCGATGAGGCCATCGATGGCGAGCAGGCGCTGGCCAGGATAGCCGCCGATCCGCCCGATCTCGTGCTGCTCGATATCATGATGCCCAAGATCGACGGGCTCGAGGTTGCGCGCCGTCTGAAGGCCGACAGGAGTCTGCCGTTTGTTCCCGTGATCATGGTGACGGCCAAGGCCACGCCCAAGGACATCGTGGCGGGACTGGAGGCGGGTGCCGACGATTACCTCACCAAGCCGATCGACCATGGCGCGCTGATCGCCCGCGTGCGCTCGATGCTGCGTATCAAGGCGCTGCACGACGAGGTGCAGGCTCTGAACCACGGGCTGGAGGCCAAGGTGAAGGCGCAGGTCGAGGAGCTGGAGCGCGTCAACCGGCTGCGCCGCTTCCTGGCCCCCCAGCTCGCGCAGGCCGTGATCTCGGCCGGCAACGAGAAGGTGCTGGAAAATCACCGACGCGAGATCGCTGCCATGTTCTGCGACCTGCGCGGCTTCACGTCGTTTGCCGAGAGCGCCGAGCCCGAGGACATCATGTCGCTGCTGGCCGAGTATCACGGCGCGGTCGGTCCGTTGATCCGCAAGCATGAAGGCACGCTCGACCGCTTCACCGGCGACGGCATGCTGGTGTTCTTCAACGATCCGCTGCCGTGTCCCGATCCGGCGGCGCGTGCCGCCAAGCTCGCGCTCGAGATGCGGGATGCGGTGGCGAGGCTGGTGCCGGTCTGGGCCAAGCGCGGCCACAGCCTGGGCTTCGGCATCGGCATGGCGCAGGGCTATGCCACGCTGGGCCGCATCGGCTTCGAGGATCGCTTCGACTACACCGCGATCGGCGCAGTGGTGAACCTGGCCGCGCGCCTCTGCAGTGAAGCGGGCGACGGCCAGATCCTGGCGAGCGGCCGTCTCGCAGCGGCGGTGGAGGACATCGCCGAGATCGAGGATCTGGGCGAGCGCACGCTTCGCGGGATGGCCCGGCCTGTCGCGGTGCGCAATCTCACCGCGCTGAAAGGCTGATCGATGAGCATGCGGCGCCGCCCCTTCATCGCTGGCATTGGCGCAACGATCGTGGCGGCCGGGAGCGTCCGCGCGCAAGTCCACGGACCGACCATCGGACTGCTCATGACCGGCGGCGTCGACAGCCTGACGCGGGCCTTCTTCAAGGGCCTGGCTTCCACGGGGTTCGAAGAAGGCCGCAACCTTTCGGTCGTGAGGCGCAGCGCGGCGGGCGCATTCGACAAGCTGCCGGCGCTGGCACAGGAACTGGCCGGCAAGAAGGTCAATGCGATCGTGGCGATCGGCGGTCCGGTGCCGACGCGGGCGGCGAAGTCCGCCACCACGACCATTCCCATCGTCTTCGCCTATGGCGGCGATCCCGTGGGCGACGGGTTGGTCGCGAGCTTCAACCGGCCGGGCGGCAACGTCACGGGCGCCTCGTTCATGGGGGCTTCCTTCACGTCCAAGCGCCTGCAGGTCCTGAAGCAGCTCTTGCCCCAGGCCGTCGACGTGGCGCTGATGCTCAACCCCAAGGCGACGCTGGCCGAAGGCCAGGTCCGCGACGCCTTGAAGGCTGCGCCCGTACTGGGACAGAAGGTTCAAGTCATGAACGCCAACGGCGCCGAAGAAATCGACGCCGCATTTGCCGAGATGAACCGGAAGAAGGTGGCGGCACTGCTGGTGGGCGTCGATCCCAGCTACGGCCTGGTGTTCCGCGACCGCATCATCGGACTTGCGGCCCGGTACAAGCTCCCGGCGCTCTACGATTCCCGCGACTATGTGGAGAAGGGCGGTCTCATCAGCTACGGCAGCGTGCTGACCGATACGTGGCGGCAGGCGGGTCTCTATGTCGGCCGCATCCTCAAGGGCGAGAAACCGCAGAACCTGCCGGTGGTGCAACCGACACGGTTCGAGACCGTGATCAACCTCGGAACCGCGAGGACGCTCGGTCTCGATGTGCCGCCCAACCTGTTGGCCCTGGCCGACGACACGGTCGAATAGGTCATTCCGGCGTGATGCCGGCGTCCTGGGCGACCTTCTTCCATCGCGTGATCGCGGCGGCGATGTAGCTGCCGAAGCCCTGCGGGCTGCTCGTCTTGGCGGCCACCGAGGGATGCACTGAGACCAGCAATGGCTGGATCGCCAACCGGGCGAGGACGATACGCTTTACGCGCGCACGATGCGCGAGTGTGGTTGTCGTGGTCAATCGGCGAGGGCTTGTCGGTTCGGACGGACGGAGCGAAACTCCGCGCCCTCCGACCAAGTTCCGAAAGGTGAATCGCATGTCCACTGCCATGCCTGCCAATACGTACCAACCCAAGGGCATGCTGATCGACGGCAAGTGGGTCGGCAGCGTTTCGGGCGCGCATTTCTCGGTCGAGAATCCGGCGAAGCGCAAGCCGATCACCGATGTGCCGCGCGCGGGCGCAGCCGATGTCGACGCGGCGGTCGAGGCGGCCGGGAAGGCACTGTCGGCGTGGAAGAAGGTCGTGCCGCGCGAACGCGGCAAGGTCCTGCTCAAGATCGCCGAGGCGATCCAGGCCCGCGTCGAGGAGCTGGCACGCACCATCGCTCTCGAAACAGGCAACGCGCTGCGCACCCAGGCGCGTGGCGAGGCCAGCATGACGGCCGACATCTTCCGCTATTTCGGCGGCCTCGCCTCGGAGCTGAAGGGCGAGACCGTGCCGCTCGGCGAGAGCGTGCTGTCCTACACCCGCCGCGAGCCGCTCGGCATCGTCGGCGCCATCATCCCGTGGAACGCGCCGGTCATGCTGGGCGCACTCAAGATCGCGCCCGCCCTGTGCGCCGGCAACGTGATGGTACTGAAGGCGGCCGAGGATGCGCCGATGGGCGTGCTGATGATGGCCGACATCTGCCAGCAGTTCCTGCCGCCCGGCGTCCTGAACGTACTGACCGGCTTCGGCCCCGAGGCGGGCACTGCGCTCGCGAACCATCCCAGGGTCGCCAAGCTCTCCTTCACCGGCTCGACCGAGGTCGGCAAGATCGTCATGCGCGCGGCGGCCGAGCGCATCGTGCCGGTGTCGCTGGAGCTCGGCGGCAAGAGCCCGTCGCTGGTCTATCCCGACGCCGACGAGGACTGGGCCGTCGACGGCATCGTCAACGCCATGCGCTTCACCCGCCAGAGCCAGAGCTGCACTGCCGGCTCCCGCCTCTTCCTGCACGAGGACATCTTCGACAGCTTCCTCAAGAAGCTCGAGAAGAAGACGACGTCGCTCAAGATCGGCGATCCGCTCGACGAGGCGAGCGACATTGGCACCATCATCAACAACAAGCAGTACACCAAGGTCTGCAAGTACGTGCAGGACGGTCTCGAGCGCGCCGACGCCAAGCTGGTATTCGGCGGCCTGCCGCCCAAGAGCGGCCCGCTGAGCGAAGGCTACTACACGATCCCGACGGTGTTCGCCGACCGTTCGAACGACTGGCGGCTGGCGCGCGAGGAGATCTTCGGCCCGGTGCTGGTCGCGATCCGGTGGAGCAACGAGGAGGAGGCGATCCGCATGGCCAACGACAGCCACTACGGCCTCGCCGCCTACGTCTGGACCCATGACATCGGCAAGGGCCTGCGTGCCGCGCACGCGATCGAGTCCGGCTGGGTCCAGGTCAACCAGGGCGGCGGCCAAACTCCCGGCATGTCCTACGGCGGCTACAAGCAGTCCGGCCTGGGCCGCGAGTTCTCCCTCGAAGGCATGCTCGACAGCTTCACGCAGAGGAAGAGCGTGACGGTCAATCTCACAGTTTAGAACAAGCTGACGGCGGCCTCCCAGGAATCCTCTCCCTTCCCCGCAAAGCGCGCGTCGCGGGGGAGGAAGCGGGCATAGAGGGGGTCTCAGCCTAGACAGGCACCCTCCGATGGAAGTCGGTACCGCCCTGGTAGGCGTGGCCGACGCGGTAGAGAAGGGACTCGTCGAACGGGCGGCCGACCAGTTGGAGGCCGATCGGAGCGCCGTTCTCGTCGAAGCCGCAGGGGACGGAGAGCGCCGGCACCCCGAGGGTGTTGAAGGGGCGTGTGAGGCCGGTGAAGCCGGCGACCATCTTCAGCACGGCCGGGCCGCCCTTCTCCTCGGTGTCGGTCTCCGAGAGGGTCGGCACCGGAAAGGGGATCGCCGGCAGGATCACGGCATCGACGCTCTCCATCGAAGTCGACAGGAACTCCTTCACGAAGTGGGCGCGCAGGCGCAGGGCGTCGATGTACTGGGTCGCCGGGATGAAGAAGCCCGCCTCCATGCGCGTGCGCACCTGGTTGGCATAGAGCTCCGGCGTCTTCTCCATCCACGGCCGGTGCATCGCCGCCGCCTCGCATTTCACGATCACCTCGGCCGCGCGATAGAGCGCGGTGAAGTCGGGGAGGGTGACCGGCGTGATCTTCGCGCCGAGCTTGCCGAGCGTGTCGGCCGCGGCCTGCACCGCGGCGCCGATCGCCGGGTCGAGCGGCACCAAGCCCTCCTTCGGCAGGGCGAGCCCGATCTTCAGGCCGGCGACGCCGCCGTCGAGCGCGGCCTCGTAGTCCGGCACGGGCTTCGCGCTGGTGGTCGAATCGTTGGGATCGTGACCGGCGATCGCCGCGAGCACGCGTGCATTGTCCCGGATGGTACGGGTGAGGGGGCCGACATGGTCGAGAGTCCACGAGCGCGCGACGGCACCGGCACGACTGACGCGGCCGTAGGTCGCCTTCATGCCGACGACGCCGCAGGCGGCCGCCGGCAGGCGGATCGAGCCGCCGGTGTCGGAGCCCAGCGCGCCGTAGACCAGGCGGGCGGCGACCGAGGCGCCCGAGCCGCTCGAGCTGCCGCCGGTGACGCGAGACTGATCCCACGGATTGCGGCAATGGCCGTGATGCACGTTGTGGCCGGTCGGCCCGGCGGCGAACTCGGCCATGTTGAGGAAGCCGATCTCGACCACGCCCGCGGCGTCGAGCTTCTCGAGCGCCGTTGCCGTCACGGGCGCGCGCCAGTCCTTGCGGATGGCGCTACCGCCGGTCGAGATCTCGCCCTTGCGGTAGTACATGTCCTTATGCGCCATTGGCACGCCGTGCAGCGGACCGCGCCGCTTGCCGGCGACGAGCTCGGCGTCCATCGCCCTGGCCTGCGCCAGCGCCTTCTCCTTGTAGAGCCGCAGGAAGGCGTTGATGCGCGGCTGCCAGACCTCGATGCGCGCGAGGCAGGCTTGCGTCGCTTCGACCGACGAGATGCGCCTGGCGGCGATCGCATCGGCGACCTCGCTCAGATCCCACAGGGCGATGTCGTCGTTCCTCATTTGCGCGCCTCGCGCTCCATCAGGCTCGCGAACGCCGCCGGCTCGTCGTCGAAGCTGAGCCGCGCTTCCGCCGCCCTTCGCACGGCGTCGTTCAGCACCTCGACCTCGGCGGCGATCTCCGCCAGCCGCTTGCCGTCGTACTTCATGCCCTGAAGACCCGCGGCGATGCCGGCGGCAGTCCTGGTCTTTTCGTCCATGTCGTTTCTCCTTCAGAAGCGGAGCTTGCGTTCGGCGAGGCGCGCCTGGTCTTCGGCCGAGAGGGTCATGATCCTGCGATGCTTCTGGTCGAACTTCATGCCGATGCCTTCGCTGCACGCAGCGAGCGTGCCGGACTCGGCATCGAAAGCGAAGTGCATCAGCCGCAGAATCTTGTCGGTGTAGTCGGCGAGCCCGCTCATGATCACCAGCAGCGCGCCGGCCTGCAAGGGCTCGCGATAGCTGTGCAGGGTCTCGACCACCACCGAGCCTTCGCCGCGTTCCTGCATCGCGCTGCGATCGAAGCCCATGTGGTTCCACAGCCACGGCGCCGCGTCGGAGTAGCGGCCGAACTGATGGCGCGGCAGGAAGCGGCCGTGTTCGTCGCACTCCGCCGGCTTGATCACCGTGCGGCCGACACTGACCAGTCCGATGCGCGCGCAATCCTCGAGTCCGATCGACGGCAGCGGCGCGTGGCCGACGCCGCGCGGCCGCGCACTCGCCGGCAGCTCGATCTTCGCCGCTTCGACGCGTTCCCGGAACGCAGCGGGCCACGGTCGGTCGCATTCGATGCGCCGGCGGACGGTCGAGGCGAGCGTGCCGTCGGCCGGATTGCGCACCTCGTGATACAGGGTCAGCGATCGCTCGCCGACCTCGACCGGCGCCGAGCGGACTTCGACGGTATCGACGACACGGAACTCTCGGAGGTAGCGGATATGATCTTCAGTCTCCTTGAGGTTGAGCCCGATCGCGGCCTGCGTGCGCGGTCCGAGTCCGAGATGATGCAACAGGTGAGCCGACGCTTCGTGGCCGAACTCGGTGTAGAACTGGACGTTCAAATGGGCATTTTCATCGCACTGCCAGGTGTTCACGGCGGTGGTGAAAGTCGGGACAAGTTCGGCCGAAGACACGCTCTGAGCTCTCTCTAACCTGTGGATGGCCGCTTCAAATGGCCGAAAAAGCCCCAGAAATCGACATTTTTCGCGGTTTGGGGCCTTGCGAACCCGCGATTCGTGGATAACCTTGGGCCGGTCAACGCCGCCCTGGGGCGTCAGGAAGACGTTGGCGGAAACGAAAAACGCAAGGGACCCCTCCACTATGGCTACCAAACCCTCCGCTCCTACCGTTCCGTTGTCCAAGGTCGCGGCCGAGCTGGCCGAGAAGACGGGCATGACGAAGAAGGACGCGACCAGCGCCCTTGACGACTTCGTCGGCCTGGTCGTGAAGCACCTCAAGAAGGGCAACAAGGTCCGCATCACGGGCCTCGGCATCCTTCAGGTGCGCAACCGTCCGGCGCGCATGGGCCGCAATCCGGCGACCGGTGAGGCCATCAAGATCAAGGCGTCGAAGAAGGTCGCCTTCCGCGTCGCCAAGGACCTCAAGGAAGCCATCTAACGCTTCCGGCGAAGGAATCGGGCGGGTCGCGGCGCAGCCGGGCCCGCCCTTTTCTTTGCCGGCAGTCGGCATCAATCACGACCAAAGTGCTTGCGCACCGCGGCCAGCGCCGCATCGGTGGCCTGCAGGGCGCGATCGATGTCGGCGTCGGTATGCGCGGCCGACAGGAACATGTTGTGCTGCGGATGCAGCCAGGCGCCGGCACGCAGCGCCTCGGTGACGAGCAGCTTTCCCTTCTCGAGCCCCGGATCGTCGGCGAACAGCACCGTCGGCATCTGCACCGGCCCGGTCTGCTTCAGCACCTGTCCGTGAGTCCTGGCCTGCGCTTCCAGGCCGTCGCGCAGCCTGCGGCCCATCTTCTCCATGTGCGCGATCGTGTTGTCGCGCTCGAAGATCTCGAGCGTCTTCAGCGCCGCCGCCATCGACGCCGCGCCGCACCAGAACGAGCCGGTCATGAATACCGAAGACGCGGCGTCGCGAAACCGGTCGCTGCCGGTGACGGCGGCCAGCGTGTAGCCGTTGGCGATCGCCTTCGAATAGGCGGCGAGGTCAGGCTTCACGCCGACCGTCTGCCAGCTGCCGCCGAGATCGAGACGGAAGCCCGCGCGCACATCGTCGAGGATCAGCGCAGCACCGCTCGCGTCGCAGAGCTGGCGGACGGCGCGCGCGAACTCCCGCGTCGGCAGCTCCTGGTCCTTGCCGTAGTCGTGCTTGAACGCCGAGGCGATCACGCCGGCGATATCGCCCTCGACCGACTGCGCCGCGGCCTTCAGGCTCGCGATGTCGTTGTAGTCGTAGGGCACCAGATGGACCTTGTCCTCGGCCGTGGTGCCGTTGGGATGCGGCGTGCACCACGGCGCCGACCCGTGATAGGCGCCGCGCGCCACCAGGATCTTGCGCTTCTGTGCGGCCGCCCGGGCAATCACGACGCATAGCGTGGTCGCATCCGTGCCGTTCCTCTGGAACAGCGCCCAGTCGGCGTGCACCACCATGCCCACCAGCTTCTCGGCCAGTTCGACCAGCCGCTCGGACGGGCCGGTCATCACGTCGCCGAGCCGCCGCTGCGCGTCGGCTGCGGCCTCGACCTCGCGGTTGCCGTAGCCCAGCACCATGGGGCCATAGGCGCACATGAAGTCGACATAGCTGTTGCCGTCGACGTCCCACAGCGTGGCGCCCTCGGCGCGGGCGAAGAACTGCGGGTAGCCCTCGGGCAGCCGCGCCACGTTGAGATGGCCGTACATGCCGCCCGGGACGACGCGCCGGGCTCGCGTCCGCAGGGCGGCATCGATCGGAAGACTATTGGAAATCATCGGGAACTCTTTGCTCCAGCCCACCGTGCCTAGTATAGCCGGACGACGCCGGCTCGCATGGACACCTTCGCTCTTCTCAAGATCCTCGTCGCCCTGGTGATGCCGCCGGCATCGCTGACACTCGGTGCACTGCTGGCGCTGCTGCTCCTGGCGTTCGGGTGGCGTCGGCTTGCGCTCATCGTGCTGCTGCTGGCCGTCGCGCAGGTCGCAATCCTGTCCTTCCAGCCGGTCGGTGACGCGCTGATGGGTTCTCTCGAGAGCCGCTCGCGCGCCGCCGCGGCCTTGGCGCCGCCCTGCTGCTACGACGCCATCGTCGTGCTCGGCGGCGGCATTGGCGCGGCGCATCCGCCGGAGCTGCCGGAGCCTCACCTCGATGACGGGGCCGACCGGGTCTGGGAGGCGGCACGGCTGTGGAAGCGCGGCCTCGCGCCGCGCATCATCGTCAGCGGCGGTTCGTTCCTCGCCCAGCACGGTGGTCCGCCGCTCACCGAAGCCGACGCCATGCGCGTGTTCCTGTTGGATCTTGGCGTGCCGGCCGACGCCATCACCGATGAAAGCAAGGCGTTGAACACGATCGACAACATCCGCAACGTCCGGGCGATCATAGGCAACCGCAAGGTGGCGCTGGTGACCTCGGCCTATCACATGCCTCGCGCCCTGCAGCTTGCGGCGCTCGCCGGCCTCGATGTCGGCGCCTTCCCGACCGACTATCACGTGGCCCCGGCGACCCGCCTGCCTTGGGACAACTGGCTGCCGTCGATCGACGGCCTGACCCTGTCGAGGTTGGCGCTGCACGAAATCGTGGCCTTGAACCTCGATGGCCGCCGTTCGAGTCTTGGCCAATGACCGCCTTCCGCCTGAATCGCCGCAGCGCGCTCGGCCTGATTGCCGGACCCGTGCTGCTGCCGCTGGCGCGACGAGCCCGGGCGCAGACGCTCGAAAAGCTCTCGTTCAACACCGACTGGCGCGCGCAGGCCGAGCATGGCGGCTACTACCAGGCGATCGCCGCCGGCCTCTACAGGGCGCGCGGCATCGAGCTCGACCTCAGGCCCGGCGGTCCCAGCCTCAACATCGGTCAGATGCTGCTGGCCGGCCGCGTCGACATGATCATGTCGAACAGCTTCGAGGCCTTCACCTACGTCCGCGAGCAGGCGCCGTTCTTCACCATTGCGTCGATCTTCCAGAAGGATCCGCAGGTGATGATCGCGCACCCGGGCACCGGGTTCGACAGCTTCGAGAAGATGCGGGGCCGACCGCTGCTGATCTCCAACGGCAGCCGCTCGACCTTCTGGCCCTATCTGCGCAAGAAGTACGGCCTCTCCGACGCGCAGCTTCGGCCCTACAACTTCAACATGGCGCCGTTCCTCGCCGATCCGCAGGCGATCCAGCAAGGCTTCGTCACCTCCGAGGTGTATTCGATCGCCAAGGCGCTCGGGAAGCAGCCCGAGGTGCTGCTGATCGCCGATGCCGGCTTCAGCGCCTACCAGACGACGATCGCCATTTCGAAGAAGCTCGCGCGCGAGAAGAAGGAGCTGATCCAGCGCTTCGTCGACGCCACGCTCGAAGGCTGGACGCAGTATCTCGACGGCGGTCCGGTGACCGATGCGGCGAACGCACTGATCAAGAGGGACAATCCCGAGCAGACCGACGACCGCATCCACCACGCGATCAAGGAGCTGAACGCCCGCGGCATCGTCCGGTCGGGCGATGCGCTCAGCGGCGGCATCGGCGCCATGAGCGACGCGCGCTGGCAGGGCTTCTACGAATCGATGGTCGATGTCGATGTATTGCCGAAGGGGCTGGACGCCCGGCAGGCTTATACGCTGGAATTCGTGAACAAAGGGATCGGGAAGTAGGAGGACGCGATGGACGGCATGTTCAAGGTGACCGAAGAGCAGGCGATGCTGCGCGACCTCGTGAAGAAGTTCGTGCGCAACGAGCTGATGCCGCTGGAGAAGAACATCCTCGAGCGCTTCGCATCCGGCCGGCCGGCGGCGCTCAGCGACGAGGAGAACGGGAAGCTCTTCAAGCAGTGCAAGGATCTCGGCCTTTGGGCGCTCGACGTGCCGGAGGAGGCGGGCGGCGCCAACCTGCCGGCGACTGCGCTGGTCGGCGTCAACGAGGAGCTGGGCTACACCTGTGTGCCCTTCACATTCCCGCCGGACTCGCCGAACCTGCACATGCTGCTGGCCACCGCCAATCCCGAGCAGCGCAAGAAGTACCTCGAGCCCTACGCCGCGGGCGAGACCACCTCGGCGATCGCCATCTCGGAACCCGGCGCCGGCGGCGATCCCGCCGGCATGAAGACGCGCGCGGTGAAGCAGGGCGACCAGTGGGTGATCAACGGCCGCAAGATCTGGATCAGCCGCATCGCCAAGGCCGACTTCACCATCGTCATGGCGGTGACCGATCCCGAGCGCGGCGCGCGCGGCGGCATCACCGCCTTCCTGGTCGACAAGGGCACGCCGGGCCTGGTGGTGGCGCGGGCCATCCCGATGCTGGCCGGCCAGCGCACCTACGAGGTCGTGTTCGAGGACTGCAAGGTGCATGACAGCCAGGTCTTGGGCCGCATCGGCCAGGGTTTCGCCCCCATGCAGCTGCGCCTCACCGTGCGCCGCCTGCAGATGGGATCGTGGTGTTGCGGCATGACCCAGCGCGCGCTCGACATGCTGATCGAGCACGCCAACCAGCGCGTGACTTTCGGCCAGAAGCTGGCCGACCGGCAGGCGATCCAATGGTGGTGCGCCGACGCCGCCACCAAGCTGCATGCCTGCCGCCTGATGGTGATGGACGCCGCGGTCAAGCAGGACGAGGGTCGCGACGTGCGCATGGAGGCGTCGATGATCAAGGTGTTCGCCACCGAGATGGCGACCGAGGTGATCGACCACGCGCAGCAGGCGTTCGGCGCCATGGGCGTCACCCAGGAGCTGCCCTTGGCCCTGATGGCGCAGAAGGTGCGCACCATGCGGGTTTACGAAGGCCCGTCGGAGGTGCACCGTATGGTGATCGCGCGCCGCCTGCTGGGCGGCCGCTAGGAGGCGACCATGACCTACACCCTCGACGCTTTCGTGAAGGACACCCAGGCCGCCCTCGGCGCCGACAACAGCCCGGCCGGCCGCGAGAAGGTGCGGCAGCTCCTGGAGAAGCTGCTCACCAACAAGCAGTTCGTCGACGATGCGGTCGGGCCCGCGGCGCCGATGGGCACGCGCAAGCTCTACGAGGACAGGGACCTGGGCTTCGTCGTGCTGGCGCATGTCAACGCCAAGGGCCACAAGAGCCCGCCGCACGACCACGGCTCGTCCTGGGCGGTCTACGGCCAGGCGATCAAGTACACCGACATGAGCGAGTTCAGGCGGCTCGATGGCGGCAGCGACGCAGGCGATGCCAGGCTCGAGAAGGTGAAGTCCTATCGCCTCGAGCCGGGCCACGCCGGCGTCTACGATGTCGGTGCCGTGCACGCGATCGACTATCCCGAGGGCAGCCGCTTCGTGCGCGTCACCGGCCGCGACCTCGATCACGTGAAGCGCCTCAAGTACGACATGGCCGCCGGCAAGGCGATCACCATCGAAAGCGCCTCGGCGAGCCGCTGAGGGAGCATTCCTCCCCATTCGCAGGGAGGATTGGGTCCTCAGTTCCTGGCGAACTCTTCCGCGGCGACGGCGAAGTTCAGGTTCTGGCCGCCGGCGAAGTAGAAGGTGGTGATGCCGAGCAACTCGCCACGGGCGTCGAACAGGCCGCCGCCCGAGGAGCCATGGCTGATCGGCGCCGAGGTCTGCACCAGCCGGGAGCCTTTGTGGATTCGCTTGGACGAAACCAGGCCCTCGGCCACCGTGAGCTCCAGTCCCTGCGGCGTGCCGACGGTGATGGCGCGCTCGCCGATCTTGATGTCGTCGTAGGGCCGCACCTTCACCCAGCTCGGCAGCTTGTTCTCGGCACGCAGTACGCAGCGGTCGGCGCCGATATTCATCGACACCACGGTGGCGTTCTGCTCCTTCTTGTTGCGGCCGATCGTGATGTTGGGCGATTCGTCGACGACATGGCAATTGGTCAGGAGCTCGCGGTCGCTGATCGCCACTCCTGAGCCCATCTTGTGCTGGGCTTTCACGACGTAGACCGCGCCCGACACCTTTTCGAATACCTGGCGCGTCGAGAGATCGTCGCCGTCGCGCGGCTGCAGCTCGATGCGTGCCGTCTTGCCCTCGCCGTCGACATTAGGCGGCAGCTTGCGCGTCTTGCTGGAGGTGGCGGCGACGTCGGTCGGCCGGTCGTCGCCGTCGCCCGACTCGTCTTCCTCGACCTTGGGGCGCGGCACGGCGGTCGGATTGAAGGCGCGGCTCACGATCAGGCTGTCAGCCAGTGCCCCGAACAGCCCGCCATAGCTCTTTGCCTGCGTGTCGGTCAGGCTGATACTGGCAAACGCGACCCCGGATGTCCGGCAGGTCGCCTGGAAGTAGGTCTGCTGGCCGTTCTTCTTCTCGAAGACGGCGAACTTGTCGTAGCTCATCGCCCGCCACGTCGTCTTGGTGAACAGCCGGCGCTGCACGAAGGCGTAGTAGGAGCCGAAGTTGCTGCAGGTGAAGTCGCCGTAGCGGATGCCCAGCACGAAACCGATCTTGCCGTCGAAGTCGTAGATCGTGCCGCCATTCAACGTGCGCGTGCTCGCGATCTTGACCAGCTTGGTCGGCACCCCGACCGAAAGGCCGACCGACTTGTCCTGCAGGATCGACCAGCCGACCGAGTTGCGGTGCCTCACCGCCTCGGCCATCAGCTCGTTGGCCTGGTCCTCGCTCAGCGTGTCGGTCTGTTCGTAGCCCTTGGCGGCCTGCCAGGCCTTGCTCGCCTTCTGCAGCGCCGCCGCCGGGTCGCCGTCCCACAGCTCGAGATGGCCGGTCCAGATCAACGCCTGCCGCAACTCCGGGCCGGTGACTTTGTCGATCGGCAGTTCCTGGGCGAAGGCGACCGGCGCCGTCGCCAGGGTGCAGGCGAGCAGGCAGGCCGACCGTCGGATGGACGCGGAAAACGACACGCGGGCGCTCCTTCCGCCTCATTGTCGCCGCCGTGGCCGGGCAGGCCAATGTCGGTGTTGTATCAATCGCTTCAGTGTTTCGTCCCCTCGATCGAGCCCCCTTGGATGCCCTCGGGGCGGACGCCGGGGCGCGTGGAAGGACGACGGCGTCAGTTGAGCCGTGCGGCCGCCTCGGCGTTGGCCTTTCGGCGGCTCTCGAGCATGGGCGCCAGCCGCTCGCGCAGGCGCTGCACGCGTTCGGCGCCCGCCTTCTCGGGCGACCCCGAGTCGAACGGCGGATGCGGGTCGTATTCGAGGACCAGCTGGATCGACTTGGCGACCTCCTCTCCGGCCAGCTCGGCAGCGACCGTCAAGCCGAAGTCGATGCCGGCGGTGACGCCGCCGCCGGAGATGCGGTTGCGATCGCGCACCACCCGTTCGGCGACCGGGATGGCGCCGAAGTCGCGCAGCATCTCGCGCCACGCCCAGTGGCAGGCCGAGCGGTAGCCCTTGAGAAGGCCCGCGGCGCCCAGCACCAGCGAGCCGGTGCAGACCGAGGTGACATAGCGCGCGGTCTCCGCCTGCCGGCGCAGGAAGTCGAGCGTCTCGGGATCGGTCATCAGCGCGACTTGCCCGCCGCCGCCGGGCACGCAGATCACGTCGAGCTTCGGGCAGTCGGCAAAGGTCGTATTGGGCACGATCGAGAAGCCGGCATCGGTCGGGATCGGTTCGCGAACCTTCCAGATCATGTGCAGGGTGGCGCCCGGCACGCGCGCCAGCACCTGCGCCGGGCCGGTGGCGTCGAGCTGGGTGACGTTGGGATAGATCAGGATGCCGATCGCGATTGGGTTGGCCATGGCGTTCTCCTTCGGGGTCGGCCGAAAACTACGCCCGATCAGTCTTGGCAGGAATGACAAAGAATGTTTAATTTCTGCCATGGGGCACAAGCTCTTCATCCTGGCCTATGACGGCTGCCAGCTCCTCGATGTCAGCGGCCCCGCTGCGGTGTTCGGTGCGGCCAACGAATCGGCCGGCAGGCCGGTCTACGACCTCCAGATCGTCTCGGCCGACGGCGGTCTGGTCGTCTCGAACTGCGGCGTGGCCCTGCAGTCGAGGAAGATCGGCGGGCAGCCCGACACGCTGCTGGTCGCCGGCGGCTCGCGCGGATTGAAGGCGGCGATGGCGCACGAGGGGACTCGCAGGTGGCTGCAGAAGGTGGCGCCGCGCACCAGGCGCTACGGCTCGGTCTGCACCGGGGCCTTCGTGCTGGCCTCGGCCGGCCTGCTCGACGGCAAGCGGGTGGCGACGCATTGGGCGAGCTGCGCGCGGCTGGCCGAGAAATTTCCCGCGGTGTCGGTCGATGCCGAGGCGCTCTATGTCGTCGACGGCAAGGTCTGGACCTCGGCCGGAGTCACCACCGGCATCGACATGGCGCTGGCGCTCGTCGAAGCCGATCTCGGGGCGGCGACGGCCAACCTGATCGCCCGCCACTTCGTGCTCTATGCGCGGCGGCCGGGCTACCAGTCGCAGTTCAGCCCGATGCTGCAGGTGCAGGCCGCGGCCGACGCGCCGTTCGCCGCGCTGATCGACTGGATGCAGGACCACCTCGACCGCGAGCTCGACGTGCCGACACTGGCGCGCCATGCCGGCTACAGCGAACGCAGCTTCTATCGCAGATTCACCGAGGCGACCGGCAAGACGCCGGCGCATTTCGTCGAGGACCTGCGGCTCGATGCGGCGCGCACGCTGATGTCGAAGGGCCTGTCGTTCAAGACCATCGCCGGCCGGGTCGGGCTGAAGTCGTCGGCGCGCCTGGGGCAGGCCTTCGAGCGGCGGTTCGGGATGCCGCCCCGGCTGTTCCGCGAGATGCATGGCGCGGGGTGAGCGGCTACATGCCGCCTCCGCCGCCGCCCATCCGCATCAGCTCTTCCTGGTGATGGCGCTCCATCTCGTCGATGGCGGCCTTGTTGACCGGCTGTCCCGCGCACGCCGCGAGTTGTGCAGCGAGAATCGCAAGGGCCAAGAGGTATCGAAGCATCGCCCACCTCCGCGTGGGCGATCATAGGGTGGCCGCCGCGCACGGCGGATCACAACGGCGCTATCGCTGCAGTCGCATCCGGAAGCTCCCGACGAAGAGCGCGGTACCGGCGAAACCGGCGCTGAGCCAGAGGGCCGCCCTGGCGGCATCGGCCGCACCGCCGCCGGAAAAGTCGAACAGGCCGAAGATAAGGGCGACCAGCGCGGCGCCCATGGTCTGGCCCAGCGTGCGGGCGGTGGCGATGATGCCGCCGGCGCTGCCGCTGCGCTCGCGCGGCACCGCATTCATCATCAGCCGGTTGTTGGGCGAGGAGAAGATGCCGAAGCCGGCGCCGCACAGCACCAGCCGCCACATGATGTCGGCGGTGCCGGGGTTGGCGGGCAGCAGCGCCGTCAGCACCAGGCCGGTCGTCATGCTGGTGAGGCCGATCGCACCCAGCACGCCGGCATGGTGGCGGTCGGCCAGGCGGCCGGCGATCGGCGCGACCGAGGCGAGGGCGAGCGGCCACGCGGTCAGCAGGAAGCCGGTGTCGGTCGCGTTCTTGCCCAGAACGGTGTGGAAGAAGAAGGGCAGGCTGACGAAGGCGAGACCCTGGGCCGTGAAGGTGCAGCTCCCGGTCGAGATCGACAGGGCGAAGATCGGCCGTTTGAAGATGTCGACCGGCATCATCGGGTCGGCAAGCCGTGTCTGCCGCCAGATGAACAGCGCGCCCAGCAGCGCCGCGCCGCCGAGCTCCGCGAGGATCACGACCGGCCGATGGCCGTGGGCAATGCCGTCGATGCCGAAGATCAGCAGGCCGAAGGTGAAGCCCGAGACGATGGCCGACAGGAAGTCGAACGGCCGATGGACGTGATGGGTATGCGGCAGGTAGCGCTCGCCGAGGATGAAGGCGACGATGCCGAGCGGGATGTAGACCGCGAACAGCGACGGCCAGGACAGCAGCGTCAGCACGGCCGCGCCAATCGACGGGCCGGCGGCGAGCGAGGTCGCGACCACCGTCGTGTTGAAGCCCAGCCCGCGGCCCAGCATGTTGCGGGGATAGATCGCGCGCACCAGCGCGGGCTGCACCGACATCAGCGCGGCGCCTCCCAGCCCCTGGATCGTGCGGGCGCCGACCAGCCATGGCAGCGAGGGTGCGAGCGAGCAGCCGAGCGAGGCGAGGCAGAAGATTCCGAGGCCTGCCCGATAGACATGGCGATAACCGATGATGTCGGCGAGCGCCGCGATCGGCAGCAGGGTGACCATCAGCGCAATCTGGCTGGCATTGACGATCCAGATCGAGGACTCAGCGGAGATCTGCAGGTCCTGGGCGATGTAGGGCAGCGCCAGGTTGGTCATCGAGTTGGCCAGCACCGACATCGACAGGCCGATGGTGATGGTGGCCACCGCAAAGCGTCGCGGCCAGCCGGCCGGCATGCCGTCCTGGATAAGAGCCGTCATCGAGGCTTTCCCTCTCCGCCGCGCAGCGGGGGAGAGGGCGGGACCCATTGCGTCAGCGATGGGAGGGTGAGGTGGTCTTCCTCGCGTCCGGCTCGGCGCATGACCCACCTCTCCCCGCCTCTCCCCCCGCGAAGACGCGGGCGGAGAGGAGCATGAGCGGTTGCTTGCGCCATCCCTATTGAGGAACCGTCAGCTCGTCGCCGCCGATCGTCGTGCGTTGCATGAAACGCTTGTACTTGACGGGATCGTAGTAGGTGGCGCGGTGCAGGACGGCGCGGTTGTCCCACACGATGACGTCGCCCTCGCGCCAGGCATGGCTCCAGCGGAACTCGGGCTGGTCGGCGCGCCACATGACCTCGAACAGCAGCGACTTGCCGGTCGCTTCGGGCCAATCGACGATGTGGCCGGCATGCGCGCCGGCATAGAGCGCGCGCCGGCCGTTGATCGGGTTGTCGCGGAACAGCCGCTGCTTGACCGGCGGCAGCTCCTTCAGCGTCCTGTCGCTCAGGATGCCCTTCTGCACTCTGTCGCGCGAATGGGCCAGTGAGTGCTCGGCGACCAGGGGGTAGAGCGTCGACTGCAGCGCCGGCGGCAGCGATTCCCACGCCGCGCGCATGCACAGGAAGTCGGTGTTGCCGCCCTCGGGCGGGCAGATGCGTGCGGTCAGGATCGAGCACAGCGACGGGATGCGCTTGAACGAGCTGTCGGAATGCCAGAAGTAATTGGCCTTCTGGTAGATCATGCGCATGTCGTCCGGCGGGATCGGCTCGCCGGTCATGATGTCGAGATTCGACTGGCGCTGGAACTTGGTGCCGGCGGCGGGATTGGCGCTGCCGGTCGTCTCGAGCGGCCCGAAATATTCGCTGAACTGGACCTGTTGCTCGTCGTTCATGTGCTGATCGCGGAACAGCAGGACCGAATGCTCCTCGAAGGCGGCGCGGATCGGCCCGAACTCGCGCGGGCCGAGCGGCCGCGTGATGTCGATGCCCGCGATCTCCGCGCCGAACAGCGGGTGGACCTTGGTGACCTTGAGCGGTCCCGTGTTGCGCATGCGGATCTTTTCCCTCGGCCTCAGTCGACGATCGCTTGATAGGTGAGCACGCGCAGTTCGCGCCGGATCGGGTAGGTCGAGGACGGCATGAGCTGGGTCAGCATCACCACCGCCATGTCCTCCGCCGGATCGCACCAGAACGCGGTCGAGGCCGCGCCGCCCCAGGCATATTCGCCGGGCGTACCGAGGATCTGCGCCTTGGCCGGATCGATCATCACCGAGAAGCCGAGCCCGAAGCCGATGCCGTAGTAGGGCGACTCCGAGAAACGCGGCATGCCCATGTCGGCCATGTCGCCGCCGAGATGGTTCATGGTCATCAGCTCGACCGTCTTCTTGCCGAGCAGGCGGACGCCGTCGAGCTCGCCCTTGTTGAGCATGAACTTGCAGAAGCGGAGATAGTCCGACGCGGTCGAGACCAAGCCGCCGCCCCCCGAATTCAGCGTGCGCGGGGCGAGGTAGCGGCTCTTGCCCGGATCGTCGATCAGGTCGAGCTTGCCACCGGGGCCCGCTGCGTAATTCGCGGAGAACCGGTCGTGCTTGGCCTGCGGCACGTGGAAGTCGGTGTCGACCATGCCGAGCGGCCTGGCGACCTTCTCCACCAGGAATTTCTCGAACGGCTGGCCCGAGATCACCTCGACCAGATAGCCCAGCACATCGGTCGAAACCGAGTAGTTCCACGCCTTGCCCGGCTGTGCGATCAGCGGGAAGGTCGCGAGCCGCTCGACGACGGTCTTGAGGCTGGTCTTGTCCATCTGGAAGTCGACGCCGCCTTCCTTGGCGCGGTAGAGCGCGTCGACCGGGTTGCTCTCCATGAAGCCGTAGGTCAGGCCCGAGGTGTGGCTCAGCAGGTCGCGGAAGTTGATCTCGCGCTCGGCCGGCACAGTGTCGATCTTGCCGCGGCTGCCGCCCGCGTAGACGCGCGGGTTGGCGAAGGCCGGGATGAACCTGGAGATCGGATCGTCGAGTTGGAAGCGGCCTTCCTCGTACAGCATCATGATCGCCGTCGAGGTCAGCGGCTTGGTCATCGAGTAGATGCGGTAGATGGTGTCGGGCCGCACCGGCTTGTTGCGCTCGACGTCGGCCTTGCCGTAGGTCTCGGCGAAGGCGAGCTCGCCGCGCCGCATGACGGCGACCAGCAGGCCGGGCAGCTTGCCGCTGTCGACCCAGGCCTTCATCCAGTCTGAGACACGCGCGAGCCGCGCTGCGGAAAGGCCGACCTGTTCTGGGCTGACGAGCGGCAGGGTGTCCATGGCGATCCTCCCATTGGGCGCATTGATGGGCCCCGCTAGACTAGCGCAGGACTATCCATTCCAGACACGCAAAAGACGGGAGGGAGCAATGGCAAGATTGTGTGAGGGCCGGGTGGCGATCGTCACGGGAGGCGCCCGCGGCGTCGGTCGCGAGCACTGCCTGATGCTGGCCGAGCACGGCGCCAAGGTCGTGGTGAACGATCTCGGGGGCGACCGCGCCGGCAAGGGCAACGACGTCGGCCCCGCCCAGCAGGTCGTCAATGAGATCAAGTCGATGGGCGGCGACGCTGTCGCGAACGGTGACGACGTGTCCGACTGGAACGGCGCCAAGCGCATGGTCGACCAGGCGATCTCGACCTTCGGCAAGCTCGATGCCGTTGTCTTGAATGCAGGCATTCTGCGGGATCGCATGCTCGTGAACATGACCGAGGACGAGTGGGACGCCGTGATCAAGGTCCACCTCAAGGGCACTTTCGCGCCGGCGCGCCATGCGGCCGCCTACTGGCGCGACCAGGCAAAAGCCAAGGGCGGCCCGGTCGACGCCCGGATCGTCACGACGACCTCGGTGTCGGGCATCTACGGCAATATCGGCCAGACCAATTACGGCGCCGCGAAGGCCGGCATCGCCGCGTTCACCGTGATCGCCGCCCGCGAGCTCGGCCGCTACGGCATCACCGTCAACTCGATCTCGCCCTCGGCCTTCACCCGCATGACCGAGGATCTGCGCAACTACACCGAAGAGGACAAGCAGACGCGCAGTCCCAAGTGGATCGCGCCGGTCTCGACCTGGCTGGTCAGTGAGGAGAGCCGCGAGATCACCGGGCGCGTCTTCCAGGCCGGCAACGGCCAGTTCGCCGTCGCCGAGGGTTGGCACAAGGGACCGGAATCCAAGCCCGTGCTCGACCCACGCGAGGCCGGAAAGATCCTGACCGAGCTCGCCAGGAAAGCGCGCAAGAACGCCGGCATGAACGGGCTGGACCTCGACTGAATCGGCGCTCGAACACCTGACGCAAGGCCGCGGTCATCTCGTGGCCGAGTGCGCTGAAGGCGCCGGCGAACCCGTCTTCCTACACGGCAGAAAGCGGCCCGGGCTTCCCACTTCCCGGGCCGCTCCACCCACCCACCCTTCGAACGGCAAGACACTCCCGCCACCGGCGCTGACGCGTCAGTGGGTTTTGTCACATTGCTCAGAACGGTCGCGAAAAGCCTCTAGGCCGACAGGCGGCCGAGGCTCTCGAGGACTTTCGGCTGCGGCCAGGTCCAGCCGAGTGCGCTTTCATAGGCTCGCATCGCCTGCAGCACGCGGTGATCGGCGCGCGCCGGCCCGACGATCTGCAGCCCGACCGGCAGGCCGCTTGCCGTGAGGCCGGCCGGCATCGAGGCCGCGGGCTGGCCGGTCAGGTTGAACGGCAGCGTGTACGGCGCGCCCTTGGTCCAGCGCGAGAAGGCTTCGGAGTTGTAGAGCGTTTCGACCGGCGGCGCGGCGGTCGGCGTCACCGGCGCGAGCAGCAGGTCGTAGGTCTGGTGCCACAGCGCCATGTCGCGCGCGAGCCTGGACTTGGCTTCGTAGGCGCGGGCGTAGTCGGCGAGAGTGACCGCCAGGCCCTGTTCGGCGAGGGCGCGGAAACCCGGGTCGAGCTTGCTATGCAACTGGGTCGGGATCTGCCGCAGACGGACGCCGAAGCTGCCGCTCCAGAGCGGCGCGAAGTCCTTTTGCAATGGTTCGATCAGAGGTCCGACGTCGTCGACATGCGCGCCCAGCGCCTCGAAGCGCCGCGCCGCCGTCTCGACCAGCACACGCACCTCGGGATCAGCCTCGACATGGCCGAAGTCGAGACTGAGGCCGATCCGCCAGCCGCGCACGCCGCCGTCGAGACCGATCGTGTAGTCGCATCCCTCGGCCGGCAGCGAGCGCCAGTCGCGCGGATCGGGACCGGCGGTGAGGTTGAGCACCATCGCCGTGTCGAGGACGCTGCGCGCCAACACGCCCTGGCTGATCACGTCGGCGAACGGCGAATCGGCGGGATATTGGGGGATGCGGCCGAACGAGGGTTTCAGCCCGACCAGGCCGGTATGGGCGGCGGGGATACGGATCGAGCCGCCGCCGTCATTGCCGTGATTGAACGGGCAGACGCCTGATGCGGTCATCGACGAGGCGCCGCCCGACGACCCGCCGGGTGAATGCCCGGGGTCCCATGGGCTGCGCGTGGTGCCCTGCAGCGGCGAATCGGTCAGAGCCTTCCAGCCGAACTCGGGCGTGGTGCTCTTCCCGATGATCGGCATGCCGGCGGCGCGGATGCGGCCGCTGATCGCCGCATCCTCGGCGGCCGGCGTATCGTCGGTGGCACGACTGCCGTACCGCGTCGGCCAGCCCTTGAGCGGCGTGGTGTCCTTGATCGAGGTCGGCACGCCGTCGAAGGGAGACAGAGGCTCGCGCCGGCGCCAGCGCTCTTCCGACGCGCGGGCGGCGTCCAGGGCGCCCTCGCGATCGATCAGCACGAGGAAATTGAGATGCGGCTGAAGGTGCTCCGCCCGCTCGAGCACCTGCGCGACCAGTTCGACGGGAGAAAGGTCGCGGCGGGCGTAGGCGCGGGCGATTTCGGCGGCAGTGGACCAGAAGTTATGCTCAGACATGCGCGTTCGTGCGTTTCGACACATCGGCAGTTGATACACAGTGTATTCTCGCGTCAACGAAGGAGCGGTGGGCTTGTTCGAAGCTGTTGGGGCTGTCGGCGCTGGTGTGCTGGCATTTGGGGTGGCGTTCGTCGTGGGCTATCGCGCCACGTTCGGTCAGCCATGGATTTCGCTGGCTGGCCTGGCGATCGGCGAAGTGTGTGCCGGGGTGTATTTCCTCGGCGCCAACTGGATCGGCCGCAGTGCCCCAGGCCTGCTCGATGCGCGCCTGGTGGGCGTCTATCTCATGATTCTGGTGTTCGCGGCCGGGCTGTGCGGTCTGGCCGGCTCCTGGTTCGGCCAACGAAAATCGATCGGCCTCGGCCTGTTCTGAGACCGTTCGTCCCCTTAAGCTCCGGCGCGAACCGGAGGGGAAACGCATGGTCGAGGTGAAGCTGGGCGCCGCCACGGCGACGCGCGTCGAGGAAAGCTACGAGCCGAACTTCGACGCCAAGGTGTTCTTCCCCGACTGGACTGCCGAGATCGTGCGCGAGCATGGCAGCTGGCTGTCGCCCAACCACTATGACGAGGCGTCGGGCTGGCTGAAGCTCAGCATCCACAGCTGGCTGCTCAAGCTCGGCGGCAAGACCATCCTGATCGACACCTGCGTCGGCAATCACAAGTCGCGCAAGCACCGGCCGAAATGGGACATGATGAACACGCCCTATCTCGACCGGCTGAAGGCCGCAGGCGTGACGCCCGACCAGGTCGACATGGTGATGTGCACCCATCTGCACGTCGATCACGTCGGCTGGAACACCCGGCTGGAGAATGGCCGCTGGGTGCCGACCTTCAAGAATGCGCGGTACGTCTGGAGCCAGGAGGACTTCGACTTCTACCAGGCGCTCGATTCGGATCCGCAGAAAGGTCCGGCCAACGGCGGTTCGTTCCGCGATTCGGTGCTGCCGGTGGTCGAGATGGGCAAGGTGCAGATGGTGAAGGGCGGGGCGGAGATCGAGGACGGGCTCAAGGTCACGCCGGCGCCCGGCCACACGCCCGGCACGGTACGCATCGAGCTCGAGTCGAAAGGCCAGAAGGCGCTGTTCTGCGGCGACATCCTGCATCACGCCGTGCAGGTCTATCATCCCGAGTGGAACAGCTTCGCCTGCCTCGACCAGGACAATGCGCGCAAGAGCCGGCGGGCGGCGATCGAGCATTGCGCCGGGTCGGGCGCGATGCTGCTGCCGTGCCACTTCGGCGCGCCGTTCCACTGCCACATCGATCACCGCAAAGATCCGAAGGGTGGCGCGGGCTTCGCGCCGCGGTTTGCCGACAACTTCTGAAGAAGGGGAAAGACATGATCTACGAAATGCGCGTCTATCGCTGCGTCCCGGGCAAGCTGCCGGCGCTGCTCAATCGGTTCGCGAACATCACGCTCAAGATCTGGGAACGGCACGGCATCAAGCAGGCCGGCTTTTTCACCACCGTGATCGGCGATTCCAACCAGGAGCTGACCTATTTCCTGCAGTGGGAGTCGCTGGCCGACCGCGAGAAGAAGTGGAACGCCTTCCAGGCCGATCCCGAGTGGCACGCCAAGCGTGCGGAGACCGAGAAGGACGGCGCCATCGTCGCCAACGTCGCCGTGCAGATCCTGCAGCCGACGGCTTTCTCTTCGGTCAAGTGACAGCGAAGCTGTCATCCCGAGCCCTGGTGAGGGATCTTTGCTGATCCAGAAGGATCCCTCGCTGCGCTCGGGATGACAGTTATTCCGCTTTCAAGCCTGCGTCCTTTGCGACGCGGGCCCACTTTTCCATGTCGTTCGCGACGTAGGCCGCGAACTCCTTGGGCGTGCCGAACTGCGGGTCGGCGCCGAGCTCAGTGAACTTCTTCGCGACCTCGGGCGAGCGGATGGTGGCATCCACGGCGGCATGCAGCTTGCCGATCAGCGCCGGTGAGGCGCCGGCCGGCAGGAAGACGCCGTAGGAGATTGCCGCCTCGTAGCCCGGCAGACCCGATTCGGCGATGGTCGGGATCTCGGATGCGGCGCCCGAGCGCTTCTCGCCAGTCTGGCCGAGGGCCTTCAGCTTGCCTGCCTTGACGTGGGGCAGGGCCGTCGACAGGCCGCCGAAATAGATGTCGACCAGGCTCGCCATCAGGTCGGCCATCGCCGGCCCGCCGCCCTTGTAGGGCACGTGGACGATGTCGGCCTTGCCGAGCGACTTGAAAAGCTCGAGCGCGAGGTGAGTCGCACCGCCGGCCCCGGCCGAGGCGCCATTCAGCTTGCCCGGCCGCTCGTGCGCCATCGCCAGCAGCTCGCTGAGGTTCCTGGCCGGCAGGTCGGGCCGCACCACCAGCAGCATCGGGTTGATGCCGACCGGCGCCACCGCCGCGAAGTCGCTGCGGATGTCGTAAGGGAGGCTCTTGTTGAGCGCGGCTGCGACGGTCGTCGAGCCGTTCGACGCCAGCATGAACACGCTGCCGTCGGCCGGGGACTTGGCGACCGAGGCGCAGGCGATCTCGCCGTTGGCGCCGGCGCGGTTCTCGACCACCACGTTGCGATGGAGCCGCTCGCCGATGCCGGGCGCGATCAGCCGCGTCAGCAGATCGTTCGGCCCACCCGGCGGGAAGCCGACGACGAAGCGCAGCGGCTTGTCGGGAAAATCGGCTGACTGGGCCAGGACAGCAAGAGGGGCAGCAACAGGGGCGGCGAATGGAGCGGCGGCCGTTCCGCACAGTAGGGCGCGGCGGGTGAGACGGGTCATGCGGGCGAGTATGGTGGCTTATGGCTCTGGTGCAAACGATTGACGGCGCGCTGTATTACGAAGCGGTCGAGCAGACCGCGCCGTGGAACGCGCGCGGCTTGCCGATCCTGCTCCATCACGGCATCGGCAGCAGCGCAGCGCTGTGGCGCGGCTGGTATCCGGCGCTGGTCGATCGTTATCCGATGGTCGTGTTCGACATGCGCGGCTGCGGTCGCTCGCACATTCCCGGGCCGGACTTCGCCTGGTCGCTCGATCGCATGGTCGAGGACCTGTTCGCCGTCGCCGACGCGGCCGGCCTCGCACGCTTCCACCTGGTGGGCGAATCGATCGGTGGCACGATCGCGCTGGCGGCGACGATCGCCCGGCCGGACCGCATTGCGACAGTCACCGTCAGCAACGGCGCGCATCTCGGCGCCACGATCGGCCGCGTGCATGCCTGGAAGAAGCAGCTCGACGAGGGCGGGTCCGCGGGCTGGTCGAAGGCCTTCATGCCCGACCGCTTCCATGCCGATGCGCTGACGCCGCAGCAGTGGCAGTGGTTCGAGGCCGAGCAGGCCCGCTGGCCGCGAGAGTCGATCCTGAATGCGCTCAGCGTGCTGATCGGCGCCGACCTCACGCCACGGTTGGGCGAGATCGGGTGTCCGACGCTTCTATTGCATCCCGACGGCAGTCCCTTCATTCCCGTGCCCGTCATGGCCGAGCTGCACCGGCTGCTCGGCAACGCCGAGCTCAACGTGATCGGCCATTCGCGTCATGGCCTGCCCTTCTCGCATGCCAACCGGTGCGCGCGGTTGCTGCGGACTTTCCTCGACACCCGCGGATCGGGCTGATGACCCGAGAGTTGTCGGGCAGTGGATAGGGGGCGGCACGCACACGTTCCTGTGAATGGCGCCGCGGGCAATGCCACTGTCATGTGAACAGGCAACGGTGTCAGGCCTTCAATGCGCTGTTTGCGCAACTCCCGCACCGGCCAGTCGCGTAGCTTGCGCCATGCATATGAGTAAAGTGCCGCAAGTCGTGCCTTTGTTTGCGACGCCGCTGGTCCTGTACGACGTACCGGATTCGGCCGCCCTCAACGTCGAGCTGCGGCGCGCGATCGAGCAGCGTGAGAGGACGCATCCCACCACCGAGAGGTCGAACATGGGCGGCTGGCAGTCGAGCTGGGACATGGACCGTTGGGGCGGCACGGCGGCGATCAAGCTTCTGGCGTTTGCGCGCAACATCGCCAACCAGATGACCACCGACCAGCAGGGCATTGCGGGGCAGGGTCCCTATCCGGGGCACTTCGCCGTGACCTGGATCGGCAACATGTGGGCGAACATCAACCGAACCGGCCACGCCAACGAGTACCATTCCCATCCCGGCTCGTACTGGTCGGGCACATACTACGTCGACGACGGCGGCATCGACGCCGACCCGGACCTGGGCGGCGAGCTCGAGTTTCTCGATCCGCGCGGTCCGGTGCCGCTGATGAACGCTCCGCACTTGCGCATCGCCGGCAACCTGTCGGCCGGCTCGACCGAGCGAATCCGCCCGAAGGCGGGCCGGCTGGTGATGTTTCCGTCGTGGGTGTTCCATCAGGTGCGCCCCTATCACGGCAACGCCGAGCGCATCTCGATCGCCTTCAACCTGACGGTCTGATCGTTCGGGCCCGGAGGTCCGCAGTCCAATGAGGCTGGTCCTTCGATCGGGCTGCATGGGCGCATAGCTGATGCAGTGATCGCTATGGCGGCTTGACCGGTTCGGCAGGAGGCATAGCCTTCGCATCCGGCAGTAGACGCCTCGTGAGAAATACAAGTCATGCGTCTCCTGCGCCATCAAGGAGGAGACACCCATGAGAAGGCAGGAAGCAATCAAAGCGTGCCTTGTCGGTGCGACCGCCGCAGTCATCGCGTGCGGCTCGCTGGCGGTGCAGGCTCAAGGTCTCAAGAAATACGAGTCGAACAACAAGAGCTTCTGGCTCAATCCGCCAGCCGACTGGTTCCTCGGCGACGAAACGGAGGCCCAGAAAGGCCTCACGCCCAATCCCGGTCAGCCCCTGCCGTCGTCGCAGGCCGATCTCGAGAAGATGCTGGCCAACGTCAAGCTCCCGCCCGGCTTCAAGATCAAGGTGTATGCGCAGGGCGTCCCGCAGGCGCGCCAGATGGCGATGGGCGACAAGGGCACGCTGTTCGTCGGCACGTTCGACAAGGGTCTCGTGAGCGCCGTCGTCGACGAAGGCGGCAAGAAGGTCGCCAAGCCTTTCATCACCGGCCTGCGCATGCCGACCGGCGTCGCCTTCATGAATCACGCGCTCTACGTGATCGACATCGACAAGCTTTACAAGTACGACAACCCGGAAGCGGATCTCAGCAAGGCGCCGGAAGGCAAGGTCGTCTACGACGACATGCCGCCCTACGTGCCGCACGGCTGGAAGTACCTCGTCGACGACGGCAAGGGCTGGTTCTACATCCCGTTCGGGCCGCCCTGTAACATCTGCCTGCCGCCGACCAGCGTGTCGCAATACCGTCACGTCAATCCGGCCGACGGCACGGCCGAGACCGTGGCGCTCGGCATCCGCAACAGCGTCGGCGGCGCGGTCGATCCGCGGACCGGCGATCTGTGGTTCACCGAGAACGCGCGCGACTGGATGAGCGACGACCTGCCGAGCGACAAGCTCAATCATGTCACGAAGCTGGGCGAGAACTTCGGCTATCCGCACTGCCACCAGGGCGATACGCCGGATCCCAAGTTCGCCATGGGCCACAAGTGCTCCGAGTTCACGCCGCCGGTGGTCAAGCTTGGGCCGCACGTGGCGCCGCTCGGCATGAAGTTCTACACCGGCAGCCAGTTCCCCGCCGAGTACAAGAACGGCATCTTCATCGCCGAGCACGGCTCGTGGAACCGCCACAAGAAGAACGGCTATCGCATCGTCTTCGTCTCGGTCGGTCCCGACGGGAAGAACCCGAAGGAGACGGTGTTCGCGCAGGGCGGCTTCCTCGACGGCGAGAAGATCGTCGGTCGTCCTGCCGACATCCTGCAGGCACCCGACGGCTCGCTGCTGGTCGCCGACGACCAGACCGGCGCGGTCTACCAGATCAGCTACTCGAAGTAGCCGGTCACGGCCCGCCCGCGGCGTGCCCGCGGGCGGGCCGTCAATCCATTCCGTAGAGCGCCATGACCGCCAAGACGCGTTTCCTGTGTGCGGCGATGATCGCGGTTGCGTTGCCATCGGCTGGCCGGGCCGCCGATCCGCCGGCCAGCATCAAGAGCATCCTGACGACCTGCAACGCCTGCCATGGCCCCAAGGGCGTCTCGTCGCTCGCCCAGACGCCGTCGCTGGCGGCACAGCCCAACATCTTCACGCAGTACCAGCTCGTATTCATGCGCGAAGGCGGCCGCAAGCCGGGCGCCATGGCCGCGGTGGTCAAGACCCTGACCGACGACCAGATCCGCGATCTCGGCGCCTGGTACGAATCGTTGCCGCCGCCGCCGGCGCTCAAGACGGGCGAGGGCGGCGATGAGGCCAGGGCGATGGCAATCATCAAGCCGCGCCATTGCGATTCCTGCCACAAGGAGGATTTCTCCGGGCAGGGCGAAACCGGCCGGCTGGCCGGACAACGGCCGGACTATCTGATCAAGGCACTGGAGGACTTTCGTTCGGGCGAGCGGCGCGGCCGCGGCATGGGGGCCATGATGGAGGTCTCAGTCACCCTGAAGGACGACGACATCCAGACCATCGCAACCTATCTGGCACACAAACCTTGAAGCCGATGGCCTTGACACTCTTGGTTGTTCGTCCGCATCCTTACCCATCCTTTTCGAAGGAGAAGGCCAATGGCTTGGAAGAAACCGCGTATCGTCGAGATCGCCGTCGGAATGGAAATCAACTCCTACGCCTGCGCCGACCTCAAGAAATAAGCCTCTCACTGGGCTTTGCACCGGCCCTCTCGGCGACACTCCTGATCCGTAGGAGGCCGCGGTGAGGGCCGTTGTATTGGGGGCTGCCGCCGGCGGCGGCTTCCCGCAGTGGAATTCCAACGCAGAAGCCTGCCGTCGCGCCCGCTCCGGTGATCCTCGGGCGAAACGGCGCACGCAGGCCTCGCTGGCGGTGAGCGGCGACGGCGAGCGCTGGTTCCTGATCAATGCTTCTCCCGATCTCCGCGAGCAGATCCAGGCACAGACGTTCCTCCATCCCAGAAGCGGCCTGCGCTCCTCGCCGATCGAAGGGGTGGTCCTGACGGGCGCCGATGTCGATGCGATCGCCGGCCTGTTGCACATGCGCGAGCGCCAGGCGTTCACCCTGTATGGCAGCGACCGGGTGCTCGGCGTGCTGAAGGCCAATCCCGTCTTCGACGTGCTGTCCGACGACTGCGTGCGCCGCGAGACGGTGCCGCTGGGCCAGCCGTTCGAGCCGCGCCATGTCGATGGCAGCGGCAGCGGGCTCGAGGTCGAGCTGTTCGACGTGCCCGGCAAGGTCGCGCTCTATCTCGAGACGGGATCGTCGCCGCAGGAGCTGGCCGGCAAGGCCGGCGACACGGTCGGCGTCGAAATCCGTTCGGGGGGCAAGCGACTGGCCTATATCCCCGGCTGTGCCGGCATGACTGACAGTTTGAAGCGCCGACTCGCCGGCGCCTCGACCGTGCTGTTCGACGGGACGCTGTGGTGCGACGACGAGATGGTCCGCGCCGGCCTCGGGCCCAAAACCGGTCGGCGCATGGGGCACATGAGCGTAAGCGGACCGGATGGCACGGTCGCGGCCTTTCGCGACATCCCGGTCGCGCGCAAGATCCTGGTGCACATCAACAACTCCAATCCGATCCTGCTCGAGGATTCGGCCGAGCGGCGCGCGCTCGCCGAGGAAGGATGGGAGGTCGCCTACGACGGCATGGAGGTCAGCCCGTGAGTGACGCCTATGAGTGACAGCGATCGCCTGCTGACACCGGACGAGCTGGAGTCGGAGCTGCGCGCCATCGGCGCCGTTCGCTATCACCACCTGCATCCGTTCCACAAGCTCTTGCATGGCGGCAAGCTGACGAAGCAGCAGGTCCAGGCCTGGGCGCTGAACCGCTACTACTACCAGGTGATGATTCCCATCAAGGACGCGCATGCGCTCACGCACCTGCCGACCGCCGAGCTGCGCCGCGAATGGCGCCGCCGCATCATCGACCATGACGGCGACCGCGAGGGCACCGGCGGTATCGAGCGCTGGCTGAAGCTCGCCGAGGGCGTCGGGCTCGACCGCGCCTACGTGCAGTCGACCGAGGGCCTCCTGCCGGGCACCCGGTTTGCCGTCGAAGCCTACGTGAACTTCGTGCGCGACAAGCCGATCCTCGAGGGCATCGCCTCGTCGCTGACGGAGATGTTCTCGCCCGGCATCATCGCCGATCGCGTCCAGGGCATGCTGGCCAACTACGACTTCATCACCGAGCAGACGCTGGCCTACTTCACGCCGCGGTTGACGCAGGCGCCGCAGGACGTCGACTTCGCGCTGCGCTACGTCAAGGCCGAGGCCAGGACGCGCGCCGACCAGGAGAAGGTCCTGGCGGCGCTGCGCTTCAAGTGCGACGTGCTGTGGGCGCAGCTCGATGCGCTCTACCTCGCCTATGTCGATCCGGGCCTGATCCCGCCCGGCGCGTTCGTTCCAAAGTGAGCGGGCCGAAATGAGCGCGGAACGCCTCATGGTCGACAGCGCGAGCGTGCTCAGGCTCGCGCCGCACATCGTCTTCCGCTTCGACGAGACGCGGCGGCGCTGGATCATGATGGCGCCCGAGCGGCTGATGCTGCCCGACGAGCAGGCGGTCGAGATCCTGAAGCTGGTCGACGGCAAGGCGAGCGTTGCCGCCATTGTCGATGCCCTGGCGGCACGGTTCAACGCACCGCGCCAGGAGATCGCGGGCGACGTCACCGAGATGCTGCAGGATCTCGCGGACAAAGGCTGTCTGGCCCATGCCGAGCGTTGATCCGCCGACCGCTGGTCCACCGACCATTGATCCGCCCTTGGCGCTGCTGGCCGAGCTGACGCATCGCTGCCCGCTCGCTTGCCCCTATTGCTCCAACCCGATCGAGCTGGAGCGCGCGTCTAGCGAGCTCCACGGTGAGGACTGGCGACGCGTGCTGCGCGAGGCGGCGGCGCTGGGCGTGCTGCAGGTTCATTTTTCCGGCGGCGAGCCGATGGTGCGCCGCGAGCTCGCTACGCTGATCGCCGAGGCGGCATCGCACGGTCTCTACAGCAATCTCATCACCTCCGGCGCATTGGGCGGCGAGCGCGAGATTGCCGCCTTCGCCGAGGCTGGCCTGCGCCATGTGCAGCTCAGCCTGCAGGACCACGAGGCGGCCAACGCCGACCGCATCGCCGGCCTGGCCGGGGCCTTCGAGCGCAAGATGAAGTTCGCCGCCGCCGTACGTGCCGCCGGCCTGCCGCTCACCCTCAACATGGTGGTGCATCGCCAGAATCTCGACGGCATCGCCGAGATGATCGACCTGGCGCAATCGCTGGGCGCGCGCCGGGTCGAGATCGCGCACGTGCAGTACTACGCCTGGGCGCTCGAGAACCGCGCCGCGCTGTTGCCCACCCGCGCGCAACTCGACGAGGCGACGCGCATCGTCGAGGCGGCGCGCGAGCGGCTGAAGGGCGTGCTGGCGATCGACTATGTCGTGCCCGACTATTACGGCGTTCGGCCGAAGAGCTGCATGAACGGCTGGGGCCGGCAGTTCCTGAACGTCATGCCCTCCGGCACGGTGGTGCCCTGCCACGCCGCGCAGACCATTCCCGGGATCGACTTCCCCTCGGTGCGCGAGGCGAGCCTGGCCGACATCTGGTACCGCTCGGACGCCTTCAACCGCTTCCGCGGCACCGGCTGGATGCCAGATCCGTGCCGCGACTGCGACCGCCGCGAGATCGACTGGGGCGGCTGCCGCTGCCAGGCGCTCGCGCTCACCGGCGACGCCGCGCGCACCGATCCGGTGTGTGCTTTGTCGCCCGAGCATGGCGTGATCGAAGCGGCCCTGACCGAGGCCGCCGCTGCGCCCGCGCCATTCATCTATCGGCGATATCGGTAGCCTCTCAAAAGTTGGGATACTGGTCGTCTCCCACCTTCTCCATCCAGTCGACGACCTTGCCGTCGAGAGCCTCCTGGATGGCGATGTGGGTGAGCGACGTCCCGGCCTTGGCGCCATGCCAGTGCTTCTCGCCGGGCGGCGTCCAGATCACGTCGCCCGGACCGATCTCGTGCACCGGCTGCCCCCATGCCTGCACCCAGCCGCTGCCGGCCGTCACGACCAGTATCTGGCCCAGCGGATGCGTGTGCCAGGCGCTGCGTGCGCCGGGCTCGAACGTCACATAAGCACCGCTGGTGCGGGCCGGATCGTGCGCTGGAAAGAGCGGGTCGACGCGGACTTGCCCGGTGAAGTACTCCGCCGGCCCTTTATTGGAATGGCGCGTGCCATTGCGGGTGATTTCCATGTCGGGCTCCGTTCAACGCGGCTCGAGCCGCAGGGTCGTCGACAGGATGTCGGATCGCACGACCGACCCCGCGTAGGGGCTGCCGTGGTATTTCCGCAGGTATTCGCGGCTGGCGCGCTCGATCGACCGGGCATCGGCCGCCGCGACGGCGTGCACGGGCAGCGCATGGCCCTCGAACTCGATCGTCGCATCGCCCCCGTCGGCGACGTCCCTGTACCAACGGCCCTTGGCGCCGCGTGCCGAGCGCACGAACACTTCGCCGTCGGCCACGACCACCCAGATCACCACGGCGGCGCCGGGGTGTTTTTTCGTGCGGATGGCGATCTCGTTCTGGGCACTCAGCTGCGCCAGGGTCTCCTTGTCGAATCGGGCCATGACGTTACCGTCCAACCATTTGTTGCATGTACTCGGGATACCGGCCGCCCTGGACCGGGATATCGGACACCGCTGCTGTGATTTCCGCGAGAGCGCTTGTGCATCGCTTCGCCCTTTCATCTGCCCCGGCATCACCAGGATTTGGGCACTGGTGTCCCCGCAACTAGCCGGCATAATCGGCATACAGTCGTGAGCCGGAGTCATGAATGCAGCGAGGAACTCTCGATGATCTTCTGGCCTTCGTGGCGGTCGCCCGCGAGAGAAGCTTCACCCGCGCGGCTCACCGGCTCGGCGTCTCCCAGTCCGCCCTCAGCCATACCGTGCGCGCGCTGGAAGAGCGAATGGGTGTGCGACTCCTCACGCGCACGACTCGCAGCGTCTCCCCGACCGAAGCCGGGGAGCGACTGCTGAGCACGGTCGGTCCGCGACTGGAGGAAATCGAGGCGGAGCTCGGCGCGCTCGGCGAGCTGCGCGACCGGCCGGCCGGCACGATCCGCCTGACGGCCACCGAATACGCAGCCGACGAAATCCTGCTGCCGAAGCTTGCCAAGCTCCTGCCGGCCTATCCCGACATCAAGGTGGAGATCATGATCGACTACGGCCTGACCGACATCGTGGCACAACGCTACGACGCCGGCGTGCGTAGCGGAGAGCAGGTTGCCAAAGGCATGATCGCAGTGCGCATCGGGCCCGACATGCGCATGGCGGTGGTCGGCGCGCCCTCCTATCTCAAGACGCGGCCGGCGCCCAAGCGCCCGCAGGAGCTGGTGCAGCACAATTGCATCAACCTGCGGCTTCCCACCCATGGCGGGACGTATGCTTGGGAGTTCGAGAAGGCCGGCCGCGAGCTCAGGGTGAGGGTCGAGGGCCAGTTCACCTGCAATACGACGGCGCAGATGCTCAACGCCGCGCTGGCGGGACTCGGCCTGGCTTATGTGCCGGAAGGCCTGGTGGAGGAGCACGTCGCGAAACGTCGTCTGCAGCGCGTGCTGGAAGATTGGTGCCTGCCCTATTCGGGCTACCATCTCTACTATCCCAGCCGGCGCCAATCGTCCGCGGCCTTCGCGCTGCTGGTCGAGGCCCTCCGCTATCGACAGTAGGAGTGTGTCGTCCATGCCGTTCTTCAAGTCGCTGCCGCCGGATGCCGGCCCACCGGCCGTCTTCACGAAGTATCCGGGGCTCTACGGTCCGTGGGCGCAGATGAGCGAAAAGCTGATGAATGGCCCGTCGCCGCTGTCGCGCGGCGAGCGCGAATTGATCCTCGCCTATGCCGCGGGCGCCGCCGGATGCCGCTTCGTCTGCGTGGCGCACGCCGAAGTCGCGTACGCCCTGGGCGTCGAACCCGGCACCGTCGAGCGCCTCGTCGAGGATCCCCAACGCGCCGTCATCGAACCGCGGCTGAGGCCGTTGCTGGCCTACGTGCGCAAGCTGATGACCACGCCGGGTGAAATGACCCAGGCGGACGCCGACGCGGTCTTCGACGCCGGCTGGGACGAGCACGCGCTTCACGACGCGATCGCCATCACCGCGCGGGCAGCCTTCATGCAGCGGCTGGTCGAAGGCCATGGCTTCGTGCCGATGTCCAAGGAGATGGCGGCGCGGCGCGCCAAGGAGCGGGTGGACCACGGCTACGTGAACCTCTATCCGGTCTTCAGGGACAAGCAACCTTAGCCGCGCATCAAGGCTTCACCATCACCTTGATCGACTCCCGCTGGTTCATGGCGCGGTAGCCGTCCGGCACTGCGTCCAATCCCACGGTTCGGTCGAAAACGCGGCCGGGCTGTATGCGGCCCTCGAGCACGTCGGGAAGCAGCCCGGTGATGTAGGCACGAACCGGGGCGGGGCCCCGCCGACGCTGACGTTTTTGTAGAAGGCGGGCAGCGAGCCGGGAATGCTCTCATAGTGAGGCACGCCTACGCGGCCAATCGCGCCGCCGGGACGCGCGATGGCGACAGCGGTGTCCATTGCCTGCTCGGTGCCGACGCATTCGAGGACGGAGTGCACGCCGAAGCCGCCGGTAAGCGCCATCACGCGCGCCTTTCCTTCCTGGCCCCGCTCGCTCACGACATCGGTCGCGCCGAAGTCCTTCGCGAGCGCGATTCGGTCCTTGTGCCGTCCCAGGATGATGATCTGCTCGGCGCCGAGCCGCTTCGCCGCGAGCACGCCGCAGAGGCCGACGGCTCCATCGCCGACGACGGCTACCCTGTGGCCTCGCTGAACCTTGGCCACGATCGCGGCGTGGTGCCCCGTACCCATGACGTCCGAAAGCGTGAGCAGGGACGGCATCAGCGCTTCGTCGGGGCCAACCGGCAGGACGAACAGGGTGCCGTCGGCCTGAGGAATGCGCAGAGCCTCCGCCTGCGCGCCGTCCATGTCGCCACCGTTCCCGAAGAACTGCACATGGACGCAGGCCGTGGGCAGGCCCTCGTGGCAAAACGCACAGGTGCCGTCCGACGAGGCGAAAGGCATCACCACCAGGTCGCCGGCCTTGAGCATGCGAACGTCCGATCCCACCGCCTCGACGATGCCGATCGCCTCGTGGCCCATGCGCTGGGCGGGTTCGCCCGGCTTCTTCAGATTGTAGGGCCAGAGGTCGCTGCCGCAGATGCAGGCGCGCGTGACGCGGACGACCGCGTCCGTTGGCTCTTGAGACTGGCGTCCGGGACATGCTCGATGCGGACGTCGCCTGCGGCATACATCACGGTGCCACGCATGGTCATTCCCTCCGACGGTTCACTTCGGGCGCTTGTCGATGACGTCCTTGACCACCGGCAGCGCCGAGAAGACGTTGGGCCAGCCGGCATGGAAGGCGAGCTGGGTCAGCGCTTCGCCCGACTCCTCGGCCGTCAGGCCGTTGTTCATGGCGCGATTGAGGTGATACGGGATCTGCGCGACCTGGCCCGAGGCTACCAGCGCGCTGACGGTCACCAGGCTCCGATCGCGGGGCGCCAGATCAGGGCGCAGCCAGAGATCGCGGAACAGAAGCTCAGCGGTGTAGTGAACGACGCCGGGCGACGTCTTGCCGAACTGCGCCTCGACCCGTTGCGCGCGATCGGCTTCGGCCGGCGCATCCAGCGGCAAGGGCGGGGGCGACGCCGCGGGCAGCTGGTCCGTGCCAATGCCGCGGGTCGCAAACACCTCCTTCGCCACGGCCGCCGCGGCACTCGCGTTCGACCAGCCGGAGTAGAAGGCGAGATGCGTGACGATCTCGGAGAGCTCCCGCGGCTTGACGCCGTTGTCGAGGGCTCGCCCCATCTCGTTCGGAAGATCGGCCGTCTGGTTGCGCGCGATCAGAGCGGCGACCGTCACGATGCTGCGGTCACGCGGCGCAAGACCGGGGCGCTGCCAAAGCTCGGCAAGCGGTCCTTGGGCGTACTTCTCCAGTGCCGGAACAACCATGCCGATCTCCTCACGCGCGGGCATGGGCTTCTGTTCCGCGATCGATTGTGACGAACCGATCGTCACAATCGCACCGAGCACGACGAGCGTCTTCATGGGCGGCTTCCTTCGCAAGTAGCGGACGAGGCTTGAGGAACCGGAAGGCGATAGGTACTGCTGCGAGAGCGGCGACCGCACTGCAGAGGAAGGCCGCTTCGAGACCGGCCGCGCCGGCCACCAGGCCGAGCAGGGGGCCGCTGGCGCCCAGCGCGAGGTCGAGGAAGGCCGTGTAGGCGCCCATCGCAAGCCCGCGGCTCTCGGCCGGCACACGCGACACCGCTTCCACGCCGAGGCCGGGATAGACCAGCGAGTAGCCGAGGCCCGTAAGAGCTGCGCCCAGCAGTGCGAGCGAGGCGGTATCCGCCAGCCAGATCGATGCCAGGCCCAGCGCCTCGATCAGCAGGCAGACCAGCGCGACCTTGGCGCCGCCCATCCGGTCGGGCAGATGGCCGAGGAGCAGGCGCGCAACGATGAACACGCCGGCGAAAGCGGTGTAGGGCAACCAGGCATGGCTCCAGCCGCGAAGCGCGAACAGGAGCGTGACGAAGGCGGTGATCGCACCGAAGCCGACGCTGCTCAAGGCGGACCCCGTGCCGGGCTGCCATACCGCACCGAGCACTCGCAGGAATGGCGGTCGCTCCTGCTCGGTCGGCGGCACGGCCCGCATCGGCGCGATGAGCAGGAGGGTGCCAAGCGGCGCGACAGCCGTGGCGATGCCGATCGCAGCGAAGCCATAAGCGGCGTATAGCGCCGCCCCGATGGGCGCGCCGGCCGCGAAGGCCGCGAACATCGCGGCGCCGACCCAGGCGATCACACGCCCGGTGCTCGCCGGACCGGCCAGGATCATGCCCCAGGTGACCGCGCCGGTGATGATGACGCTCTCCGCCGCGCCCAGGAGCAGACGGCCGAAGACGAGGATCGTACCGGCGAGCGTGGGGCTGGCCGGCGCAAGCGACAGGAGGTAGAGCAGGCCCGCGATCGCCGCGATGACGAGGCCGGTGGCGGCCGCGCGCTTTGCCCCGCGACGGTCCGAAAAGCCGCCAGCCCACGGCCGCGTCAGCAGGGCCGAGGCGAACTGGCTGCCGGCGACGAGACCGACGACGAACGTGCCGAGCCCGAGCCCGTCATGGACATGGAGCGGCAGCACTGGCATGGCTAGCCCAATGACCAGGAACGCGACGAACACCGCGGCCATCAAGGGCAACACGGCATTGAAGGAAACGCGGGAGGTGCGATCGGGCATGTCGCCGATTTAGGCGAGGTGCAGCGGCTGGATTAGCCGGTCGAAGCCGCATGAACTTATGAATGGCGCTCATCGGTTGGCCTCGGTGGCAGCCCGGAGCGGTTCAGGGCCGAAAGCTGTGGATAACCGCCCTTCGCGGAGTCTCCGGTTGGGCATTGGCTGGCGCTTCGGGACGCCAAAGGGGCCCTGTAATCGAAAGCCATTGCCCATAATAGGAGTTGGCGCGCACCTGCGGCAGGATGGCGTCCATGATGAGGTCCCTCTTGCGCCTGCTGCGGGACGCGCTCTGCCGGTGCGCGCGTTCGTGCGTCCGCCGCCTGGCGAGGTGTTTTTTCGCGGGGGGCGGAGATCGGTGGATTCGTGGACTCTTGGCCCAAAACCCTTGTGTCATCGGCATCGAAGCGGTCCACAGGCGAGTGGACTCTCGTGGACACCCGTGGAGTCCCGGCAAGGACGTCGCGCTAGCTGCGCTTCTCCAGCCCGGCCATGAAGGTCCTGAGCCGGGGAGCCCACTTGGCGGCGTCGAGGCCCGAGGCCGAGTGGCCGAAGTCGCTGTCGATCTCGTAGTAGTCGGCGGTGACGCCAGCCGCCTCGAGCTTGGCCATCACGGCGGTGGCGAGGACCTTGGGCGGGAAAACCTTGTCGGTGCGCGACAGCACGTACAGGACCTTGGCCTTGATCTTCGCCATGTCCTTCTCGGCGTCGAAGCGCACGCTTGCCCTGCGCAGCGTCACCAGCGAATTGCCGTCGAACACCTTGGACCAGGTCTCGGCGCGCTTCCTGATCTCGGCCTCACGCGCGGCCTTGTCGGGGAACTGCGCGGCGAGCTGGTCGTCGATGCCGTAGCGCTTCAGCGTCGCCACCCGCATGTCGGTCAGCCCGCCGACAATGCCGCCATTGTCGTAGTACCAGCCGCCGTTCCAGTGCGGATCCTTGGCGAGCGTGTCGACCAGCGACTTCACGGCGGCTTCGTCGCCCGAGCCCTTGGGCGCGGTGACCACGGGCACCAGCCCGTCCATCATGTCGGGATAGGTGACGCCCCACTGGAAGGTCTGGTAGCCGCCGAACGATGGGCCCGCGACGGCGACCAGGTGCTTGACGCCCAGGCTGTCGAGCAGCGCCTTCTGCGCGCCGACGATATCGATCAGGGTGATGTCGGGGAAGTCGGGCCCGTAAGGCTTGCCGGTCGCCGGGTTCTCCGCCGCCGGGTTGGTCGAGCCGTAGGACGAGCCCAGCATGTTGGACGACACGACGTACAGCCGGTCCGTGTCGATTGCCTTGCCCGGGCCGACCAGCCCATCCCACGAACCCTCGGCGCCGTTGGCGGTGGTGCGGCCGGCCATGTGATGGCTCGAGGTGAAGCCGTGCGTCAACAACACGGCGTTGCGGCCGTCCGGCGCCAGCTTGCCGTAGGTCTCGTAGGCGATCGTCATTTCCGGCAGCACGGCGCCGCCCTGGAGCTTGAAGTTCGTGGTGGTGAACGTTCTGGTTTCGACGATGCCGACCGAGCCCTCGGCATGCGCTGCGGTGCCGGCGATCAGCGGCATCAGGCCGAGCGAGGCGACCATGGGACGACGCGACAGGGGACGACGCGACATCGGGCCGGTCATGGTTCTCTCCCTTCAGGCGCGGGCCGGTTGGGCGCCGAGCAACGGATTGGCGACGGCGTGCGCGGCGAGCCGCTTGCGGTCGGCCTCTGGGCGGATGAACAACAGGCCGATGATGCCGGCGGCCAGCAGCAGGAGGCCGAGGATCACATAGCCCGTCTCGTAACCGGCGACCGGTGTCGGCGCGTTCTGGATGATCAATCCCATGACCGCCGGCGACAGCACGCCGGCGAGGGTCACGATCGATGTGGTGATGGCGAGCATGCCGGCGCGCTGAGGCTGTGGCGTGAGCTCGCTGACGATCATCGGCAGGACGACGTAGACGGTGCTGCCGATCGCCCCGCCGAACACCAGAACGGCGATCTTGAGCGCGGGCGTGGGCATCAGGGCGACGAACGGCAGGGTGCAGCCGCCCAGCACCACGGTGGCGCAGGCGAGCACGCCGCGGCTGGCGCGGCTCGACATGCCTTTCGACTTCAGGCGCTGCGAGAGATAGCCGCCGCTCAGCACGACCGCGGCGCCGAGCAGCCAGGGCAGGACGCTGAGATTGCGGCCTACCGTCTCGTCCAATCCCAGGCCGGACATCATGTAGGACGGAAACCAGGTGAGCCCGAGCGCCAGGCCCCAGTAGCTCGCGAAGCCGGCGCAGCACACCGCAACGATGCTGGGGCAGGTCAGCAGGTAGCGGTAGGGCACGCGGTCGATGCCGCCTTCGGCCTGGCCGACCGGCGGGTCGACCAGCGTGCCTTCGCGGCCGAAGATCAGCCACGCCACCGACCACAGCAGGCCGGCGATTCCGAGCGCGCCGAACGCCCAGTGCCAGGAGAAGTGCTCGATGATCGCGGACAGGATCGGCACGGCGACGATGACGCCGATCGCCGAGCCTTGTGCCAGGATTGCGGTCGGAAGGCCGCGCCGCGAATCGGGGAACCACTTGTAGACGGCGTGGGTGGCGACCGGTGCGGCCGGTCCCTCGCCGGCGCCGAGGACGATGCGGCTGGCCAGCATGACGCCGAAGCTCGCCGTGAACAGCATCGGGAACTGAACCAGCGCCCAGATCAGGGCCATCACGAGGAGGGTGTGCTTGGCCGGTACCCGGTTGGCGATGAAGCCGACGATGACGGCCGAGATCGCGAACAGGAAGAAGAACGACGAGCCCAGCAATCCGAACTGCCCGGCGCTGAGGCCGAGCCCTTTCATGCCGATCAGCCCGACCACGATCTTGTCGGCGAAGTTGATCAGCATGAAGAGGAAGAGGAGGGCAGTGATCCCCCACGCGCCCTTCAGTGGGCGATCCTGCGCTGTCACTTTGGCGTCTGCTCCGTTTCGTTGCGGCCATTAAGACAGGCGATGGTGGCAAAGGAAAGGGCGCCCGCAGGCGCCCTTTGCCGTTTGTATATGCGAGAACCGTCAGCTCTTGATGTAGGGGCACTTGCCCTCGTTCATCGGGCGGTAGGCCTTGTCGCCGGGCACCGTGGCGATCAGCTTGTAGATGTCGTCCTTGCCCTTGGACTCCTGCGGCGACTTCACCTGGAACAGGTACATGTCGCGGATCACGCGGCCGTCCTCGCGCAGCTTGCCGTTCTTGGTCATGACGTCGTTGATCGGCATCTCGCGCATCTTGGCCATCACCGCCTTGGCGTCGTCGGTGCCGGCGGCCTGCACGGCCTTGAGGTAGTGCAGGGTCGAGCTGTAGACGCCGGCCGTCAGCATCGACGGCAGCTTGTCCTTCTTGGCGCGATAGCGCTTGGTCCAGGCGCGGGTCTCGTCGTTGAGGTCCCAGTAGAACGATTCGGTCAGCACCAGGCCCTGCGCCACCGGCAGCGTGAGCGCCTGCACGTCGGTCGCGAACACCAGCAGGCCGGCCAGCTTCTGGCCGCCCTTGACGATGCCGAACTCGCCCGCCTGCTTGATCGAGTTGATGGTGTCCTGGCCGGCATTGGCGAGGCCGATCACCTTGGCCTTGGAGGCCTGGGCCTGCAGCAGGAAGGACGAGAAATCCTGGGTGCTGAGCGGATGGCGTACGGCGCCCAGCACCTTGCCGCCGGCCGCCTTCACCACCTCCGACACGTCGCGCTCCAGCGCATGGCCGAACGCATAGTCGGCGGTCAGGAAGTACCAGGTGTCGCCGCCGGCCTTCACCATCGCGTCGCCGGTCACGTGGGCCAGCGAGTAGGTGTCGTAGACCCAGTGCGCGCCGGTCGGCGAGCAGGCGGGGCCGGTGAGGTCGCTCGACGCGGCGCCGGTGTTGATGTCGATCAGGCCCTTTTCCTGGCTGATCTTGCGGACGGCCAGCGCCACCGACGAGGTGCCGAGGCCGGTGATCATCTTCACGCCGTCGACGTCGTACCACTTGCGCGCGATGGCGGCGCCGACGTCGGGCTTGGTCTGGTGGTCGGCCGACAGGATCTCGACCGGACGGCCCAGCACCTTGCCGCCGACGTCCTCGATCGCGAGCTGCATGGCCTCGACCTCGCCCTGGGTCAGGTCGCCATAGACGCCGGAGAAGCCCTCCATCACGCCGATCTTCAGCGGGCCGGGGGTCTGCGCCTGGGCGATCGCGGCGACGCCGGCCGCGCTCAAGCCGAGCGCGGCGGCAACGAGGCCGGCTCGGGCAATATCGTTGATCTTCATGCTGAACCCTCCCAAAACTCACGTCAGGGGCGGACCTTAGCGTCTCGACGCGGCGCCTGCCAAGCCGGACCGGCTGGCGACGATCCATCCGCGTCCTTCGAGGCGCATCGGGAAGTGGCCGGCGATGTAGGCGCCGTAGGCCGCCTTCGCCTGCTCGGTCCAGGCGAAGTTGGTGGTGAACTTCGGAATCAACACCCGATCGGCGTCGGCGAGATAGTCCTCGGGCGACGGCGTCGGCGCGCCGGCCCCCGACCACAGGTTGCCGCCACGCGGCGGCTCGAGGCCGAGCATGAAGGGCAGGGGATCGACCTGGTCGAGCACCGCGATCCTGCCGCTGGCGAGACCGTTCTGCTCGAGCAGGGCTGCGGCCTCCATCAGCGTCTCGACGTATTCGAACGGCGACAGCTCGTAGCGTGGGCGGATGGCGCGCGTGCGGCCGAACAGGAGGAAGCGGTCGCGGCCGGCCTCGACGTCGGCGAGCAGACCCTCGGGTTCCATCGGCACGGCAAGGCCGCCGAGGTTGGTCTTGTCGACCGTACGAAGGTAGCCCGCGCCGAGACGCGCGCGGTAGCCCGCGAGGCTGGTGGCCGAAGCGACGATCGCCGCGAGGGGAAAGACCAGCACGGCCAGACGCAGCGCCGGCGCCGCCGATTGGCGCCGCAACTGCGCGTGGAACAGGAAGGCGATCACGACGGCCAGCGGCACGCTATGCGCCTGGCTGTCCTGCGACAGCAGCAGCAGGCCCATGACCAGGAGAAATGCAGCGGCGATCGGCAGGCGCGCCGGCGCCAGCCGGCGATGCCACAGCCAAACGGCGAGGCCGATGGCGGCGAAGTAGGCGGCGTACTCGCCGGCATTCTCGGCGAAGTCATTGAAGAAGAAGGAGACATCATCACGCACGATGCCTGCGTCTGCCGCCGCCCGCAGGTCGGCAAGATAGGGCCCATTGAAGGGCAGCAGGACGAGCGCCACCGACGCCAGCACGACGACGGCCCAGCCCGGCCAGCGCGTACGCACGTGCGGCGAGGCGACAAGGGCCAGGACCAGCATCGCAACGCCTGCCGCGAAGTACGTCATCTTCAGGTAGAACAGCGCCGCCAGGACCAGGGCGGTGCAGGCCATCTCGACGATGTCGGCCGCCCCACGCCGCGCCGGCGGCTCGAACAGGAGCAGCGCCAGCACCGACAGCCCGCCCCAGCCGTAGCGGTTGTAGGCCATGGCGAAAGAATAGGCGTTCGGATGGTCGCCGACATTGGCCGGCCGCAACACGATCAGGCAAACGAACACGACGGACAGCACGCCGGGCAGCAGCGAGAGCCGCCGCGCGGCGACCAGGCAGGCGATCGCGAACAGCACCGCGGCGACCATCGACATGCCGACAGGCACGGCCTTCGGCGAGGGGCCGGTCAGCCAGAAGCCTGCCTCGGTGAGCAGGAAGGTGAGCGTGCCGACCGGCTCATGGAAGTCGGCGTGCGGTACGTGTCCGAACCAGAGATGCCACGCGCCGGCGAGGTTGAACATCAGGTCCCAGGTCATCTCGCTCGAGACCACGTGAGGTGGCGACAGGACGGCCCAGGCGGCGACCAGCACCGGCAGGCCGGAGGCGAGCACGAGCAGCGGCAGGAAGTGTCGCCGACTCACACGCCCCCGCTTGGGCGCTGGACATCGCGATAAAGCTTCGATTTAGTCGCGGCATCGCATGGGGAGGCGATGGCGGAACAAGAAACTATTCTGGAAGCCCAGGGACTGACCAAGGAGTTCAAGGGGTTCGTCGCAGTCAAGAACGTCAATCTGCGCGTCCGGCGCCACACCATCCATGCCCTGATCGGGCCCAACGGCGCCGGAAAGACGACCTGCTTCAACCTGTTGACCCATTTCCTGACGCCCACCGCGGGCCGCATCCATTTCAACGGACGGGAGATCACCGGTTCCTCGCCTGCGGCAATCGCGCGCATGGGCCTGGCGCGATCGTTCCAGATCTCCGCGGTGTTTCCCCATCTCACGGTGCGCGAGAACGTGCGGGTCGCCCTGCAGCGCAAGCTTCGGAATTCCTTCTTCTTCTGGCGCTCCGAGCGCGTCCTCGATTCGCTGAACCGGCGCGCGCTCGAGCTGGTCGGAGCCGTCGGGTTGTCGGCCTTCGCCGAGCTGCCGGCCGTCGAGCTTCCCTACGGCCGCAAGCGGGCGCTGGAGATCGCCACGACGCTCGCGCTCGACCCCGAGATGATGCTGCTCGACGAGCCGATGGCAGGGCTCGGCCAGGAGGACATCACGCGTATCGCCCAGCTGATCCGCACCGTCGCCAAGGACCGCACCGTGCTGATGGTCGAGCACAATATGAGCGTCGTCGCCGATCTGTCGGACACCATCACCGTGCTGGCCCGCGGCGAGGTGCTCGCCGAGGGCCCGTACGCCACGGTGTCGAAGGATCCGCAGGTCGTCGAAGCCTATGTCGGGACCGGTCATGGCTGAGACACTGCTGAAGGTCGATGGCCTGCAGGCCTGGTACGGCGAATCGCACATCCTGCACGGCGTCGGTTTCGAGATCGGCCGCGGCGAGCTGGTCACGCTGCTGGGCCGCAACGGCGCCGGCAAGACGACGACGCTGAAGGCGGTGATGGGCATCGTCGAGCGGCGCACCGGCTCGGTGAAGCTCGGCGGCCGCGAGACGATCCGCGATGCCTCCAACGCCATCGCGCGGCAGGGCATCGCCTACTGCCCGGAGGAGCGCGGCATCTTCTCGAGCCTCAATGTCGAGGAGAACATGTTGCTGCCGCCGCAGGTCAAGGCGGGCGGCATGAGCCTCGACGAGATCTACCAGCTCTTTCCCAACCTCAAGGAGCGGCGGCGCAGCCAGGGCACCAAGCTTTCGGGCGGCGAGCAGCAGATGCTGGCGATCGGCCGCATCCTGCGCACCGGCGCCGACATGCTGCTGCTCGACGAGCCGACCGAGGGCCTCGCGCCGGTCATCGTGCAGCGCATCGGCGAGGTGATCCGCACGCTCAAGAGCCGCGGCTTCACCATCCTGCTGGTCGAGCAGAACTTCCGCTTCGCCGCCACCGTCGCCGATCGCCACTACGTGATGGAGGACGGCCGGGTGGTCGACATGATCGCGGCTGGCGACGTTCAGGCCAACGTCGGCAAGCTGCAGGCCTATCTCGGAGTCTAGGCACATGGGCGCGTGCAATATCTTCGAGGTCTCGACGCAGCTCCTGTTCAGCCAGCTGCTGCTCGGCCTGATCAACGGCGCCTTCTACGCCATGCTGAGCCTCGGCCTCGCCGTGATCTTCGGCATGCTGAACGTGATCAATTTCACGCATGGCGCGCAATACATGATGGGAGCCTTCGCCGCCTGGCTGATGCTGACCGAGCTCCACATTCCGTTCTGGGGCGCGCTGGTCCTGGCGCCGATCGTCGTCGGCCTGTTCGGCATCGTGATCGAGCGACTGATGCTCAAGCGCATCTACCATCTCGACCATCTCTACGGCTTCCTGTTGACCTTCGGCCTGGCGCAGATCATCGAAGGGCTGTTCCAGTGGAACTGGGGCTCGTCCGGCGCGCCGTACCAGAGCCCGATCCCGGGCGGCTACAATCTCGGCTTCATGTTCCTGCCGGCCTATCGAGGCTTCGTCGTGGTGGCCGCCCTCGTGATCTGCCTGGCCACCTGGTATGCGATCGAGCGCACCAGGCTTGGCGCATATCTCCGCGCTGCGACCGAGAACCCGACCCTGGTCCGCGCCTTCGGCATCAACGTGCCGCGGCTGATCACCCTGACCTACGGCCTGGGAGTCGGGCTGGCAGCGCTGGCGGGGGTGCTGGCGGCGCCGATCCAGCAGGTCTCGGCCCTGATGGGCACCAACCTCGTGCTGGTCGTGTTCGCCGTGGTGGTGATCGGCGGCATGGGCTCGATCATGGGCTCGATCGTCACCGGCTTCGGGCTCGGGCTGGTCGAGGGCTTCACCAAGGTCTGCTATCCGCCAGGCTCCAATACCGTGATCTTCGTCGTCATGGCGCTGGTGCTGCTGGTCAAGCCGGCCGGCCTGTTCGGGCAGACCAAATGAACCGGGTGCTCGTTGCCATCGTGATTGCGGTCGCGGCGCTCGTCGCACCGTGGTTCTTCTATCCGGTCTTCCTGATGAAGGCGCTGTGCTTCGCACTGTTCGCCTGCGCCTTCAACCTGCTGCTGGGCTATGCCGGCCTGATGAGCTTCGGCCATGCCATGTTCTTCGGCATGGCGGCCTACTTCTTCGGCCACACGGTGAAGGTCTGGGGCTGGCCGATCGAGTTCGGGCTCATTGCGGCGGTGCTCGGCGCCGCACTGCTCGGGCTCGTCACCGGCGCGCTGGCGATCCGCCGCCAGGGCATCTACTTCGCGATGATTACCCTCGCCTTCGCGCAGATGATCTATTTTCTCTGCGTGCAGATGCCGTTCACCGGCGGCGAGGACGGCCTGCAGGGCATCCCGCGCAAGCCGTTGTTCTTCGGGCTGCTCCCGACCGAGAACGACTACACGCTGTACTACGTCGTGCTGGTGATCTTCCTGTTCGGCTTCGGCGCGATCTACCGCTTCATCCATTCGCCGTTCGGCCAGGTGCTGAAGGCGATCCGCGACAACGAGCAGCGTGCCCTGTCCCTCGGCTACGAGGCCGACCGCTACAAGCTGCTGGCGTTCGTGCTGTCGGCTGCGGTCGCGGGCCTCGCCGGCGCCACCAAGGCGATGGTGGTGCACTTCGCGACGCTGACCGACGTCGCCGCCAGTACCTCGGGCGAGGTCGTGCTGATGGCCCTGATCGGCGGCCTCGGCACCATCACCGGACCGGTGGTCGGCGGCTTCGTGCTGGTCGCCATGCAGGACTATCTCGCCTTCGTCGGCCAGCTCGTGCTGGTGATCCAGGGCGCGATCTTCGTGGTGATCGTGCTCGGCGCGCGGCGCGGCCTCGTCGGCGAGCTCAGCGCGTGGTGGAAGGCGCGCCGCCGGCCGGGATAGGCGGCTGCACCAGATCGTTGCAGTTGGTCGCGTGGGTCATCAGGCAGTCTTCGACCACCGATGCTTCGCGCAGCCGATGGACCAGGAACAGGCCCGCCGCCACCAGCCCGGCCATGACCGCCAGCGCGATCAGCCTGCCGCGTCGCCCGGCGGCCTCACGCTCCTCTTCGTCCTGTTCCAGGTACTCTTCGTCCTCGTAGCGGCTGGCCATGGCGCCCCTCAGTCGGCGGCACGCGCACCCGCTTCGCCGGGCGCCTGATCCTTGGCCGGCACGTTCGCGGGAATCTCGCCGGTGGGGCGCCGGCGCTTGCCGCTCAGCCAGTGGGCGAAGCGATCGAAGTAGAGGTAGATGACCGGCGTCGTGTAGAGGGTCAGCCACTGCGACACCAGCAGGCCGCCGACGATGGCGATGCCGAGCGGCCGGCGCAGCTCGGAGCCGGCACCCTGGCCGAGGGCGAGCGGCAGCCCGCCGCCGATCGCGGCAAAGGTCGTCATCATGATCGGCCGGAAGCGCAGCAGGCAGGCTTCGTGGATCGCCTCCTGCGGACTCTTGCCGTGGGTGCGTTCGGCTTCGAGCGCGAAGTCGATCATCATGATCGCGTTCTTCTTGACGATGCCGATCAGCAGGATGATGCCGATCAGGGCGATGACGCTGAGATCGTAGCCCGTGATCATCAGCGCCAGCAGTGCGCCGACACCGGCCGACGGCAGCGCCGACAGGATCGTGATCGGATGCACGTAGCTCTCGTAGAGCATGCCGAGCACGATGTAGACGGCGAGGATCGCGGCGGCGATCAGGAACGGCGTCGACGACAGCGAGGACTGGAACGCCTGGGCCGTGCCCTGGAAGCTGCCGTCCAGCGTGATCGGAGTCCTGAGATCGGCCTCCATGCGCTTGATGGCGTCGACCGCCTGGCCGAGCGCCACCCCCGGCGCGAGGTTGAAGGAGAGCGTGACGGCGGGGAACTGACCCTGGTGGCTGATGGTCAGGGGCGCAATCCTGTTGGTGAAATGCGCCACCGTGCTCAGCGGTATCTGGGCGCCGTTCGCCCCGGGCACATACAGACGCGACAGGGAGGTCGGATCCCTGGTGAAGTCGGGTTGCGCCTCCAGCACGACCTTGTACTGGGTGCTCGAGGTGTAGATGGTCGCCACCTGGCGCTGGCCGAAGGCGTCGTACAGCGTCTGGTCGATCGTGGCGAGCGACAGGCCAAGGCGTGAGGCCGTGTCGCGGTCGATGTCGATCGCGACGTGCGGCGAGGCGATCTGCTGGTCGGACGCGACGTCCTGGAGCTGCGGCAGCTTCGCCATATGATCCTCGATGATCGGCGCCCAGTGATTGAGCTCGTCCGAATCGGTCGAGGTGAGGGTGTACTGGAACTCGGTCTTGCTGAGGCGGCCGCCGACATTGATGTCCTGGCCGGCCTGCATGAAGTACTTCACTCCCGGCACCTGGGCCACTTTCGGCCTGAGCCGCTGGATGACCTTCTGCGCCGAATCGCCCGGCCGCTCGGCGAACGGCTTGAGCTGGATGAACATGCGGGCGCTGTTCTCGGCCGAATTGCCGCCGGTCGAGCCGACGAAGCCGACGACACCGCTGACCGCCCGGTCCTGCTTGATGATGTCGGCGAGCTGGTTGGCGAGCTTGGACATCGCGTAGAAGGAGATGTCCTGGCGCGCCTCGGCCTGGCCGAAGATGAAGCCGGTATCCTGCTCGGGGAAGAAGCCCTTGGGGATGGTGACGTAAAGGTAGCCGGTGACGACGATCAACGCGATGGTCGACATCAGGGCGATGAACCGGTGGCGAAAAACCATGTTCAGCCCGCGGTCGTAGGCCCGCACCGCCCCGTTGAAGATGTCCTCGCACATCTGGTTCAGCCGGCCGCGCTTCTCGTCGCTGTGACGCTTGAGGAATTGGGCGCACATCACCGGCGTCAGCGTCAGCGAGACGAAGGCCGACATGCAGACCGCGACCGTAACCACCACGGCGAACTCGCGGAACAGCCGGCCGACGATGCCGCCCATGAACAGCAGCGGGATGAACACGGCGATCAGCGAGAAGGTGATCGACACGATGGTGAAGCCGATCTGGCCCGCGCCTTTCAGCGCGGCATCGAACGGCCTCTCGCCTTCCTCGATGTAACGCACGATGTTCTCGATCATCACGATCGCATCGTCGACCACGAAGCCGACGGCGATGGTGAGGCCCATCAGCGACAGGTTGTCGATCGAATAGTCGCAGACATACATCACCCCGAACGTGCCGACGATCGCCAGCGGTACGGTGATGCTGGGGATTATGGTCGCCCAGAGGTGGCGCAGGAAGATGAAGATCACCAGCACCACGAGGCCGACGGTCAGCATCAGCGTGAACTGCACATCGTCGACCGAATCGCGGATCGATTGCGAGCGATCCGACATCAGGGTGACGTGCACGCTCGGCGGGATCGAGGCGAGCAGCCGCGGCATCAGGGCTTTGACCCGATTGACGATCTCGACGGTATTGGCGCCGGGTTGGCGGAAGATCAGCAGCAGCTCGGCGCGCTTGCCGTTGTACCAGGCGCCGGTGCGCGGCGACTTGGTGGCGTCGATCACGTTGCCGACGTCCTGCAGCTTGACCGGCGCGCCGTTGCGATAGGCGACGATGATGTTCTTGTAGGCAGCGGCGTTGAACAGCTGGTCGTTGGTGTCCAGCATGACCGACTGATGGTCGTTCTCGAGATTTCCCTTGGGCTGGTTGACGGTCGAGGCGGTGAGGGCTGCGCGCACGTCCTCGAGCGAGATGCCGTGCGCGGCGAGAGCCGCCGGATTGGCCTGGACGCGGATCGCGAAGTCCTGCTGGCCGGCGACCAGGACCTGCGACACGCCGGTAACGGCGGAGATCTTCTGCGCCAGGATGACGAAGGCGTAGTCGTCGACCTTGTAGAGCGGCAGGTCGTCGGACGACACGGCGTAGATCAGGACCGAGCGGTCGGCCGGGTTGACCTTGCGATAGGTCGGCGGATTGGGCAGGTCCTTGGGCAGCAGGCCGCTCGCCGCGTTGATCGCCGTCTGCACATCGGTCGCGGCGCCGTCGATCTTGCGGCCGAGGTCGAACTGCAGGGTGATCGCGGTGGCGCCCAGGCCGCTGACCGAGTTCATCGAGGCGAGCCCTGGAATGGCGGCGAACTGCTGCTCCAGCGGCGTTGCGACGGAGGAGGCCATCGTCTCGGGGCTGGCGCCGGGCAGGGTGGCGCTCACGGTGATGGTCGGAAAGTCGACGTTGGGGAGGGCCGACACCGGGAGCAGGCTGTAGGTCGCCGACCCGAAGACCAGCAGACCCAGCATCATCAGCGACGTGGCGATCGGCCGGCGGATATAGGTTTCGGAGATGTTCATCGGCTTGGTCAGCCGCTCTTGCCGGGTTGCCCGCCTGGCGGCGCCGAAGTCGCGGTCGGCTGGTCGACGCGCACGCGGGCGCCGTCGGTCAGCCGGTATTGCCCGTCGGCCACGATCTTCTCACCGACCGCGACGCCCTTCGTGATCACCGCGATGCCGTCCTGCGTCGCGGCAACCTCGAGCGCCCGACGCTCGACGGTGCCGTCGGCCCTGACGACGTAGCCGTAGGCGCCGTTGGGACCCTGCATGACCGCGCGCTGCGGCACCGTGGTCGCGTCCTTGCGGGTCGAAAGCTGCAGGCGGACGCTGACGAACTGGCCCGGCCAAAGCTGCTCGTCCTTGTTCTCGTAGGTCGCCTTCAGCCGCAACGTGCCGGTCGCCGTGTCGATCTGGTTGTCGACCAGCGTCACCTTGCCCTCGGCAAGCTTGTAGGTGTCGTCAGCGCTGTAGGCGTAGGCGGTCAGCGCTTCCCTGGCCTGGGTCTTGCGCAGATTGTGGTTGGCGTACTGCGGCACGGTGAAGTTCACGAAGATCGGCTTGATCTCGGTGATCGTCACCAGCGTGGTTCCCTGGCCCGACTGCACCAGGTTTCCGAGGTCGACCAGCCGCTGGCCGGTACGGCCGTCGATCGGCGCGCGAACGTCCGAATAGACGAGATTGAGCTTGGCGGTGTCGATCGCCGCCTGGTCGCCGGCGATCGCGGCCTTGAGCCCGTCGACTTGCGCCTTCTGCTGGTCGTAGCTCTGGCGCGACTGGAAGCCCGGGCCGATCAGCTTGGCATAGCGCTCGAGATCGAGCTGCGCACCCTCGAGCTGCGCTTGATCGCGCTGCTTGGCCGCGACCGCGCGATCGAGCGCCGCCTGGTACGGCCGCGGGTCGATCTGAAACAGCAGATCGCCTTCCTTGACGTCCTGGCCCTCGTGAAAATCGACTTTGACGATCTGGCCGTCGACCCGCGATTTGACCGCCACGGTCTTGTAGGCCTGCACCGTGCCCAGGCCTCGAATATAGACCGGCACGTCCTGGGCGGCGGCGACCGCGACGGTGACCGGAATGCCGGCCGGACCCGACGGCGCCACCGCCGGCCGCGCCTTGTCGCGAAGGGCCTGGTCGAAGACGAAATATCCGACGGAGGCAGCCACCAGCACCACGCCGACGATCACGATGCCGGACTTCCTCAGCTTGGCCATCCACCTGCCTCCGTTCCACCCCCAAGGGATACGAGACGTTCGGCCGTTTTATGTCCGCAGGGCAGCCGCATACGGGCGCAGATCGTCGCTCACGGGGTCAAAAACCTGTGATGGCGCAACAGGATACGATCACGGCCTGTTATGCTCCGAGCCGGCGGCCGCTCGGCCGGAAATCCGCATCCTGCCTATGGATTGTTCAGGATGCGGTCGAGCTCATCGCGCAGTTGGCGGACCGTGACGCTTTCGTTGGTGGTCAGCAGGTTCGCGACATGCCCCGGCAGCGGCTCGGAGCGTTCCGCCCGCTGCACCGCGACCTCGCTCTCGGGGTATTCCTGCGCTTCCATGCGCTGGAGCGCGTCGCGCAAGTGATAGGCCTCGCGCCGGTTGGGCTGCCGCCGGGCGCGCTCCAGTCCCGCGAGGAAGCGCGTGATCCGTCGAGCGATGTTGCCCCGTCCCGGGGCGCTGGCATCGGAACCTTCGATCATGGGCATTCAGTCCTAATCCGCCTGATGCGGGTTGGGCAAGGCAGCAGCGAGGATGAAATTGCAGCTTGAAATCCACGCTGCACGCCTTGCGGCGGCAGTCCGGGTTGGCGATGCTGCATCTCACCTTGGTTGGGGGCTGAACTGTCCGTGAAACGTCGAGCCTGTCTTGCAGCGGGTGCGCTGGCTGTACCGGCGCTGTTGCTTGGCCCGGCGCGGGGACAGGGCCTGCCGCGCGAGAAGGACGTGCGCATCTTCGTCGGCTTCGAGCAGGGTGGGGGCGCCGATTCCGTGGCGCGCGCCATTGCCGTGCAGTTGCAGCGCCGGACCAGCCGCCGGGTGATCATCGAGAATCGCACAGGCCAGTATGGCGCCATGCCGGGCGAGGTGGTCAGGAAGGCGCCGCCCGACGGAACCGAACTCGCGCTGCTGTCGTCGACGACCCTGGTTTCCCGGCTCGCCACCAAGAACTTCCCGTTCGATCCGGTGCGCGATCTCACGCCGATCGCCAAGGTCGGCACTTTCCCGATCGCCTTCGCGGTGTCGCCGCTGGTGCAGGTCGATTCGTTCAAGGAGTACATCGACTGGGTGCGCGACGGCGACGCGCAGCGCCATCGCATTGCCGTGTCGTCCAACACGACCTTCATCGAGGTGCTGAACGTGCTGCTGCGCCGCTCGATCGGCGAGCGGCTCGAGCCGGTGTCCTATCGCGGCGTCGTCGCCATCCTGGGCGACATGCGGGACGGCCGGATTCCCGCCGGCGTGAACACGCTCACCTCACTGCTGCCGCCGCATCGCGGCCGCCGCTGCCGTATCCTGATGATCACCGGCAGCCGCCGGCTCCAGGTCGCACCCGATATCCCGACGGCTGCGGAGCTGGGCTATCCGACTCTCGACATGGAGGAATGGTTCGCGTTCTTCGGGCCGCCCGGCATGCCGGCCGAGATGGTCGAGCAGCTGAACCGCCGCCTGCGCAGCGTGATCGACGATCAGGAAGTGGTCGCGCTGATGCGGCCGCTCGGCCTGGAAGTCGATACCGGCTCGCCCCAGGAGCTGGTGGCGTTGATCGAAGAGCACCGACGCATCTGGCAGGCCCGCATGGCGGCCACCGGGGTCCAGGCGTCGAATTAGCCTTCATTCCGCCGCCTGCACCCGCTTGTCCGAGGCCGGGGAGATGTTCTTCATCGTGCCGCCGTAGCGATCGGTGAAGGCGGAGGTGTCGATTTCCTCGAGCTCGATCTCGCGGTTCAGCACCTGCTGCTTCCACTGCAGCAGCTTGGGATGCGCCTCCTGGAATTCGGGCATCACTTCCCTGGCGAACAGCTCGAGCGATTCGCAGATGTGCTCGTGCGTGTTGCGGCCGGCCTGGTTCAGCAGCACGACCTGGTCGATATTGGACGACTGGAAGCGCCGCAGCTTGCGCCGGATCGTCTCCGGCGAGCCGATCAGGCCGCCGCGCAGCGCCGCCTGGTGGGCATCCGGGTTGGCCTGCTTCCACTTCTGGTACTCGTCCCACATGTTGACCGTGCCGGCCGGCGGACGACGGCGGCCGGGCGCCGCCGCATAGAAGCGCAGCGCGAACTGGAAGAAGGTGTCGCCGTCGGCGCGGGCGCGCGCCTCCTCGTCGGTCGGCGCGCACATGAAGAACGACACCAGCGCGAGGTTGGGGTTGGTGACGTAGTCGGCGAGCTTCTTCTGCCGCTTCACGAAGGCGTTGTAGTAGGCGTGCACCCAGGCGTGGGCGGCATCGGCCGAGACGAACTGGAAGCCGAGGGCCCCCATGCCCCATTCGCCGCACTTGGCCAGCGTCTCGAGCTGCGAGCAGGCGACCCACAGCGGCGGATGCGGCTTCTGCAACGGCTTCGGCACGACCTGGCGCAGCGGCATGTTGAAGTACTTGCCCTGGTGCTCGCTCGGACCGTCCCTGAACATCGGCATGATGGCGCGGACGGCTTCCTCGAAGATCTCGCGCTTGTTCTCCATCTCGACGCCGAACGGCTCGAGCTCGGTGATCGAGGCGCTCTCGCCCATGCCGAACTCGCAGCGCCCGTTCGACAGCAGGTCGAGGGTGGCGATCTTCTCGGCGACGCGCGCCGGATGGTTGGTGGTGAGCTGCATGATGCCGTGGCCGAGGCGGATCTGCCGGGTGCGCTGGCTGGCCGCGGCGAGAAACGACTCGGGGACCGGCGAGTGCGAATATTCCTCGAGGAAATGATGCTCGACCTGCCAGGCGTGGTCGTAGCCCAGCCGGTCGGCGATCTCGATCTGCTCCAGCGCGTTCTGGTACAGCCGGTGCTCGTCGCCGGGCGCCCATGGGCGCGGCAGTTGCAGCTCGTAGAAAATCCCGAATTTCATGGGCGATTCCTCTTTGTGCTCAGGCCTGCATCAGGATGGGCAGGGCCTGCTTGTACGCGACCTGGGCGCGCGCCTTGAGTTCCGGCAGCGTGCAGCTGCCGATCGGATGCTGGACCGTCAGGAACGGGTAGTCGGGCAGGCCGAGGACGCGGGCGATGTTGCGGGCCGTGACCTCGAAGGGGGTGGTGCACAGGACCACCGCGCGCTTGCCGAGCTGTTCGAAGGTGATGCCGTCGTGCAGACTGCACGTCGAGCAGGACCCTCAATCGCCCAGGCCGGTGATCAGGAAGTCGACCTCCTGCGCGACCTGGACCAGGGTGTTGGAGGGAGCGGGGGCGCTCGCGTTCTTCTTCGAGGCCAGCTTGGCGACGGTGCAGCCATGGTGCTGCACGAACAGTGCCGCGACCTCGTTCAGCATCTCCTCGGCGTTGAGCTTGCCGTTTTCCAGGATGCCGATGCGCAGGCCGTCGATGCTGCCGAGCGCCGGCGCGCGCACCGCCTTGCGCCTGGGCGTCGTGGAGAGCGGCGAGTAGAGCTGCATTGGGGCCTCACCTCAACTTCGGCGCGCGGATCGCGCTGTGCTGCATGATCGAGCCGCGGCCGCGGCTCCACGACGGGATGAAGCAGGAATGGCCGCCGGCATCGCCGCCGCCCATGGTGATCAGGATGTCGTCGGGCCCGAGGCCGCGGTGCATGAAGCCCTTCTCGGCCAGCGGATGGGCGCCTGCGCCGTGTTGGGTGTCGTACTCGCGGTCGCGGTACTTGCCGACGCTCTTCATGCCTTCGACCGGGCGCTTGGCCCGGGTGAAGAGGTAGGCCTGCGTCTGCTCGCGCGTCCAGCCGGCACCGGCGACGATCTGCATGTGCTCGGGCGCCAGGATCACCACCGCCTGGCCGAGCGTGATGCAGCCGTAATTCGCCATCGCGTCGGCGACCGAACCCAGGATCTGTTCCGGCGTATTGCCGCCGTGGTTCTCGACGTTGCAGAAACCGCCGCCGGCATAGACGGTCACGCTCGACGTGCCCTTCGGGTAGCCTTGCGCCTCGCACAGCAGCGGCCATGGATTGCCGCGGGCGCGCTCGGCGATGCAGAAGCTGTACTTGCCGGGATTGCCCTGGGTCGACTTGTCGGAGATGCCGGGCAGCATCTGGAACACGTTGCGCAGGATCAGTCGTGTCGCCCGGCCGATCGTGCCGTTGGCGCGGTTGCCGGGGCCGAACAGATTGACGTCGGCGTTCATGCCGATCTCGTCGGCATAGGGTCCGCTGACGATCACCAGCGGCGCCGAGCCGCCGGTGCTGGCGGTCGAGCCGCGGAAATTGAAGTCGGGCCTGTCCATCGCCTCGAAGGCGGCGACGACCACCGGGAAATACTCCGGGAGGCAGCCTGCCATCACGGCGTTCACGGCTGCCGCGTGCAGCGACAGGTCGAGACCGGTCGCGGGATGCCTGGCGATGACGGTGTCGGGCGGGCGGCCGTCGGCGGCCAGCATGGCCTTCACGCGTTCGACCACCGGCGGCACGACCGGCAGGCCGTCGGTCCAGCCCTGGTCGTAGCAATAGTCGATCGCGGCCAGCAGATCGTCCGGCACCTCATGGATGCGAAAGGAAGCCGTCGCGCTCATGCGCGAAGCCTAGGCAGCACGGCTGCCCCACGCAAAGAAATTCACATTGCGCAGGGCGAGACAGCTGCGAGCTACAGTATGCAACCGTAATGCGCCGACTTGACCAGGCGCACGTACTTGTCATGCACCGAGCCCGGTCGGACGCGCTCGGCGAGATCTGGTGCGCGCCATTCGGCCATGCGTTTGTCGATCTCCGACTGGGGCAGGTCGAGGTTCAAGGTGCGCGCCCGTGGATCGATGACGATGGTGTCGCCGTCGCGCACCGCGGCGATCGGCCCGCCGCGCGCCGCCTCGGGTGAGATGTGGCCGATCAGGATGCCATGGCTCACGCCGGAGAAGCGGCCGTCGGTGATCAGCGCCACATCCTCGCCCAGCCCGCGGCCCTGCAGCTGGATGGTGAGCATCACCATCTCCGGCATGCCGGGCCCGCCGACCGGGCCGACATTGCGCACCACGATCACGGTACCGGGCTTGATCTCGCCGGCGCGGATCGCCTTCATCGTCTCGGGCTCCGAGTCGAACACCCGTGCGGTGCCGCGGAACTCGCCATTCTCCAGGGTCTTGCCGGAGAGCTTGAGCACGCAGCTCTCGGGCGCAAGGTTGCCCTTCAGCACGCTGATGTGGTTGTTCGCCGCCGCGACCGGCCCGGATACCGGACGGACGATGTCCTGGCCGCCGGGCTGCGAGCCCAACTCCTCCAGCGTCGGGACCGAGGCGAGGTTCTCGGCCAGGGTCTTGCCGGTGACGGTCATGACGTCGCCGTGCAGCAGGCCCGCGCGCAACAGCTCCTTCATCACCACCGGCACGCCGCCGATCGCGTGCAGGCTGGTCATGGCGTAGGGACCGTGCGGCTGCAGGTTGGACAGCAGCGGGATGCGCTCGCCGACCGCCTGGATGCGTTCGATGGTGATCGGCACTTGCGCTTCGCGGGCGACCGCCAGCAGGTGCAGGTACATGTTGGTCGAGCCGCCCATCGCATAGACCGTGGCGATCGCGTTCTCGAACGCGCGCTCGGTCATGATGTCCCGCGGACGGATGCCGGACGCCATCAGCCGGTAAAGCGCATCGACCGAGGCGTGCGTCTGCGACCGCACGTCGTCGTGGATGCCGCTTTGCGCGTCGTAGTCGGCCGGATGCGAGGCGCCGCGCGGCAGCATCATGCCGATCGCCTCGGCAATCGTGCTCATGGTGTTGGCGGTGAACATCGCTCCGCAGGTACCGCTGCCCGGCAGCACGTTGCGCTCGAGCTCGAGCAGCTCCTGCTGCGAGATGCGGCCGGCCTCGGCGGCGGCGCGGCCTTCGGCATAGTCCATGATGGTGAGGTTGGTGCCCTTCCTGGCCCATGGGCCGAACGAGACGCTGCCCGGCGAGCTGGTGCCCGGATAGAGCACCAGGCCGAAGGCGTTGGTGCGGGCCAGCGGCATCAGCGCCGCGGCGCCGGTCTTGTCGCAGCCCGAGATCACGATCATCGCCTCGCCGTGATGGGCGTAGTGGCCGATCTCGAAGCAGTCGGCGGCGACGTCGCGCGACACCAGGCTGTAGCCCGCCGTCGGCGTGCCTTGGGTCAGCGCATCCGACACCGCGGGCGCGCCGACGATCAGGCCGGTGCCGCCGCGCTCGGCGATCAGCTCGACCAGCAGGTCGGTGATCTCGCGCACGCGGTTGTTGCAGCGATGCGCGTTGGTGTAGGCGCTGGCGATGGTGATCACCGCGTTGGTCCTGGCCGCGCGATCGGGATCGAAGCCGGCGGCGCGTACTTCGGTGCGCGCATTCTTCCAGTAGGTCGGGCTGTCCTGGGTCATGGTCTCCTCGCGGCTGGGCGAGTATGCAAATTCATCCACTTCCGCGCCACCGGCCCCACGTTGGAATTGCCGCGCACCGCGCAGTTGTGCCAGCGTAGCCAGATATGCTTCTCGTTGCCCATCTTGCCGCGGTGCTGCTCGCCGTGCTGGCCCTGTGCTCGTTGCGCCACGAGATGAGGGAGACGGCGGTCAACCTCTTCGACCGTTCCCTGCCGGCGCTGTTCGCGATCCTGGCCGCGGCGGTGCTGCTGATCGTGTCGCCGGGCAAGCGCTTCGAGCTGTGGCTGGTCTGCATCGTCGTGGGCCTGGTGGGTGGCCTGGCCATGGGAATGACGCTTCGGGGCGCCAAGGACTTCGGCAACAACCTGGTCCGCGTCTATCGCGCCTGGGATGGCGTGGCCGCGGCCGCGGCGCTGATTCTTCTGGCGGTGGTACGACTGGTCACCTCGGACTTCACCGGTCGCCAGTCCGGCGGATATGGCGTCCTCGGCGCCCTGGCGGCGCTGCTCGCCGCCTACCTCGTGGGCCGCTTGATCACCTTCCAGCTCTATACCGCGCCGCGCACGATCCATCTCGACATGGTCCGCGGCCAGAAGCGGCAGCGCACGGACATCTGAAGATTGCAAAGGCCCGGCCGGCCGCAGCGGCTTCCGCCCCTCGAGGCACCGCGTTACGCTGGGACGAATTCACGGCAGGTGACCATGCGCGCCCTGGCAGCCATCGTTGCGGTCATGCTTCCGCTTGCGGCGGCGGCCCAGGAGCAGCCGGCGACGGCCCAGCGGCCCAAGCTGCGGATCACCGGCGACTACGGCTGGCTGACCCCCGAAGACCGCAACAGCTACTGCTTCTGGGGTGGCGAGCTCTACTCGATCGGCGCCGCGTTCTGCTCGCGCCAGCAGACGCTCACGACCTGCACCGAGGTTGCCGGCCGCCGCCCGACCTGGGTCAACAAGGAAAACGACAAGTTCTGCGACCGCAATTCGTCGCTGACGCCACCCTGACGCAGTCGCGCATTTTCCAACGCGCCGGCCTTGCGCTCGGCGTCGGGAATCGGCAGAAGCGCCTCTTCTATCAGTACGCATGAGTTCGCCCAAGATGGCCAAGCGCAAGTGGAGCAAGGCCCTGCTGTACCTGGGGCCGTCCAAGATCGATGGAATCGGCTGCTATTCGGATATCGTGATCAGGAAGGGCGAGTTCGTCCGGGTCTTCTCGCCCGAGGACAGCCGGTGGGTGCCGCTCGAGAAGGCGCACGCATCGCCGCACAAGAAGCTGATCAGGAAGTTCGGCATCCGCATGCCCGGCGGTTACTGGGCGCCGCTGAACTTCCTGCGCATTTCCGTCGGCTGGTACATGAACCATTCCGAGACACCGAACCTGCAATCCGACGACGGCGACGTCACCTACTACGCGCTCAGGGACATCCATCCCGGCGAGGAGGTGACGATGGACTACCGGCGGATGGATCCCGAGCACGACAATCTCAGCCGCGACGTCGTGCTGCCCGGACGCCGGCGACGGAAGCCCTCCCGCGCCTGAACGCAGACGGCGCCCCGACCTTTGTCCTGGGTCAGGAGGAAACCCGACCTCGATCCTGTACGGTGTCGAACGCAACCAGTGCCGCCGCGACAGATGTTGGCGACGAACGCGGCACAGCGCCATCCGACATCTTACGCGATGCGCGCCTACCTTCCTTGCTTGTGTTGCTTCAGTGTGATAACTACATGCCGTGACGGAACCGGGTGACCCGACCCTCGATGCGCTTCTCGACCTCGACGGGCAGGTTCTCGTGGTGGACCCGGAGGGCGGCCACTGGGTCCGGTTCGTCGTGACGCGGGTGCCGGTGTCGCCGGGGAAGCCGCACGGCATCGACTACTCGCTCACTCTGCATGGCGCGGGCGGCGAGCGGTTGGTCGGCTTCGATAATGCCCATCCGGTCGCACGGCAGAAGCGCGGCGATCCGCAGGACCATCGCCACAGGCTGCGGAGCATCCGCGCCTACGAGTACCAGGACGCGGCGACGTTGCTCGCCGACTTCTGGACCACGGTGGACGCGGTGCTGCGCGAGAGAGGAGTGATCCCATGACGACGCTGAAGGTCGGTATCGCCAGCTACAAGGAGATGAAGGCCCGCACCATGGCCGTGGCGCGTGGCGAGCGGCGTATCGCGACCGATGAGCCGAAGGTCTGGTTCACCTCGACGGAATCGTTCGCCAAGGTCTTGTCAGCCGGCAATCGCGAGCTGCTGCGTGTGATCGCCGAGAAGGCGCCCGGCTCGCTCGACGAGCTGGCGCGGATCACCGGCAAGGCCAAGTCCAACCTGTCGCGCACGCTGCGGACCATGGAAGGCTACGGCCTGGTGCGCCTCGAACGCGGCGAGCGCGGCCGCATCACGCCGAAGGTGATGCACGACCGGGTGGAACTGGACCTGCCCCTTACGCTGTCGCGCAAGGCAAGCTGAACCATGACCGCTTGGGCGCGAACGGGCCGGGCCCGCCGCCAGCCCGCGCCCGCCCAAGCACTACCTTCAGTCGTTGATCGTCATGGCCGATTGGCCCGACTCTCTGCCGAGCACCTATGCCGAGCTCGATGTGTTCGGGGCATGGTTCTGTGCAAGCACCGCCACGACCACCTGCTCGCGGAGCGCGTCGAGGTCGGCTGACCGCCACAGCCGACGCACGGCCGGATGCGCCTGGCGTTGTCAGATTCGTTCTGAAGTGGCGGACCCGGCGAGATTCGAACTCACGACCTCTGCCTTCGGAGGGCAGCGCTCTATCCAGCTGAGCTACGGGTCCGGCGCGGCGGAAGATAGCGGAGGGGGCTCGCGACCGCAATGTCGGCCGAAGCGGGCTCAGACCCGCCGCGCACCCTCCCGGCGATAAGTCTCGGCCGCGCGCTCGACCAGAGCCTTGCGGTCGATCTTGTTGGTGCCGGCGAGCGGCAGCTCGGCGACGAACCAGACCGCGCGCGGATGGGCGTAGGCGGGCCCGTTGTCGAGCGCGAAGCGGCGCAGCGCGTCCTCGCTGGGCGTCGCGCCGGGCCTGGGGACCACGAAGGCGACCGGGAGCTGGTACTTGATCTCGTCGGCGACCGGCACGACGCAGACTTGCGCCACGTCGGGATGCCGCCCCAGCAGCTTCTCGACCTCGCCCGGATAGACGTTCTCGCCGCCGCACTGGAACATGTCGTCGGCGCGGCCGACGAAGAAGTAGAAGCCGTCGGCATCGCGCCGCATCACGTCGCCGGTGTCGTACCAGCCGTCGATCAGGCGCTTCCGGGTGTCGTCCTCGCGGTTGTAATAGCCCCTCATCAGCGCGGGCGTGCGGATGTGCAGCACGCCCTGGTTGGCATCGCCGCCGACCAGCCTGAGGCCGACGCCCTTGCGCGGATAGCCGAGCGCGCCCAGCGGCCTGGGCGTGCCGTCGGGATGCGGGCCGAAGGCGATCGGTCCCGCTTCGGTGGTGCCCCAGCTGTTGGCCGCCTCGGCCCTGGGGAACAGCCGGTGCATCTGCTCGAAGAACTCCGCCGTCGACGGGGCCGAGCCGGTGACCGCGGTGGTTACCGAGCTGAGGTCGGCCTTGGCCAGCTCCCCGGTCTCGCGCATCACCAGCGCCAGCATGGTCGGCACCGAGGTGATCATCGCCACGCGGTAGCGGTCGATGGCGCGGATGTAGCCTCTCGCCGCGAAGGTAGTCATCAGCACGATCGTGCCGCCGTTCACCATCACCAGCTTGGCGCTGAACAGGCCGTTCATGTGGAACAGCGGCGCGGCGATCAGCACCGCCTTGCCTTCCATGGCGGGCCGCTGCTCGGGCGTGCAGGTGGCGGCCCAGACGTAGCCGCCATGGCTGAGCGGCACGCCCTTGGGCAGGCCGGTCGAGCCCGAGGTGTAGAGCACCATCGCCGTCTCGTCCGGCGTCATCTCGACCGGCGCGAACGGGCCGGGATCGAGCAGCGACGCGAGCTCGGCCATGGCGAGCGTCGGCACCAGCTCGCGGACCAGCGGGGCGCGCTCGTCGTCGGCGACGGCGAACTTGACCGCGGAGTCCTTCATGATGTGGGCCACGGTCTCGCGCGGCAGCTTGTGGTTGACGCACACCGAGACCAGGCCGGCCGCCATGGTCGCCAGGTAGAGCACCAGGTAGTCGGCGCTGTTGGCGGCGACGATGGCGACCGCCTCGCCGCGCTTCAGGCCGCGCTTCCGGAGCCCGCGGGCCAGCGCCGCGATGCGGGTCCGCGCCGCGCCCCAAGTGATCCGCAGCTCCTCGTCGGCGTCGGGCGAGAGCTGGATGATGAAATCGCGATCGTCCGGCGCGTTGGGATCGAGGATGGCGGCGAGGTTGCTGACGGTCATGACGCTCCGCGGCGAGTCGAACTATGCCGCTCCGCGGCGGTGGAAGGCCGAGCCGCCGTAGGACTGGTCGGTGGGCACGATCTCCATGAAGCTTACGTCCATGCGCTGCGGTGCCGAAAGCACGAAGGCGATGGCCTCGGCGATGTCCTCGGCCAGCAGGCTCTCGTAGCCCTCGTAGAAGCGGCGGCGGCCGTCCTCCCGGTCGGCCATCAGGGCGAGATGCGCGCCGGTCTCGACGCGGCCGGGCGCGATCTCGCTGACCCGCACGCCGCTGCCGTGCAGGTCGAGGCGCAGCGTGTGGCTGAGGCTGTGGATCGCCGCCTTGGTCATGGCGTAGACCGGCATGCCCGGGAAGATCCAGGTGCCGGCCATCGAGCCGAGATTGACGATGTGGCCCCGCCCGCGCGCCTTCATGCCGGGGACCGTCGCGGCGAGACAGTTCAGGACGCCGCGCATGTTCACGTCGACCAGCGCGTCGATGTCCTCGGGCGAGGCTTCCCAGGCCGGGGCCGAGCGCACCAGCGGCGAGGCGTTGTTGACCAGCACATCGGCATCGATCGCGCCGAAGGCTGCCAGCACTGCGGCGCGGTCGGCGATGTCGAGGGCGAGCGCGGTGCAGCCGGTCTCCTCGGCGAGCGCCTTCAACGGCGCGGCCGAGCGCGCGACGGCATGGACCGCCAGGCCGTCCTTGCGCAGGCGGCGCACCGTCGCCGCGCCGATGCCGCGGCTGGCGCCGGTAACGATCGCGGTTCGGCAGGCTGGGTTGGCCATGCTATGGGCATAGCCCACTTCTCGAGGGGGAGTCATTCATGGCGAAGCAGGTGTTCCGCGACGGCACGGAAGTGGTGGGCTTCTACGCCCGCACGGTGAGGAACGGCCCGTTCGTCTTCGTCTCCGGCACGACCTCGCTCGATTCGAAGGGCCGCGTGCAGGGCCGCGATGCGATCGAGCAGACGATGGTCAGCATGCGCAAGATCGATGCGGCGCTGAAGTCGGCCGGCGCGCGGCTCAAGGACCTGGTCCGGCTCACCATCTTCGTCACCGACATCCGCGACATGGGCGCGGTGTCCAGGGCGCTCGACAGGGCGCTCAAGAGCTCGGTGGTCAGCGCGACGCTGGTCGCGGTGAGCGCGCTCGCCGTGCCCGGCCTGCTGGTCGAGATCGAAGCGACGGCGATGGTCGCGCGCTGACCAAGGTCACGGCGGCGGCGGGACCGTGTAGCCCTGGCCGCGCAGCACCTTCTCGAGCACGGCGATGCCCTGCGCGTAGCGGCCCTTGGCACAGTCGACCCCGGCGCCCTGCACCGCGAGGTTGGGACCGCCGCCGCCTTCGCCGCGGCGCGAGACGGCGCGGTCGGCGAGCGGAAAGAGCTGATCGCAGCGCGCCTTGAGCTTGTCGTCCTGGGCGTCGGCCGCGAACGGCAGGGCACTGAGGCCGATCGCCAGCAGGGAAAGCCGTCTCATCGTTTGGTCCCCCACAGGGCGGCGAGCTTGGGCTCCGAGCGCTCGCCGTCGGCGCCGGACGGCAGCTCCGCCTTGTGGTTGTCGATCCAGGCGGCGATGTCGGCCGCCACGATCGGGCCCTGCTTGTCACGCATCAGGAGATGATAGCCGTGCTCGTAGAAGGCGAGCTTCGAATCGGCGCGTCGCGGCATGATCTCCAGCGCCGTCCGCACCGTCGATGTCGGCACCAGCCGGTCGCCCATGCCGTGCAGCATCAGATAGGGTGTGTGAACCCGCTTCGCCGCGTCGTAGCCCGCATCCATCGCTTCGAACAGGCCGTAACCGATGTCGAGGCGCGGTTGGTGCAGCATCAGCGGATCGTCCCGCAGCTTCTTGAGGGTCTCCGGATTGTCGGTCGGCTTGAAGTCGATCGAGGTCGGGCCGGCCGGCAGCCACGGGATGGTATGGCCGAAGAACCACAGGCCGGCGCTTGCCGCCGGTCCCAGGACGGCGCGGCCGCGCAGGGCCGGTGCGCTCAGGATCAGCCCGTCCACTTCCAGGCCGCGATCGACGGCGACCAGCGCCTCGGCGCCGCCCATGCTTTCGCCGAGCAGATAGAACGGCACCCCCGGATGACGCGCCTTCACCAGCCCGGCCACGGTGATCGCGTCCTCGACCAGGGTGTCGATGCCGGGCCAGCGGCCGCGGGTCGGGCTCGCGCCGAAGCCGCGCTGGTCGTAGGCGTAGGTGGTGATGCCGTCCTTGACCCAGACCTTGGCCGGCTCCTCGAAGGCATCGCGATAGTCGCCGAAGCCGTGCAGGCCCAGTATCACCGCCTTGGGCGGGCCCTCGGCCGGCCAGATCGCCAGCGGCAGGACGGTCCCGTCGGCCGCGACGTAGCTGGTCGCGGTGAGGTGCGGCGACGTGACCCTGCGGCCGGCCGGAACGACCGTCGGGGCGCACGCGGCGAGCATGACCGGGCTGAGCCCGGCGGCTATCATCCGCCGACGTCCAAGGAGCCTTCTAGTCGTGACCGAACCCTTCGAAACCATCACCGTCGACACCGACCGCGTAGCCTGCGACGGCGGCGGTGGCCCATTGGGGCATCCCAAAATCTACCTCAATCTCGGCGCCGAGGGGCGAGTCGAATGCCCCTATTGCAGCCGGACCTACAAGCTGCGCGAGGGCGCCAAGCCCCAAGAGCATGCACACTGAAAGCCGCCTCCACGTGAAGCAATCCATGAAACAGTTGGGCGAAGGCTGGAACTGGCGCGACCTCGCGATCGGCGACCGGTTCATCACCTACGGCCGCACGCTGTTCGAGGCCGACCTGCTGAATTTCGTGACGCTTTGCGGCTTTTCCGAGGAGCTGTTCACCAACCGGGAATACATCGCCGAACATGCACCCATGCGCGGCGGGCATCCCGTGCCGGGCGCGCTGGTCTACTCGATGGCCGAAGGTCTGGTGATCCCGACCACGCTGCAGGGCAGCGGCCTCGCCTTCCTGTCGATGGGCTTCGACATCAAGGGGCCGACCTACGTGAACGACACGATCCATGTCGAGATCGAGGTCACCGAGATCAAGCCGACCTCGAAGAACCCGATGCGCGCGCTGGTGCGCACCACCAACGAGGTGAAGAACCAGAAGGGCGAGACCGTGCTGGTCTACACGCCGCTGCGCATGATGCAGGGCCGCTGAGATGGCCGCCGGCAGGGCGAAGGTCGCGGTCGAGAAGGACGGCGCGACCACGATCGTCTCGATCGATCGCTTCGTGGAGGCGCGCAACGCGGTCGATGCCGAGACCGCGGGGCTGCTGCGCGAGGCATTCCTCGCCTTCGACGGGGACGAGACGCAGTCGGTCGCGATCCTGACCGGCCGCGGCGGCACCTTCTGCGCCGGGTACGATCTCAAGTCCGTGGCCGGGCGCACCGGCGGGCCGGCCTTCAAGGAAGACGCGCCGGGCCCGATGGGGCCGACGCGGCATCTGCTCTCCAAGCCGGTGATCGCCGCGGTCGAGGGATACGCGGTCGCCGGCGGCCTCGAGCTCGCGCTGTGGTGCGACCTGCGTGTGGCGTCGGAGACGGCGAAGTTCGGCGTGTTCTGCCGGCGCTGGGGCGTGCCGCTGATCGATGGCGGCACCGTGCGCCTGCCGCGGCTGATCGGCCACAGCCGCGCGCTCGACATGATCCTGACCGGCCGCGAGGTCGGCGCGCGCGAGGCGTTCGACTGGGGCCTCGCCAACAGGCTGGTGCCGGCCGGCCGGGCGCTCGCCGAAGCCAGGGTGCTGGCGGAGGCCATCGCCAGGTTCCCGCAGGTCTGCATGCGCTCGGACCGCCGATCATCCTACGAGCAGTGGAGCCTCGAGCTGGCCGCCGCGCTCGGCAACGAGGCCAGGCTCGGCATGCCCGCGCTCGAGGCCGAGGCCCAGAAGGGCGCCGCGCGCTTTGCGTCGGGCAAGGGCAGGGGCGGCGACTTCGGCAACATCTAGACTGCCAATCCTGCCAGCGACCGTGGCAGGCCTTCGTTGCAGGCCAGCCGGCATTTTACGCGCTTCCTGCCACTCTGCCCGCGCCCCCCCGAGGGGTTCGAGGTATTCCCTATCCGCGCGAAAATCATCATGCACAGGACAATGCACCATGTCTGCGTCGAACACCTATTACGGGCATTGGCCTCGATTTTTTCCAGCAAAGCCGGGGCCGAATCGCAAGCCATTGCCCGTGATGAGACTCACGCAAAGCCGGTTATCCCCAGGCACTAAAGCACCGTCGTCCCGACCGAAGCGCCGAAGGCGCGTAGTGGAGGGACCTTGTTTCAGCGACCAGCCGCAAATCGTTGAGAGAAGGTCGCTCCACTACGCTTCGCTCCGGTCGGGACGACGGGTAAAGTTCAGGGCACCAGCACCGCCTTGCCGACCACGGTACGGTCCTCGATCAGCCTGAAGGCCTCGACCCAGTCGGCGAGGGCGTAGCAGCCGGCGACCAGCGCCTTCAGCTTGCCCTCGGTGTACCAGCGCATCATCTCCTGCTGCGCGGCCATCACCATGGCGCGGCGCTTCGCCAGCGCGGCGGCCTCGCCGGGCGAGGGCTCGGTCTTGCCGCCCCAGCCGTTCCAGTAGCCGTAGTAGAAGCCGATCACCGTGACGTTCTTGACGAGCAGGATGTTCGCCGGGATCTGCGGGATGGTGCCGGACGCGAAGCCCATCGGGATGATGCGGCCCTCGGGCGCGATACAGCGCAGCGAGGCATTGAAGGCATCGCCGCCGACCGGATCGTAGATCACGTCGGCGCCGCGGTCCCGGGTCAGCTCGAGCACCCTGGTGCGCAGGTCCTCCTTGCGATAGTCGATCAGGTGATCGGCGCCCGCCGCCTTCGCCGCGACGAGCTTGTCGGCGCCGCCGGCCGAGGCGATCACCTCGGCGCCCATCGCCTTGCCGACCTCGATGCCGGTCAGGCCCGAGCCGCCGCCCGCGCCGTGCACCAGCAGCACCTCGCCCGGCAGCAGGTTGGCCTTCCAGCGCAGCGCGCCGTAGGCGGTGGGATAGAGCGTCGGGAAGTTGGTCGCTTCGGCATAGGGCAGGGTGTCGGGGATCGGGATCGCGTTGGCCGCGTTGGCGGTGCAGTACTCGGCGAAGCCGCCGCGGCTGCCGCCGGTGGCGACTCGTTGGCCCAGCTTCACGGTGTCGACGCCGGCGCCCAGCGCCACCACCTCGCCCGCGATCTCGTTGCCCGGCACGAACGGCAGCGGCGGCTTGTTCTGGTGCTTGCCCTGCACGCCCAGCATCGCCGCGAAGCTCACGCCGGCGGCGCCGACCCTGACCAGGATCTCGCCGGCCTTCGGCTCCGGCTTCGGCACGTCTTCGAGCTTCAATGAATCGACCGGCCCGTACGCATGACACACCAACGCGCGCATTCTCACATCCTCTCGCCCTACTTCTTGCTGAACTGGCCGTGCCGGCCGGCGCCAGCGGCAAAGCGGGCGGCGCCCTTGTGCGCTTCCAGGCGCCGCGCCTCGAGCGACAGCTCCATCTCGCGCTGGATCGCGCCGGCCTGGTCGCGATCGAAGCTCTCGTAGGCCGACTGGCGGTCCGAGCTCATGGCGATCGGCGGAAAGCCCGCGATCTCGGCGGCGAGCTTCTCCGCGGCGGCGCGTGTCGTGCCGCGCGCGACCTTGCGGGTGGCGAGGCCGATCGCGATCGCCTCGTCGGCGCCGACGGCGCGGCCGGTCAGCAGCATGTCGAGCGCACGGCCCTGGCCGACGATGCGCGGCAGGCGCACGGTTGTGCCGTCGCTCATCGGCACGCCCCAGCGGCGCGAGAACACGCCGAACACCGCCGTCTCGTCGACGATGCGGATGTCGCAGAACAGCGCGACCCCGAGGCCGCCGGCGCAGGCATGGCCCTCGACCGCGGCGATCACCGGTTTCGACAGGGGGCTGCGCAGCGGCCCCCCGGCGCTGCCGGCCCACGGGAAGTAGTCGGTGCCGCCGCCCAGCTCCTTGAGGTCCGCGCCGGCGCAGAACGCGCCGCCCGCACCGGTCAGCACCGCGACGCGTGCGCCGGAGTCGGCCTCGAACGCCTCGAGCGCCGTGGCGAGCCCGCGCGCCGCCTCGTTGTCGAGCGCGTTCTTCGACTTCGGCCGGTTGATGATGATGGTGGTGACCGGGCCGTTGCGTTCGGTGAGGATTTTCATGCGTCGGAAGTCCCCCTCCCCAGCCCTCCCCCCGCGGGGGAGGGAGTCACGAGTCAGAAGCCCTCCCCCCGAAGGGGGAGGGCAGGGAGGGGGATGGCAAGAGCATAGCTCATCGAACGGTTGCCAGCTCGTCCTCGAGCTGCGCGTTGGAGCGGAGCGGGGTGCGGAAGTACCACCAGTTGGTCTCGGGGGTCCATTTCTCCTTGCGCTGGGTGCCGTGGCCCCAGACGCAGCGGCGGGAGGCGCGGGTGCCGGTCTTGAAGGCGGCGTCGGCCTGGTCGAGCTTCAGCGCGTGGTCGCCGATCTCCTCGCGGCTGAACATCGGCAGCGCCTCGAGGATCAGCTCGCGCACGTCGACGTCGTTGCGCCAGTTGTCGAGGTCGAAGGTGTAGTCCTTGACCTCGAGATCGGCGGCGAACGCCGACCACTGGTCGATCAGGTCGCGCAGCTCGGCGACGTCGGGCGGGCCCTGGTTGGCCCCCGGAATCGGCGGCTTCATTCCTCCCCCCGTTCGGCCTGGCGCCGGTAGTAGCGCTCGCCGTCGTGCGGCTTGAAGAAGGTGCGGATCGTGCCGTTGCGGTTGAAGGCGATGAACGCTCCGGTCTGGCGGTCGTAGCGCGTCGTGACGCCGTCGGCCCGCACCGTCTGCAGCACCGGCCCGCCGAGCTCGGCATCGCGCAGGAGCTGCGCCTGGTGCAGGTAGTCCTGCTTGGTGATGCGGCCGAACTCCGCGCCGTGCTTGGCGTAGTGCTCGTCGAGCCGGCGCTGGTCGACGAAGCCGATATTGTCGCGCTCGCGCGCGACGAAGCCGATATTGTCGCGCTCGCGCGCCTCGGCGCCGGCGACGGCCGGCGGGGCGTCGCCCGGGGCGAGCCGCTGGCCGCGTTCGGTGACGTGGCTCCAATAGAGGAAGATCGACAGGGCGACGAGCGCTGCCGTGATCAGACGACGCCAGGGCAACAGGCCGGGACGCAGGAGCATACCCCTCATTGTGCGCCGCCCTTGACCCAGCGCGCAATCAGCCGGCGATCCTCCTCGGTGATGTTCGTCAGGTTGCCCGGCGGCATCGCCCGGGTCACCCAGACCTGCTGGTTGATCATCGAGGCGCGGGCGCGCAGCTCGGCCTCGTTCTCGAGGATCACGCCCTTGGGCGGGGCGGCGAAGCCCTCCTGGGTCGGCCTGGTGGCGTGGCAGGGCTGGCAGCGCGCCTTGAACACCGGTTGCACTTCCGTGAAGGCGGCCGGCGGGCCGATGTCGGCGGTCGGTCGCGGCAGCGAGACGATCGCCGTCAGCGCCAGCATTATCAGTCCGGCGGCCAGCACGAGCGGGTTCTGTTGCCCCTTGTGCCGCTGCACGAACCAGACGCGGATCAAGGCGCCCGCCAGCGAGATCATCAGGAGAAGCACCCAGTTCCACTCGTGGCCGTAGAGGCCCGCGTAGTGGTTGCTGACCATGGTGAACAGCACCGGCAGGGTGAAATAGGTGTTGTGCACCGAGCGCTGGCGGCCGCGCAGGCCGAACACCGGATCGGGCACGCGGCCTTCCTGCTTGGCCTTCACCAGCTCGCGCTGCCCCGGGATGATCACGAAGTAGACGTTCAGCACCATGATCACGCCGAGCATGGCGCCGAAATGCAGGTAGGCGCCGCGGCCGGAAAACAGGTGGCAGAGCGCCCACGCCGCGATCACGCAGTAGAGCGCGATCAGCCCGCCCAGCATGGCGTCGTCCCGGCCGAACGCCGAGCGGCACAGCCAGTCGTAGAACAGCCAGCCCACGACCATGAAGCCGAGTGAGAGGGCGATCGCCTCGCCCTTGCCGAGCCGCATCACCGCGGGATCGATCAGCGCCACCTCGGCGCCGTGGTAGTAGACGAGGCAGAGCAGCAGGAAGCCGGTGATCAGCGTCGAGTAGGCCTCGAACTTGAACCAGTGCAGCTCGGGCGGCAGCGTCTCGGGGGCGAGCTTGAACTTGCGGGCGACGTAGAAGCCGCCGCCATGCACCGCCCAGACCTCGCCGCCGATGCCCTTGGCGACGTCGGCCGGATCGAGCGGATGCTGCAGGTGGTTGTCCAGCCAGATGAAGTAGAACGAGGCGCCGATCCAGGCGATGCCGACGATCAGATGGGCCCAGCGCAGGATCAGGTTCAGCCAGTCGGCGAGAAAAGCAGCGTCGATCATCGCCGCGACGAGTCCAGGGAGTCCACGGGAGTCCACTCGACTGTGGACCGCTTCGATGCCGATGGCACAAGGGTTTCAGGCCAGGAGTCCACGAATCCGCCGACACCCGACTCCGAAAAAACACCCTTGCGACGGCGCTGCTGCAAGCCGGACAGACTCATGACGCCACCATAAGCGGGTTCGTCACGAACGCCTATTATGGGCAATGGCCCGCGCAAAAGCCCCGCAATCGGCGCCTCGGCGCCGGGGCCAATGCCCATAACGAGGCCCCCGCGGCCGAAGATTTCCACAGGTGAATCCTGCTCCCTCTCCGCCACGAAGTGGGGGAGAGGGTGGGGCCCATTGCGAAGCAATGGGAGGGTGAGGTGGTCGGCGCCTCAAAGAAGGCGTGCTGCTGAAAGACCGAATCCGGACACCTCTCCCTCCCCGCGCACGCGCGGGTCTCCTCCCTCTCGCCACGCGTATGACGCGCGCGAAGAGGGCCTTTGATGAGGGTGCTACCTCTAGCCTATCGCCGCTCTGCGCGGCAGGATCGGGTCTCCACCCTGTCGGACAGGAGGCGAGGCATGATGACGTTCGATGCTTTCCGGGACAGCCTGGCGGGCGCCGCGCCGCCGGCCGATGTCGGGCCGCCGCTGCAGGCGCTGTGGTGGGCCGCCAAGGGCGACTGGAACCAGGCCCACAAGGTCTGCCAGAGCCACGAGGACAGCGACGACGTGAACTGGGTGCACGCCTACCTGCACCGGCAAGAGGGCGATTTGCGCAACGCACAGGGTTGGTACAAGCGCGCCGGGAAGGGGATGCCGACGGGCGAGCTCGAGGAAGAATGGCGCGGGCTGGCGTCGGAGTTCTTGAATCGCTCCTGATCCTCCGCCAACCGCGACGACGGGGACTCTTGGCTGGCGGGATTGCGGCGGACCTCTGCTGTCGGAAGCTTTGCCGCATGGACGAGGCTCAGGCCGTGAGAGGCGCGGCCGCGCGGCGCAAACGCTTGGAATCAATGGGTCGGACAAGTTCTCTTGATTTAATTTCGCGAAAATTCGATTGTGGATGCACACAGTGGTTGAGAGCGATCACAAATGGAATGGCGTTGGGATGTGGCTCTCCGCTGGCGCTGTCAGAAGTCAGTTGTCGTCTCGTTCCAACCGTAGCGCTCCCATGCCTCTGACGAAGTCGGACCATGATAGGACAACGATTATCAGGTGGTGTCAGAACCTGGATAACGGACAAGCCCACTGGTGGGAGCGTAACGATTCGCGATTGGTCTTCTCGTTCGATGTAATCGTTCGGGGACAGACGCTCGTTGGAATAATTGACTATGAGGCCGAGTTCGATCTGGTCAGCTTTTGCCTTTACCTGCCCTTCAAGTATCTCTCCAACCGAGATCAGGCACTGGAAGCGGTCAACCGAGGGAATATCGGTACCCGTTTCGGTCGCTTTGAATGCGTGGGCGACGACTTCCAACTCCGATACCGTCGGGCGGTCGATCTCCGTGCAAGGAGAGTCACGTTGGCGAGGCTCGATCAGCTTGTCCAGGCGGGGCGTGATATAGCCGAGAGCACGCTCACAGAATTTGCATCTCTCGCCGTGGCAGCGATTCCCGCTTAGATGCAGCCAGCATCGGCACTTCGCGCGACACGATGCGCTTAGGCGTCCTAACTTCCGGGAGGAACTCGATGGGACCGAGCACCACTCAACTGCATGTCCTGGGCAAGGCGATCTCCTGCCTCCAAGAGGAGAACGTTCAGGACTACCACTGGCTCTTCGCCACCTTGCGGGAGCGACCGGTAGGCTTCGAAGCGCGCTTCCGTCAAGAGTTTGCGAAGTACTACCAGCTAAACCGCGCCCATCTTGGAGACGTGTTCAAGGAGGCATACTTCGACCGCCTGTTCAGGTTGAAGCTTGTCCCGGACAGTGATCCCTATACGGAGCCGATGGAAAAGCTATACAGCATCCCCCGACTAAAAGGGGATTGCGCGCTTCAGGCCTCGTTCGTGAGTAAACTCGTTGCGATCCACGACGAGACGAGGCCGGTCTGGGATATACACGTCAGAGACTTTTTCGGAATCAAAGACCCGAAGGCACGCAGTGTTACCGACCGAATTGCTGGTTACGTTGCGATTCTCGAGGAGCTAAGGCGGACCTACGCTTGCTGGGCACGAAATTCCGAATTTCTTTCCGTCGTTGCACAGGTCCGTGCGCGCTTTCCATTACTGGGTGAGACTGCACCACAGCGGATCGCGGACCTGCTGATCTGGAGCTTTGGCCGGAGTGCAAAGAGAGGTGCTTGACCGTGCTGTCAGTGCCGCGAAGCTTCCACTTTCGAAATCGAAGGGTTAGAAGTGAGTTAAGCGAAATGGCGCAGGTGCCGCAGGAATCGTCACCATGGCCCCAGCGCCGAATACCGACGTGAGCGTCGGCAGTAGCAACGCCCTCAAACGACTGCCTCGATGTTCACGCGGGCCCGTTACGGATTTCGCACCGCGCTACGCGCGCCGTTCGGGCACTTTGCCGACCCAGCGGCCGGAGGACAGGCGGATTTCTTCGGGAGCGGTGCAGTGCAGTCGCGAGGAGACCCGCCCGGCTCTTCCCACCAGCCGGGACGGGCACACCCTCGACTGCCGCGAGGCGTATGCCCCTTCTCCGCTAATCAATCTTTGCGCGGAGCCCCCGGCATCTGCGTCGCCAGCGGGAGAATGTTCGGCCCAAATCCCTGAGGAAAGCTATCGGCGAAAAGCAACCACGCGGGACATGAATGACCCACTGCGACGGGGCTGCCGACAGGGTAACTGAACGCCTGCGGGTTGGAGCCGATGTCCGATTGCGGCAAGACCGGGTTGCTCTATTTTCGCAACGTGCTTCCATATTGCCGGAAGCACACCCTCGAAGCCCGTCGCCCCCTTCCCACCCACCCCGGCGGCGGGCTTCACCATTTCCAGGGCCGTGCGACGAAGCAAATCCTCCCCCCGTCCTACACACGGGCGCGGCTGGGAAGGCGCTTCGACGGGGAGGCGGATGTGGGTGTCAGTGCCGGCTGATCTCCGCGCGGCCGACCACCATGTGATGGACCTCGTCCGGCCCGTCGGCGAAGCGCAGGTGGCGCTGGTTGACGTACATCTCCGACAGCGGCGACCACTGCGAGATGCCGGTGGCGCCGTGGATCTGCATCGCCTGGTCGACGATGGTGCAGACCTTCTCCGGCACCATCGCCTTGACCATGCTGACCCACACGCGGGCCTCGCGGTTGCCGAGCACGTCCATCGCCTTGGCGGCCTTCAGCACCATCAGCCGCATCGCCTCGATCTCGATGCGCGCGCGGCTCACCAGCTCGAGGTTCTTGCCGAGCTGGATGATCGGCTTGCCGAAGGCGGTGCGGGTGGCGCCGCGCTTGACCATCAGGTCGAGCGCCTTCTCGGCGGCGCCGATCGAGCGCATGCAGTGATGGATGCGGCCGGGGCCGAGGCGGACCTGGCTGATCTCGAAGCCGCGGCCCTCGCCGAGCAGGATGTTCGACGCCGGCACGCGGCAGTTCCTGAAGCGCAGGTGCATGTGGCCGCGCGGCGCGTGGTCGTGGCCGAACACGGTCATGGGGCCCACGATCTCCAGCCCGGGCGTGCCGATCGGCACCAGGATCTGCGACTGCTGGAACTGCGGCGAGGCGTCGGGGCTGGTCTTGACCATGACGATCATGATCTTGCAGCGCGGATCGCCGGCGCCGGAGATGTAGTACTTCTCGCCGTTGATCACCCACTCGTCGCCGTCCAGCTCGGCGCGGGTCTGGATGTTCTTGGCGTCGGACGAGGCCACCCCCGGCTCGGTCATGGCGTAGGCCGAGCGGATCTCGCCGTTGAGCAGCGGCTTCAGCCACTTCTCCTTCTGCTCGGGCGTGCCGACGCGCTCCAGCACCTCCATGTTGCCGGTGTCGGGCGCCGAGCAGTTGAGCGATTCGGAGGCGAGCGGGTACTTGCCGAGCTCGGCGGCGATGTAGGCGTAGTCGAGATTGGTGAGCCCGCGGCCGATCTCCGAGGTCGGCAGGAAGAAGTTCCACAGCCCCGCCTTCTTGGCCTTGTCCTTGGCCCCCTCCAGCAATTCGAGCTGGCCCGGCGCCCATGACCAGCGCTCCTTGCGGCCCTCGCCCAGCTTGAAGAACTCCTCGGTGATCGGCGCGACGTTCTCCTCGATGTGCTTCACCACCGCGTCGTACAGCGGCTGCGCCTCCTTCGACATGGCGAGGTTGTTCAGCTCGGCCTCCTGGTCGGGGCGCGGCTTGCGGGGCGCGGGCTTGAGCGCGGCGGCGGGTGCGTTCATGGGGGTTCCTCCTATGTGTCTGAGGAAACCCTAGACGAGATCTATGACGCGCGAAATCGGACCTCCTAAAGGCCTTCGAAGGCCGAAAGGGGCTCGACCAAGTATGCCAAGATGGCCTGAGGGATTTGGTTCACGAGATGGAGAAGCGGTCATGAGCCTGCACCCTGCCAAGGATCCGACCCGGAATGTCTGGCTGCAGCTCGGGTTTCCCGATGCGGAGGAGCACTATCTCAAGGCCGAGATGGTTCTTCGGCTGGACAGGGCCATCAGGTCGCTGCGCCTGACGCAGCGCGCGGCGGCCCATCGGATCGGCACGACCCAGCCGGAGCTTTCGAAAATCCTCGGTGGCAAGTTCAGCGAAGTCTCGCTCGAACGGCTCATGCGCTTCCTGACGGCGCTGGGCTGTCATATCGAGATCAAGATCGGCGCCGGACGTGCCGCCAAGGCCGGCGATGTCACGATCAAGGATGCGCGTCGCCGGGCGGCGTGACGACGGTTACCGCGGACCGACTCTATACCGTCTGCAAAATCCTGTCCTTCGTGATGTCCGGCGCCAGCGCCCGGTGCCAATCGGCATCGCGCGCGAAGACATCCTCTCCGGCCTTGATCGTGTAGTAGCTGGTGCCGAAGGCGCGTAGCGGAGGACCCTTTTTCTACGATCAGCCGCAAATCGCTGAAATAAAGTCCCTCCGCTGCGCCTCGCTTCGCTCGGCTTCGGTCGGGACGACGGGGGAGCTCGAGGCCCGCCCAATGCCCCCGCCGGTATTCGCTGTCGTTTGACTTCGGGCGGCATGCTGTTTGCAATACCCGTACCGATCATGCGTCGTAGAGTGCTTTTCGTTGCGTTGCCGGCCGCGTTGCTTGCGGGTCGCGCCCAGGCCCAATCGCTCCCGTTGGCCACTCCGTCGGCCATCCCGCTGGAGTTGGTCCGCTATTCCTCCCAGACCCTGAGCGGTACGGCGGCGTCGCTGTTCGCCGACAAGGCGGCCGCGCTTCTCCCGTACACCTTCCAGATCAAGCTCGCCGACCGGCCGCCGACGGTCCCCTTCGCCGCGATCGCCAGGGCCTCGGCGCTCGCCTCCTACTACGCGCCGGCCTTTTCGGCGGACGAGCCCGTGCTCGGCCTGTCCGCCGTGCCGATGCTCGCCGCGAGCTTCGACGGGGCCGAGGCGCTGCTGCGCGTCGCGCGGCCGGCCTACGCCGCTGCCCTGGCGCGGCACGGCCAGGTCTTGCTCGCCGTCGAGCCGTGGCGGCCGGCGGCGTTGTGGAGCACCTTCCGCCTGCGCTCGGCGGCCGATCTCCACGGCGCCCGGTTCGCGCTCGATGAGACGGCTTACGCCGGCCCGGGCTGGGCGGAGCTGTTCGTCCGGCTGGGCGCCGAACGCGCCGCCTACGGCGAGGCGGAGCTGGTGCTGTCCGGCGGCTACACCTCGAGCCTGAAGCTGGCCCGCGAGTTCGCCTGTGTCACGGAAGTCTTCTTCGCCCAGCAACTCACCTTCCTGACGGCGAACCGGGAGATGTTCGACTCCCTGACCGAGGCGCAACGCGAGGCGCTCCTTGCCATCGGCCGGGCGACCGAGGCGGAGCTGTGGCGCGAGATCAGGACGCTCGTGCGCCGCGACCGGCAGGAGATCGCCAGCCGGGGCGTCCTGGTTTCGACCGCGCCGCCGGCCGACCTCGTGGCGGCGCTGCACGAGGCGGCCGACCCGGACATCCGGCGCTGGACCGACGCCATGGACTCGGAGGGGGTGCCGAGGGAGCGACCGTCCTCGCCGACTATCGCCGCGCGATCGGGTTCTGAAGCGGCGATCCCGGTGCGGTGGGGCCCGGTGCGGTGTGCATCGGCCGCCCGTGTTGCGACTCCCCTGCGAACGGCGCGCCAATTGTACGCAGCTTGCGATCGGAGCCGGCGGGCACGCCGCACGTTGACTCGAGTGTGCGGGGACCGAGCCAACCACACCGTCGTCGACAACGGAAAGGAGAAGGAAAGGAGGCGGTCGAAATGACCAATCAAGCCTTTGGACAATACAATCCCGATCGCGGGAATCGCTGGGAAGACTGGGTCAACGCCGTCCTGGCCATATGGTTCTTCCTGTCGCCGTGGATCCTCCAGTTCGGCAGCCGGGCCGGCACCTCGATGCTGAACGGCGTCGTCGGCACGGCGTCGTGGAATGCGTGGGTCCTGAGTGTCATCGTGTTTCTGGTCGCCGTCTCGGCGATCGGTCGCCTGAATCTCTGGCAGGAGTGGGTCAACCTGCTCCTCGGCATCTGGATCTTCATCGCGCCCTGGGTCCTTGGTTTCGCCACGGGCTACTCGGCCGCGGCGTGGGATCACTGGATCATCGGTGCTCTGGTCTTCATCTTCTCGGGCATCACGATCATCGAGTTCCAGCCCGGAAGACACGCGACTGGATAGCGGGCCTTCGATGCACCATCGGACAAATCGGGCGCGCAGTTTCTGCGCGCCCGATGTCGCGGGCGGCGTCGGCGTAAAGCGCTCCATGTTTTCCCGAAGATAATGCGCAGGCGGGCGAGCGTTCCGCTTGATCGGGATCGTCCGGAGCGCAAGGCTCGGCCATGGCAAAGGCAAATGCACTCTCCGGCGTGAGGAAGTGGCTCGAGCGCGAGGAGTACCGCGAGGCGTTCGACGACCTGCTCGATAGCCATCTCGGGCCGCCGTGCGACGCGGCCGGCATCGACCCCGATCGGTTGGTCTCGGTCGTCGGCGACGATCGGATGGCGGTCCTGTTCGGTTGTGTCTTCGAGGACATGCTGGCGACCGACCTCGACGACGGCACGAACGTCGTCGACGACTACCTGAAGCGGCGCGGCTGGAAGGAAAGCGTGCCGAACAAGCGATACCTGACGGCGCTGAGGTCGTCCGTCATGAGCCTGTACGAGGTGAGCGACATCGTGCGCGACCAGTCGTTCCTGGCCCGCGACCTGCTGCGCGACGGGGAGCCGGTTCGCGTCGGCGAGCAAATGGGCACCCGCAGCCTGAAGCCATGGGACTGGTTGGCCGCGCGCATCGTCAGGGTTGGATCGAGAACCGAGATGGCCGGCGGCGCGCTGCCTCTCCGGCGCGAGGCGGGCGAGGCCGTCCGCGATCACTTCATCGCTCTCCGTCAGGAGCTGCGCGACGATGTTCGCCAAGTGGCCCGCGACAGGAGGGGCGACGCCGAGCTCGATCCGTACGCGCTCGATACCGAAGTTCTCCGTCATGCCGGCTTTCTGTTCACCAATATCTGGCTGGACGATGCCCTGCAGCACGCCCTCCATCCCGAGTTGCCCACGCTGGTGAACACCGACGGCGAGACGATCGCCTTCACGACCGTGCGCTATCCGTTGAAGCCGGGGACCGACCGGGCGGCGCTCGAAGGCGGGCTGTCGGCGATCACCGGACTCCGCCGCGCCGACGAGAATGTGTGGGATTGGTCCGCCCCGGCCTCGACCCCGGCCGCAAGGGCACCCGAGGGGCAGGTCCTCGCCTCCGCCCTCGGCGAGGGGTCGGTGTCGATGGGGCACGTCGAGCTGGAGGCCGACGCGCTCGTGCTGGAGACGAATTCGCCCGAACGCGCCCGCAAGGGACGCGCGTTGCTCGATCCGGTGATCGGTCCGTTCGTCGAAGAACCGGTCGTGGACACACAAACGATGGACGAGCTGAGGGCATCGGGGCCGGCGGATCGCGTGCCGGCCCGGTCGTCGGGGCTCTCGCCGGAGGAGGAGAGGGGCCTCGTTCATGAGTTTCTCGAACGTCACTATCGCGGGGTTCTCGACGAGCCGGTGCCGATGCTCGGGAACCTGACGCCGCGCAATGCGGCGAAGACGAAGAAGGGCCGCGAGAAACTGGTCGGCTGGCTCAAGCTTCTGGAGAATTCGGCCGCCCGGGAACAGGCGGATTCGGCGATGGCCGGCTACGACTTGGGCTGGATGTGGGAGGAACTCGGCATCACCGACCTGCGGCGATGATTGCCGGGAGGCTGGTGACGGCCCTCGCGTGACAAGGAGTTGGTGAGAAATGACAAGAACGGCGTGAAATGGGCGCCCGCTTGCACTTGCCCTGACAATAGGGTGACAAAGAGGGTTGACGGCGCGTACCTGTGCACACATATGCTTTGGCATAGGCCAGCAAGGTCCCTAAGGTCCCCCATGATTCCCGAGCGGCACGTCAAGCTCTTCAAGAACGGACGAAACCAGGCGGTCCGCATTCCCCGGGAGTTCGAGCTGCCGGGGGAGGACGCGATCATGCGCAAGGACGGCGACCGGCTGATCATCGAGGCCGCGCCACCCAGGTCGCTGCTCGCCGTGCTCGCCAGCCTCGAAACGCTCGACGAGGACTTTGCGCCGATGGCGGACGACCTTCCCGATCCCGTGCAGCTTTGACGCGCTATCTCCTCGACACGAACATACTGTCCGATCTGGTTCGCCATCCGCGCGGCGCGGTGGCCGAGCGAATCGGCAACGTCGGTGAAGCACGGGTCTGCACCAGCATCGTCGTCGCCGCCGAGCTGCGCTACGGTGCGGCGAAGCGGGGCTCGGCGAAGTTGACGGCCCAGCTCGAGGCGGTGCTCGGCGCAATCGACGTGCTGCCGTTCGAGGCGCCCGCCGACGCAACCTACGGCGAGTTGCGCGCGCGTCTCGAGCGCGCGGGCACGCCGATCGGCGGCAACGACCTCTTGATCGCGGCCCAGGCCATGACGCTCGGCCTTACAGTCGTGACCGACAATGAAGGGGAATTCGCCCGCATCGCCGACTTGCCGCGGGAGAATTGGCTGCGATAGAGGTAAGCGTTCGATTGCGCCTCGCTCATGCCAGACATCGACCAAGTGTAAACCGTCGTCCCGAGCGGAGCGACGCGTAGTCGAGGGACCTTCTCGAAAACCAGAAGCCATGCGGGTTGCGGCGAGGTCTCTCCACTCCGCCTCGCGATGCGCGGCTAAAGCGCGGAGGTTACTCCGCGCGAGTCGAAACGACGGCAATGCGCTATGCTCGCGCGATGTCTGTCGCAGCGCCGCTCTCCCACAAGCATGCCGGGCGCCTGTGGGCGGCGCTGCTGGCGGCGACGCTGCTGAACCTGCCGCTGGGCTCGGTCTATTCCTTCAGCGTGCTGCTGCATCCGCTCGAGCAGGAGCTGGGCATCCCGCGTTCGGCGCTGTCGCTGGTGTTCGGCGTGGCGACGGCGGGGTTCACCGCGGGCTCGGTCGCCGCCGCCTTCCTGTACCGGGCCGGCCCCGCGCCGATCCTGGTGTTCGTGAGCGCGCTGGTCGCTGCCGGCGGCGTGACGCTCGCGGCGACGGCGGATGGACTCGTGCGGCTGCTGCTGGGCTACGGCGTCGTGTTCGGCACCGGCGGCGGCGTCGCCTACATCCTGCTGCAGCAGGGCGTGAACATGCTGGTGACGCGCCGGCGCGGGTTGGTGAACGGCTACATCGTCAGCCTCTATCCGTTGGGCGCGATGATCGCGACGCCGGCCTTCCACGCCTGCAACGAGGCCTTCGGCTGGCGCACGACGCTGGGCGGACTCGCCGCCGTGCTGCTGATCTGCGGCACCGCCGCCGCGCTGCTCGCCTGGGCGAGTGGGGCGCGGTTGGCCGTGCCCGCAGGCCGGGCGCCGCAGCGGCCGGCGGCGCTCGGGACGACCTTCCTGAAGCTCTCGGCGACGTTCTTCCTCGCCGCTTCGGCGGGGCTGATGGTGCTGAGCCAGGCGCGCGAGATGATCGCCACCTATGGCGGCGCGACGGCGCTGGCGGTCGCCGCCACGACCGTCCTGACCGGCGCGATCGCGGCCGCCCGCATCGGCGGCGGCTGGCTGGTCGACCGCTTCGCCGTGCCGCACGTGATGTGCGCGGCGCACGCGCTGGCGCTCGCCGGCGGCGGCCTGCTGACGCTCTTCCCCGCGCCGGTCACGGCGGTGCTCGGGCTCGGCCTGATCGGCGTGGGCTACGGCTTCGTCTCCGGCTCGACCGCCGGCGGGATCGGCCTCTACTGGCCGCCAGCCGACTACGGCCGCGTGGCCGGCCGCACCTACATCGCCTGGTGCCTGGCCGCCATCTGCCTGCCGGTGCTGGCCGGCTACCTGTTCGACGTCACGCGCAGCTACGCTTGGGCCGTCCTGATCGCGGTCGGCGCCAACCTCGCCGGCATGGCGACGGCGCTCACGCTGCCGCGGCGCGGCTGGCGCAAGAACGCCTGACGCACCGCCGACGTTCAGGGCGTCACGGACCGTGGACGTGCTTCGTCGGCGCCTCGAGCAGCCCGAAATCGGCGTCCTTGCAATTGACGTCCGGGTTGGTGGGCGCGAACAGGCCGAGCGGATTGGGTTTGAACAACCACACGTGCAGGTCGTAGTGGACATACTCCCTGGGGATCAGGGGCTCGTGCCCTTCCATCGGGCCCATGAACGGCTGGCCGAAGAGCGACGGCCGCTCCTTGGTGTTGGGTGTGAGCGGCACGAGCCACTCGGCCGCAACCAGCTTCAGCTCCTTGCCCACCGGCTCGTAGATCAGCACGTTGGGCTTCATCGGGTCCGGCGGCCCTGCGATGGTGACGTTGACGAAGTGCACGCCCATCGCGCCCCTGGGGTATTCCATGAGACCCTCGACCTTCTCGCCGCTGTAGTGCACGCAGCCCACGGTCGACAGGTACAGGTCACGCACGGCCACCTTGTAGTCCTGGTACTTTTCCAGCGACGTGCGCAGGGTGTCGATCTGGGCCGCGTAAGGGTCGTCTGCGGCCGAGACGCCGAGTGTCTGGCTCGCACAGGCGAGCAGGATCGCCGCGACGATGGTTGGGCGAAGGTGTCTCATGGTGCGTCTCCCTGGAACGCCGCGGGGAGCGGAACTCAGGTGGCGGGCTCCCGACCGACGAGTGCTGATGGCGCGCCTGTTTGCCGGCGAATCTAGCGCGGCCGCCTTCGAGCCGTTCGGGTAGTTTGCCGACCCAACAAGCGCCGATGTTGCCGCCGTGATGCCGCGCGACTATGGCTGCGGCCGCGGACGTCTGCTGCCAAGTGCGCGAGTGCATCCGATCCAGGATTTCGGGGCCAACGTCCGGTTGTGGGTTGCCTTCATGTTGCACAGAGCGCGCGCGGCGGAATTCTCCGGACGCCGCGGGCTTTTTCGAGGACGGCGCGCATCTCGATCGGCAGCGGCGGCAGCAAGCGGTCGGCCTGCTGGTCCAGCGCCTCGGCCTCCCCGAGAAGGACCGTGATGCGCTGGACCAGCTTCGCCCGCCCCGGCGGTCTGCCGCTTCGCCCCTAGGTGGTATCCCCGCTCGTGCTATGACTATGATGCGTTGCCGGACTCGATCGAGTCGGTTTGTCACATGCCCGCTGCTTTATTCGGCCCGCCGAGCGGCAAGGGGGAGAACCTGACGTCTGACACCACCCCGGAACGGATCCGCCCGAACAACGTGCTCGGCCGGTTGCCGGCCGAGTTCTCGGGCAAGCTGCTGGCCGGCGAGCGCACCATCGCGCTGCGCGAGGGCCAGACGCTGTTCGAGCGCGGCGATGCCGGCGACGGCTGCTACTGGCTGCGGCGCGGCGTGCTGACCGTCTCGGTCGCCTCGGCCAACGGCGAGCAGCGCATCCTCGCCGTGCTCGGGCCGGGCGAGCTGGTGGGCGAGATCGCGATGATCGACGGCCTGCCGCGCTCGGCCACCGTGCAGGCGGTGCGGGACTGCGAGCTCACCTTCGTGAGCCGTGCCGCATTCACCGACCTGATGAAGCGGCATCCCGAACTGTACAGGGACATCGTCATGACGCTCGCCGCGCGGCTGCGCCAGTCGGACGAGGACATGGTCGCAACGAGCTTCCTGACGGTGCGCGCCCGCGTGGCCCGTGCCCTGCTCGCCTTCGCCCGCCATCTCGGCGAGGAGGTCGGACCGGGCCGCATCCGCATCCGGCACAAGGTCACCCAGAGCGACCTCGCCGCGATGGCCGGCGTGGCGCGCGAAAGCGTGAGCCGCACGCTCGGCGCCTGGACCCGGCACAAGATCCTCGAAGGCTCGTCGCGCGGCGGCTACGTCGTGCACGAAGCCCGCCTCAAGCACGAGGCGTCGGCGGCGGAGCAGTCCTCCTAGCTTAGCTAGGACAACCCGACGATCTTGCCGTCGGCGTTGATGTCGATGCCCTCGGCCGAGGGCACACGCGGCAGGCCGGGCATGGTCATGATCTCGCCGCAGATCACCACGACGAACTCGGCGCCGGCCGACAGCCGCACCTCGCGCACCGCGATGGTATGGCCGTCGGGCGCGCCCTTGAGGTCGGGGTTGGTCGAGAAGCTGTACTGCGTCTTGGCGATGCAGACCGGCACCTTGCCGTAGCCCATCGCCTCGTACGAGGCGAGCTGGTCGCGCACCGGCTTGGCCGCGGAGATGTCGGCGGCGCCGTAGATCTCGCGGGCGATGGTGCGGATCTTCTCGTACAGCGGCATGTCGTCGGGATAGAGCAGCTTGAGATTGCTCTTGCCGCTTTCGACGACCTTGACGACCGCGCGCGCGACATCCGCCGCACCCTTGCCGCCCTCGGCCCAGTGATCGGCCATCACCGCCTCGACACCGAGCCTGGCGCAGGCGGATTTGACGAGCGCGATCTCGGCGTCGGTGTCGGCGCTGAAGCGGTTGATCGAGACCACCGCCTGGAGGCCGAACTTGCGCACGTTCTCGACGTGGCGCTTGAGGTTCGACATGCCCGCCTCGAGCGCCTTCAGGTTCTCGGTCTTGAGGTCTTCCTTCTTCACGCCGCCATGCATCTTGAGAGCGCGGATGGTGGCGACCAGCACGACCGCGTCGGGCTCGAGGCCGGTCTTGCGGCACTTGATGTCGATGAACTTCTCGCCGCCCAGATCGGCGCCGAAGCCCGCCTCGGTGACGACGTAGTCGGCCAGTTTGAGCGCCGTCGTGGTGGCGAGCACCGAGTTGCAGCCGTGCGCGATGTTGGCGAACGGGCCGCCATGGATGAAGGCCGGCGTGCCTTCGAGCGTCTGGACCAGGTTGGGCGACAGCGCGTCCTTCAGCAGCACGGCCATGGGGCCCTGCGCCTTGAGGTCCTTGGCGCGGACGGGCTTCCGGTCGCGGGTATAGGCGACGATGATGTTGCCGAGCCGCGCCTTGAGGTCCTCGAGGTCCTTGGCGAGGCAGAAGATCGCCATCACCTCCGAGGCGACGGTGATGTCGAAGCCGTCCTCGCGCGGGAAGCCGTTGGCGACGCCGCCGAGCGACGACACGATCTGGCGCAGCGACCGGTCGTTCATGTCTATGGCGCGCCGGATACTTACCCTTCGGCCGTCGATACCGAGCGCATTGCCCCAGTAGATGTGGTTGTCGAGCAGCGCACAGAGCAGGTTGTGCGCCGTGCCGATGGCGTGGAAGTCGCCGGTGAAGTGGAGGTTGATATCCTCCATCGGCACGACCTGGGCGTAACCGCCGCCTGCCGCCCCGCCCTTCATGCCGAACGACGGGCCGATCGAGGGCTCGCGCAGGCACAGCATCGCCTTCTTGCCGATATGGTTCAGCGCGTCGGTCAAGCCGACCGTGGTGGTGGTCTTGCCTTCACCCGCCGGCGTCGGCGAGATCGCCGACACCAGGATCAGCTTGCCGTTCGGCCGGCTCTGCAGCGACCTGATGAAGTCCATCGAGATCTTGGCCTTGTAGTGGCCGTAGGGCTCGAGGTTCTCCGGGGCGATGCCGAGCTTCTCCTTGGCAATCTCGAGGATCGGCCGCTTCTTGGCCTCCTGCGCGATCTGGATGTCGGTCTTCGGACTGGTGTGCTGCGACGCGGGCATGGTTTCTTCCCTCATATTCCTCTCCCTCGATCGGGGAAGAGGTTGGGAGAGGGGGGTACAGGCGACATACGTCACCCCCTCTCCCAACCTCTCTCCCTCAGCGGGGAAGAGGAGGAAGACGTTTGGAGCGGAGGATCATGTGAAGCGCGCGCCGACGGCGAGGTTGGCAGCCTTCGCCCATTCGCCGGCGGCGACCTTGGGGCCGTCGGCGGGCTTGACGCGGGTGACCTTGATGCGGCCGTCGGGGCAGACGACGGTGAAGCCGTCGGCTTCGACCGCGACCACCTCGCCGTACTTGCCGCCGATCCCCTTCGGATCCTTCGCGGGCAGCGGAGTGACGTCGAAGATCTGCAGCGTCTTGCCGTCGAGCGTCGTCCAGGCGCCGGGCGCAGGGTTGCAGCCGCGCACCAGCGGGTCGATCTGGCGCCACGACTTGCCCCAGTCGATGCGGGCGATGTCGGCGGTGGCGCGGCCCTCGTAGGTGGCCTTCGATTCGTCCTGCTTGATGCGCGGCGCCTTGCCCGCCTTGACCAGGTCGACCGATTCCAGCATCGCCTCGACGCCCATCGGGAACAGGCGGTCGAAGTAGACCGAACCCAGCGTGTCGTTGGGACCGATCGGCGTCTTCTTCTGCAGGAGCACGTCACCGGTATCGAGGCCGTTGTCGGGCCAGAAGATCGACAGGCCGGTCTCCTTCTCGCCGAGGATGATCGGCCAGTTGATCGCCGAGGCGCCGCGATAGGCGGGCAGCAGCGACGGATGGTACTGGATCGAGCCGTGCGTCGGGATGTTCAGGAACTCCTCCGGCACGAACAGGGTCACGAAGGCCATGACCTGCAGATCGGGCTTCAGCGCCTTGAACTCTTCCCAGATCTCGGGCTTGCGGTAGGACGCCGGCTGGTAGACCGGCAGCTTGGCCGCCAGCGCCGCTTCCTTGAGGGGATCGGCCTTCTGGCCGGGCTTCTCCGGCGCGACATAGACCGCGACGACGTCGTCGCCGCGTTTCAGCAGCGCTTCCAGAACGGCCTTGCCGAAGGCCTGCTGGCCATGGACCACGATGCGCATCGTCCTACTCCGCCGCCATTGCCTTCTGGGGGGTGGCCTTCGGTTGCCCGCCGGTCGCGCCGGATGCCTTGATCTCGGCGATCTCGCGCGGCGTGAACTTCAGGACCTTCGACAGGATCTCGTCGGTGTGCTCGCCCAGCAGCGGGGAGCGCTTCACCTCGGTGAGCGAGTCGGAGAGCTTGATCGGATTGCCGACCGACAGGTACTTGCCGCGGGTCGGATGATCGACCTCGACGACGGTGCCGGTCTTGCGCAGCGATTCGTCCTCGGCGATCTCCTTCATCGACAGGATCGGCCCGACCGGAATGTCCAGCGGATTGCAGATGTCCATGACCTCGAACTTGGTCTTGGTCTTGGTCCACTGCTCGATGCGCTCGAAAATCTGCTTCAACCGCGGCAGCCGCGCCTGCGGCTTGGCGTAGTCGGGATGGGTCTTCCACCCGGGCTCGCCGATCACGTCGCAGATCTTCTCCCAGACCGGCGCTTGGGTGATGAAGTAGATGTAGGCGTTGGGGTCGGTCTCCCAGCCCTTGCACTTCAGGATGACGCCCGGCTGGCCGCCGCCCGAGTCGTTGCCGGCGCGCGGAGTTGCCTCGCCGAACGGGATGCCAAGGCCGTACTGGGTGTACTCCGTGAGCGGGCCGGCCTTGAGCCGCTGCTGGTCGCGCAGCTTCACGCGGCAGAGGTTCAGCACGCCATCCTGCATCGCCGCCAGCACGCGCTGACCGCGACCGGTGCGGTTGCGCTGCATCAGCGCGCAGACGATGCCGAGCGCGAGATGCAGGCCGGTGCCCGAGTCGCCGATCTGCGCGCCGGTGACCAGCGGGATGCCGTCGAGGAAGCCGGTGGTCGAGGCGGAGCCGCCGGCGCACTGGGCGATGTTCTCGTAGACCTTGCAGTCCTCGTAGGTGCCGGGGCCGAACCCCTTGATCGAGGCGACGATCATGCGCGGGTTCCAGGAGTGGATACGTTCCCAGGTCAGGCCCATGCGATCGAGCGCGCCGGGCGCGAAGTTCTCGACCAGCACGTCGCAGGTCTTCACCAGGCGCTCGAGCACCCGCATACCTTCCTTGCTTTTGGAATCGAGCGTGATCGAACGCTTGTTGTGGTTCAGCATCGTGAAATAGAGACTGTCGGCGCCCGGGACGTCGACCAGCTGGCCGCGCGTGATGTCGCCCGTGCCGGGACGCTCGACCTTGATCACGTCGGCGCCGAACCATGCCAGCAGCTGGGTGCAGGTCGGGCCCGACTGGACGTGCGTGAAGTCGAGGATCTTCACGCCATCGAGCGCCTTGCCGTCCTGGCCCCATGGTTTGGTCGAAGGGGGCTTCTTCGAGATCTTCGCCGCGTTGCCGTTGCTCTTCCTGGCAACGACCTCGAGCGCGGGCTTCCTCGCCGGCCTGGCCTTGACCTTCGCCTTCACCTTTGAGGCCGCGGCCCTGGCCTTGTTCGCGATCTTCTTCGCCATCTTGGTCCTCTTACTTCTTCTTCAGCCTGGATTGCGGATTGAGATTGCCGATGCGGCCGCTTTCGCTGCCGGCGGCCGGATCGATCACCGCGTTGATCAGCGTGGGCTTGCCCGAATCCATCGCCGCATTGACGGCGCGCTTCAGCTCGTCGGGGGTCGTGGCGTTGACGCCGGTGCCGCCGAACGCCTCCATCATCTTGTCGTAGCGAGCGCCCTTGACGAACGCGGTCGTTGCCGGGTCGCTGCCGGCCTTGTTGGTGTCGGTGCCGCGATAGATGCCGTCGTTGTTGAACACGACGATGCAGACCGGGAGGTTGTAGCGGCAGATCGTCTCGACCTCCATGCCGCAGAAGCCGAACGCGCTGTCACCCTCGATCGCCAGCACCTTGCTGCCGGTCTCGACCGCCGCGGCGATCGCCTGGCCCATGCCGACGCCCATCACGCCCCAGGTGCCGACATCGAGCCGCTTGCGCGGCTTGTACATGTCGATCACGCCGCGGGTCAGGTCGAGCGTGTTGGCGCCCTCGTTGACCAGGACCGCGTCGGGCCGCTCCTTGATGATGGTTCGCAGCACGCCGAGCGCGCCGTGATAGTCCATCGGGTTGTTGTTGTTCATGAGGCGCGGCGCCATCTTGGCGACGTTCTCCTCGCGCTTGGCGGTGACCGCGCCCATCCAGTCCGACGGTGCCTTGGTCCAGTTGCCGCCCATGGCGTCGAGCAGTGCGGCGACGCACGAGCCGATGTCGCCGACCACGGGGGCTGCGATCTCGACGTTGCTGTCCATCTCCCTGGGCTCGATGTCGATCTGGATGAACTTCTTGGGCGCATCGCCCCAGGCGCGGCCCTTGCCGTGCGACAGGAGCCAGTTGAGGCGGGCGCCGATCATCATCACGACGTCGGAGTCCTTCAGCACCGTCGAGCGCGCGGCGCCGGCGCACTGCGGATGGGTATCGGGCAGCAGCCCCTTGGCCATGCTCATCGGCAGGAACGGCACGCCCGACTTCTCGACCAGCGCCTTGATGGCGTCGTCGGCCTGCGCATAGGCCGCTCCCTTGCCGAGGATGATCAGCGGCTTCCTGGCCGACTTCAGAACGTCGAGCGCACGGGCGATCGAGGCGGGCGAGGGGAGCTGCGCCGGCGCGGCGTCGATCACCTTCACCAGGGACTTCTTGCCGGCCGTGGCGTCCATCACCTGGCCGAACAGCTTGGCCGGCAGATCGAGATAGACGCCGCCGGGACGGCCCGAGACGGCGGCGCGGATCGCGCGGGCGAGGCCGATGCCGATGTCCTGCGCGTGCAGCACGCGGTAGGCCGCCTTGCACATCGTCTTGGCGACCGCGAGCTGGTCCATCTCCTCGTAGTCGCCTTGCTGCAGGTCGACGATCTCGCGCTCCGATGAGCCCGAGATCAGGATCATCGGGAAGCAGTTGGTGGTGGCGTGGGCGAGCGCGGTCAGGCCATTGAGGAAGCCCGGCGCCGACACGGTGAGGCAGATGCCGGGCCTCCTGGTGAGGAAGCCCGCGATCGCCGCGGCATAGCCTGCGTTCTGCTCGTGGCGGAACGACAGCACGCGGATGCCGGCAGCCTGCGCCATGCGGCCGAAGTCGGTGATCGGAATGCCCGGCACGCCATAGATGGTCTGGATGCCGTTCAGCTTCATGGCGTCGATGATGAGGTTGAAGCCGTCGGTCAGCTCCTCTTCCTTCTCCGGCGCGGTTTTCAATGCAGCTTCAGCCATGGCGTTTCTCCCTAACCTGTCGTCCTCGGCCCATTCGGGGCGGCGTACCAGCCTCTCAGGATAAACTCCGCGAAGGACCTCATCGCCGCTTCAACAGGCCGTGTCGTAAATCCTTCCATTCAGATCCTTCGCTTCGCTCGGGATGACGGCTAATCCAGATAGTCGACGTGCTTGGCGACGTGCTCGGCGAGGCCGAGCGCGTGCTGGCGCACCAGGTCCTCGGCGCGCTCGGTCTCGCGCGCCTCGAGCGCCTGGATGATGTTCATGTGATCGTGGATCGAGCGCTCGGCGCGGTCGTCCTCGCCGATCGTCTGGCCGCGGATCATGCGCATGTGGGTGAACAGGTTCTCGGCCAGCTTGATCAGCACCTGGTTGCCCGACAGCTCGATGATGGTCTGATGGAAGGCAATGTTCACTTCCGAATATTCGTCGAGCTTGGCGTGCGGCGTGGTGCCGTCGAACCTGGCGAACATGCGGCGCAGCCCGGCGATGTCCTCGTCGCTGGCGTTCCGGGTGACGAGGCGCGCCGCCATGCTCTCGAGCGCCGCCCAGGCCGTGATCATCTCGATCACTTCCTGCTTGGTCTTGCGCACCACGTAGATGCCGCGTCTCGGGATCGAGCGGACGAAGCCTTCCCGCTCGAGCTGGGCCATGGCCTCGCGGACCGGCGTACGGGAGATGCCGAAATCCTGGGCGAGCTGGCGCTCATCGAGGCGGATGTCGGTGCGCGAGCGATAGACGCCCGACGACACGATGACGTCGCGCAGGGCCTGGTAGGCCTTGTCCTTGAAGGTCTCGCGGCTGCCGATGGGCGCCACGACGAGACGTTCGCTCATGAACGCGCCTTCCTCCTTCACCCGTCGGCATACATTATTACGTATACCACGGATCGGCAACCAGCCCTGCGAGGGCTTGAGAAGGGGCTTTAGGCGGTGCGGCTGCGGCGATCGAAGGCCCGGTTGAGCGCTCTGGAAATGCCGCCCCAGAGCAGGGCCACCAGGCCCAGCGCCATGATCGTGGTCACCAGGCTGCTCGACCAGAAGACGCTGATGCTGCCGCCCGAGAGCAGCAGGGACTGGCGGAAGGCCTCCTCGGCCTTGTCGCCCAGCACGATCGCCAGGACCAGGGGCGCCAGCGGATAGTTGCACTTCTTGAAGAAGTAACCGACGACGCCGAACACCAGCATCATGGTCACGTCGAAGGTGTTGTTGTGCACGGTGTAGGCACCGATCGCGCAGATGACCAGGATGACCGGGGCAATGATGCCGAAAGGCACGCGCAGGATAGCTGCGAACATCGGCACCATGGTCAGCACGACAGCAAGCCCGACAACGTTGCCGAGATACATCGAGGCGATCAGGCCCCAGACGAAGTCCTTCTGTTCGACGAACAGCAGCGGGCCCGGCTGCAGGCCCCAGATCAGCAGGCCACCCAGCAGCACAGCCGCGGTCGGCGAGCCCGGCACACCGAGTGCCAGCATCGGCAGCAGGGCCGAGGTCCCGGCGGCGTGCGCCGCCGTTTCCGGCGCGATCACGCCCTCGATCACGCCGGTTCCGAACTTCTCGCCGTCCTTGGAGGAACGCTTGGCGATGCCGTAGCTCATGAACGAGGCCGGGGTGGCGCCGGCGGGCGTGATGCCCATCCAGCAGCCGATGATGCAGGCGCGCAGCGACGTAAACCAGTAGCGCGGCAGGCCTTTCCAGGTCTGCAGCACGACCGTCGGGTTGATGCCGGTCGCCTTGCCCTTGAAGGAAAGGCCTTCCTCCATGGTGAGCAGGATCTCGCCGATGCCGAACAGACCGATCACGGCGACCAGGAAATCGAAGCCGCTCAGCAGCTCGGTCGAGCCGAAGGTGAGACGCAGGCCGCCGGTCACGGTATCGGTCCCGACCGCGGCCAGCGCGAATCCCAGCATCATGGCGGCAATGGTCTTGGACGGCGGTTCCTTGCCCATTCCGACGAAGCTGCAGAAGGCGAGGAAGAAGACCGAAAACTTCTCGGCCGGCCCGAACTCGAGGGCAAACTTCGCGACCAGCGGCGCGGCCAGGGTGATGACGATGACGGCGAACAACGCGCCGACGAACGACGAGGTGAAAGCCGCGGTCAATGCTTCGCCGGCCTGACCCTTCTGCGCCATCGGATGGCCGTCGAATGTCGTGGCCACGCTCCACGGCTCGCCCGGAATGTTGAACAGGATCGAGGTGATGGCGCCGCCGAACAACGCGCCCCAGTAGATGCAGGACAGCAGGATGATTGCCGAGGTCGGCGGCATGCTGAAGGTCAGCGGCAGCAGGATCGCCACGCCGTTGGCGCCGCCCAGGCCGGGCAGCACGCCGATGATCACGCCGAGCGTGATGCCGATCAGCATGTAGAGGAAGTTGGCCCAGCTCAGGACGACGCCGAACCCGTGCAGCAGATCGCCAATACCTTCCATCGATCGTCTTCTTCCTAGAGCCCGAGCCAGTCCTCGAGCGGGCCCTTGGGCAACGGCACCAAGAACCAGTCCTCGAACGTGAAATAGATGAGGATGGGCAGGACGATGCTGATGACCAGCGTCATCAGCCAGCCATAGCGGCCGAGCCATCGCATGAAGCCCGCGATCAGCAGCGCCGATGACACGTAGATGCCGAGGAACGGCACCAGTGCGACGTAGATCGCCATCGGGATGACGACCTTGCGCACCTGGGCGATCTGGCTCCATTCGGCGAACATCCGGGCCGGCGAGATCTCGAGCGCGCGCCAGAAGTTGCGCGCGCTGGCGAGCACGATGATCAGCCCGACCCAGAACGGGAAGAAGCCCGACTTCGGCCCCTCGGCGCCCCAGCCGATGCCGACCTGCAGGCTGCCGATCATGGTGATGGCGCCGAGCGCCAGGACGAACAAGGCCACGCCCATCTCGACGGGGCGCTGGCCGGGCCCGGGCGACCCGGGAGACCTCGAAGGATCCGACATCGGCATCCGCTGCCGTTAACCGAACTCGGGCAAGGCGCCGCGCGGCATCAGTTGGTCGTGGCGAGGAAGCCCGCTTCCTTCATCAGCTCGTGGTGCCGCTTCTGCTCGTTCTCGACCCACTTGGTGTATTCGTCGCCCGACATGGTGGTCGTGTTGAACGCGCCATCGTGCATCAGCTGTGCCCATTCCGGCGTCTCGCGCACCTTCTTCAGGAGATCGACGTAGTAGGCGACGGCCTCCTTGGGCACGCCGGACGGCATGAAGACGCCGCGCAGCATCAGGTACTCGATGTCGAGACCCTGCGACTTGCAGGTCGGGATGTCCGCCCAGGACTTGTCGCCGGCAATCTTGTCGGTGACGGGCAGCGGCTTGCCGTCGAACACGCAGAGCGGACGCAGCGCGCCGGCGCGCCACTGCGCCACCCCCTCGATCGGGTTGTTGACGGTCGAATCGACATGCTTGCCGACCAGCTGCACCGCGACCTCGCCGCCGCCCTTGTAGGGCACGTAGGTCAGCTTCTGGCCGACCGCCTTCTCGAGCGCGACGGTGATGATCTGGTCTTCCTGCTTGGAGCCGGTGCCGCCCATCTTGTATTTGCCCGGCGGACCGCTCTTGATGGCGTTGACGTAGTCGGCCGTCGTCTTGAAGGGCGATTCGGCGTTGACCCAGAGCACGAATTCGTCGAGCGCCATCATCGAGACCGGCGTCATGTCCTTCCACGAGAAGGGGATGCCGGTCGCCATCGGCGTCGTGAACAGGTTGGAGAGCGTGATCACCAACTTGTGCGGGTTGCCCTTGGCGCCCTTGATGTCGAGGAAGCCCTCGCCGCCGGCGCCGCCCGCCTTGTTGATCACCACCATGGTCTGCTTCATGAGATGGTGCTTGGCGATGATGCCCTGGATGACGCGGGCCATCTGATCGGCGCCGCCGCCGGTCCCCGCGGGCACGATGAATTCGACCGTGCGCGTGGGCTCCCAGGCATTTGCCGCAGATGCAAAAGAGCCGGCCGCCATGGCAGTTGCTGCCACGACGGCGCAGGCACGCCATCGCTTGCTCATCACACCCATGGGGTCCTCCCAGACCGTACTCTTGGCGTTGCGCTCTTAGTGCAATTCTGGCTGTCGTGTTCCTGAGCGTCAAGGTTGCGCCCGATGCATTGCCGCACTTGTCACACGCGCGACACAGGCTAGCGACACAGGTTAATGAGATACGTTATCGAGCTATGAAGAATGTCGACCGATAACGACCTGGCGATCGTATTCAATCCGGACATCGGCGGCGCCGACGCCCGGTACGTCCGCGAGCGACTCGATCTGTACAACGTCGGCGTCACCGGCGTGTACGCCTGGTATCCCGTGCAATTCTTCGCGAAGAGCGACCGCGGCGAGACTCTCGGTGGCGTGCTGGGCTCGATCTGGGGCGGCTGGCTGCATATCGCCTACCTCTGGGTCGACGATTCCGTGCGCGGCAAGGATTGGGGGACGCGCCTGATGGACCAGGCCGAGGCGTATGGTCGCGAGCACGGCTGCCATTCGGCGATGCTCGACACCCACAGCTTCCAGGCGCGTCCGTTCTACGAGGCCCGCGGCTACGAGGTCTTCGGCACGCTCGACGACTACCCCGAAGGTCACAAGAAGTTTTTCCTGAGGAAGAAGCTCTGACTCGGCAGATCGCGCGCTTCCCGCGGCTCAGCCGAGCTCCTTCAGCTTCTTGTCGATCGCCAGCAGGTCCTGCCAGCTCTGGCGTTTGCTGGCCGGCGTGCGCAGCAGATACGCCGGGTGAAAGGTCGGCATGGTCGGGATCACGGTGCCGTCGCCGAGCGTGTAGCCGGTCCACTTGCCGCGCAATCGCGTGATGCCTTCGGTGGTGTCGAGCACCGCTTTCACCGCGACGCCTCCCGCGAGCACCAGCACCTTGGGCTTCGCGAGCTCGATGTGGCGGCGGGTGAAGGCCAAACACATGCCCTGCTCGGTGGTGGTCGGCGTGCGGTTGCCGGGCGGCCGCCAGAACAGGATGTTGGTGATGTAGAAGCCGCCGTCGCGGGTCAGCCCGATCGCGCCCATCATGCGATCCATCAGCTGGCCGCTGACGCCGACGAACGGCTTGCCCAGCCGATCCTCGTCCGCGCCCGGCGCCTCGCCGACGATCATCACCGGCGCGCCGGCGATGCCGTCGGCGAACACGGTGTTCTTGGCGGTGCGCTTCAGCGCGCAGCCCTCGAAGCCGCGGACCGCCGCCTCGAGCTCGGCCAGCGTGCTGCAGCCGTTCGCCAGCGCGCGTGCGTCCTCGACAAGCTGCGGCGATTCGAGCGGCACCGGTCCGCGGGGCGCTGCCGGTGGCGGCGGCGGCGCGCGCACAGGAGCCGGGGCGCGGGCCGCTGGCGCGATCGGCATTGCTGTTGCTGTTGCTGTTGCCGCTGCGGCTGGAGGCGGCGTCGGCGCGGCGAAGCGATCGACCGGTTCCTCGCCGACCGCCTCGTCGACACCTTGGTCGACGTACCAGCGCAGCAGGGCGGCGGCGCCCTCGATCATCCCAGGCTCTTCATGTGCGCGGCGAGGATCGGCGCCCACATCGCCGCGTCCTGGTGGCTCGCCATGTGGCCCTTGTCGGACGGCAACTCGACGTAGGTCACGTCGACGCCGGCCTTGCGCATGCCGATCACGTATTCGGGGCAGAGCGCGATGTCGAACAGCTTGTCGGTCTTCGAATTGACGTAGAGCACCCTGGTGCCCGCGAGCTTGTCGTACTGCCCGGTGACGTCGAAGCCGTCGATCGCGCGGCGCAGCGTGACCAGCGAGTGCCCGTCGTAGACCTGCGCCCAGCTCTTGGCGGCGACCTTCGCCGTTGCCTCGTCCTGGCCGTAGTTCAGCAGCGTCTCGTAGCGAATCTGCTCGAGCACACCCGCGATGCCGCCATTCTCGTAGTACCAGCCGCCGTTCCAGTTGGGATCGCTGGCGAGTCGCTTCTGCAGAGCCTCGAGGCCGCCCAGCCGGTTGGGCGCGCGCGGCGCCGTCACGGAAGCGGCAATGCCCTTCATGAATCCGGGATAGCTCGCGGCCCACTGGAACGACTGGAAGCCGCCCATCGACGGGCCGACCACCGCGACGAGGCCTTTGATGCCGAAGGAGTCCACCAGCAGCTTCTGGCTCGCCACCATGTCGCGCATGGTGATGTGCGGGAAGGTCGGGCCGTAGGGCTTGTTCGTCCGCGGATCGATCGCATTCGGCCCGCTGCTGCCGTGCGCGGAGCCTAGCGCATTGACCGAGATCACGAAATATTTGTCGGTGTCGACCGCCTTGCCCGGTCCGATCAGGCCGTCGAACCAGCCGGCGGCGCCCGGCGCGACGCCGCGGCCCTGCTTGCCGGCCGCATTCTTGCCGGCGGCGTGATGGCTCGACGTATAGCCGTGCACCACCAGAACCGCATTGTCGGCCTTTGCATTGAGGCTGCCGTAACTCTCGTAGGCGAGCTCCAGCACCGGCAGGGTTTCACCATTTTCCAGCCGAAAATCTTTTGTCGAGAAGAGCTTGCTTTCGATATCGGTGAGTGCAGGCACGGCGATTCTTCCTTTCCCGGCCGGTGGCGATCCGGCACCCGACAGGCTATTTACAGTTGAGGATTTGGCAAGGCGAGAAGGCGAATGGCACGCGAGGCGATGGAATACGACGTGGTGATCGTCGGCGGCGGCCCGGCCGGGCTGGCGGCGGCGATCCGCCTCAAGCAGCTCGCGGCCGAGCGCGACCATGAGGTTTCCGTCTGCCTGCTCGAGAAGGGCTCGGAGATCGGCGCGCACATCCTGTCGGGCGCCGTGATAGACCCGATCGCCCTCGACGAGCTGATTCCCGACTGGAAGGAGAAGGGTGCGCCGATCGAGACCCATGTCACGGACGACCAGTTCCTGTGGCTGAGCAAGACCGGCTCGTTCCGCTTCCCCAACTTCGCCATGCCGCCGCTGATGAACAATCACGGCAACTACATCGTCAGCCTCGGCGACGTCTGCCGCTGGCTCGCGACTCAGGCCGAGGCGCTCGGCGTCGAGATCTATCCCGGCTTCGCCGCCGCCGAGGTGCTGTACAACGAGGACGGCTCGGTGAAGGGCGTCGCCACCGGCGACATGGGCGTCGCCCGCGACGGCCATCACAAGGACACCTACACCGAGGGCATGGAGCTGCATGCCAAGTACACGCTGATCGCCGAGGGCGCGCGCGGCTCGCTGTCGAAGATGCTGTTCGCCAAGTTCGACCTGCGCGCCGGCGTCGACCCGCAGAAGTTCGGCATCGGCATCAAGGAGCTGTGGCAGGTCGCGCCCGAGGCCTTCAAGAAGGGCCTGGTGGTGCATACCCAGGGCTGGCCCTTGTCGGAGACCGGCAGCCAGGGCGGCTCCTTCATGTACCACTTCGGCGACAACCTGGTCGCCATCGGCCTGGTCGTGCATCTCAACTACGAGAACCCGTACGTCTCGCCGTTCGACGAGTTCCAGCGCTTCAAGACCCATCCCGATGTCGCGAAGTACCTCAAGGGCGGCAAGCGGCTGGTCTACGGCTCGCGCGCCATCAACGAGGGCGGCGTGCAGTCGGTGCCCAAGCTCACCTTCCCGGGCGGCGCGCTGATCGGCTGCTCCGCCGGTTTCGTGAACGTGCCGCGCATCAAGGGCAGCCACAACGCGATCAAGACCGGCATGCTCGGCGCCGAGGCCGCGTTCGAGGCGCTGGTCGCCGGCAAGACCGGCGGCGACGAGCTCACCTCCTATCCGGCGGCGGTCAAGTCGTCGTGGGTGTGGAAGGACCTCGACAAGGTGCGCAACGTCAAGCCGGCGCTGAGGTGGGGGACCTGGCTCGGCACGATCTACGGCGGCTTCGACATGTGGTGCCACGACCTCGGCATCCGCCTGCCGTGGACCTTCCGGCACAAGAAGGCCGATCATGAAACCCTGCGCCCGGCGGCCGAATTCCAGCCGATCCAATACCCCAAGCCCGACGGCGTGGTGTCGTTCGACAAGCTCTCCTCGGTGTTCCTGTCGAACACCAATCACGAGGAAGACCAGCCCATTCACCTGAAGCTGCGCGACCCGTCGATCCCGATCGCGGTCAATTTGCCGCTCTATGCCGAGCCTGCGCAGCGTTATTGTCCCGCTGGCGTTTACGAAGTCGTCACCTCCGACAACGGCCAGCCGCGCTTCCAGATCAACGCTCAGAACTGCGTGCATTGCAAGACGTGTGACATCAAGGATCCCGCGCAGAACATCGACTGGACAGTGCCGGAGGGCGGCGGCGGGCCCAACTACCCCAACATGTGACCACAGCCCCCATGCGTCCCATTCCCCTCGCGCTGCTGTCGGCGGCGCTCTTGCTTCCCCTGCCGCTCGCCGCGCAGCCGGGCAACGCACCGCAACACAAGCAGCGGCAGGCGCCCGCGGTCCGGCAGGTCGCCATGGCGATCCCGCTCAGCGGCCACTATCTGGCGGGCCGCGTCGCCGAGCAGGACCATGACTACGACACTGGCGCCGACCAGTTCGATATGGCGCTGGCGCAGGCGCCCGGCGACCTCGAGCTCGCCTACGACACCTTCCGCCTGCGCCTCTATGCCGGCCGCATCGAGCAGGCCGCCCAGCTCGCGCCGCAGCTCCTCACCGCCAAGCCGAAGGATGGGCTGCTCAACCTCGTTGTGGCGATCCAGCAGATCAAACGCGGCGACTACCATGGCGCCGAGCAGCAGATCGGCAAGATCGGCGGTGAGAACCAGCTCGGGCCGCTGCGCGACTTCGTCGTCGCCTGGCTGCGGGCCGGCCAGAAGGACTTCGCCGCCGCGCGGGCCGCGCTCGCCAAGCTGAAGTCCGGCGACGCCAGCAACCAGGCGCCGGTCATCGTGATCGACGCGCAGATCGACGAGATGGCGGGCGACAGGGCGGCGGCCGAGGCCAAGTACCGCCGTGCCGTCAGCCTCGATCCCTCGTCGTTGCGCGTGGTGCTGAGCTCGGCCGAGGGCCTGCGCCGGCTCGGCAAGGATGGCGACGCGCGCGCGATCCTCAAGACATTCGGCGACAAGTATGGCGACACCGTCGTGATGGACGGGCTGCTGGCGCCCAGCGCACCGATGCCCAGACCGCCCTCGGCCGCCTCCGGCATCGGCGAGATCATGTTCGAGATCGGCAGCGCCCTGAACGCCGATCCGCGCAATGCACGCGGCGACCTCGCGCTGATCTTCGAGAACCTCGCCGTTGCCCTGAAGCCGGACCACGACTTCGCCTGGCTCACCATCGCCGGCCTCTACGAGCAGTGGGGGCAGCCGAACAAGGCGATGGCCGCCTACGCCAAGGTCGTCGCGACCTCGCCGCTGTCCTGGCAGGCGCGCCTGCGCGCAGCCTCGCTCGACGCGCAGGAGGACCGCTTCGACGAGGCGGTGAAGAAGCTCAAGGTGATGGTCGCCGAGAAGCCCGACCGGGTCGATGCCGCGCTCACCCTGGCCGAGCTGCTGCGCAACAAGGAGAAATACGCCGAGGCGGTCACCGCCTACGACACCGCGATCGGCCGCATCAAGAAGGTCGAGGAGCGCCATTGGCCGATCTTCTTCGGCCGCGGCATCGTCGAGGAGCGGACCAAGCAGTGGGGCAAGGCCGAGGCCGACATGAAGAAGGCGCTCGAGCTCTCGCCCGAGCAGCCCTACGTGCTGAACTACCTCGGCTACAGCTGGATCGACCAGGGCATCAACCTCGATGCCGGCATGAAGATGCTGAAGCGCGCCACCGAGCTTCGGCCCGACGACGGCGCGATCACCGATTCGGTGGGCTGGGCCTATTACCGGCTCGGCCAGTTCGACAAGGCGGTCGAGTGGTGCGAGCGGGCGAGCGAGCAGAAGGGTGACGATGCCACCGTGGTCGAGCATCTCGGCGACGCCTACTGGCACGTCGGCCGCTTCCGCGAGGCGCGCTTCGAATGGAACCGCGCGCTCAACCAGAAGCCCGACAAGGACCGCATCCCGGTGCTGCTCGACAAGGTCAGCAACGGGCTGAGCCCGGCCAACGACAAGCCGACGGTTTACGAGAAGGCAGCCGACAAGAAGCAGGGCGGCTGACGCGCTTGCTGGCGCGGGCGAAGGTCAACCTCTGGCTCAATGTCGTCGGCCGCCGCGCCGACGGCTATCATCTGCTGGAATCGCTGATCGCCTTCACCGACCTGGCTGACGAGATCGAGGCCGTGCCGTCCGATCGGCTCACGCTGAGTGTCGACGGGCCGCTCGCACCGGCGATCGCGGCAGAAGGCGACAACAACCTGGTGCTGAAGGCGGCGCGCCTGCTGGGCGATCGTGTGGATGTGGCGCCGCGCGTGGCGCTCACGCTCACCAAGCGCATCCCGGTGGCGGCCGGCCTCGGCGGCGGCTCGGCCGATGCGGCGGCGACGCTGCGGGTGCTGATCGACCTGTGGCGCGTCGCGCTGCCGGCCGAGGAGCTGTTCGAGCTTGCGGCGCGGCTGGGCGCCGACGTGCCGATGTGCCTTGCCGGCCGCGCCGCATTCGCCTCGGGCGTCGGCGAGCGGCTGGAGCCCGCACCGCTGTTGCCATCGTGCGCGATCCTGCTGGTCAATCCGCGCGTCGCGCTGCCGACGCCCGACGTCTTCAAGGCGCGCCGCGGAGCATTCTTCGAATCGCGGCCGCTGCATCCCTGGAGCGATCTCGGGAGCTTCGCGGCGGCGCTCGCCGAACGCGGCAACGATCTCACCGAGGCGGCGATCACGCTCCGCCCTGTCGTTGCCGAGGTCCTGGCGTTCCTGCGCAACAGCGACCGCGCCTTGCATGCCGCCATGAGCGGCAGCGGCGCCACGTGCTTTGCGCTCTACGAGTCGGTGGAGCTCGCCAACCGTGCCGCCGCGCATCTGCCGACTTCATGGTGGCACCACGCCGGCAGGCTGGTCGGGTAGGAAGCCCTCCTACATGAACGGGGCGGAATCGTTAGCCGCCGGGCTTCGCGCGTGCTGCTTTCAGCGATTCGAACAGGGCCTGGCTCGGCTCGCCGGTTTGCTTGAGGCCGGCATTCTTCTGGTAGGCGAGGATCGCGCGCCGCGTCGCCGGTCCGACCGTGCCCGTCGGCTCGCCGTTCAGGAGCTTGAGGTCGATCAGCAACTGCTGGATCGCGCGAATCTGATCTGGCGCTTTGGCGGGCCAGGGAGTGTCATCGATGCTCGCAGGCTTGGCCTCCATGAGCTTCGCGATGTCAGCCGATGTCGGAGGCGGCGGTGGGTCGGGCGGCTTGATCGCGTCGGGCTGGCCGCGTGCCTTGACGAGGGCAAGGTAGACCGCGCGCGAGGGCTCGCCGGTCGACCGCAACCCCGCGCTCTTCTCGAATTCGCGGATCGCGAGCCGCGTTGCCGGGCCGGCGATGCCGTCGGCCTTGCCGTGCAGGCGCTGCAGGTCGATCAGCGCCTGCTGCACCAGCTTAACCTGCTCGACGGTCGCATTGGGCCAAGCCGACCCGGCTGCAGTGCCGGCTTGCGGTGCCGCCCGAGCCGGCGGGGGCGGAGCATGGGACGGCGCGGGCTTGGGTTGCAGGGCCGCGACGATCTGCTTGTACTCGGATTCGCCGATCGTGTCGGCGCGCTCGCGATCGGCGCCGGTAATCACGCGCTCCAAGGCCGCGCCGCGCTGCTGCGCTGCCTTGGCCAACGGCGTCTCGCTGCCGTGACTGGCCTGCAGCTCGCACTCGTTGGCGATCGCGAACCAGGCGAGCGCCGCCGCCGGATCCTTCAGCACCGCGCCGCCGCGCTCGTACATGTCGCCGAGCGCATACATCGATGCGGTCATGCCCTGGTGCGCCGCCTCGCGCAGCAGCTCGACGGCCTTTGGGCCGTCCTGGGGCGCGCCGCGGCCCTCGCGCAGCATCAGGGCGAGATTGTGCTTGGCGGGTGCCACGCCGCCGTCGACGGCCTTGCGATACCATTCGACCGCCTTCTCGGCGTCGCGCTCGAGCACGAAGCCGCGGTCGTACATCACCCCGACATTGAAGGCGGCCGTCGGCGAGCCCGCATCGGCCGCGCGCTGGACCCAGGCGACGCCGATCTTCCGATCGCGCGGTACTCCAGTGCCCGCGATCAGGCGGCGGCCGAACTCCTCCATCGCCGGCACTTCGTTGGCCTGCGCCCGCTGGCGCAGCTCGTCGATCGGCATGGTGCTCCACGCCACGTCGGCCGGCTTGTCGGAGGCAGCGACAGAGACGGCAGGCGCCTTCTGGGCGACCGCCGAACCGGTACTGGCAAGGGCGGCGGCGAGGAGTGCCGGGCGGAGGAGACGCAAGGCGTTGCGCGTCATCGCCTCACAATACATTGATGTTGTGTGGACAACTCACTTGCCGGCGCGATGGCGCACCACGAGCAGGGTTGTCAGGAGCAGGACGGCGCCCGCCTGGTGGGCCGCGGCGATCGGGATAACCACGCCGCTGACGATGGTCGCGGCGCCGAGCGAGAACTGCAGCACCACCACGCCGCCCGCGGCCAGCGTCTCCGGCTTGCGCGTGCGGATCGCCATGGCCAGCACGCCGAGCGCGAGCAGGAAGGCGATCCAGCGGTGGATGAACTGCACGGTCGTGCCGTTCTCGAACGGATTGATCCACCACGGCTCGAGGTCGAACAGGCCAGGCGGTATCCAGTAGCCCGACATGGTCGGGAAGGTGTTGTGCGAGCTGCCGGCGCGCAAGCCGGCCATCAGCGCGCCGAAAGTCATGACGACAAGCAGGAAGGCGATCAGCCCGGTCGCCTCACGGCGAATTTTGGGCGTATTGCGGCGCGGGCCGTGGCCGAGCTCGAGCACCAGCCAGACGGTGTAGACGTAGAGCGCGACGGCTAACAGCAGGTGAGCGGCGAGACGGTAGTGACTGACCGAGGGCCGGTCGACCAGCCCCGAGGCGACCATCGCCCAACCGAGCGCGCCCTGCAGGCCGCCGAGCACGAGCAGGGCAAAGAGTCGCGCCTGCCATGGCCGCGTGAGCCGGCCGCTCAGCCAGAACCACAGCAGCGGCAGCGCGACCGCCAGTCCGATCAGACGACCCCACAGGCGATGCAGGTACTCCAGCCAAAAGATGTGCTGAAACTCGGGGACGGTGAAACCACGATTCACCAGCCGGCCCTGCGGCGAGGAAAGATATCGGTGCAACTCCGCCTGCCATGCCTGATCGGAAAGCGGCGGCAGCCAGCCGGTGATCGGCCGCCATTCGACCATCGACAAACCCGACTCGGTGAGACGCGTGAGCGCGCCGAGCACGATCATGAAAAAAATCATGGCGGCCACGACGATCAGCCAGTTGCGAATCGAGGCGGAGGCGGGTTGCATGCGCGGCGGACCATGCGCGAAGCCAATGCCCTCGTCAGCATCCTTAATGTCGCGAAGAAGCGTCTTCTTGCGCGCAGCCGTCGCCTTCGCTAATCGGTTCGTGTACGAACGAATCACCCCTCACGCCATCCGGATATCCCGACAATGAACGCGCCGGCGCTTGGCTACGGACTCTGCTTCCACGACCTTTACGACCGCGACGGCCTCGCACGGCTCGATGCGGTGTTCGTGGCGTGGCTGAAGGACGCGAATGTCGAGGTGCATGCGCGGCTGATGGCGGCGCGTGCCGCGCCCGAGAAGCTCGCGGTCAAGGACGAGGCGAACCTGCTGATCGAGCTGGCGCGCCCGCTCGAGGATTTCGTCGGCGGCCTGTTCGGCGTGAGCGCGGAGGCCGCCTCGCTGCGTGCGGTGCACGTGAAGCTCGCGCCGCTCTACGACTGCAAGCGGCTGTTCGTGCAGCGCTATGTCACGCGGGCGATCAAGGCTGCGGACGCGGCGGCGCTCGACAGGCCGTGCGTCGAACTGCCGGTGAAGATCGAGGACGACCTCGAAGCCTGGGAGCTCGCCTTCGCGCTCCGGGTGCGCGAGCTGATCGGCGCGGAGTTCAAGGTCGAGACGCCGACGCCCCAGCTCGAGAGGCTGACGCGCTACGCCGCCTGGGCGCTGCACAATCCCGAAGGCCGCAAGCGCCATCGCAACGGACCGTTGTTCAAGGTGCCGCACCGCCTCGACTTCGAGCACCTCGTGCCGATCGAGACCGAGGTGGTCGACGGCGTCACGCGCATGAAGCTGCCGCGGCCGCTGCTGCGCCATCGCGACGGCTTCGGGCTGACCGATCCGGGCTACGACCTCGTCCGCGCGCTCGATCACACCTTCTACTGCATCTGGTGCCACAACCAGGGCAAGGACAGCTGCTCGAAGGGGCTGCGCGACCGCAAGACCGGCCAGTTCCAGAAGTCGCCGTTCGGCGTGACCCTCGCGGGCTGCCCGCTCGAGGAAAAGATCTCGGAGATGAATCTCCTCAAGAGCGAGGGCTTCTCGATCGGCGCGCTGGCGATGGTCGCAGTCGACAATCCGCTGGTGGCGGCGACGGGTCACCGCATCTGCAACGACTGCATGAAGGCCTGCATCTACCAGAAGCAGGAACCGGTCGACATCCCGCAGATCGAGACCCGCACGCTCAAGGACGTGCTCGGCCTGCCGTGGGGCTTCGAGATCTATTCGCTGCTGACGCGCTGGAATCCGCTCAACCTGCGCCGGCCGATCCCGCGTCCGCCGACCGGCCGCACCGTGCTGGTCGTCGGCCTCGGTCCCGCCGGATTCAATCTGGCGCATCACCTGATGAACGACGGCCACGCCGTGGTCGGCGTCGACGGCCTCAAGATCGAACCGCTGCCGGCGACGCAGTCGGGCGTCGAGGCCGACGGTGCGCGCGTGCCGTTCGCCGCGGTGAAGGAGATCGCGACCCTGCGCGAGGATCTCGGTGACCGGGCGATGGCGGGCTTCGGCGGCGTCGCCGAGTACGGCATCACCGTGCGCTGGGACAAGAACTACCTGAAGCTGGTGAGGCTGCTGCTGGAGCGGCGGTCGCAGTTCTCGATGTTCGGCGGCGTGCGTTTCGGCGGCACGGTCACGGTCGAGGACGCCTTCGCGATGGGCTTCGACCACGTGGCGCTATGCGCCGGCGCGGGCAAGCCGACCGTGCTCGACATGCCCAACGGCCTCGCCCGCGGCGTGCGCGCGGCGTCGGACTTCCTGATGGCGCTGCAGCTCACCGGAGCGGCAAAGAAGGACTCGATCGCCAACCTGCAGATCCGCCTGCCGGTGGTGGTGGTCGGCGGTGGCCTGACCGCGATCGATACCGCGACCGAGTCGCTCGCCTACTATCCGCTGCAGGTGGAGAAGTTCCTGTCGCGCTACGAGGCGCTCGACAGGAAGCCGGTCTGGAGCGACGAGGAGCGCGAGATCGCCGAGGAATTCATCACCCACGCCAAGGCGATCCGCGAGGAGCGGGCCGCCGCGGCGCGCGAGAATCGCGAGCCTGCGATCGAGAAGCTGGTGAACGGCTGGGGCGGCGTGACCATCGCCTATCGCCGCCGGCTGATCGATTCGCCGTCCTACACGCTGAACCACGAGGAAGTGTACAAGGCGCTGGAGGAGGACATCCGCTTCGCCGAAGGCCTGTCGCCGGTCGCGGTCGAGGTCGATGGCTATGGTGCCGCCAAGGCGCTCAGGGTCTCGGGTCAGCAAGGCGGCGAGAAGATCGAGGCGACGCTTCCGGCGCGCACCATCCTGGTCGCGGCCGGCACGCAACCCAACACGGTGCTGGCGCGCGAGGATGCGACGCATGCCTTCATCGATGGCAAGTACTTCCGCGCGCTCGACGAGAACGGCGAGCCGGCCACGCCGGAGCGGGTCTGCAAGCCCGACGAAGTGCGCGTGCTGATGTATCGCCACGCCGACGGTCGCTTCATGTCGTTCTTCGGCGACCTCCATCCATCGTTCGCCGGCAACGTGGTGAAGGCGATGGGCGGCGCCAAGCAGGGCTATCCGGTATTGACCCGCACCATGGCGGCGCTGCCGGCGGCCGCGAAGTCACCGCAGCAGATCCTCGCGGAGGCCAACAGGGCGTGGCGCGCGCGGGTCATTCGCGTCGATCGCCTGACGCCCACCATCGTCGAGGTCGTGGTCGAGGCGCCGGCGGCGGCGCGCAACTTCGAGCCCGGCCAGTTCTATCGCCTGCAGAACTACGAGGCGCGCTCGAAGAGGATCGACGGCACGCTGCTCACCATGGAGGGCTTGGCGCTGACCGGCGCCTGGGTCGACAAGGAGAAGGGCCTGCTGTCGCTGATCACGCTGGAGATGGGCGGCTCGTCCGACCTCTGTGCGTTGCTCGAGCCGGGCGAGCCGGTGATCGTCATGGGCCCGACCGGCACGCCGACCGAGATCGAGCCGGGCGAGACCGTCGTGCTGGCGGGCGGCGGGCTCGGCAACGCGGTGCTGTTCTCGATCGGCCAGGCGTTCCGCCGCGCCGGCAGCAAGGTGCTCTACTTCGCGGGCTACAAGCGCGTGATCGACCGCTACAAGGTCGAGGAGATCGAGGCGGCGGCCGACATCGTCATCTGGTGTTGCGACGAGGATCCGGGCTTCGAGCCGTCACGGCCCGGGGACAAGGCGGTAGTCGCCAATATCGTCGAGGCGATGCAGATGTACGCTGCGGGCGAGCTGGGCGACCAGCCGATTCCGTTCAACGACGCCGACCGGCTGATCGCCATCGGCTCGGACGGCATGATGAACGCCGTGCGGCTGGCGCGGCATTCGGTGCTGAAGCCCTTTCTCAAGCCCGACCATCGCGGCATCGGCTCGATCAACTCCCCCATGCAATGCATGATGAAGGAGATCTGCGCCCAGTGCCTGCAGCTCCACAAGGACCCGGAGACGGGCAAGGAGACGGTCGTCTTCTCCTGCTTCAACCAGGATCAGGAGCTCGACCGCGTCGACTTCTCCTGCCTGCGCCAGCGGCTGCGCCAGAACAGCGTGCAGGAGAAGGTCGCCGTCCTCTGGGTCGACCGCGCCCTGCGGAAGCTAGGTAAGCGCTAGCAGCCAGTCATAGTCTTCGGACAGCGGAGCTCCAGCTCCGCTCATGAGCGGGCCTGGAGGCCCGCGGTCCGCATGAGCATGAAGAGGCGCCTCACTGGAGTGAACGGCCTTCGGCGTGTATCGTGCTGCTTCCCACAGGGAGTTCCACGATGGCTGCCTCCCATCCGCTCAAGATCGCCAAGCTGGCGGACGCCTCGCGAGTCGAGTTCGGGCCGCTGTCCTTCTATCACCCGCTGGTCGCCGACGGCGACACGCCGGTGCGCACCGGCATCCAGACCGCCAACCCCGGTTATCAGGCGACGATGCACTGGCATCCCTACACGGAGCTGCTGTTCATCATCGAGGGCGAGGCCGATGTGTGGCTGCAGGGCGAGGAGGAGACGCCGCATCGATTGAAGGCCGGCGATTGCGTCGCCGTGCCACCGGAGACGCCGCACACATTCCGCGTGGTCGGCGACAAGCCGATGCGCCTGCTGGGCATCCACGCCAATTCAGAGCGCGTCACGACCTACATCGGCCGCGAGACCGACGCGCACGGCTATCCCGTGTTCGAGGCTGGCGAACAAATCTGAACGGCGCTCAGTTTCGAGGGGAAAGAGCGCGGAAATTTTCCGACCTGTGGCACGAAAGCCACGGTGGATAATTCGTCCCGCGTCCCGCCGATTCGACCATCGTCCCAACGGGGGTGTGGCGCAAGATCTGGGACGAATCGCGTGAAATGCACGCGGGCCAACATTTTAGCCATCCCAGGCCGGTGGGATTCGGAACCGGATGCCTGACGTAATTCAACGCTGGCGAACGAACCTGAACAGCACCTTGTCGGTGGTGTAGTAGCGCAGCTGGTCGGTGACCTTCGGGAAATAGGCGCTGCCGGTCGTCACCTGCATGAAGGCGTCGAGCGAGAGCGGCCGCACGGCGACGCCGAAGCCCGCGTCCGTGAAGGCCTTCGACACGTCCTCAAGCGAATGGTCGTAGATCGGGATCGACGAGGTTTCGGCGATCAGCTTGCGCCAGAGCGGCCACAGGCTCGAGTCCGTGTGACAGCCCATGGCGGCGATGTAGGTGCCGCCTGGCCGCAGCACCTGCCTGATGTCGCGGGCGTGCTCGGCGACATCGGGCAGCAGGTAGATCACCTCGTGGCTGAAGGCGAAGTCGAAGGTCTGGCCGAGCGTGGCCGCCTGGTCGGCGACCCTGTACTGGATCGGGCGGTGGCCCTTCAGGAGCTCGGCGCGCGCTACCGATTCGCGGGCGATGTCGATGCCGACCGCCGCCTTGAATGGGTGATTGTCGTAGAGCAGCCGCAGGAAGCCACCCTGGTTGCAGCCATAGTCCAGCACTGTCGAGGCGCTGAGATCGTGCGGCACCGAGACGTCGACCATACGCCGCCAGATCGGCGCATGGGCGGCGCCCATCGCCTCTTCGTCGGCGGGGTTGCGGTTCCACGTGGCGATCGTCGCGGGTCTAAGAGGAGGGCGGCCCATCGCTTGCTCCCGTTGCGGACCCAAGCCTAACACGTTTGGCGCCCGAGGTTTCACCGCGCGCCGTCGTGTCCGCTGACAAAGCACGCGGCGGCCGCTAGCTTCCTCGCATGAACGACAAGGCGCGCCCGCTGGCAAAACCCACCGTCCAACTGGAGAACGACCGGGTGATCGTGACCGAATGGCGCTTCCCGCCAGGCGGTCACACCGGCTGGCACAAGCACATGCACGACTATGTCGTGGTGCCGATCACGACCGGCGACCTGCACATCTTCGACGGAAAGGCGACGGTGCCCGCGCCGCTGCGGTCCGGCGTCTCCTATGCGCGCCAGACCGGCGTGGAGCACGATGTCATCAATCCCAACAGCTTCGAGTTCGTCTTCATCGAGGTCGAGCTGAAGGCCTGAGCCCAAGCGGGGTGGTGGCGCGCCTTCACGCAACCGCTCGTGATGAGCGCTGCCATTTGGCGCTCCTTTGTCGCGGATTGCCGGGTTATCCGCGACGCCGCTGCGCATGGCGGCTGCATTGACTTGGCAAGGGCGAAGCCTCATATCAGGCTCCGTCAGCGGTCCGGCTCGCTCGCTTGAGCCTTTGAGGACCGCCCCCGACGGCCCATCGGATGTGGGCTAAGTAACGGAAATTAAATGAGTTTTGAGAGTTTGGGGCTGAGCGCCCCGGTATTGCAGGCAGTCGCTGAGAAGGGCTATACGCAGCCCACCCCGATCCAGGAAAAGGCCATCCCCATCGTGCTGATGGGTCGAGACGTTCTCGGATGCGCCCAGACGGGCACCGGCAAGACCGCCTCCTTCGTGCTGCCGATGATCGACATTCTGGCCGGCAGCCGCGGAAAAATGCGCATGCCGCGCTCGCTGATCCTGGAGCCGACGCGCGAGCTTGCCGCCCAGGTCGCCGAGAACTTCGACATGTACGGCAAGTACAACAAGCTGAACATGGCGCTGCTGATCGGCGGCGTGAGCTTCGAGGACCAGGAGCGCGCGCTCGAGAAGGGCGTCGATGTGCTGATCGCGACGCCCGGCCGGCTGCTCGACCACTTCGAGCGCGGCAAGGTGCTGCTGAACGACGTCAAGGTGCTGGTGATCGACGAAGCCGATCGCATGCTCGATATGGGGTTCATCCCCGACGTCGAACGGATCGTCTCCCTGTTGCCGCCGCTCCGCCAGACGCTGTTCTTCTCGGCCACGATGCCGCCCGAGATCAAGCGGCTGGCCGACCGGTTCCTGAGCAATCCGAAGGAAGTGAGTGTCACGCCGCCGGCCTCGACCTCATCGACGATCGTGCAGGGCCTCGCGGTCGTGCCGGAGGAGGAGAAGCGCGAGGCGCTGCGCCGGCTGATCCGTGAGCAGGACATCAAGAACGCGATCGTCTTCTGCAACCGCAAGAAGGACGTGGCGATCCTGCAGGGCTCGCTGAAGAAGCACGGCTTCAATGCCGGCGCCCTGCACGGCGACATGAGCCAGCCGGCGCGCATGGAGACGCTGGAGAAGTTCAAGCAGGGCGAGATCCAGATCCTGGTCGCCTCCGACGTCGCCGCGCGTGGGCTCGACATCGTCGACATGAGCCACGTCTTCAATTTCGACGTGCCCTATTCGCCGGAGGACTATGTCCACCGCATTGGCCGTACAGGCCGCGCCGGCAAGACCGGCCACTCCTTCACCCTGGCGTCGCCCGACGAAGGCGCGCTGGTCGAGGCGATCGAGAAGCTGATCGGCGCATCGATCCCGCGGGTCGAGGTGCCGGGCATGGAATCGGTGGCCTTCGAGGAATCCGACGGCCGGCGCCGTCGTGGCCGCGGTCGCGGCGGTCGCACCGCGCGTCCGGGCAGCGACAAGCCGCGCGGCGAGAAGCGCGGACATCGCGAGCCGCGCGAACACCGCGAACCGAGGGAGCCGCGCGAAGCCCGCGAGCATCACGCGCCGCGCGAACACCGGGAACCGCGTGAACATCGTGAGCCGAGGCAGCATCGCGGCGAGCAGCAGAGTCACGCCGAGCCGCGCAAGGAGCGCGCCGAGCGGCCGCAGCGCGAGCGCCGGCCCGAGCGCGAATCCCACGGCGAGCGCCGTCACGATCGCCATGACAGGAGCCGCGACGAGCGGGCGCCGGTCGGCCTCGGCGATCACGTGCCGGCTTTCCTCGCCAAGGGCCGCTAGGGCATGCAGACCATCTTCGTCATGGTGAAGTGCGACCTCGGCAAGGCCTACGAGGTCGCCGACGAGGCGGTCGCCGTCGAGCACGTTTCCGAGGTCTATTCGACCTCCGGCCAGTACGACCTGCTGATGAAGTGCTATCTCGACGAGAAGACCGACATCGGCCACTTCGTCACCAGCAGGATTCAGACGCTGGCCGGCGTGAAGGACACCTTCACCCTCATCACCTTCAAGGCTTTCTCCTGAGATTGAGTGGCGCCGTCCACGGAGCGATACTCGAACCATGGAACGCATCGTTCGCCTTCACATCGAGAAGCTGCCCGAAGGCGTCTATCTCGCCACGAGCGACGACGTGCAGGGACTGGTTGCCCAAGGCCGCACCATCACCGAAACGCTCGAGATTGCGCGTGACGTAGCGCGCAAGTTGATCGAAGCCCACGGCGGCGACCCTGACGCCGTAGCTCTGCCGGCTGTCGGCGATTCTCTCGACTATCCTCTGGTCGTCGCTGCCGAGTAAGGAGTGGGGCGACTTTCGGGATTTCGCTATCGCGAGATCGTCTCTCGCCTCCGGCAGCTCGGCTTCGAGTTCAGACGGCAAGCAGCGGGAAGCCACGAGATCTGGGCGAATCCTGCGACCGGCAAGTTCACGACCATCCCCAATCATCCGGGAGATATGCCCGAGGGCACCTTGCGTGCGATCCTGCGGCAGGCGGGGATCGACCCTGACAAATTTCTGGCGCTCTGATCGCCAGGTCGAGCGAGCCGGCGTTGCCTTCTTGTGGTCAGTGAGAGACGCAAAAACGGCGCGTAATCGCCACGCGCCGTCGGGGGAGCTGTTCGCCCTCCAACATACCGTCTCGAAGGGGGCGATCTCTACTCTTGGCCGTCAGTTGATCAGGCCGTAGAACTTCCCGGCGTTGGTGCAGGTGATCATCCTCGTCACGTCGGGCGAGACCTCGGCGAACTGCTCGGCGATGAACTTGTC